>JBJEWD010000001.1:0-24968 GCA_051884875.1 Kiritimatiellia bacterium
GGCTCTGGTGAATATCTGGGATAATTTATCCCGGATTTTCCGGGATAAGAGTGTGGCACAGCACACGGTTGACTTCTGCGCGGCGTTTTGCTACACTATTCGTCAATTCCGTTTTGGGCGATTAGCTCAGTTGGTTAGAGCATTACCTTCACACGGTAGGGGTCACTGGTCCGAGTCCAGTATCGCCCACCAAAACGGTCCTTCGGGATCTACCCTATTCCGCACACCACCACCGCAGTCGCGCCGCGTCGTTGTTCCCCAGTCCTTGGCGCACGACGGCGGAAAATGCTCCGGCAAGCCTTTTCTTGCTCACAACTCCGGCGTCTTTTGATAAAATACACAGTCACATAAGGAATTAGTGCCATGAAGAATCTGACTGCGGACGAACTCCGCGACATGTATCTGAAGTTTTTCGAGTCCAAGGGCCACAAGATCATCCCTGGGGCGTCCGTCATCCCTGAAAACGATCCGACCGTTCTTTTCACCACGGCGGGCATGCATCCGCTGGTGCCGTACCTGATGGGCGCAATGGAGCATCCGGCCGGGACGCGTCTGACGGACGTCCAGAAATGCGTGCGCACGGGCGACATCGATGCGGTCGGCGATGCGGCGCACCTCACGTTCTTTGAAATGCTCGGCAACTGGTCGCTGAACGACTACTTCAAGCGCGAGGCGATCAGCTGGTCGTTCGAGTTCCTGACGATGAAGCTCGGCTTCAGGCCCGAACAGATCAACGTTACGGTGTTCTGCGGCGAAGGGAAGGAAGGCGAACCGGGCTACATTCCCGCCGATGAGGAGGCGGTCGCGATCTGGCGGTCGCTTGGGCTTCCCGATGCGCGCATTTTCCGTCTGCCGCGTGAGGACAACTGGTGGGGTCCGGCGGGTACGACGGGTCCGTGCGGTCCCGATACCGAGATGTTCATCGACACGGGCAAGGAGAAATGCGGCCCCGCATGCCGTCCCGGCTGCTCCTGCGGCAAGTACATCGAGATCTGGAACGATGTGTTCATGCAGTACCACAAGAACGAGGAGGGCAAGTTCGTCCCCCTCGGGCGGCACAACGTCGATACGGGCATGGGCGTCGAACGCACGATCTGCATGATGTCGGGTGCGCCGACCGTCTACGATACCGAGATTTTTGCGCCGATCATGAAGGCGATCGACGCGCTTTCCGATGCGGCGGCGGTCGCGGCGCTCCCCGCCGGTGAGGCGCTCAAGGCGCGGCGCGTGATCGCCGACCATATGCGCACCGCGACCTTCATCCTCTGCGACCCGAAGGGCAGCGTGAAGCCGGGCAACGTCGGTGCGAACTACGTGCTCCGGCGCCTCATCCGCCGCGCGATTCGCTACAGCCGGATGCTGGGCATCGCCGAGGGTTTCACCGTCAGGCTGGCCGAGGTCATCTGCGAGAAGTATCAGCACGTCTATCCCGAACTCGCGGCGAACCTTGCGATCTGCCGTAACGATCTCGCGCAGGAGGAGAAGCGCTTCAACGCGACACTGGACAAGGGCGAGGCGATGTACAACAAGGTCGCCGGGCAGCTCAAGGCGCACGGGCAGAACCAGATCTCCGGAAAGACCGCGTTCAAGCTCTACGACACCTTCGGCTTCCCGATCGAGCTTACGCTCGAGATGGCGGCGAAAGACGGCCTCACGGTTGACCAGGCCGGCTTCGAAGAGGCCAACCGCAAGCATCAGGAACTCTCGCGCACCACGAGCGCCGGTTCGTTCAAGGCGGGCCTGCAGGATAACTCCGAGGTGGTGACGCGCCTGCATACGGCGACGCATCTCCTGCATGCGGCGCTTCATCAGGTGCTCGGCCCGACGGCGAACCAGAAGGGCTCGAACATCACGGCGGAGCGTCTGCGTTTCGACTTCGCCTGGCCGCAGAAGCTGACCGAGGAGCAGAAGTCTGCGGTCGAGCAGCTCGTCAACCGGTGGATCGACGAGGGCATTGAGGTCTCCAAGAAGATGACCACCGTCGAGGAGGCCAAGGCCGAGGGCGCGATGGCGCTCTTCGGCGCGAAGTACGGTGACCAGGTGTCGCTCTACTCGATCGGCGACATCTCGAAGGAGATCTGCTGCGGGCCGCACGTCGCGAACACCCGGGAGCTCGGCTCCTTCCGAATCAAGAAGGAAGAGGCTTCATCCGCCGGCGTCCGCCGCATCAAGGCCGTCATCGGCAACATGTAGGCGGGGACCGTGACGGCGGGCTGGCGGGGCGTCCCGCCTTATGCTATAATGTAGGCGATGTCTGCTGAGCACCTAGCGCTGCCCCTGAAGTACCGTCCGATGACGTTTGAAGACGTGGTCGGGCAGGGGCATGTCGTCAAGACGCTGCGCCATGCCATCGCGGCGGGTCGCGTGGCGAACGCCTACCTTTTCATTGGTCCGCGCGGCATCGGCAAGACGACGCTGAGCCGCATCTTCGCCAAAGCGCTCAACTGCACGTCACCGGACGGGGTGGAACCCTGCGGGAGATGCACCAACTGCACGGAGATTGCGGGCGGGCGTTCCCTCGACGTGACCGAGCTCGATGCGGCGTCGCACAACAAGGTGGAGGACGTCAAGCCGATCATCGAGTCCGTCCAGTTCAAACCGGCCGCCGCGCGCTTCAAGATCTTCATCATCGACGAATGCCACATGCTGTCGAATGCGGCGTGGAATGCGCTCCTGAAGACACTGGAGGAGCCGCCGCCGCACGTCCGCTTCATCTTCGCGACGACCGAGGGCGACAAGGTGCTGCCGACGATCGTCTCGCGCTGCCAGCGCTTCGACCTCCGCCGCATCCAGACGAACGATATCGTTTCTCGCCTGACTTACATCTGCGCACAGGAGGGCGTCGAGGCCGAGGAGGACGCGCTTCTGGCGATTGCACGCGGCGCCGAGGGCGGCATGCGCGACGCGCTCTCGTCGCTCGACCAGCTCCTGTCCTTCAAAGGCGACAAGGTGACGGAAGAGGATGCACTCGGGGTCTTCGGCCTCGTCTCGCGGTCGGCGCTGGAGACGCTGGCGGGCGCGATTCTTTCGGGCGATACGGCGGGCATCCTGCGGTCGATCGAAATGTTCGATTCGGCGGGCAAGAACATGCGGCGGCTCGCGGGCGAACTCCTCCAGCACTTCCGCAATCTTGTCGTACTGCAGGCGCTCGGTCCCGAATCGAAGTCGCTGGAGGCGACGCCCGAGCAGATCAAGGTCCTCTCCCGCCAGGCGAAGGACATCGACGCGGGGCGCGTGTTCCGCGTCTGCGACCAGCTCGCCGAGATGGAGGACAGGCTGCGCTACGTGCTGAGCGTGCGCACGCTCATCGAGATGTCGCTTATTCGCGCTTCGCGCATTGCAACGACGGCGACGATCGAAGAGCTCATGCGGGCGGTCCGTGCGCTGAAGGGAGAGGCCGGTGCGTCCGTCTCCCCCGCGCCGTCCGCGCCATCCGCACAACCGGCGTCTGCGCCGAAGCCCGTCCGTTTTGCGAGTCATGCGCTGCCGTCGGCGGCGGATCTGGCGGCGCCGAATCCCGCACCGGCGCCTGCGCCGAAGGCGATAGATCCGTCGACCTTCTCGCGTCAGGACATTCTGGACGATCCGAAGCTTAACGACATTCTCGCGTCAATTCCGGGCGCGTGCATTACCGATATCAAGGAGAGACGCAAATGACGGGTTGTGGCTGGACGTGGCTGTATATCGGCGCGGGGCTGATGTTGCTTGAACTGGCGTCGCCGGGGTTCGTGATCTTCTTCTTTGGACTCGCGGCGGCGACGGTCGGGCTCATCCGATTCGGCGTAGGCGATTCGTTCTCGCCCGTCTGGCAGCTGGCGGCGTTCTCGATCCTGTCCATCCTTTATCTGCTCGTGCTGCGCCGTTATGTGAAGCGGGTCTTTTCAGGCGCAACGCGCGACACGAAGGCGGACTTTGACAACGAGTACGTCGGCCGCGCGGGCAAGGTGACCGCGGCGATTGCGCCGCCGCTCACGGGCCGCGTCGAGCTTGGCGATGCCGAATGGACGGCGACGGCCGATGCGCCGATTGCTGTCGGCACGACGGTGAAGGTGATTTCACAGAACAACCTAACAATGAAAGTGGAGGAGATAAAATGAATCCAGCCCTGATCTTTTTCGGTTTCATCGCGTTCGTCGTCCTGGTGGCGATTGCGAAGACCGCCGTCATCGTTCCGCAGAAGACGGCCTACATCGTTGAGCGTCTCGGCAAGTACCGCTGCACGCTGGAGGCGGGTTTCCACGTCCTCGTGCCGTTCTTCGACCGAATCGCCTACAGGCACACGCTCAAGGAGCAGGCGATCGACGTGCCGCCGCAGGAGTGCATCACGAAGGACAATATCGCGGTGTCGGTCGACGGCATCCTCTACATGCAGGTGATGGATCCGGCGAAGGCTTCGTACGGCATCGGCAACTACCTCTTCGCGACGACGCAGCTCGCGCAGACCACGATGCGTTCGGAGATGGGCAAACTTGATCTTGACCGCTCGTTCGAGGAGCGCACCGCGATCAACTCCGCCATCGTCGCGGCGGTCGACAAGGCGTCCGATCCGTGGGGAATCAAGGTCACGCGCTATGAGATCAAGAACATCACGCCGCCGCGTACGATCCGCGACGCAATGGAGAAGCAGATGCGCGCCGAGCGCGAGAAGCGCGCGATGATCGCCGAATCGGAGGGCGAACGCCAGGCGAAGATCAACCGCGCCGAGGGCGAGAAGCAGGAGGCCATCAACCTCTCCGAAGGCGAGCGTCAGCGCAAGATCAACGAGGCCGAGGGCCGCGCGAAGGAGATCCTGCTCGTCGCCGAGGCGCAGGCTCAGGGCATCCGCAAGGTCGCCGAGGCGATCAGCGCGCAGGGCGGTCTCGAATCCGTCAACATGCAGCTTGCCCAGCAGTATCTGAAGGAATTCGGCGGTCTCGCGAAGACGAACAACACGATGATCATCCCATCGAATCTGGCGGATGTCGCAGGCGTATTGAAGGCCTGTACGTCGGTGATCGCGAAGACGAACGCGGCTTCTTAACAAGTCAAAAAGGGGGATAAGTCAAATGAAACCGACATTGGTGGTTCTCGCGGCGGGCATGGGTTCGCGCTATGGTGGTCTCAAGCAGGTCGATCCGGTCGGACCGTCCGGCGAGGCGATTCTCGACTATTCCGTCTTCGACGCGATCCGCGGCGGTTTCGGCAAGGTCGTCTTCATCATCCGCCACGACTTCGAGGCGGAGTTCAAGGAGAAGGTCGGCAAGAAGTACGAGGGCATGATTCCCGTCGACTACTGCTATCAGGATCTCAACGACCTGCCCGCGCCCTACGTCTTGCCCGAAGGCCGCACGAAACCCTGGGGCACGGCCCACGCGACGCGCGCGGCGCGGAATGTCGTCCGGGAGCCGTTTGCCGTCATCAACGCCGATGACTTCTACGGCCGCGATGCGATGGGCAAACTGGGCGCATATCTCGCGTCCGTCGGCCCGGCTTCGCTCCATTTTGCGATGGTCGGCTACAAGCTTTCGCTGACGCTCTCCGAGAACGGCTCGGTCGCGCGCGGCATCTGTGACGTCGCGGCGGATGGTACGCTCAAGGGCGTTACCGAGATGACGAAACTCGTAAAGGCGGGGGATGTGGCCGAAAATCAGGAGGATTCGGCGCATCCCGTCAAGGTGCCGCTGGAGGCGCGCGTCTCGATGAACTGCTGGGGTTTCACGCCGCAGCTCTTCACCGAACTCGAATCGCGTTTCGTGAGGTTCCTCGCCGCGCGGGGAACCGAGATGAAGAGCGAGTGGTACATTCCTTTCGTCGTCGACGAACTCATCCGGGAAGGCAAGGCGGACTGCCGGGTGTTGCCGACCGATTCGAGCTGGTTTGGCGTCACCTATCGCGAGGATAAGCCCTATGTGATTGGTGAAATCCGGAAGCTGGTTGACGCAGGCGAGTATCCGACCGATCTGCTCGCGAAGTGATCGGTCGGATCCTGGATCTGGTCTGGCCGCGCCCATGCGAAGTCTGCGGACGCCCGGTGGATCGCACCGGGCGTCATGTCTGCGCGGATTGCCTCAACCGTATTCCGTTCGTGCCGGCCGATGGCTGTTGCCGCATCTGCGGTCGCGCCGTGGCGGGGCTTGAAGACGAGTATCTCTGCGAGGATTGCAGCCGGCGTACGACGCGTCCGCACTTCGATCGCGCGGCCAGTGCCGTGCGATTCGAGGACCAGGCGCGCGAGATGCTGCTCGCGTACAAGTTCAACCGTCATCTCTGGCTGAAGGACGACTTCGTCGACTGGCTCGAGGCGGCGGCCCGCGCGCGTTTCGTCCCGGAGGCGGTGGATCTCGTCCTGCCGATGCCGATTACGGCATTCCATCGCATCGACCGCGGCTACAACCAGAGTGCGTATCTGGCGCGGACGCTCGCAAAACGCATTGACCGCCGGTATGCGGCGGACGTGCTTGCGCGCAAGGGGAATCCCGCGCGGCAATCCGAGCTGAACGAAGAAGCCCGACGGGAGAACGCGAAGGATTCCTTTGCAGTGCGCCGCCCTGGTCGGGTGCGCGGGCGCACGGTACTTGTCGTCGACGACGTGATGACCACAGGCGCCACGCTTTCGGAATGCGCCAAGGCGTTGAAGGCTTCGGGCGCCTCGCGCGTCTGGTGCCTGACCGTCGCCCGCAGCATCCGCGGCTAGCGCGTGTCCGAGGCATCCTGTCCCTGGCGGCGGATCGGCGGAGGGGCGAAATATGGTAAAATATGGAAGCTATGAATGTTGTCAGCTTAGTCGGGCGCCCGAATACGGGAAAAAGTGCGTTATTTAATCGAATTGCGCGCAAACGCGTGGCCATTGTCTTCGACCAGCCGGGCGTTACGCGCGACCGCGTGACCCGTGAGGTGGAGATCCTGGGGCGCAGGATCATGCTCGTCGATACGGGCGGCATTGCCTTCGACCGACATGTTACGCACGATCCGCTGGACGAGGAGACCCGCAGTCAGGCGGCGCTGGCCATCGAGGATTCCGCCGTGTGTGCCATTGTCGTCGATGCGCGCGCAGGCGTTGCACCGTTGGACGCGGAGGTCATCAAGCGTGTACGCGAGTCGGGGGTGCCCTGCGTAATTGCCGCCAACAAGTGCGATACGGCGGACGACGACTGGCGGGCGCACGAATTCGCGCGATTCGGGCTGCCGGTGTTTGCGATTTCCGCCGAACACGGGCGCGGCATTGAGGAATTTGTTGCGGCGCTGGCGGAGAAACTGCCGCCCGTGGAGGCCGAAGAGGCTGCGAAGCCGCCGTTGCGCGTGGCGATCGTCGGGCGTCCGAATGCGGGCAAGAGTTCGTATGTGAACCGCCTTCTGAACGCGCCGCGCGTCATCGTCTCGGAGATTCCCGGGACGACGCGCGATGCCGTCGAAGTGCCGTTCACGATCGGTTCGGGACCCGAGGCGCGCCGCTATATGCTCGTCGATACGGCGGGAATGAAGCCGCACACGAAGATGTCCAAGACGTCCGTCGACAACTTCTCGCTGTTCCGTTCGGAGACCGCGATCAAGGAGGCCGACGTCGTTATTCTGGTGATGGATCCCGTGCTCGGTCCGACCATGCAGGACAAGCGCATCGCGGGTAAGATCCTCGAGGCGAACCGTGCCTGCGTCGTGATGATGAACAAATGGGATATCGCGCAGGAGCAGGGACTGACGGAGGCGAAGGCCACCGAGGCACTCCGTTCGATGATGCCGTTCCTCAGTTTCGCGCCGATTGTCTTCTGTTCAAACAAGTCGGGGTACAACATCCGCCGTACGGTGGAGGCGATCGACACGGCGTCGGCGTCGGCGAGCCTCAGATTGCCGACGGGAATGCTCAATAACGTCATCACGAAGGCGACGAAGAAGACGCTTTCGCCGATGATCCGGGGCAAGCGCCTGAAGATCTACTACGGGCTTCAGGTCTCGACGAACCCGCAGACGATCCGCCTCTTCGTGAACGATCCGAAACTCGTCACCCCCGCCTATCTCAGCTACCTTGACAAGAACATCCGCGCGCGCTTTGGACTCGAAGGGGCTCCGCTGCGGATCTTCCTCAAGGCGCGCAGCCGAAAGGATCTTGCCGCCGAAACGGGGCAGAAGTAAGCGTGATCCGTACACACGGCAAGTGGCGCGTTGACCGTTGCCGTCACTTTTGCTACACTGACGATTCATGGACGAAATGAGGACACCGCCGAGCAACGTCGAGGCCGAAAGGGCCGTGCTCGGTTCCATTCTGCTGGATGCGGTCGGCCGGAGCGGCGACCGCGTGATGGACGTCTGCCTGACGAGCGGCATCCGTCCCGAAACCTTCTACGATCCCCGCAACCGCGCGATCTACGACGTGATGCTGGAGATGAACCGCGCCTCCAAGCCGCTTGATGCGCTCACGCTCATGGAGGAACTGCGCGTCACTGGCGCGCTGGAGACCGTGGGCGGCGTCGGCTACGTCGAATCGCTCATCGATCAGGTGCAGACGACGGCCAATGCCGAGTATTACCTTTCCATTATTCGCGGCAAGCACCTGCGGCGGATGATGATCGCGCGCGCCGCGCGGGTCGTGGACAGGTGCTATGACGAGAACGCATACCCCAATCCGCAGGCGGTGCTCGGTGAAGCAGAGAAGGACTTCCTGGAGATCGGCACCCGCGGCGAGCGGACGCTGCCGTGGTCGGCGGCGGTCGAGGACAGTTTCCGCCGCATCGACAGGATGTTCTCCTCGAACGGCACGACCTTCGAGGGACTGTCGACGGGTCTGACGCATCTCGACGAAAAACTGCAGGGACTTAAACCCTCTGAAATGATCGTCATTGCGGCGCGTCCTTCCGTCGGCAAGACGTCGCTGGCGATGAACATTGCGGAGTCCGCTGCGCTCGGCCAGATGATGACGCTCAAAGGCAACGGCTATCCGCCCGTCGTCTCGGACGGCGGCAAGCGGCATCCCGTGATGATCTTCTCGCTCGAAATGCCCGTCGAGGCGCTGTCGCAGCGCATGATTGCGGGGCGTGCGCATGTCAACATGTGGCGGCTCAATCGCAATCTGTGCGCCAGGGCCGAAAAGGAACAGCTGACCCAGAACCTCTTTCAGGCCGTGGGCGAGCTCAAGTCGGCGCCGATCTACGTCGATGATTCGGCCGGTCTCGACATCATGGATCTGCGGGCGCGGGCGCGTCGGGCGAAGAAGGCGTATGGGATCGAACTCATCGTCATCGACTACCTGCAGCTCTGCAAGTGCAGCGAAAAGGCCAAGCAGGGTCGTCAGCTCGAGGTCTCCGAAATCTCCCAGCAGGTGAAGGCGATGGCGAAGGAACTGAAGATTCCCGTCATCGTCCTTTCGCAGCTCTCGCGCGCGAATGAGCAGCGTGGCGATCGGGAGGAGCGGCCGAAGCTGTCCGACCTGCGCGATTCGGGTGCGATCGAGCAGGATGCCGACGTCGTCTTCCTGCTGCGTCGTCCGTCGCGTACGGCCACCTCGAAGGACGCCAACGACCAGGCGCTGGCGATCATTGACGTGGCGAAGAATCGAAACGGCGAAATCGGCGAGGTGCGGGTCAACTTCGTGCGCGAGTATACGCGGTTTGAGGATCGTCCGCTGGAACTCAGGGAGCCTGATGGTTTCCAGTCCAGCGAACCGATGCCGATGCACTCCTGATAGGTCTCGACTCGGGGTGATTCGCCCCGCCGACGACCTCGCGCGGGACGATACCTCGATCTATTGGGCGGTTCCGCGTGCCGCCGCCCAGCCTCTACCGGCTTGCTGCAGAAGGCCTGCTGTTTCCTGCCGCGCCTTCGTCGACCGCAGCCTGCACCCCGGTCCGTTATTTGCTCCTGGCAGACGATTGCGCCTCCAGGCCCGTCTGGCGGAAATCTGGGGCAGTCCGCCGACGCAGCGGCGGGAAAATACCGCCAGGCTCGTCATGCCATCCGCAGCCGGTCGTTGCCGCATGACTAACGGCGACTCGACTAACGGCGTCCATTGCGCTTGGGATCCGACAACCGCAAGGCGACGAAAATTTGATATAATACTCCACCAATTTAACGAATGGAGCGGTTAGATGTTCAAGCCTGTGTCGAATAAGGTCGCGTTTCCAAAGATGGAAGAGGAGATCCTCGCGTTTTGGAAGGAAGACGCCACGTTTGAGAAGAGCCTCAAGAAGAACGAGGGCCGGGAGCGTTACAAATTCTACGACGGGCCTCCCTTCGCCACGGGTCTGCCGCACTACGGTCATCTGCTTGCGGGAACGATCAAGGATATCGTGCCGCGCTACCAGACGATGCGCGGCAAGTACGTCGAACGGCGTTTCGGCTGGGATACCCACGGGTTGCCGATCGAGGCGCTGGCGCAGGACGCGCTCGGCATCTCCGGTGCGCCGGAGATCAAGGCCCTTGGCGTTGACAAATTCAACGAGCAGTGCCGCTCGATGGTGCTGAAGTATGTCTCCGAGTGGCGCAAGACGGTGACGCGGATGGGCCGGTGGGTGGATTTCGACCATGATTACAAGACGATGCAGCCCGAGTTCATGGAGACGATCTGGTGGGTCTTCAAGCAGTTGTGGCAGCAGGGGCGCGTCTACAAGTCGCATCGCATCATGCCGTACAGCTGGAAGCTCTCGACGCCGCTCTCCAACTTCGAGGCCGGATCGAACTACAAGGACGTGCAGGATCCGGCGGTGACGGTGCGCACCAAGGCTCTGACGGCCGAAAGCACCGAGATGAAGGAACTCCTCGCAAAGGAACCGACGGTCTACCTCCTCGTCTGGACGACGACGCCGTGGACGCTCCCGGAGAACCTGATGATGTGCGTGGGCGCGAACATCGACTATGTGGCGGTGCGCGACGTCACCGACGCGGCGCGGCCCGTCTACATTATGGCAAAGCTCCGCCTTCCGGCGATTTTCAAGAAGGCCGAACAGTACGAACTCGTCGCTGAATTCAAGGGCACGGCGCTGAAGGGCACGCGCTACGAGCCGATCTTCCCGTATTTCGCCGACAAGGCGGCCGAAGGGGCGTTCCGGGTGCTGACCGACGACTACGTCACGACCGACGACGGCGTGGGCATAGTCCATATCGCGCCGGCCTACGGTGAGGACGATTTCCGCGTCTGCAAGGAGGCGGGGATGACGGCGATTGTCGATCCGCTCGACGCCGCCTGCGCGTTCACCGATGCGGTTCCCGCATACAAGGGCCGTTTCTGCAAGGACTGCGACAAGGACATCATCCGCGAACTCAAGGGCATGGGCAAACTCGTTCACCAGTCGACGATCGTCCATAGCTATCCGTTCTGCGACCGCACCGATACGCCGCTCATCTACCGCGCCATCGACGCCTGGTACGTGCGGGTCGAGGATCTCCACGCGCGTCTCGCGAAGAACAACGCGACCGTCCACTGGACGCCGGACTACGTCGGCGAGAAGCGCTTCGGCAACTGGCTTGAGGAGGCGCGCGATTGGAACATCTCGCGCAACCGCTTCTGGGGCAGCTGCATCCCGGTGTGGATCAACGACGACGATCCCGCCGACATGATCTGCGTCGGCTCCATCGGGGAGCTGGAGGCGCTCTCGGGCGAAAAGGTGACCGACCTCCACAAGCACTTCGTCGACAAAATCGTCATCCGGAAGGACGGCAAGACCTATCATCGCACGCCCGAAGTTCTGGACTGCTGGTTCGAGTCCGGTTCGATGCCGTATGCGCAGCAGCACTACATGGGAGAAGAGGCGTCCGGTGCAGCGTGCGCGGCGCCGCGTGCGGCATCCGAAGCGCACCAAGCGCCAGATGCCAAGTGCCGGGCGCTTCGTATCGACGACTACTTCCCGGCGGACTTCATCGCCGAAGGTCTTGACCAGACTCGCGGCTGGTTCTACACCCTCATGGTCCTGGGCACCTGCCTTTTCGACAAGAGTCCGTACAGGAACGTGATCGTGAACGGACTCGTCCTCGCCGAAGACGGAAAGAAGATGTCTAAACGCCTCAAGAACTATCCGGATCCCAACCTGATGCTGGACACGTACGGCGCGGACGCGATCCGTCTCTACATGATCTACTCGCCGGTCGTCAAGGCCGAGTCGCTCAAGTTCTCCGAGAATGGCGTCAGGCAGCTGATGCGCGACCTCCTCATCCCATGGTGGAACGCCTATTCGTTCTTCGTGACCTACGCGAACGTCGATGGCTTCAGCGATGCCGAGGTCGTGTATCCCGAATCCGCGAACGTGCTCGACAGGTGGATCATCTCATCGATGGAGACGCTGATTGCCGGCGTCACGGCCGCGATGGACGTCTACGACCTGCAGAAGTCGGTGCGTCCGTTCGTGAAGTTCATTGAAGATCTCACCAACTGGTACATCCGCCGCAGCCGCCGCCGTTTCTGGAAATCCACGAACGATGGCGACAAGCTCTCGGCGTATCGTACGCTCCGCTACGTCCTGGTGCAGCTCGCGAAGGTCGCGGCGCCGTTTACGCCGTTCATCGCCGAGGAGATCTACCGCAATCTGAAAGGTGCGGGCGACCCCGAGTCCGTGCATCTCTGCGACTTCCCGACGGCCCACGCCGCCGCGCGCGATCTCGATCTCGAGCGGCGCATGGCCGACGTGCAGGCGGCGGTGGAGCTTGGCCGCCGTCTCCGGGCGGACAACGACCTCAAGGTGCGCCAGCCGCTTCCCGCGCTTAAGATCGCCGGTGGCGATATTAAGGGACTGGAGGCGCTGATTGAAGACGAGCTGAACGTCAAGGCGGTGGCGTTCATCGCCGATGAGACCGAGCTCTGCGACGTCACGTTCAAGGCGAACTTCAAGACGCTCGGCAGGAAGTGCGGTTCGAAGATGAAGGCCGTCGCGGCGGGCATTGCCGCGCTCAGGTCCTTCGCCGGTTCGGCGACGATCGAGGGCGTTGCGCTGACGGCGGAGGATGTCCTCGTCACCCGTACGCCGAAGGCGGGGCTTGTCGTCGCCTCGCAGGGGGCGATCGTAGTGGGCCTGGAGACGGCGCTGACGCCCGAACTCATCGATGAGGGCCTGGCCCGTGAATTCGTCTCGACCGTGCAGGCGATGCGCAAGGAGGCCGATTTCGAGGTCACCCAGCGCATTACGATTGCGGTCGAAGCCGACGAGGCGATGAGAGCGGCCCTTGAGAAGCACGCCGACTACGTGAAGAACGAGACGCTGGCCGTCGCCATCACGTTCGGACCGGTCGCGGCGGCGGTCGAGGATCTCAACGGCCACGCCACGAAGATCGCCATCGTGAAGGCCTGAGCCATTCGCCCCGTGTCCGGCCTTCATTACGGGGGTTCGAACATCTAATGACGAAGCTTGAGGAGAAATGGGCGCAGACGCGGCGGGTGATCGGGCGGGGACGGCTTTCTGTCATCATGCCCGTCTACAATCTCGCCACGTCGATCGCCGGCAATCTGCGCGAGACGGCGGAGCTTTTCGCCGCGCACGGCGTACGCGCCGAACTCGTGCTCGTCGATGACGGCTCGACGGATGACACGGCGGCGGTACTGAAGGGGTTTGAAGGCCCGTGGGGCGGGGGACCCGATGCGGAGGCAACGGTCGTCATCCGCCCGGTCATCTGTGCGCGGAACGGCGGCAAAGGCGCGGCGCTGCGGGCGGGTTTCGAGGCCTCTACGGGCGAATACGTAATGCTTCTGGACGGCGATCTCGACATCCATCCGAAGCAGACGCCGTGGTTCTTTGACCAGATGGCGGACAAAAAGGCCGATATCGTCGTCGGCTCGAAGCGCCATCGCCATTCCGAGGTGCAGTACCCCTGGCACCGCCGTCTCGTGAGCTGGTGCTATTTCACGCTCGTTCGCCTGACGATAGGGCTGCCGATCACCGATACGCAGACGGGCATGAAGCTCTTTCGGCGGAACGTGCTCGGCGAAGCGCTCGGACGTATGCTCGTGAAGGCCTATGCCTTCGATCTCGAACTCCTGTCCATCGCCCATCAGCGCGGCGCGAAGATCGCCGAGGCGCCCGTCGTCATCCGCTTCGGTTCGAAGTTCGGATGCCTGAGCGCGTCCACGGTGAAGGCGATGGCGTGGGATTCGCTGGCGGTGTTCTACCGTCTGCGCATCCTCCGCTACTACGCGAAGGCCGAGGCGCCGAAGCGGATGGATCACGATCCACGCGTCTCCGTCGTCATCGCCTGTCCGGACGACAGCTGGATGCTGCAGGAGTGTCTGAAGGGTCTTGCGGAGCAGAGCTACCGCAATTTCGAGGTCATCGTGCTGCCGGATGCAGATGACGTGCAGCGGCCTGCCGGTCTGCCGATCCGGTGTTGCGCGACCGGTCGGGTGCGACCTGCGGAAAAGCGCAATCTGGGCCTTGCGGTGGCGACGGGCGAGATCATCGCCTTCATCGACGACGACGCCTATCCCGATGTGCATTGGCTTGAATACGCGATCAAGTATTTCGGCGATACGTCGATCGGCGGGGTGGGCGGACCGGGCGTCACGCCGCCCGACGATGCGTATCTCGCCCGCGTGGGGGGACGCGTCTACGCCAACTGGCTCGTCTCGGGCAACTACCGCTACCGCTACAAGGCCGGCGGCGTCCGCCGCGATGTCGACGACTATCCGAGCTGCAATCTTTTCGTCCGCAGGGATATTCTCGATTCCTTCGGCGGCTACCGCACCGACTTCTGGCCGGGCGAGGATACGCTCCTCTGCAAGGATATCATCGACAGGGGCAAACGCATCGTCTACGATCCGTGGGTGATCGTCTACCACCACCGGCGCGCGCTCTTCGGTCCGCATCTGCGCCAGTTGGCGCGCTACGCCTTCCACCGCGGCTACTTCTGCAAGCGGTATCCGTCCAATTCGCGCCATTTGAGCTATTTCATCCCGTCGCTCTTCGTGGCGTATCTCCTCGTCGGGCTCCCCATCGCCTCCTGGCTGATGCGCTTCGGGCGCATCGAGACTCCGGCGGGCGCCGCCGGCGGGCTTCTGCTGACGCCGGCGATCGTGTATCTGGCTGCGGTCTCGTTGACGACCTGCGCACTCAATCCGGCCACCTGGGCGATCACCGCAGCCGGCGTTTTCGCCTCGCACGTCTGCTACGGCATTCAGTTCGTCCGCGGACTCTGCGCCGGCAAGGCGCCGTGCGAATTCATCGGCAAAGATCACGCCTGATCGTTGCGCCGGGCATTCCCGCACGGCATTCTCGTCTCAGGCGGCGGACAGCAGCTGCAGAGAGACGCCCGGAGAGGGGTGCCCTCGAATTGCGGGTGTTGCGCCTGGAATGTGAATTATGTTATCATGTGCGGGAGAAAGGGAGGAAATGAGATGACGTTTGACATGAACCGCAGGAACTTTCTGAAGAGTGCGCTGGCCGTCGGGGCGACGGGCATGGTTTCGGGCTGCAAGATGCCGTGTTGCTTTGGTGGCGTGACGGGGGCGCCGATGCACGGGTTCGCCGCGCCGGCCATTCCCAACATCCGGCTGGGCATCGTGGGCATGGGCGGGCGCGGGCAGGGTGTGATGGGCCGCATCAAGGGCCTTCCCGGCATTACCGTCGTCGCCATCTGCGACAAGAACCACGACAAGATCGCGCGGTCGCAGAAATGGCTCGCGAACAACGGCAAGCCGAAGGCCAAGGAATACCTGGGCGAGCAGGCCTGGCGTGCGCTCTGCGACGATCCCGAGATCGACGTCGTCTACAACACGACGCCGTGGGAACTTCACGTCCCCGTCGAACTCGCCGCGATGAACGGCGGCAAGCATGTCTTCACCGAGGTGCCGTCCGCCTTTACGGTGGACGAGTGCTGGGAACTCGTCGAGACGAGCGAGCGCACCAAGAGGCACTGCATGCAGCTTGAGAACTGCTGTTATGGCGAGATCGAGATGCTGACGTTCAATCTCGCGAAGCTCGGGATGCTTGGCGACATCATCCACGCCGAGGGCGCCTACATCCACGATTTGCGCGATATGTGCCGCGCCAACTATCCGGACTACGAGTACTGGCGCTATCCGCATAACCGCGACCACGCCGGCAACCGTTATGCGACGCATGGTCTCGTGCCGCTCTGCCTCACGATGGACGTCAACCGCGGCGACCGCCTCGACTACCTCGTCTCGATGGATTCGCGCGAGCTCAACTTTGCGCTCTACAAGAAGAACCACCTCAAGCCCGGCGATCCGCGGCTGGGAGAGAAGATGAAGACGGGCGATATGAACACCTCGCTCATCCGTACGGTGCAGGGTAAGACCATGGTCATCCAGCACGACGTCAGTTCGCCGCGCCCCTATTCGCGCATCCAGCTCGTCTCGGGTACGAAGGGCATCATCAAGGACTATCCCTACCAGATCGTCTTCGAGGAGAAGAACGGCGCGGGGGCGCACGCCTGGTATCCGCCGGCGCAGGCCGATGAAATCGCGCAGAAGTACAAGCATCCGCTCTACAAGACGATCGGCGAGCTCGCCAAGCGCGTCGGCGGGCATGGCGGTATGGATTTCATCATGGACGCGCGCTGGATCTACTGTCTGCAGCAGGGGCTGCCGCTCGACATGGACGTCTACGATCTCGCGGTCACCTGCTGTGTCGGCGAGCTCACCGAGAAGTCGGCGCTCCGGCGTTCCGCCGCCATCGACATCCCGGACTACACGCGGGGCGCGTGGAAGACCCATCCGCCGATGGAGGTCGTTGATATCGATCTCGTCAAGTTCGGCCTCAAGGACGACCAGATCCAAAAGGCCGATGGTCAGATGAGCGTCTGACCATCCCCGCAGTTCGCCGCGGCGGATTGGATGTACCTGCATAATCGGCAAGCCAGACGGGTCAATTTCACCTTGAAGGCGTGTCTTTCCGATTTGGCTCGCCTGACTGTACAAGTTCCCCAGGGCTGACATCGGGATAGTTCGCAGGGATAGTTCGCAGCTGAAGCCTTGGAGGTTCCCCAATTTTTGAGACGTGAAAATCTTCGCGTCCTTGGAAACAAAGGGTGAAGTGGTGATTTCCTTTTTACGATAAGTGAAAATCCGACAATAGGAGCGCCGAGGCGTTCCGTGTCGAGGTGCAGAAACTGACCGTTGCGAGGGGTTCGCTATCCTGTGTTCATTCCGAAGAAGGCGAAGAGCGACGCCTCTTCTCTCCTCTCGGCCTCCTCCGGGTCGAATCCGCGCCACCTGCGGCCTCTTTTGAGGATGTCGTTTGCGCCGTCCGCGATGGCGTAGAAGTGGAACTCCGGCACGTCGTGGATCCTGAACGCCATGCGCGAGATGCTTCTCGCGATGACGTCGTGCTTCTCCGAGTTCCCGCTGACGAACGCTGCGAGTCCGCGGACCACAGCCTGAAGTGCAGCGGGATCGGCCTGCGGCCGCCCGATTCGCAGGCCACGGCCATGCAGCCCCAGAAGCCGAGGTTGTCGCCGACCTCGCCCTTGCTGCCGTCCCAGACCCTGGCGAGGTACTCCATCTTCTTCGCGTAGGGCTTCTGCACGTCGGAAGGGTCCAGGATGATGAGCGTGTCCCTGTGGACCTTCCGCGCGCCCTCGGAGGCGATGAAGCCGTGCAGCCCCGCCTCCAGCCCGTCCGACGAGAGCATCCGGCTGAGCCTGTCCTCGACCTTTTTCGGGGAGGTCTCCTCCTTCGGCGCGCGGACCACGGACGCGAGCTTCACGTCCTTCTCCGCCATGATTCCGTAGATCATGTCCCCTATGAAGCGGGCGACGGGCTTGCGGAAAAAATTGGAGAACCTCCAAGAAAAATACCCCATTGACGCGCGACAAGAAAAAGAATATACTATCCACCGTTTTCAGTTGTGTTGAAAATAACACATTGGAATATCGGAGCGTAGCGCAGCCTGGTAGCGCGTTTGCTTCGGGAGCAAAAGGCCGAGGGTTCAAATCCCTCCGCTCCGACCACTTCCCGAAAAGAGAATAACCGCAGTAAATGCGGTTATTTTTTTGTTTTATACGCAAGATTTTCCTGTTTGGCGTCGTTTCCCTCGATCACCTTGTGATTGGTTCAGGGGAGGACGACGCGTTCTTTAGGGAACACGCGGGTGCCACCGCCGCCATGGAGACAGGAACCCATTGCCGGTGGATCAGCTCGATTGCCAGGCATTGCGGTTGCGGTGCCATGTGTCATTGTGGGTAACGCCCGTAAGCTCCGCGCCATCTGGGAAAGCTCGCAGAAGAACGACTGGAAGGATGCGCAGATGATTGCACACCTCGCCCGGACGCCGCACGAACTGTTCCATCCCGTGTCCCTCCACGACGACTGACGGCAGGCCAGGATCAGTCAGGCGACATCGACAAGCCCAGGAACATCACCGGGGCGGGAACGAGATGATGCGCCGGCTTCTGGTGACGGCGGCGAACCACATCCTTCGGAATCGTCGAAGGACTCGGCCATGAAGCGGTACGGCGAGCGCATCTGCGCACGGGGCGGCGAGATCGCCCGTCGCAAGGCTAGGATCGCGGTGGCGCGGAAGCTCGCGGTCGTCATGATGGTGATACTCCAGTCCGGGAAGCCCTGTCAGGACAACCTTGCGGCGGGAACGGAGGTGCCTGAACCGGTCGGAGCTTGATGCGTTTGGGCATCCTGTCAGTCAGCTACACCGGTGATTGCGGCTGGAGTCTAGGACTTCGAGCTCGAAGGGTAAGTGGCAGCCCGAAGACGAATTTTAACGGGCATCCGATGTTACGGCATCGACTCAGAATGCGGATAGGAACAAGGTGTGAAGGCGACGGGGGAGTGGAGTTCGCCTTAGGCGAGCGCCCTTGACAAAGCCTCTCATAGGAAACGCGGGCTTCCTTTCTGGGAAGGAATGACGGGAAACAAGGCCATTATCAATGCCATCCAATGTTCTCAAATGGGCAACCGCAAGAGAAACTTGCGATAGCTTCTGGACTTCACACAATTTCCCCATTACTTTTTCTCATTTTCCCCGTTGACGCTAAGACGGGGTTTTTGTTATACTATCCCCCAATCACCAAGGCCAGGTTAGCACAGCTGGTAGTGCGGCTCATTCGTAATGAGCAGGTCGGGGGTTCGAGTCCCTTACCTGGCTCCAAGTTGGCGGGAGTAGATCAATTGGTTAGATCAACAGATTGTGATTCTGTGGGTTGCGGGTTCGAGTCCCGTCTCCTGCCCCAGACCGCGGCGTAGGATTCCGGCAGGACGTGAATTGAAAGGATGTGAGTCGTGACGGTTACAGAGGCGTTGCTTGAACTTCAGGAAGTTGATGGTCGTATTCGCGAGCTCGAGGTGGAACTTAAGGACTTGCCTCGCCGCAAAGCCCTTGAAACGGCGCGTCTCTCCGGCGTAAGTGCAGATCTCAAGGCCGCAAAGGCGGGTCAGGAATACGTCTCCCAGCGCGTGAAGGGGCTTGAGGCTGAAGCGCAGGCGCTCAAAGATAAGATCAACGAGCTGAAGCGCATGCAGGCAACGCTCAAGAGCAACAAGGAGTATCAGCAGTATTCGATGCAGATCGACCTTGTGAACCACGATCTCGAGACGACTGAGAACAACGCGCTTGCCGCAATGGACGATATGCCGTCCGCCGAGCGCCGCATTTCCGATGCGCAGGCCAGGTTTGATGCCGAAAAAGGGGGCGTTGATGCGTTCTGCACCGAAATCGACGAGCGCATCGCGGCGGTCAAGGCCGAACTTGAGGCGTGCCAGAAGGAGCGTGCCGAGAAGGCCAAGGCCGTCACCGATCCCAAGTTCGTGCTGTATTATGAACGTCTGCGCACCAAGCGCTGGCCGGTCATCGTTCCGTTGACGCACGAAGGCGTCTGCGACGGTTGCCATCTTGTTCAGCCGCCGAGCATCGCCCAGATGGCCGATGCCAACGAAAAGCGCGGCAGTGAGGAGTTGCCTCAGGTCATCGTCGCGTGTACGATGTGCGGTCGCATCCTCTACCGTTGATTTTTGAAAATTTCTCCTGAAGCGACGCGCGTGTGACCGATCGCTGCCGTGAGGCAGAGGAAAGTCCGGACTCCACAGGGCGGAGGATCCGCTTGTCAAGGGCGGAAGGCGTCGAGTGATTCGACGTGATGGAAAGTGCCACAGAAAACAGACAACGGCGCACGCACGTGTGCGCGCGCCGAAATGGTGAAAGGGTGAGGTAAGAGCTCACCGGCGTGGCTGAAACGACACGCGCAGGGTAAACCCTCCTCGGAGCAAGATCAAATAGGGGACCGACGGGCGGCTCGTCCGGTGGCGCCGCGTGGCACCTAAGGTTCCGGGTTGATTGCTGAGATGGATGATCGGACCCGGCAGCGCCGTGCTTCGGCGCGGCAGTCCGGGGAACAGAATCCGGCTTATTCGCCGCGCGTCGCTTCAGGAGAAATGATATATGGTATAATATCCAAAAGCCCAAAAACGAATAGGGAGGATATTTCATGGCGCAGATTACGGATATTTCCTGGGAAGACTTCGAAAAGCTCAGCTTGGAGGAAAAGAAGCCGTATTTGGCGCGGTCCGAGGGCGATGGCATGCCGTACCACACGCTTTTCGCCCAGCAGTTCGATCGCGGGGTTCTCGAGCGTCTGTGCACGCTCTCCAACCGCATCCGTTTCATCAACAAGTCGAAGGAAGGGGCGCTCTATCTGAAGGGGATTCTCGCGCACAAGCGGGCGATGCTCTATTTTTCGCAGCCTTCCTCCCGTACGTTCCTCTCGCACCTGAACGCCTGCCACATCCTGGGGCTCACGACGAGTTCGGTGCGCGATGCCGCGACGTCCTCCGAGGCCAAGGGCGAGTCGAAGATCGATACGATCCGTACGTTTTCGAGCTACGTCGATCTCATCATCATGCGCTGCCCGGAGAAAGGCCTCGCCGAGCAGGCCGCGTGGGAGCTTTCCAACAGCGAACGGCCGATTCCGATTCTCAACGCGGGTTCTGGGAAGGATCAGCACCCGACGCAGGCGCTTCTCGACATCTATACGCTCGTCCGCTCGTTCGAGGAGAAAGGCGGTCTTGACGGACGCACGGTCACCTTCTGCGGCGATCTCCTGCGCGGGCGCACGGTTCGTTCGCTGTCCTATCTCCTGACGAATTTCAGGGACATCCGCCAGATTTTCGTCGCGCCGAAGGAACTCCAGGTGCCGGAGGACGTAATCGCGATCCTTAAGGCGAAGGGCGTGCGCTATGCGATCCACGACGATCTCCGGGCCGTCGTGAAGATGTCCGACGCCGTCTACATGACGCGCATCCAGGACGAGTGGGACCGCACCCGGGGCGAATCCTCGAAGATCGATACGGCACGGTTCAAATTCGGCGCGGAGGAACTGGCCCTCCTGGGCAGGGACGGCATCATCATGCATCCGCTGCCGCGCCGGGATGAGATCAGCACCTGCTGCGACCACGATCCGCGGGCGATGTACTGGCGCCAGATGCGCAACGGCATGTGGATTCGCGCCGCCCTGATCGCCTCGACCTTCGGGTACGAGCAGTCGATCATGAACTGCGGCTACTGAGACGGGAGGTCTATGAGCGAGGGAGTCGGGATAGTCGAAGCGAAGACGCTTGAGCTGAAGTTGCCGGAAGGCGGATTCAGGCTTGAGACGGGGGGCGTACTCAAGAAGATCGAGGTGCGGTATGAAACGTGCGGCGCACCGATCCGGGCGGACAACGTCATCTACATCTGCCATGCGCTCACGGGTGACGCGCACGTGGCGGGCATCCGCCCGGGCGAGACGAAGCCGAGCGGCTGGTGGGAGGAGATGATCGGCCCCGGGCGGGCAATCGACACGAACCGCTGGCACGTCATCTGCGCGAACGTCCTGGGTGGATGCATGGGGACGACGGGTCCCATGTCGATCAATCCCGATACCGGCCGGCCCTATGGCTCCGCCTTTCCGCAGTATACGATGTCCGATGCGGTGGACGTATTCCGTCTGCTGCTCAAGCAGCTGGGCATCCGCCATCTCGCGGCCGTCATCGGCGGCAGCTACGGCGGCATTCAGGTGGTGGACTGGGTGACGCGCTGGCCGGACGACATGGACAAGGCCTGCCTGATCGCGACCTCCGCCTCGTTGAACACGCAGGCGCTGGCGTTCGACATCGTCGGTCGCGCCGCAGTTACCGATAGTCCGGATTGGAAAGGCGGCGACTACTATCTCGAAGGCGATGGCAAGGGGCCGAAGCTCGGCCTTGCCGCCGCGCGGCAGATTGCACACATCACCTATCTCTCGCGCGAACTGCTTCAGGAGAAGTTCCAGCGCCATCTGCAGCCGAACTTCGTCGAGGCGCCGGCGGCGGAACGGGCGAAGCGCGACGCCGCGTTCAAGACGTACTTCCAGATCGAAAGCTATCTCGACTATCAGGCGAAGAAGTTCGTCAATCGTTTCGACGCGAACAGCTATCTGCACATCACGCGGTCGATGGATCTCTTCGACGCGGGTGCGCGCTACGGTTCGCTCGACGCCGCCTGCGCGCGTGTGAAGGCGAAGTGTCTCGTCGTCTCGTATCAGAACGACATCCTCTTCACCGAAGGGCAGTCGCGGGACATCACCTCGGCGCTTCTCCGGAACGGCAAGGATGTCACCTACTGCCACCTGGAGGCGGGGACGGGCCACGATTCGTTCCTCACCGACATCGACGACCTCTCGGGGCTCGTGCACGGCTTTCTCATGGATCGTCCGACGAAGGTGCTCGCGTGGCAGAAGAAACAGTACCGCAGCGTCGTCGCCATGGTGCCGGAAGGCGCGCACGTCATCGACATCGGCTGCGGCGACGGCACGCTTCTGAACGTCCTCAGGAAGGCGAAGAACGTGAAGGGCGATGGCGTCGACATCGACATCGATCCCTTCAAGGAGGCGGTGGCGGACGGGCACAACGTCTTCTGGGAGGATGCCGACGAAGGCCTCGCCGTCGTGCCGGACGGGCACTACGACCTCGCCATCTGCTCGGATACGCTGCAGGAGGTGAAGAATCCGCGCGGGCTCCTTCACGAGGCGCTGCGCATCGCCGACGAGGCGATCGTCTCCTTCCCGAACTTCGCCGGCTACTGGATCCGTCTGACCCTCGGCTTCACGGGGCGGCTTCCCGTCTCGAAGACGCTGCCGTTCCAGTGGTACGATACGCCGAACATCCACTGCATCACGCTCAAGGACTTCCGTGCGCTCTGCAAGGCGGAAGGCATTGAGATCCGCGAAGTCCGCGCGGAGAGCCGCCGTTGGTTCGGCAAGTTCCTGCTCGCGCTCGGCTTCAAGAACCTGGGCGCCGCGCGTATCATCGCCCGCATCGGAAAGAAGAAGAGCCCATGACGCTTCCGCAACGCATCGCCCGTATCATCCGGCACGGCATGGCCGCGCTTCATCCCTGCGTCTACGGCGAACTCGGCGTGAAAGGCGCGGTCGAGGGTCTTGCCGCCGATCTCGAGAAGGAAGTCGCGCTCCTGTGTCCAGACCGCAGCGCCCGGGAGATCGTCGCGGTCTTCATGGCGCGTCTGCCCGAGGTGCGGCGCCTCGTCGAGACCGACATCACGGCGGCCTACGAGGGCGATCCGGCGGCGTCGAGCCGCATGGAGGTCGTCATGGCCTACCCGGGGCTCTACGCCGTGACGATCCACCGCCTGGCGCACGAGCTCTACAAGCTCGCGGTGCCGGTCATCCCGCGCGTCATGGCTGAGATCGCCCATTCGAAGACGGGCATCGACATCCATCCGGGTGCGACCATCGGCGAACGCTTCTTCATCGACCACGGCACGGGCGTCGTCATCGGCGAGACCTGTGTCATCGGCACGAACGTCAAACTCTACCAGGGGGTGACCCTCGGGGCGAAGTCCTTTGCCCGCGACCCGAATACGGGTGTGCTCGTGAAGGGCATCAAGCGCCATCCGAACGTCGAGGACAACGTGGTCATCTACGCCGGCGCCACGATCCTGGGCGGTGATACGACGATTGGCCACGATTCCGAAATCGGCGGCAGCGTCTGGCTCATCAGTTCCGTTCCGCCGAACTCGCGCGTCTACAACAAGCCGCCCGCGCCGGTGATTAAGGCCATCGGATGACCCTCCCCTCCGCACTCTTGCTCGCCGCCGTCACGGTCGGCACCTGGAATGGGGAATGGTTTCCGTCCGGACGCGCCGAGCACCGCGCGGCGCGCGAGATCGAGCGGGGCGTCATTCGCGCCGCCGGGCGTATGCTGCGCGACGGGCTGGCACGGGCCGACCCGACGGGAACCAACGACCTCATCCTCTGCTTCAACGAGTTCCGCCGCGATACGGACGGCGAATCCGTCGCCGAGATGCTCTGCCGCGAGATCGGCCGGACCGATCTCCGCGTGGCCGTCGTCTCGGGTTACCGCCGCCGCGACCGTTTCGACCAGCAGCAGGACGTCATCGTGACGACGCTGCCCGTCGTCGAGGCGAACTGGAGCGTCTGGAAGCGGGGGCGGAACAAGGAGGAGGCGCCGCCGCGGGGCTATGCGCGGGCGAAGATCGTAGTTTCGCCGGCCGTGACGGCGACCGTCTACAGCGTGCATCTCAAGTCGAACTACGGGCAGACCTCGGCGGAAATCGCCGCCGCGAACCGCCGCAAGCGGACACAGGCGATCGAACAGCTCGTCGGACAGGAGAAACCGCGGCGCGGGAAGTCGGCCCCCGTGATCATCGCGGGCGATCTCAACGCGGATCGCTGGCACCCGGACGGCGCCGGGGAGCCGATGTTCGCGGTGCTGGAGGAGGCGGGCTTCACCAATGTCCTCGAACGCCTCCCGCCCGCGCAACGCGTGACCTATCCCGGTCGCGGGCGCATCCGGAATCGCGCCCTCGACTACATCATGGTGCGGGGATTGCGGATAGAGGGCCTGCCCCTGACAGCCTCGGGTGAAGGCATCTCCGATCATAACGCCCTCTTCATCAACCTGAAGTAGGACGGGCTGTTCGGGAAATGGGCGTCCGTCCTGCCCGCCGTTCGCCTTTTCACATTTCCTCGCCCGCCCAACATGACATTTCCCCGAATGAAGCGGGTGCAACGAGATTTTTATGCAGGGTCAACGGTGTTATGGCTGATGTCATGCC
>JBJEWD010000002.1:0-21314 GCA_051884875.1 Kiritimatiellia bacterium
CGAAGCCGTTCTTCTCGCACTTCAACGCGCTCGACCAGGACTGCGTGATGCGCATTGCGCCGGAACTCTACCTCAAGCGCCTCCTCGTCGGCGGCATCAACAAGGTTTTCGAGCTCGGCAAGGATTTCCGTAACGAGGGCATAGACCGCACGCACAATCCCGAGTTCACCGTATGCGAGGTCTACGAGGCCTACGGCGACCGCACCTCGATGGAGGCGATCATGGAGGGGTTGCTGCCGCACCTCTGCGACACGGTGATCGGGACGCGTACGATCGCCTACGGTGAGGCGAAGACCGTCATCGACTTCAATCCGCCCTATCGGCGCGTCGCCTACAGGGATCTCGTAAAGGAACTCATGGGCGACGACTGGTTCGAACTCGCTTTCGAGACGCAACTCGCGAAGGCGAAGGCGAAGGGCCGTGAGACCGGGACGAATCTCGAACTCGACGGCGTCACGACGGAGCTGATGCTCACCCATGAGGTCTACGACAAGCTGATCGAGAAGAATCTGATGCAACCGACGTTCGTCACGCGCATCCCGCACGAATTCGTCCCGCTCGCCAAGGCGTGCAAGGACGATCCGTCGCTCGTGGACGTATTCGAGTTCGTCGTCGCCGGCCGTGAGCTCTGCCCGGGCTACACCGAGCAGAACGATCCGCTCGAACAGCGCAAGGCGCTTGAGAACCAGGCGGGTGCGGATACCGAGAAGGTTGACGAGGATTTCATCAGCGCGCTTGAATGCGGTATGCCGCCGACAGGCGGGCTCGGCATCGGCATTGATCGTCTCGTCATGTTCCTGACGGGCTGCGACTCGATTCGCGACGTCGTGCTCTTTCCCCAGCTGAAGAAGGCGTAAGCGCCGAATATTTGGTATAATCGCCGTATCATGAGCGGAGGCGAGAATACCATCCTGCGTCCCGGAGGCTTCTTTGGAGCCTACCGGGTCGTTTCGCTTCTCGGCAAGGGTGGCATGGGCGAGGTCTATCTGGTGGAGGATCCCGCCCACGGTTGCGCGCGCTATGCCGTCAAGGCCCTCGCGGCCGGAGCGACGGGCGGTGACGGCGATTTTCTGAAGCGCTTCGTCCGCGAGGCCGAATTTGCGATGAAGGTGCGCCATCCGAATCTTGTCGAGGTCTATGATGCGGGAATCGATCCCGATACGGGTATCTGCTATCTGACGATGGAGTACATGCCCGGCGGTTCGCTCAAGGACCTCCTCGCCGGCGACGGCATCATGTCAATTCCCGGCGTCTGTACGATTGCGACGGACATCGCGCGCGCTCTTGTCCTCGTCCAGGCCAACGGCATGGTGCACCGCGACGTCAAGCCCGACAACATCCTGTTCTCGGCGGATGGCACGGCGAAGCTGACGGATCTCGGGATTACGCGCTTCGCCTATGGGTCCGACGTCGCGGCGACGCGCGCCGACGGCGTCGTCGGCACGCCCGCCTATATGGCACCCGAGCAGATGCTCGATCCCCATTCGGTCGACATTCGCGCCGACATCTATTCACTGGGCATCGTGATGTACGAAATGATCACGGGGCATCGGCCGAACGAGGGCGACGATGCGCTGCACGCCCTCGCCAAAGCACTGGACGGGCAGTCCTTCGCCGACGTGCGGACGCGGCGGGCGGATGCGCCGGCGTGTCTTGCGGAACTCGTCCATGAGATGACGCTGCCCCGGCGCGAAGAGCGGCCGCAGTCCGCGCGTCAGGTGCTCGAACGGCTGGCGCACCTGGAGCGGCGGACGGGCGGTGCCGCACCGCACCTGCGGTCGGCGGCCGTGCATCCGCCCTGGTATCAGGACCGGGGCGTGCTGTACGCTCTGACGGCGATGGTCCTGGCGTTTGAGGCGCTTGTCGTCGCGCTGAACACGGTGTTGCGGAGGGGCTGATCATGTGGACGTGGATCAGAGGTTTGTTTCGATGCAAATTGCCGCAGCTGGATGTCGCCTCGCTCAGCGAACGCGGATTCGTGCGGCCTGACAACCAGGATCACGTCCTGGTCTGCCGTGCCCATTTCACATACGGCGTTGCCGACGGCATGGGGGGCGGCGATGGCGGGGCGAAGGCGAGCGAGATCGTCTGTACGTCGGTGGCGAACGCGCTCGACGCGCGGCTGGAGTTCCCCGAGCGCGTCCGGCGCATTCACGAGGCGCTGCGGACGGCGAACGCCGAAATCCGCGCCTTCGCCGAAAAGGCGGGCTTTACGCGGCCGATGGCGTCGACGGCGGCGGTGCTGACGATCGACCGTGACCGCGGCGATCAGGCTGCGGCCGTGTACATTGGCGACAGCCGCATCTACCGGTTCCGCGCGGGCGTCCTCCGGCAGATCTCGCGCGACCATACGGTCGTTCGTGAACTGCACGAACGCGCGGCCGGTCGCGCCGTGGCGGCGGGGCTGGTGCGGCGGCACCTCGCCATTTCGCACATGCTGACGCGGGCCGTCGGTATTCTGCCGGACGTGGCGCCCGAATGGCGTAAGATCGACATTCACACGGGCGATGCCTTTCTCATCTGTTCGGACGGCGTGCAGGACATGGTGACGGATGAGGAGATCCGGGCGATCTTTGCCCGTGGCGGGAAGGCGCGGGATATGGTCGCGCGACTGGCGGAGAAGATTGTGTCGGGTGGCGCCGTCGACAACTATTCCATGGTGGTCGTCAGAGTCGGAGGATCCCCGTGAATTTCGGCAAGGAAGACGTTTTCCAGACGGGTGACCGGTTTCACGGCTACGTGATCGAGCGGCTTCTGGGCAATGGTGGGCTGGGGGCCGTGTACCTCGTGCGCCATGAGCTGCTCGACACGCTTTTCGCCCTCAAGGTGCTCTTCCCGGGCGTCGCCCGGGAGAACGCGAGCTACGTCAAGCGTTTCCTCCGCGAGGCGAAGATCGCCACGCGCATCCGCCATCCGAACCTTGTCGCCGTGCACGACTGCGGCTTTGACGAGGCGCGGGGGCTCTACTATCTGGTGATGGACTATGTGTCCGGCGGCGATCTCCGGCAGGCCATTGCCTTTGCGGGGCACTTCGATCCGGATCGTGCCGTGGAGGTCATCATCCAGGTCACGCGGGCGCTGGAGGCCGCGCAGAAGCTCAATGTCGTCCATCGCGACATCAAGCCCGAGAATATCATGATCCAGCCGGATGGCCTCGTGAAGCTCGTCGACCTTGGCATCGCCAAGTCGGGGGTCATCAAGGATTCGCTCAACACCTCGACGGAGAGCGTGTTCGGTACGCCCGCCTACGTCGCGCCCGAGCAGGCGATCGATGCGGCGGCGGTCGATACGCGCGCCGACATCTATTCTCTCGGCGTCGTCCTTTTCGAGATGATCGCGGGCCGCACGCCGTTCGCGGGCCCCAATGCGCCGCAGATCCTGGCGCAGACGCTTTCGGAGGATCCGTTCCCTGACGTCCGCGATTTCAACCGGGACGTGAAGCCGATGCTCGCCGCGCTCATCCGCCGCATGTGCGTCAAGGAGCGCAACCGGCGCATTGCGAATCCGACGGTGCTCCTCAGGGAGTTCGAGAAGCTGGGCTATGGGCTGACCCATCCTGCCGCCGCGCCCGTGGCGTTCGCCCCGTCCGCCGAATCGGCGCCGACCATGAGGTCGATGCGTGATATGCTCGACCGGTTGCCCGAGGCGCAGAGCAGCACGCTGTCGTTCGAGACGGATGATGTCGAGATCCGGCGATTCGTCGCGGGACTGAAGCTCCGGAAGCGCCTGCGGCGGCTGGCCTTTGTCGCGGGGGGCGTTCTGGTGGTCGCCGGGATGGTCGCGCTTGTCGCATTCGCGGCTTTCAGGAATTAGTGGAAAGGGAAGAGACGTGGAAGAGTCCATTCGGCGGGAATATTTCGAACTCCTCAGGTTTTCGTCGGTCGGGGCCGATCCGGCGCGGCTGAAGGATTGCGTGAACTGCGCCGCCTGGTTGCGGAAATGGCTGCAGAGGGAGGGCTTCGCGGGCGAACTCCTCTACCCGACCGCCACGCCGCAGCACGCGGCGAATCTGCCGCCGCCCGTTCTTTTCGCGGAACGCAAGGGCACCGAGGGCGCGCCGACGGTGCTCATCTACGGGCACTACGACGTCCAGCCCGAGGATCCCCTTGCGAACTGGAAGACGCCGCCGTTCGAGCCGACGGTCGTCAATGACCGCGTCTACGCGCGCGGGGCACAGGACGACAAGGGACAGGGTTTTGCGCTCCTCTGCGGCATGCGCGATTTTCTGCGCGAGACCCGGGGCCCCGTCCCCACGATCAAAGTCTGCCTTGAGGGACAGGAGGAATCGGGCAGTACGGCACTTATTGCGATGGCGCCCGACCTGCGCCGCAGACTTGCGGCGGACGTCCTCCTCGTCTGCGATACTTCGGCGGCGGCGGATCTTCGTCCCGCGCTTGTCGCGGGCCTTCGCGGCGTATCGCACTTCACGATCCGCCTGACAGGACCCAACCGCGACCTTCATTCGGGCGAATATGGCGGCATCGCGCCGAATCCGGCCCAGGCCATCGCCGAACTCGTCGCCTCGCTTCACCATCCTGACGGTTCCATCGCCGTCGCCGGTTTCCTGGACGGCATCGAACCGCCGACGGAGGCCGAACGCCGTGCGGCCGAGGATGCGGCGATGGGCGAAAAGGCGTATGCGGACGACATCGGCTGCGAACCCGCGGGCGGGCAGCGGGGGAAGACGATCACCGCGCGCAACTCCTTTGAGCCGACGATCGAGGTAAACGGCATCCATTCGGGTTTCGGTGGCACGGGCTCCAAGACCGTCATCCCGTCCGAAGCCATCGCCAAGATCTCCATGCGGCTCGTTCCCGGCCAGCGCGTGCGCCACGTCGCCGAGGTCGTGAGGAGGCATCTGGAGGAGAAGTGTCCGCGTGGCATGACACTCGCCCTTGAGGACTACAATCCCGGCACCGGCGGCTTTCGCCTGCCGCTCGATTCGCCCGTCTTCCGCCTTGCCGCCGAGGTACTGGCGGAAATGGATGCGCGCGGCGCCGTCTTCCGGTGGGACGGTGCGTCGATTCCCGTCGTCTCCGTTCTGCGCGAGGCCTCGGGGGCCGCGCCGCTCATCGTCGGCTGGGGGCAGCGCGAGGATCGCATCCATTCCCCGAATGAATCGTACGGGTTCGTCCAGTTCGACAAGGCCCGCGACTGGGGGCGGCGCATCCTGGCGGCGCTGGCGTAGGGCGTGGACGGCAGTTGGCGGATGGGAGAGTAAGAAAGGAAGGCAGAAGGCGTGGGAATGCGTGCGGAACGTGAGAAGTTGGGAAGTCGGCTGGGGTTCATCCTCCTGTCTGCCGCTTGTGCCATCGGCATCGGCAACGTGTGGCGGTTCCCCTATGTGGCGGGACAGTCGGGCGGCGGCGGATTCGTCGTTCTCTACCTCGCCTGCCTCGCGCTTCTGGGGCTTCCCGTGCTGCTGATGGAATTCGCCGCAGGCCGTGCCGCCCGCCGTTCGATTGCGCATCTCCATGCCGTGCTGACCCCCGGTAAGCCGTACTGGCGCGTCCACGGACTCGTCGGTTCGCTCGGTCTCGTCGTACTGATGATGTTCTACACCGTCGTCACGGCGTGGATGATACTCTACTTCCTCAAGACGGCCTCGGGCGCAATGGACGGGCTTACCGTCGCGGACGTGGCGGCGGCGTTCGGCACCATGCGGGACAACCCGTGGCCGCAGATCTATGCCATGACCGGCGTCTGCCTCGCGTCCGTCGGCATTTGCGCAATCGGTCTCCGGAAGGGATTGGAGCGCGTGACCAAATGGATGATGCTCGCGCTTCTGCTGCTGATCGTGGTCCTCGCCGTCAACAGTCTGACGCTGGATGGTGCGGGGAAGGGGCTGGCATTCTATCTCGTTCCGAATCTCGCGGGCATTCGGAATCTGGGCCTGGCCACGGTGCTGGCGAATGCCCTGCAGCAGGCGTTCTTCACGCTCTCGCTGGGCATCGGGTCGATGGCGATCTTCGGCAGCTACATCGGCCGGGAGCGGACCCTGCTCGCGGAGGGGCTGAACGTCGTCGCGCTCGATACGTTCGTCGCGCTCTGCGCCGGGCTCGTCATCCTTCCCGCCTGTTCCGCCTTCGGCGTCGCCTACGTGGCGGGGCCAAGCCTCGTCTTCGTTACGCTGCCGAACATCTTCAACCAGATGGCGAACGGACGCCTCTGGGGCGCGCTTTTCTTCCTGTTCATGAGCTTCGCCGCGCTGACGACGGTGCTGGCGGTCTTCGAAGGCATCATCGCCGCGTTGCGCGACTACGCGGGCTGGGGACGCGGCAAGGCCTGCCTCGTCCTGGGTGCGGCGATGCCCGTCCTGTCGCTCCCGTGCATCCTCGGCTTCAACGTCTGGCGCTCGTTCCATCCGCTGGGCGGCGAAACCACCATCATGGATCTCGAGGATTTTCTCGTCAGCGATCTCGCCCTGCCCTTCGGCGGACTCGCCTTTGCGCTGTACTGCACTCACCGCTTCGGCTGGGGCTGGGAGGGCTTTCGCGCGGAGGTCAATGCGGGCGCCGGTCCCAGGCTTCCCAACGCCCTGCGTCTCTACTGCGCCTACGTCCTGCCCGCCTTCATCGCCGGTATCATCGTCATCGGCCTCATCCGCCGTTTCGGCTGACGTCGCGTGTCGGCCAGGGTTTTCGTGGCAATCCAAGGGAAGAGTGTCGGATGTCTGAAATGATTTGTGCCGCGTCGTTTCCGCCTGGCGGGCGCCTATCCCGGATAGGCTTTTCATGGTACATGAATTGTGCTATACTGTCGGCATCATGAAAAGCCTGATTCTTGCCCTTGTCGTTTCCGTCTCGTGCATCGGAATTTGCCGTGCGGCGGATCCTGCGCCGGCGGCGCCAGCGCCTCGCGGACCCAAACAGGCGCGCAGCGTGCATCTGACCTACGCACCGCAGGCGCCCAAGGCGAGGGTTGTCGAAGGAACGGTCACGGTCACCGAAACCCAGCCGCATACCTATTTTGCCATCATCTGCTGCGATCGCGGCTACTGTGGCGTGCAGGATCTCGGCCCGGCGGGGCATGTCTTCCTCTTCTCCGTCTGGGAGCCCGGCGACCCCATGAACCTCAAGGCCCGCGCCGATCAGGTCGCGGAGGACATTCGCGCCAAGGTCGTCTATTGTGCGCCGGGTACGGAGGCCTCGCGTTTCGGCGGCGAGGGTACGGGCGCGAAGACGATGACGAAGTTCGACTGGAAGGTCGGCGAACCCGTCTCGGCCCGCATTGAAGTCGATCCGGACGGCGAGCGGACGGCCTTCACCTGCCACGTGAGGAAGGGGACGGACGGAGCATGGCGGAAGATCGCGACCATTTCCACGCTCGGCGCCAAGTCGGAGCTCGGCAGGGTCTATTCTTTCGTGGAGGACTTCGCCCGCAACTATACGAGCGCTACGCTGGTGCGTCGCGCCGAGTTCAGCGGCTTCCGTTCGCGCACGGATGCGACCTCGGCATGGGTGCCCGCGATGAAGGCCCAATTCACGGGTGATCCGACCCCCACCCTCAATGTCGATGCCGGGCGCACGGCTTCGGGAAGTTTCTTTCTGCAGACGGGCGGTGCCACCCGCAACGAGCACGTCAGGCTCTGGGGTACGGTCGAGTGAGCCGCCGCGCGGCGCCGTTCGCGGCCGTTGCGCCCGCACCCGGTCCCGCGCGCCCGTCTTCAGACGGCTCAACCTCCTGATATTATTTGATATAATACGCACTATGAAAATCGTTGATTGCGATTATTTCGTGGTGGGTTCGGGGATGGCGGGTCTGATGAGCGCGCTTCACCTGGCGAGTTATGGCAAGGTCGTGGTGGTGACGAAGGAGCGCCTCAAGGACTGCAACACCAACTTCGCCCAGGGCGGCATCTGCTGCGTGATGGATCCGGCGGACACTTTCGACAAGCACGCGCGCGACACGATGATCGCGGGCGCGTGGCTGGGCAAGAGCGAAGTGGTGCACGAGATCTGCGAGAATGCGCCGCAGGGCATTCAGGATCTCATCGACTGCGGGGTGAAGTTCGCGAAAAGGGAGGACGGCTTCTGGGATCTCACGCGCGAGGGGGGGCATAGCGCGCGTCGCATTCTCCATGCGGGGGACATTACGGGCGAGAAGTGCGAATCGGCGATGATCCGCAAGGTGAAGAAGACCGGCATCGACATTCGCGAGCACACCATCGTCATCGATCTGATCATGACCCGTCGCCTGGGGCGCAGGGGAACGAACCGTTGCGTCGGTGCATACGTCCTCGACAAGGCTTCGGGTGAGATCTATGCGATTCGCTCGCCGAATACGATTCTGGCGACCGGCGGTTGCGGAAAAGTCTACCTCTATACCTGTAACCCCGACACGGCGACGGGGGACGGCGTCGCGCTTGCCTGGCGGGCGGGGGCGAAGATCGAGAACATGGAATTCATCCAGTTCCATCCGACCTGCCTTTTCCATCCGCAGGCCCGGCGCTTCCTCATCTCCGAGGCCGTCCGCGGCGAAGGGGCGGTGCTCGTGGACAGGCACGGCAAGGCGTTCATGCACAAGTACGATCCGCGCGGGTCGCTCGCGCCGCGCGACATCGTGGCGCGTTCGATCGACTCCGAGATGAAGCGGACGGGCGACGACTGCATGTATCTCGACATCCGCCGGAAGGGCCGAGCGTACCTCATGAACCGCTTTCCGAACATCTACCACAAGTGCATGGAGTTCGGCATCGACATGGCGAAGGATCTCATCCCGGTCGTTCCGGCCGCGCACTACGCCTGCGGCGGCATTCAGGCGACGCCCGACGGCATCACCTCCATTCCGGGGCTTTCGGCGGTCGGCGAGTGCGCCTGCACGGGGCTTCACGGCGCGAACCGCCTGGCGTCCAACTCGCTGATGGAGACGCTCGTCTGCGCCCGTCTGACGGCGGCGCGGCTTGGGCCGCATCCCGCGCGTTTCGATGACGGCGCGCTTCCGGAGATCCCCGCCTGGAAGATTGGCAATGCCGTGCCGCCGGACGAGGCGGTGCTCGTCTCGCACATGTGGGACGAGATCCGGCGCCTCATGTGGGACTACGTGGGCATCGTGCGCACGAACAAGCGGCTCGCCCGCGCGGCGCATCGCCTGAAGACGCTGCGGCGCGAGATCCACGACTACTATTTCCGCTATCTGGTGACGCCCGACACGCTGGAGCTGCGCAACCTCGCGGTCTGCGCCGAACTGATCGTGACGAGCGCGCAGAAGCGTCGCGAGAGCCGCGGACTCCACTACACGCTGGATTATCCGAAGCAGTCCAAGCGTCCGAAGCAGACGGTTCTGGAAGGGTACAGGGGCTGATGATGGACAATATTCTGGAAGTGCGGGATCTGAAGGTCTGGTTCCCGATCAAGAAGGGCGTCCTCGGGCTGACCGCCGGGTACGTGAAGGCTGTGGATGGCGTCAGCTTCGACCTGCGGCGCGGCGAGACGCTGGGCGTCGTCGGCGAGTCGGGCTGCGGCAAGTCGACGACGAGCCGTGCGATCCTTCTGCTGAATCGTCCGACGGGCGGCGAAATCCGGCTTGCGGGCCGCGACATCCGCGCCTACGCGCCGATGGAATACCGCCGAAAGGTGCAGGTCGTCTTCCAGGATCCGCAGGCGGCGCTGAATCCGCGGCATACGGTGATGGAAATCCTGACCGAGGGCATGGTCTGCCACGGACTCTGCAAGCCGGCGGATCGGCGCGCCCGGGCGGCGGAGCTGTTGGAGCGCGTCGGGCTGCCCGACACCATTCTCGATCGCTATCCGCACGAGTTCTCGGGCGGACAGCGGCAGCGCCTCTGCATCGCGCGGGCCGTCGCGCTCAGGCCGGAGGTGCTCATCTGCGACGAGGCGGTGAGCGCGCTCGACCTCACCATCCGCGCCCAGGTACTCGACCTTTTGGCCGATCTCAAGCGGCGGCTGGGGCTTTCCATCCTTTTCATAACCCACGATCTCGGCGTCGTCCAGCACATCGCCGACCGCGTCATCGTGATGCACCGGGGGCGGATCGTCGAGCGCGGCGCGTGTGCCGACGTGCTCGCGAATCCGAAGGAGGCGTACACGAGGCGGCTGATGGCGTCGGTCCCCCGGATCGGCAAACCCCTTGTCTAAACAGTATCATTTGCGCTATACTACAACCACAATGACTAGCAACGACGAATATGTGGTGCAGCTGCTGCTCGAACGCGGCTTTCTCACCAAGGAACAGGTCGAGGCGGCGGCGAAGTCGATGAAGGCCGAAAACGAGACGACGCTCGACGTGCTCGTGGCAGGCGGCACTTTAGGCGAAGATGAAGTCCTGGGTACGGTCGCCGACCAGTTTGGCCTCAAGTACTGCCATGTCAACGCCGAGGCGATCGATCCCGGAGTGACGAAGGAGATCCCCGCCGACATCGCGAAGAAATACGGCGTCGTGCCGGTCGTGGCCGACGAGGATGCGATTACGGTCGCGCTCTCCGACCCGATGGGCTACGATGCGATCGATTCGCTGCGCTACGTTCTCCACGGGCGCGACGTTGAAGCCGTCATCTCGCCTCAGGCCGAGGTCAAGGCGGCGATGGCCAGACTCTATGCGACCGACGAATCCGCTGACGTCCAGACGCGCGACGAGTTGGCGGAGCTGGAGGTGGGCGAGGCCGGCGACGACGAATCGGCGGTCGTCAAGCTCGCCAACATGATCATCACGACGGCAATCAAGATGAAGGCGTCGGATATCCACATCGAGCCGATGGAGAAGGAGTTCCGCGTGCGCTACCGCATCGACGGCGCGCTCCGCAAGATGGACTCGCCGCCGAAGCGTCTGCAGGGTTCGATCCTCTCGCGCATCAAGATCATGTCGAAGATGAAGATCTCCGAGAAGCGCATCCCGCAGGACGGGCGCATCAAGATCTCCGTCGGCGGAAAGGACCTCGATCTGCGCGTGAGCTCGGTGCCGACGAACCACGGCGAGTCGATCGTCATGCGTATTCTCGACAAGTCGAACCTCTCGCTCGGTCTGCCGCAGCTCGGCTTCCTGACCGACGACCAGGCGACGTTCGAACGGCTCATCAAGCTGCCGGACGGCGTGGTGCTCGTGACGGGGCCGACGGGTTCGGGCAAGACGACGACGCTCTACGCCTGCCTCGGGCAGATCAATACGCCGGACAAGAAGCTCATCACGGTCGAGGACCCGGTCGAATACCAGATGTCGGGCATCAACCAGGTGCAGGTCAACAAGGACGTCGGCCTCGACTTCTCGGCGGCGCTCCGGTCGATCCTGCGTCAGGCGCCGAACATCGTGATGATCGGCGAAATCCGTGACGCGGAGACGGCGGACATCGCCATGGAGGCCGCGCTTACGGGGCACCTCGTGTTCTCGACCCTGCACACGAACGACGCGCCGTCGGCCGTCACCCGTCTGCTCGACATCGGCGTCAAGCCGTTCCTCGTCGCCTCCGCCCTGCGTGCCGCGATGGCGCAGCGGCTCGTGCGCGCGATCTGCGAGAAGTGCAAGGAGGAATACGCGCCGACCGAACGCGAGCTCAAGATGCTGGGCGCGATCTCCCGGACGATGCCCGAGCACATGTACCACGGCGCGGGCTGCGACCGGTGCGGCCGCACGGGCTACAAGGGACGGAAGGGCATCTTCGAGATCTTCAAGGTCGACGACACCGTGCAGCGCCTCATCTTCGACCATGCGCCGGCGACGCTGCTCCGGCAGCGCGCCCGCGAGCTGGGAATGCGTACGCTGCGCGAAGACGGCATGCTCAAGGTCGCGAGCGGCATGACCAGCCTGGCCGAGGTCCTGCGCGTGACGATGGGCGATGCGGATTGACGGAACGGGAACCCTTTGAGAGAGGAGAATCGGATCATGGATTTTTCGATGAAGGAACTCTTGCAGGCGACGATTGACGAGGGCGGCTCCGACCTCCATATCCGCGCCTACATGCCGCCCAAGCTGCGCGTACACGGCGAACTGCTGGAACTCGCGGACGAGGAGCTCTCCGAGGAGGATTCGCGCGCACTCTGCATCGAGACCTGCACGCTCGGCAACAAGCCCGAGGCGATGGATGAGGTCGAGAAGAACGGCGGCGCGGACTTCGCTATCGCGTATGAGGACGGCACGCGTTTCCGCGTGTCCATCTTCAAGGAGCGCAAGCGCTACGGCATGGTCCTGCGCCAGATCCCCTCGACGCTCCTGACGATGGAGCAGCTGGGGCTCCCGCCGGTCGTGAAGGAGCTTCTCTACAAGCCGCGCGGGCTCATCCTCGTCACGGGGCCGACGGGTTCGGGCAAGTCGACGACGCTCGCCTCGATGATCGACGTCATCAACCACGAGCGTTCGGTCCACATCATTACGATCGAGGACCCGATCGAATTCTACCATACGTCCGCCAAGTCGCTCGTCACCCAGCGCGAGGTCGGCGACGACGTCCCGAGCTTCGCCGAGGCCATCCGCCGCGCGCTGCGTCAGGACCCGGACGTCATCCTCGTCGGCGAAATGCGCGATCTCGAGACGATCGGCGCGGCCATCACGGCGGCGGAAACGGGCCACCTCGTGTTCGGCACCCTGCATACGACGGGCGCGGCGGAGACGGTAGACCGTATCGTCGACGCGTTCCCGACGAACCAGCAGGAGCAGGTCCGCACCCAGCTCGCCGCCGGCCTTCAGGCCGTCATCTCGCAGATCCTCCTGCCGAAGCTTGACGCGAATGGCGAGGTCCACGGCCGCATCGCCGCCTTCGAGATCATGACCTCGACCGATGCCATCAGGAGCCGTATCCGCGACAACAAGACGAACATGATCAAGTCCGACCTCCAGACCGGCGCGAAGTTCGGCATGATGACGCTCGACGCGTGTCTCCTGCAGCACTACCGCGACGGCTACATCTCCTATGAGGAGCTGATCACCAAGGCGCAGGATCCGGATTCCGTCGTCCAGAAACTCAAGGAAGAGATGGGAGAGTAAATGCTCGATCCAATTCTACAGATTCTCGTCCAGAGCGGCTACCTCGACGAGGAGCAGGCGAAGGACGTCCAGGACCTTTCGAAGACCGAGGCCAAGCCGATCCGCAGGCTCGTCGTCGATCAGGAGATCCTGTCCGAGGACGAACTCCTGGCGGCGATGGCCGCCTATCAGGACACCGAGGCGATCGACCTCGGCGGCATGACGCTCGATTCGGAGATCGCGGAGGCGATCCCCGCCTCGACCGCCCGCATGTACAATGTCTTCCCCGTGGCGGCGGACGAGACGTCCGTCACCCTCGCGACGTTCGATCTCGTCGATCCGCGCATCTCCGACGAGATGCTCTTCACGCTCTCGAAGGAGGTCCGCTTCGTCTTCGCCCGCGAGAAGGACGTGATGGATCGCATCGCGCAGTACTACGGCGATGCGAACGATTCCGTGGCGGACATGATCAGGACCCTCGGCGAAGGGCTGGACGACGACGATGCGCTCGCGGCGGCGAACGCGAACGACATCGCGTCGATGGAGAACGCCGCGAATTCCTCGGCGATCATCCGCTTCGTCAACCTCGTCCTCTACCAGGGCGTCGTCGATCGCGCCTCCGATATCCACATCGAGCCGTTCGAGAAGGATTTCAAGATCCGCTACCGCGTCGACGGCGCGCTCTATGAGATGAAGGCCCCGGACGTGAAGATGGCGCCTGCGATCATCTCGCGCATCAAGATCCTGTCCAACCTGAACATCGCCGAACGCCGCGTTCCGCAGGACGGCCGCATCGCGCTGACGGTGGCGGGCCGCCCGGTCGACCTGCGCGTGAGCTGTCTGCCGACGGCCTACGGCGAGTCCGTCGTCATGCGTATCCTCGACCAGTCGGCGACCTCGCTCGACCTCGAGAACGTCGGCCTTCCGGAGGACGTGTACGAGCAGATCACGATGGACATCGAGAAGCCGAACGGCATCTTCATCGTGACGGGACCGACGGGTTCGGGCAAGACGACGACGCTCTATTCGATTCTCCGCCGCATCAACCAGATCGACACGAAGCTCCTGACCGCCGAGGAGCCGGTCGAATACAACGTGGACGGCATCGTGCAGGTGCCGATCGATGCGCAGGTCGGCAACACCTTCGCGAAAGTGCTCCGCGCCTTCCTGCGTCAGGATCCGGACGTGATGATGATCGGCGAAATCCGCGATCTCGAGACGGCGGAAATCGCCGTGCAGGCCGCGCTCACCGGTCACTTCGTGTTCTCGACTCTGCACACGAACGACGCGGCGGGCGCGGTGATGCGTCTCGTGGACATGAACGTCGCGCCCTATCTGCTCTCGTCCACGCTCGAAGGCGTGCTCGGCCAGCGACTCGTCAGAACCTGCTGTGCGGAGTGCAAACAGTCCTACGAGCCCGATGACGAGACGCTCGACCGCATCGAAATGACGCGCGACCAGATCGGCGGGCGTCCGTTCTACTTCGGCAAGGGCTGCAAGACCTGCAACGGCACGGGCTACAAGGGGCGCAAGGGCGTCTTCGAGTACCTGCGCATGTCGGGTCCGCTGCGCGAACTCGTCAACAACAAGGCGCCGACCCTCATCATCCGCGAAAAGGCCCGCGAACTCGGCATGCGGACGATGCGCGAGGACGGCATCCGTTCGATTCTCGACGGCTACACGACGGTCGACGAAGTGCTGCGCTACACCTGATGGGCGACACGCTGCTCTGGCTTCTCCGCATCATCGCGGTGGTCGCGCTCCTCGGCGCGGCCGCCGCGCTGGCCACGCCTCCGGGGCGTCTGCCGCTGGCGCTCCGCGGGCTGCAGCGCTTTCTGCATCGCGACCGCGGTCGGCCCCCCGCGCCCGGAGGCGAGCCCGTGCCATGGGGTCGCCGACTGCTGGCGTTCGTACTCGTGCTGCTGGCCGCCGTGCTCGGGATGGTCTGATTTCCCGTTGCGCGCGATAGGCGCGCTTCATGTCCGGCGCGTGTTTGTTGACCTGAACGCCGTGCTTGTGCTACACTCACGGCGGGTTCCTTCAAGAAGGAGTTTCTGCGATGGTAAAGATTCGATGTCTTCTGGTGGCTTGCGCGTGCGCCGCGGTTTTCGCCGTCCTTGCGTTTCTCAACAACCTCGTGGCTATCGTGAACTGGTGGCGGGCGTTTCTGGCGGCGGGCGGAGATTCAAGCGGCGTGAATGCACAGACGCCGGGCCTCTTCCCGTGGCTCGACTGGTCGGCGGTCGATTATTCGGCCGTGACGACGCTGATTCCCGCGGTCGGCCTTGTCTGCATGACGCGCGCGCTCTGCGGACTGCTGCGCGGGCGCCGGATGCGCGCGGATGATTTTCCGTTCTTCAGGGGATCCGATCAACTGAACGTCGCCCTCGGCCTCTTCGGCACGCTGTGGGGCATTATCGTCATCGGCTACTTCAAACTGGATACGGTCTCTATGGCCGATTTGATGCAGTGTCTTCATACGGCGCTCTTCTCGACGCTCACGGCCGTCGTCTGGGTGTTCATGGTCGACCGCCCGCTGGTGCGCCCCTATTTCACCCGTCTCCTTGAGCGGTCGGGGCTGGCGGAGACGGATGAGAGCGATCTTGCGGATGCCGTCGGGCGCCTTGTGGTGCGGCTCGGCGAGGCGTCCGACGCCTTCGACCGCCGCCAGCAGGTCTTTGAGCGGGCGTTCGAGGGACGTCAGGCGTGCTTTGAAAAGGCGTACGAGGCGCGTCAGGCCGAGTTCATCGCCGCGTTTCGTGAACGTTTCGCCGCCTTTGCCGAGACGGTGGAGCGGCAGCAGAAGACCTTTGAAGCCGCCTTCGACCGTCGCCAGAAGTCCGCGACCGCCGCCTTTGAGAAGCGTCAGGCCGACGGCGACGCCGCCTTCCGCCGGCGGATGGCCGAACTGGATGCGTTCTGCCAGGGACGGCTCGCCGCCTATGAACGCGAATGCGAGGCGCGGCAGAAGGAGTATGTCGAGATCTTTCGCCGTCGCATTGAAGAACTGCAGGCGAGCGCGGCGGAGTCGCGTCAGCGCGCCGATGCGGCGCTCGCGCGGGCGGCCGCCGCCGATGCGCGCCTCAAGGCGGTGACGGTCGCCCTGCACGGTTGAGCGCGAGGAGATTGCCATGACGGTCTCGGATAAACAGGCCCTGATGCGGCTCGTCGGCGGAAAGAAGTCCGACGGCGTTTCGACCGACGATCTCCAGGGGCTTCTCCTGCAGGTCGTCTTCGCGCTCCTGATGATCTTCATGATCGCCTATTTCATCTTCGTCGCCTCGGCGAAGAAGCGCGAGGAGGAGCAGGTGCTGGACCTCAACCGCCAGAAACTCGTGCTGGCGCTGGAGAAGACGAGCGAGGACCATCGCGTGAAGTACGGTCTCAATGCGCTGATGACGCAGGGTACGGACGGGCGGCGCACCTTTGACCCCGAGACGTATGTGAAAACCGATCGTCTGGAGTTTCCGCCGGCGGCGAAGGCCGCCTTTGCGTCGGGGAGCGCGGCGGCCTTTGCCGACTACGGCGACCGCGCGGCCCTGGCCGCATCCTGGCACACGAATGTGCTGGCCGCCGCCGGTCTGCCGCGCGAGACGCTGACGCCCGACGAGCTGGAATGGCTGGCGCAGGAGATTGCCGCGCGCATGGAAGCCGTGCGTCTCGACGCCCGCGGCGTGCAGCGCGCTCTGGCGGCGCGTCTTCAGGAGGAGCTGGTCGCCCACCCCGAAAGCTTCGGCGATATCCGCGAGGCAACGGCGCTGGCGGCCGCCATCAAGGCGAAATCGCTCGATATGGTTCGCGAAGCCCTGGGAACGGAGGTGCTGCCGTGATCGGACGGGTGCTTCTTCTCGCCGCCGCGCTGAGCGCCGGCAATGCCGAGTTCGACCGCCACGCGGCGGAAGGCGCCGCCCGCATCACCTTCGCGCGGGCGCGGCGGGAACTCGTGACGCAGGGGGTACCCGAGGATTTCCTCCGTACGGCGATGCTGGCGGAACCCGCGCGCTTCACCGTGCGGTCGGAGGCCGAACACGCCTGCCGGACGCTCTATATCGAGGAAGCCCGGCGGCGGTATCGCGAGACGTGCGCGCAGGTGCGGCGCGATCTGGCGCTGCCCGATACGTTCGCCGTGGACTTCACGGGCGAGGAGTGCGTGGCGTTGGAGGATCGCTTCCCGGCAATCTTCGCCGCCGCACGTCGGCAGGCCGTGGCCGAACAGGCGAAGGGCATCGTGGCGCAAACGCGGCCGACCGAAGCCGAGATCGAGGCGAAGGACGAGGCGACGCTGCGCCGCGAGATGACCGCGCGCATCGCCGCCGAACAGCGGACGCCCGTCTTTCAGGAGAACGAGGACTACATCTCCGAGCGGATCGTCGAACCCGTGCTGGCGCGTGCGCGGGCCGAGCGGAAGCGTCAGGCGGACTATCTCATGCGCGTGCGCAGCGAGGCCGTGGCGCCGTCGAAGCTGACGGCGGATCTGCACGCGCGTCTGGAAGGCAACGTGGCCGAACGGCGGGCGAAGGAAGGCGCGGACGCCTGGGGCATCTTCCCGTCGGTCGTCGCGACCGCGCTGCCGCAGGCGGTCGAACGGCGCACGTGCGACCGTCTCGTCAGGGAGATCGAGAATACGTCGCCGGAGGTGACGCCCGACGCGGTACGCGCAGTCATCGCGACGAATCCGGCGGCGCACCGTCGGGTGGCGGACAGCGCGCGGATCTTTCAGATGCACTACGCGACGCAGCTGGTGGCGACGGCGCAGGAAAAGACGGTCGAGGCGGCGCCGGCGGCGGATCGGGACGAACTGCGGGCGTTCCTGGCGCAGCATCGCGAAGCCGAAGCGGTGGTCAAGGCCGCCGAGCGCATCGTGCGGCGCGAGGTGATGCCCAAATGGAAGGCGGCCCGTGCCGAGGCGGCGCTTCGTCAGGCGCATGAAGCCTGGCCGATGCTGGGGAATGGCACCTGGTATCCGTCCGCCGAACTGGCGGATGCCACGGTGTCGCGCAGCGACTACGCCGCGGCCGTCAAGTCCTGGCGCACGCTTGCGGGCATGGAAGAGCTGGCGGCGCGGGGTTCTGCGCATCTGATGGAGGAGGCGCAGACAATCGGCGACGGCGATGTGGCGGCGGCCTTCGACCGGGCGCGCAACGCCATTGCCGCGCAGAATACAATCGTCGACAAGGTGCACCCGACGCTGGTCGAAGCGTTCCGCGCAGCGGGTGCAGGGACATCGGGCGCGTTGCCAGACGTCCAGGCGATTGCCGCGCGGCTGACCTGGATGACCGAGGAGAAGTGGTCCGAGACGCGCGAGAAGACGCTGTGGCCTGATGGCAAGACGCCGGCGAATGCGGTGGAACAGCACGCGGGCCTCTTTCCGAGCATCCGCCGCAAGATCGAGCTGCTGGCGAAGGCCATTCTCGAAGAACTCAAGACGCCTGAGGAAAAGAGACCCGAGGAGCCGCCACCCGACGAAACCGAACCTGAAGAGGATCCCGAAGAGGAAATGGCGTTTTCGATTTCGGTCACGCGCACGGGTGAGGCGGTCGAAGTCAGGCTTCTGAAGGGCAAAACGCCGATTTATGAAAAAACGGCAGGTCTCGAACGCGTGTCCTTCGGCGCGGCGATGAAGGAAGTCGCCGACCGTCTTGGACAGGAGCTGAAGCTCGAATAGTTTTCCGAGGCGGGTCGCCTCGGGCCAGTTTGTCAAATAGAACGTGTACCCGACAGATACGAAGGTAAGCGGTTGACCAGCGCGAAGCTGCGGAGCGGTAGCGAGAGCACGAACCATCGGTGTTTATTATAAATCGGGTGGACAGCGCCCGTTCCCCGACTGTAAATTTAACACCGATCCGTACGGCTCCCGCTACCGCTCCGCCGAATACCTGTGGCTTCGCGTCCGGCATTCACCTTCGACGGTCGGTGAAGGGTATTTCAGGTTGCGACGTTGCAACACCCATCGGACTCGAAGAGGCCGATAAAGACATCATCTCGATTTACCCATAAGAAGCGGTTGACCATCGCGAAGCAGCGGAGCGGTAGCGAGAGCACGAACCATCGGTGTTTATTATAAATAGGGAGGACAGCCCCGTTCCCCGCCTGTAAATTTAACACCGATCCGTACGGCTCCCGCTACCGCTCCGCCGAATACCTGTGGCTTCGCGTCCGGCATTCACCTTCGACGGTCGGTGAAGGGTATTTCAGGTTGCGACGTTGCAACACCCATCGGACTCGAAGAGGCCAATAAAGACATCATCTCGATTTACCCATAAGAAGCGGTTAATCTGTGCGAAGCTGCGGAGCGGGACAGCCGAGCGGAGCGAGACAGCCGGAGGCCGCGGGAGCACAAACCATCGGATGCCTTTTTTTTGGTATAATCTTCTTGCTGATGTAGGGCCTTTGCGTGCCGTTTGCCGGCATCGCGGCCGACCGAAGGGCGGCCGCCGCGGGGCGCGCGACGGAAAAGGCGTCCGCCACATCGAAATGATGATTTGATTAACGGAAGGAAGCGGTAAATGAAGAACAGAAACATGCTTGGACTCTTCGCGGTGGCGCTGACGGCGTTCTCGTGCGTGCTGCCGCGCGCGGCGCAGGCCGACGGTGATGTCCGGTCGATCGAATTCTACGGGAATCCCCTCGGCGAAGTCGGCGTCGTGGACGATCTCTCGAAACCGCTCGTCGCCGGCGACAAGGTGCAGTTCAAGATCCGCCTCGCGAACCGCGAGTGGGAGAAGACCTATGCCGACAAGTCCTACGTGAATCCCTGGATGCTGCGTTCGCTGGCGGACGCGGGCTCGACCAACAGTCTCCCGCAAGTTGTTGGTCTGTGGGTGAGCGGCGGTCTGCGCTATGCCGACATCGTGTCGGTGGAAAGCCCCGCGGGCGAGGCCGGTCTCTATCATACGGACCTCATCTGCCGCTACACCGTCGAGGCCGGCGACTTCGCGATGCCGCTCAAGCTGGCGAACACGGCGGGCACCGGCGCCGCGATGGAGGCCGATCCCGACGCGGCGTTCGAGACGCCGGAGTCGAGTAACTACTTCCTCACGGAGAAGAACCTCTGGGGCTTCTTCCCGAAGAACCCCACGGACAACGTCACCACGAATCAGCTCGAGTTCTATTTCGGCCCGGAGAACCTGCCGTACCCGAACGCGGGCGACTTCAAGGGGTCTGAAATCCGCGACTACAATCTCTCGGGCGCGAACATCCAGATCAAGGCCATCGACTTCGACGACACCTACTTCAGCAACGAGGTGTGGCGCGCCGTCGCCGCGGGCGCCACGACCGCGATGCCCGCCGTGCCGCGTCTGTCGATTCCCGGCGGCGCCTCCGGCGAGTACACCTACTACGTCTGGACGAAGGATCCCGGCGTCGCCGAGGTCGAGGGGGGCACGGACTACGTGTTCAAGGACGGCGTCACGCGCAAGGTCGCGGCCGTCGCGGTGAGCGCCGGCGACGAGATCGTGCCGTTCACGATCCGCGCGCAGGCCGGCCAGCAGGGCAAGATCACCGAGGTCTACATGTCCGACACGCCCACGAACATCTACAATCGGGCGGGTACGCTGATCACGAACTTCACGACGCGTGTCATCTCCGTCGTGCCGCCGCCGGCCATCTCGGTCGTCATGGATCCCGCCTCCGGCATCGTCTCCACGTCCACGAACAACTACCTCTCCGTGGCGTCGCTCGACGTCGAGCTCTCGCAGCCCTGGACGCAGGACGTCACGGTTCTCCTCACCCCGGCGATGAAGTCGGGTTCGGGAACCGACCCCTTCACGTACATCGGCATGTCCACGGCGATGTCCGGTTCGGAATACTATGACGGACAGGTGATGGCGCTCACGGTCAAGGCGGGCAAGACAAAGGCCTCCGAATCCGGCTCGATGATCTACGTCTACGCGAACCGCGCGAACGACGACACCGCCAAGGGCAAGGGCATTCGCTTCACGCCGTCCATCGATCCCGACTCCGCCAACCAAGCCGCCGCCGAGGCGTTCTTCGTCGGCGAGCGGACGGCCGCCACGCTTCAGGTCAACCCGAGCCGCCCGGTGATCACCGCGCCGGTCGAGGGCCAGGAGTACTTCGACATTCCCGCGAACACGCTGACCGACTTCACGATTTCCGTGGCGGACGCGATGTGGGATCTCCACGGCAAGACCACCGACGACGGCAAGTACACCGTCTACATCGACTACGACGGCAGCGGCACCTACGAGCCCATCTCCAATCTCACCGCCAACGCGAGCGGCGAGATTACTTTCCAGCTCTGCTTCCCTATCGCCGGAACCTACGCCTCCAAGATCTACGTCGTCAACCAGGACGGCATCTCCTCCGGCAAAGAGAATGCGCGTGCGGTTGTCATCTCCGTCGTGCCGCCGCCGGCCATCTCGGTCGTCATGGATCCCGCCTCC
>JBJEWD010000002.1:21414-22934 GCA_051884875.1 Kiritimatiellia bacterium
ACCAGGACGGCATCTCCTCCGGCAAAGAGAATGCGCGTGCGGTTGTCATCTCCGTTGCTCTGAATGACGAACCGGATCCGGGGACGGACCCCGAACCCGATCCCGGTGATGAGCCGAAGCCGGACCCCGAACCGGATCCGGGCGAAGATCCGGAAGGCGAGCCGCGGTACCTCTATCCGAGCGGCGAGACGGATGCGTTCACGGCGGCCGAGGCGGCGAGCTACATCGGGTGGCTGCGCGACGCGGACGGGCGGCTTGCGGGCACGCTCTCGGTGAAGACCGCCAAGGCGAAGGCGGGCAAGACCTCCAAAGTTACGATCAGCGCGACGCTGCTGGGCCAGCGCAAGGAGTCCTACCGCACCGCGATTCTGCCGGCGGCAGGGGTGCAGGATGAATTCGGCATCGTCTACTACGACCGGGGCCTCGGCGGCACGTTCCAAGGCTACGAGGTCATCGCCGGCCGGGACTTCACCAAATCCCGCGACAAGGCGGACAAGGCGCTCGTCGAGCAGATGCCGCAGGGCGTCTGGACGATGGCCTTCGCGTCGGCGGACGGTACGGCGGTCTTCTCCCTCACCGTCCTCGGCAAGGGCAGGGCCAAGGTCTACGGCACGCTGGCGGACGGTCAGAAGGTGTGCGCGTCCGCCCAGGGCGTACTTGGCGAGGACGGGGTCTTCGCGGTTCCGTTCGCCTATGCGAAACGCGGCGCCGCCATCGGTTTCGTCGTGTGGATTGACGCACGCGGCAAGGCGGTCGTGACGGACGGCGCAGCGGATGTCGGCGGGGATGGCGTCATTGCGCCCTACACGTCGCCTGCCGAAGGGATGACGTACTACCTGGACTGCGAATTGCCCGTCTGGCGCGACTACCTGACGGAACTGGCGTGGGCGGACGGCGTCGTCTCCCTGCTGCCCGGTGACGTGCCGGTCACGTCCGCGAAGCGCCGTCTGACGACACCGCGCACGTCGGGGCTGGTGAAGTTCGATAGGAATACGCAGACGGCGTTTATCTCGGCCGGCAAGGGCAAGGCACCGGAGAATCTTTCCGCCCTCAGGTTCTCGCTCACCGCGAAAACGGGCGTGGTGAGGGGTTCGTGCAAACTCTACTATCTGGACGGCACGCGTGTCAGAACCGATAAGGTGGCGTTCGGCGGCGTCGTCGTCGGTGATGAGATCATCGGAAGTGGGCAGGTGCGCAAGCTCGGTTCCTTCGCGTTCCGGTTGAGGTAGGTTGGCGGACAAGGCAGGACGCGTTCCGCAACGGCAGCGGGCTGACGCGCGTGACGGTCCCCGAGAGCGAGACGGGCCTCGGGGACCGTGCGTCCGCCCGGCCGTCCGCCCGCTTCGCGCCCGCTGGTGTTTCAGACCTGCTCCGGCGTCCGGTGCCTCGGGTGGCCCGGATGCGCCTAGGGCGCCTTTCTCAAGGCGTCCCTTTTTCTTCCTTTGGGGGCGTACTTTCCTCTCCATTGAAACTGCGTCACGAGATATTACAATTTCTCATCCAGATTGGCGCGGATGGGA
>JBJEWD010000003.1:0-85539 GCA_051884875.1 Kiritimatiellia bacterium
CTTCCACAATCACCTCAAGCCCGTATTTAAGGGCTACGGCGAACTCTCGTTTCGCCCCTATCGCAATCGGTTTCGGCGCATAGATTACGACGACCGGGTCAATGTGGGCCGTAAAGGAAGCGTAGGCGGTGCGCTCCTTGCACTCCTCGTCGAGATCCTTCTTCTCTGACCGCAGACGGTCCGAGATCTTCGGGCCTCTGTAGTTCGGATTCCGGTTGCCCTCGATGAGGTTGCAGCACTCGTCGAAATCACCGGTCGCGAGAACGACCTGGATGTTGAATACGTCGATGGTCGCGCACGTATAGCGGGCGGACGGTTGCCTTGGCTTCTTCATTTTTGCTTCCTCGGTTTTCATTCTGCTCGTTCCTCCCCTACCTCCCCCCAACGAAAAGAGGGTCCCGCAATCAGACACGGGTAGAATACGGACCCGTTCCTGTACTCGACGGACGGGCATTTTTCCTTTTCCCTGAAAAACGGGCATTTTTCACAGTGGGGATTGGTGTCGCTCTCGACGAGCCGGTACTCCTTTCCTCTATGGTTTAGCCTGATATAGATGTATAGCCTGTCCTCCGCTTCCTCTTCCTTCATTCTGCACCTCCTTCACTCACACTCGTACCACGCGAACACCGCTGATTAGTCTTCGGTTGCTCATTTGGTTCTCCTCTTTGGGCTTTTATTGTAAGCGCATTCAACTCGTCGCAGACGCTAACCGCGCCCTTGCGATATTCGCAGACGGTTATCAAGTCGCCGTCCGCGCGGTATATATAATATCCGCCGTGCAGGGCTTGCCGCTTGTATACGGCGTATCTCGCGCCAGCCCACGGCTTGTATATCATCGGCAATTCCTCGCCCTTGTAGGGCATTTTATCGGGCATTGACGCGCTCATTTCAGCCACCCAGCGATCATTGCAATGCCGCGCATCACCGAGAGCGTGCAATCATCAACGCTACCCATCAATGCCCCGAATAGCCCCAATATCACCCATCCGCAAGCGAACAATGCTACCGCCGCAACGATTACCGCTATCCATTCCGCCGCGCTCATCTTGAGATTATCGTTCATCGCCTTGCCTCCGCTTTCGTGAAATCCTTATACCCGGTACATCGTGAACCACTCGGGGACTACCGAAGACGTCCACTCTGCATATCCATGCGCCCATTCTTCACCGCGAGTATCGGCGTCGAACATTTTGACATGGCAGTTCCACCGATATTTGCGCTCCATGCGCTCGATAGCATCAAGCGCGGACACTCCTCGGAAACGCCGAATCTTGCCGCTGATTTCACATTCGTATGTATTCATTTCCTTTTCCTTTCTTTTCCCTTTTCTTTTGTTCCTTTAGTTGTTGGGGATATGTCTGTGCCCCCACCTGCAACATTATTATATGATACGTTGAATAAGAAATCAATGGTGAAAATAAAATTTCTTGATATTTTTTACTATCAAAAAATTCCTATCAAAGACCGATAGATTTTTCGTATAATTTCTCTATCTCTACAACGCCTCGAATGCCTTGATTATTGCATCGTCACCGATATGAGTATAGTGTTCCGTCATCTTCGGAGTTGTATGTCCGAGCATAGCCTGCAAGAATGTCAGCGGAATACCTGCTTCAATAGCTCGTGAGGCAAAGGTGTGGCGAAGAGAATGAAAGGTACAGTCGGGGCGCGAACGCCTGCCCTTATCTTCTTTTGTTGATGTCTCTATCCCACACTTATTGAATAACTCTATGATGGCAAGGGAAATTTCACTCGGAGATGATATGTATCTCCGTGCGATACCTGGGAGGATAAACCCTGTTCCTCGTCTCGGAAGAAATTTTTTCAATTGCGGCAATATGGGCGCAATAACTCGTGCGCCAGTTTTTCTTGTCCGTGTATCAATGCGGTCTTCATGAACATCATCCCACACTAATTGGCATAGATCTCCCAGCCGCTGTCCGGTATAAAGACCCAAGGCGATAAGCACTTTCATCTCTCCTTCCGCTACCGCAAGGATTTTATCTGTCTCCTCGCGCGTCAAGATACGCCGCGTATGTGTATCAAGCTTGCGCCGATTTATGTCGTTCCATGGGTTTCTGACTGCCACACCTATGCGGATGAGGGTTCGCCACACTTGAGAAAGCCCATTTATATGTTTGTTGAACGTATTGCCGGAGAAGGATTTGTCAAGATCGGTAGCATACGAATCAGCGATAGCGTTGTCAACATCCCTCACATCAGTATCGTTCCCAAGTTTGGATATTAGCCGCTCTACATACCCCTTGTACCGTATCATTCGTTCGGCTGAACAATCAATGCGCATTTTGGACTTCTCAAATATCGAAGGTACACTTGCAAGTGTAACCTTTCTCATTTCTTCAATCCTCCTATCTATCTGCTCTTCTGTCGATTCAATCATGCTCCTCAATGCGGCCATCTGGACAATTTTAGAGCGCAGCCTGAGAATTTCAGTCCTCTCCTGTAGGATTGCTTCTGCCCGTTGACGCGGAGCAAGTCCACCTTCAATTCCGTCCGTCTCTCTTATGCCTGTGCAGAATGTCGTTTCCTTGCCATTGGATCTGAATCTTCCATACCAAGTTTTCCCTCGGAGAAAAATTCTCCCCGAAAGTTTTTTTCGCCTCGCGCACATTCTTTCCGTATTCCTCTATGTTCTATCATGTCCTACTGTGAGATGAGATTATTTTACCACCCCGTGAATCAGATTACAAGGGCATGATAAGGGGACAAAAGTCGAGGCTAGTAGAACGAGAAAAATGATGGGAGATACGATTATCTCAATAAAATGAAGGGGCCAGACTGGTGGACCGGGCGGGACTTGAACCCACGACCTAGGGATTATGAGTCCCCAGCTCTGACCGACTGAGCTACCGGTCCAAAGGTGAAACGGGAAGCCCCGTGCGGGATTCGCGTTTCGCGGCGTTCCCGCAGGGAGACCGACGAGAACGGACGATATTCTACCAAAAATCGCCCCTTGCGCTCAAGGGGTAATTTCTGATAGAATATCCCGAAACTACCCAAATGCGGACAGTTAACAAAGTGGCTGCTTACCACACTTCAGGCGCAGACTAGGGTTCCCATAGTCGTTTTCGTGCAACTGAACAATCAACAAAGGACTCAAGATGAGCGCAGAACGTAAAGTATTCGGCAAGCTCCAGGGCATGGCCGAGACTCCTCCGGATCTGATCGAAATCCAGACGAAGTCGTACGAGGACTTCCTGCAGGCCGACGTGGCCCCCGCGAAGCGCAAGGACAAAGGGCTTCAGGCGATCTTCAGGGAGATCTTCCCCGTCCAGTCGTATGACGGCCGCTATTCGCTTGATTTCGTCAATTACGGTCTCGGTGCGCCCAAGAAGAGCTATCTCCAGGCGCTGATGGATGGCGAGACCTACAATCGTCCGCTGCACGCGACGTTTCGCCTGAAGGATGGCGAGGACATCCGCGAAGAGGAGGTTTTCCTCGGCGATATGCCGGTCATGACGCCGGACGGGGCGTTTGTGGTGAACGGCGCCGAGCGCGTGATCGTCTCTCAGCTGCACCGTTCGCCGGGCATTTCGACCGAGCGTCAGGTGCACGCGAACGGTCAGCCGCTCCTTTCCGTCCGCATCATTCCGGATCGCGGCAGCTGGATTGAGATCATGTTCGATACGAACGACGTCATGTGGTGCTTCATGGACCAGCGCCGCCGCCGCCGGAAATTCTACGCCACGACGCTGCTCCGGGCGTTCGGCTACGGATCCGACGAGAACCTGATGAATCTCTTCTACGACTTCAAGAAGCTCCCGACCGGCGAGAAGTACACGGATCGCGACCTGCGCCTCCTGGTGATGAAGGACGATCTCGTGGACGCCGATTCGCAGGCCGTGATTGCGCGCCGCTACGACCCCGTGACGCCGACGATGATGGAGCAGATTGCGGCGGCGGGCATTCCCCAGGTCGAGGTTGTCGATGTGTCCGTCGATAACGGCACGCTGATCAAGACCCTCCGCGAAGATGCCAAGATGGGCATCCACAACGAAGAGGACGCTCTCAAGGAGATCTACAAGCGCATGCGTCCGGGCGATCCGCCGACGGCGACGAACTCCAAGCAGATGATCCACCGGCTGTTCTTCGAATTGGCGCACTACGACCTCGGCTACGTCGGCCGCTACAAGATCAACAAGCGGCTCGGGCTGACGGGCAAGGTCGATGACAACCTGCGCACGCTCCACGAGTCGGGCATCGAGGTGATCGAGGCGATTCGCCTTCTCCTCAAGATCTACGTGGGCAAGGACACGGTCGACGATATCGACCATCTCGGCAACCGCCGCATCCGCACGACGGGCGAACTGCTCGAGAACCAGTGCCGCGTGGGCCTCGCCCGCACGGAACGTCTCATCCGCGAGCGCATGACGATCCACGACCCGAACTCGGGCATTCTCTCGCCGAGCCGTCTCGTCAACTCCAAGACGTTCAGCGCGGTAGTGCAGGACTTCTTCGCGCGTTCGCAGCTCTCGCAGTTCATGGATCAGACGAACCCGCTTTCGGCCCTCGCCCACAAGCGTCGTCTCTCGGCGCTCGGCCCGGGCGGCCTCTCCCGCGAGCGCGCGGGCTTCGAGGTGCGCGACGTGCACCCCTCGCACTACGGCCGCATCTGCCCGATTGAAACCCCTGAAGGCCCGAATATCGGTCTCATCTCCTCGCTCGGCATCTATGCGCAGGTCAACCGCTTCGGCTTCATCGAGACGCCCTACCGCAAGGTGGTCGGCGGCAAGGTGACGGACGAGATCGAGTACCTGCCCGCCGACACGGAGGAGCAGTTCGTGATTGCGCAGGCGAATGCGCCGCTGACGGCGGCCCGCAAGTTCGCCGAAGAGAAGGTGACCTGCCGTTACCGCACCGAGTTCTGCGAAAAGCCGGCGCGCGAAGTCCAGTACATGGACGTCGCCCCGATGCAGGTCATCTCGATCGCGGCGGGCCTCATTCCGTTCCTCGAGCACGATGACGCGAACCGCGCGCTCATGGGCGCGAACATGATGCGCCAGGGCGTGCCGCTGATGACGACGGAGCGTCCGTACGTCGGCACGGGTCTCGAAGGCGTATCCGCGAAGGACAGCCGTGTGATCGTGACGTGCCTTGCCGATGGCGTCGTCGCGTACGTTTCCGCGGATTTCGTGATGGTTACGCAGGATGGCAAGCTGCCGGCGGGCAAAGCTCAGTTCGAGCACGATCCCGAGCACGGCGTGTGGCGCTACGACCTCCAGAAGTTCCGCCGCTGCAACGCCGGCACCTGCTTCAACCAGAAGCCGATCGTCAGGCGCGGCCAGAAGGTCACCGCGGGCGAGTGCCTCGCCGACGGCCCGGCGACCGATCAGGGCGAGCTCGCCCTCGGCAAGAACCTCCTCGTCGCGTTCATGTCGTGGCGCGGCTACAACTTCGAGGACGCCATCCTCATCAACGAGCGCATCGTTCGCGAAGACGTGCTCACCTCGCTGCACATCGACTTCTTCGAATGCGGCGCGCGGGATACGAAGCTCGGTCCCGAGGAAATCACCCGCGACATTCCGAACGTCAGTGAAGACGCGCTCAAGAACCTCGGTCCCGACGGTATCATCCGCGTGGGCGCGGAGGTGAAGCCGGGCGACATCCTCGTCGGCAAGGTGACGCCGAAGGGCGAGACCGAGCTTTCGCCGGAAGAGCGCCTGCTGCGGGCGATCTTTGGCGAGAAGGCGGCGGACGTCCGCGACACTTCGCTGACGGTGCCGCCGGGTACGACGGGCATCGTCATCGGCGTGCAGGTCTCCACGAGCCAGGATCTCGTCACGTCCGACGAGAAGTCCTCGAAAAAGGCCCGGAAGGATGCGGAGAAGAAGCGCAAGAACCAGCTCGCGAAGCTGGAGAAGGATCTGGTTGCGAAGCTGGCGAGCGAGATCATGAACGAGAAGCTGCCGTGCGACGTGACGGATACCGTGTCGGGCGACGTCATCATCGCGGCAAACAAGAAGATCAAGAAGAGCCAGCTCACGGTGCTCGCCAAGGCGCACGCGAGCTGGGAGATGGAGGAAGGTCCGGCGAAGGACAAGGTCCGTGCGATCATGGATCCGTTCGAGGCCGAGTTCGCCGCGATCGAGGATGCGGCGGAAACCGGTGACGGCGGTCTTTTCGGCGACCTTGGCGGCGACGGCGAGGTCGTGAAGCAGGTCCGCGTCTTCCTAGTCGACAAGAAGAACCTCTCCGTCGGCGACAAGATGGCCGGTCGCCACGGCAACAAGGGCGTGGTCTCGCGCATCCTGCCGAGCTGTGATATGCCGTTCCTACCGGACGGTCGCCCCGTGGACATCGTGCTGAATCCGCTGGGCGTGCCGTCGCGTATGAACCTCGGACAGCTGTTCGAGACCTATCTCGGTCTCGCATGCCGCTATCTCGGCTTCCATGCCGCGACGCCGGTGTTCGATGGCGTACAGGAAAGCGAGATCGACGAGCTCCTGCGCCAGGCCCGTGCGGTCCAGGAGAAGTCCGAAGGAGCGCAGAGCTGGATCAGCCCCGAAGGCAAGACGGTGCTCTACGACGGTCTGACGGGCGAACCCTTCTCGCAGAAGGTCGTCGTAGGCGTCATCTACATGCTGAAGCTCCACCACCTCGTCACGGACAAGATCCACGCGCGTGCGGTCGGGCCCTACTCGCTCGTCACGCAGCAGCCGTTGGGCGGCAAGGCCCAGCTTGGCGGCCAGCGCATGGGCGAAATGGAGGTGTGGGCGCTCGAGGCGTACGGCGTCGCCTATGCGCTGCAGGAGCTCCTGACGGTCAAGTCCGACGACGTCAACGGCCGTACGCGGATCTACGAGTCGATCGTCAAGGGCACGAACGTCCTCGAGTCGGGAATGCCGGAATCCTTCTCGGTACTCATCCACGAACTCCGCGGCCTCTGCCTCGACACCCAGCTTTTGGGTGGCGAGATGGACGGTAAGCGTAAGACCGAAGGCCCGTCCGCCTCGACGGCGACGACAGTGCCGGCGGCCGCCGCGGCAGATGATCTGCTGGCGGGTGCTCTGACCCTCTGATTGACGCGTTTAAAGGAAAGTCTTGAAAAATGAACCCTTACAACACTTCTGATATTTTCGGCGGCTCGTTCAACGCCTCGGCGCACTATGACGCCGTCAAGGTGCAGCTGGCGTCGTCCGAGACCATCCGCGGATGGTCGCATGGCGAGGTCAAGAACCCCGAGACGATCAACTACCGTACGTACAAGCCGGAGAAGGACGGTCTTTTCTGCGAGAAGATATTCGGACCGACGAAGGACTGGGAATGCTCCTGCGGCAAGTACAAGCGCATCAAGAACAAGGGCACGGTCTGCGACCGCTGCGGCGTCGAGGTGACTCTCGCGTCGGTCCGTCGCCAGCGCATGGGCCACATCGAGCTCGCGGTCCCCGTGAGTCACATCTGGTTCTTCAAGTGTTCGCCGTCACGCATGGGGCTCCTCCTCGATAAGACGTCGAGCGAGCTCGAGCGCGTCCTGTACTATCAGGATTGGATGGTTGTCGAGCCGGGCGATACGCCCCTGAAAGAAGGTCAGATCCTCACCGACCAGGAATATGCCGACGCACAGGAGAAGTACAACGACCAGTTCAAGGCCGAGATGGGCGCCGAGGCGGTCCGCAAGCTGCTGCGCAAGCTGAACCTCGACGATCTCATGGCCGAGCTCGTCGAGCAGATGGAGAACACCCGCTCGAAGCAGAACCGCAAGAAGATCGCCAAGCGCATGAAGGTCGTCGAAGGCTTCCGCGTGTCGGCGGCGAAACCCGAATGGATGGTGCTGGATGTGCTGCCGGTCATCCCGCCGGAGCTCCGCCCGCTCGTCCCGCTGGAAGGCGGCCGCTTCGCGACCTCCGACCTGAACGACCTCTACCGCCGCGTCATCAACCGCAACAACCGTCTGCGCAACCTCCTCGCGCTCAAGACCCCGGATGTCATCATCCGCAACGAGAAGCGCATGCTGCAGGAGGCGGTGGATGCGGTGTTCGACAACGGGCGCCACGGCCGGGCCGTCACGGGACCGGGCAACCGTCCGCTCAAGTCGCTCTCCGAGATCCTCAAGGGCAAGACGGGCCGCTTCCGCCAGAACCTTCTCGGCAAGCGCGTCGATTACTCGGGGCGTTCCGTGATCGTCGTCGGGCCGGAGCTCAAGTTCCCGCAGTGCGGTTTGCCGAAGGAGATGGCGCTCAGGCTCTTTGAACCGTTCATCATCCGCCGCCTGAAGGAGCTCGGCATCTGCCACACCATCCGTACGGCGCGCAAGATGATCGAGCGCCACGACGAGCAGGTCTGGGACATCCTTGAAGAGGTCACCAAGGACAAGACGGTATTCCTCAACCGTGCGCCGACGCTGCACCGCCTGTCGATCCAGGCGTTTGAACCCGTCCTCGTCGAAGGCAAGGCGATCCGTCTGCACCCGATGGTGTGTACGCCGTTCAACGCCGACTTCGATGGCGACCAGATGGCCGTCCACGTGCCGCTCTCGATCGAGGCGCAGATGGAGTCGAAGCTCATGATGCTCGCCTCGACCTCGATCTTCTCCCCGGCTTCGGGCAAGTCCGTCATGACGCCGACCCAGGACGTGTGTCTGGGACTGTACTTCCTGACGGTCCCCTCGCAGCAGGATAAGCTCGCGGGTAAGATTGCCGGCAAGGTCGACATGTCGGGCGAACACCTGCCCCTCTTCAACGACATCGCCGAAGTCGAATTCGGCATCGCCGAGGGTTGCATCACCTATCATACCCGCATCCGCTTCCGCAACCCCGACTTCGGGACGACGGGCCGTCCGCACGGCGACCCCTCCAGGCGTACGATCGAGACGACCGCCGGCCGCGTGATCTTCAACGACGTGTGGCCCAAGGAAATGGGCTTCTTCAACGAGAAGTGCTCGAAGTCCGAGATCGGCAAGCTGATCCTCGACTGCCATCGCGTGGCGGGGCACGATGTCGCCGTCGCGGCGATCGACAAGCTCAAGGCCCTCGGCTATGCGTTCGCGACGCAGTCCGGCGCGTCCATGGGACTCAAGGACATGATCCGTCCGGCCGAGAAGGATGCCGAGATCGCCAAGGCGAAGGCCGAGGCCGAGAAGGTCCAGCAGCAATTCCAGCAGGGCATCATCACCGACGGCGAGCGTCACAACAAGATTGTCGACATCTGGGCGGGCACGACCGAGAAAATCGGCGACCTCCTCTACAAGACGATCGACAAGAACATCCGTCCCGAGGATCCGAACCCGACCGAGCTCAACCCGGTCTACATGTTCGCCGACTCGAAGGCCCGCGGTTCGAAGCTCCAGATCCGTCAGCTGGCGGGTATGCGCGGTCTTATGTCGAACCCGTCCGGCGATATCATCGAACGCCCGATTACCGCGTCCTTCCGCGAAGGGCTCTCGGTTCTCGAGTACTTCATTTCCTCGCATGGCGCGCGCAAGGGTCTTGCCGATACCGCGCTGAAGACGGCGGACGCGGGCTACCTTACCCGCAAGCTCGTCGATGTCTCGCAGGACGTCATCATCTCGATCGAGGACTGCAACACGGTCAACGGCATCGAGGTCGAGGCGATCGTCGAAGGTGACGAGGTCAAGGTGACGCTCGGCGACCGCGTGCTCGGACGCACCGCGCTCTACGAAGTGCGCGACCCGAAGACGGGCGAGGTGATCGTCCGGGCGAACGACGAAATCGACGAGGTCGCCTGCAAGCGGATCGACAAGTGCGGCGTCGAGAAGATCTGGATCCGTTCGGGGCTCACCTGCGACGCCGAGCACGGCATGTGCGCGAAATGCTACGGCCGCGACCTCTCGACGGGCCGGCAGGTCGAGATCGGCACGGCGGTCGGTATTATTGCGGCGCAGTCGATCGGCGAACCGGGCACCCAGCTGACGATGCGTACGTTCCACATCGGCGGCACGGCATCGGCGACGGCGGTAAAGCCCGAGATCGTCCTCAAGGGCGACGGCATCGCGAAGTTCGTCGATGTTCGCAAGGTGACGAACGAGGACGGCGAGGACATCGTCCTCAACAAGAACGGCTCGCTTGAGGTTACGGCCTCCGACGGTTCGAAGGACACCTATCAGCTCCAGATGGGTACGACGCTTCTCGTGCACGACGGCGCAGCGGTCAAGAAGGGCCAGAAGGTCGCCTACTGGGATCCGCACTCGGTGCCGGTTCTTTCCGAGACGGCGGGTACGATCGAATTCAGCGACTTCGAGGAAGACGTCTCCGTCAAGACCGAGACCGATCGTGCGACCGGCGCGAAGACGCTCGTCGTCCTCGATACCCGTGAGTCCAACCTGCATCCGCGCATCGTCATCCGCGGCGCGGCGAACGCGATGCTCGACTCGCACGACATTCCGACGGGCGCCATCGTGATGGTGCGCGACGGCATGAAGGCGACGCCGGGCATGCTCCTCGCGAAGACGCCGCGTGAGGCGGCGAAGACCCGCGACATCACGGGCGGTCTGCCGCGCGTGGCGGAGCTTTTCGAGGCGCGTCAGCCCAAGGACGCGGCCGAGATCGCGAAGATCGAGGGTATCATCGAGGAAGGTGAGGCCGTGCGCGGCAAGCGCTGCATCAAGGTCGTCGACAACGTGACGGGCCTGGTGGAGGAGCACCTCATCCCGATGGGCAAACAGATCGTCGTCTTCAAGGGCGACCGTGTGAAGAAGGGGCAGCAGCTTACCGAAGGCCCCGTCATCCCGCAGGAGATCCTTGAGGTCTCCGGCCCGCAGGAACTCGAGAAGTATCTCGTCAATGAAGTCCAGCAGGTCTACCGTCTGCAAGGCGTGGAGATCAACGACAAGCACATCGAGATCGTCGTCCGTCAGATGCTCCGCAAGGTCCGCATCAAGAATCCGGGCGATACGGACTTCCTCTGGGGTGAGCAGGTCACCCGTCAGGTGTTCCTCAAGGTCAACAACCAGATGATGGAGGAAGGCCGTCGGCCGGCGGAGGCCCAGCCCGCGCTCCTCGGCATCACCAAGGCCGCGCTTGAAACCGACTCGTTCATCTCCGCCGCCTCCTTCCAGGATACGACCCGAGTCCTTACCGAGGCCGCGACGATGGGACGCGTCGACGAACTGCGCGGCTTCAAGGAGAATGTCATCCTCGGCCATCTCATTCCCGGCGGCACCGGCTTCCCGCTCCACCGCTACCTCAAGCTCGTTCCGCTCTGCGAGACGATCAGCGACGAGGAGATGGAGAGGCTCCGTGAGGAGCAGCGCAAGAAACACGAGGAGCTCTATGGCATCCCGACATCGGGTGTTCCGGGCGAGGAGAACGACGACGAGGAGGATCTCCAGCCGGCGTTCCAGATGCAAATGCCGGCCGATGAGAACGATACGTCCGCCGATGGCGTCGACTATCGGAACTCGGACGAGACGATGGGCGGCGGCTCGGACGGCGACGATCTCCTCGGTTGAGCGAATCGCCGTCGCGACTGGAAACGGAGCGGACGCGGATTGCCGCGTCCGCCCCGTTTTATGGTATAATCATCATTCCCATGGCCTTTCGAGAAGAGCATCTTGCCGATTTCTGCCGACGTCTGTCCGACGCGACGTCCGACCTCGTGTTCGTCAAGGACGCCGGAGGCCGCTTCACGGCGTGCGATGCCGCCCGTGCGGCGTACATGGGGCGACGGGCGACGGCGGAAGACGGGCGTAAGGCGTGGGGGAGGCCATGGTCATTCTCGGCGTAGACACCTCCCTCCGTTCAACGGGTTATGGCGTTCTGGAAACGCAGGGCAGCCGTATGCGCGCGCACGCCTACGGCAACATTCCGAACGCGTCCCGGCTGGCGGTCTCCGAATGTCTCAGGAACATCAATCTGAAGATTGCCGAACTCATCGCCGAGTGGGCCCCCGATGTGCTGAGCGTTGAGAAGATCATCTACGGCAAGAACGCGAACTCGATGATGGTATTGGGCGAGGCGCGCGGTGCTGTCATCGTGGCGGGCGTCCATGCGGGGTGCCCCATCTACGAATATGAACCGCGGCGGGTGAAGATGGCGGTCTGCGGCAATGGTCTCGCCGAGAAAGCGCAGGTGCAGCGCATGGTCAAGACGCTCCTGGCGCTGCCGGAGCTGCCGCAGAACGATGCGGCGGACGCCCTGGCGCTCGCGATCTGCCATGCGCACACGAAGACGATTCTTACCGCGGAGTCCAACCGGATCTGAACATCCATGGAAAGGAAGGAAATGATGAAGACGACGACGATGCCCAGTGCCAACGGCAGGGGCGAGCTCAAGGTGGAGCACATTCTCGACAGGGAACTCGGCCGCGCGTGCGGTCTCTACGCCAAGGTCACGATCCCGGCGGGATCGGCGCTCGGCTACCACGAGCATCATGGTGAAGGCGAATCGTATTTCGTCCTTGCCGGCGAAGCCGTCTACAATGATAACGGCGTGACGCGCACGATTCGGCCTGGCGATTCGACGTGGACCCCGTCGGGCGGCGGACACGGCGTCGACAATTCCGCCGGTCTCGAAGATTTCGTCTTCATGGCGCTGATCGTCAGGGCCTGATCGGCGTATGGTCTGGCGTGATCAGACAAGCGGCGAGGAAGTCGCCAACGCCGTGACGCACGTGGTGGGTTCGCACCTCGGCGCGGCGATGCTGGCGCTCCTTGTCTGGCAGGGGGCGACCAGCGGCGTCGACGTCGCGTGGAAGGTGACGAGCGGGGCGATTTTCGGCGCAGCGATGATCCTGCTCTATGCCGTTTCGTCCGCCTATCACGCCGTCAGCTACAAGCCGGCGAAGCGCGTGTTGCATGTGATGGACCACATGGCGATTTATTTCCTGATTGCGGGAAGCTACACGCCGTTCTGTCTGGTGACGCTCCGCACCGATCATCCCGCGCTCGCCTGGACGATCTTCGGCGTCGAGTGGGGCGCGGCCCTGCTTGGCTGTTTCTTCAAGATCCGGATGACGGGACGGTTCCGCTATCTCTCCACCAGCGCCTATGTCATCATGGGCTGGGTGGCGGTCTGCGCCATCGTTCCGTTGGCACGCGAACTGCGGGGGCTCGGAACGATGTGGCTCGCCGCAGGTGGCGGACTCTACACCGCCGGCTGCGCCTTCTATCTCTGGCGGTCGCTGCCGTACTCCCACATGATCTGGCATCTCTTCGTCCTCGCCGGTACGATCTGCCATTTCTTCTGCTTCCTCTGGTACGTGATGTGATTTGGAATCGTTTCCTATGAAAACCAAACAGTTTTGGTATCCGCTGCCTGAGAGACTCATCGCCCAGCATCCCGCCGAAAAACGCGGCACCGAGCGCATGATGGTGCTGCATCGTGACACGGGGATGCTTGAGCACCGTCACATCGCGGACATCGTCGAGTATATGACTCCGGAAGACGTGCTGGTGGTCAACGATACGAAGGTCTTCCCCGCGCGTCTGCTGGGCGAGTGGCCCGATACGCACGGTGCCGTCGAGGTCCTGATGGTCAATGCCGCGCCGATGGATGCGGACGATGAACGGCCCTCGATGACCGCCGACAGGGACTCCCTGCGCTGGAACGTGATCATCGGTTCGGGGCGGAAGTGCCGCGAAGGCCAGGTGGCGGCGTTCGGGCCGAACGGCGAGCTGAAAGTGCGTCTTCTGAAGCCTCTTCCGGGCCTTGGGATGTGGCAGGTCGCGTTCATCTGCACGCGCCCCCTGATGGAACTTCTCGACGAATTCGGGCACACGCCCGTGCCGCCCTATGTGAAGCGCATGGGTACGCGCGAGGAGGAAATCGCCGACCGCGCGCGCTATCAGACGATTTACGCGCGCGAGATCGGATCCGTCGCCGCGCCGACGGCCGGGCTTCACTTCACGCCGGAGATCTTCGCCGCGCTGGAGGCGAAAGGGGTGAAGCGCGTTGCGGTGACGCTGCATGTCGGTCCCGGTACATTCCGTCCCGTGAAGGCCGACGACATTGAAGACCACCGGATGGACTACGAGGCTTTTTCGGTTCCCCGGGAAACCGCCGATGCCATCAACGCCTGCAAGGCGCGCGGCGGGCGCGTCTTCTGCGTTGGTTCCACGACGGTACGCACCCTGGAGACGGTGGCGGCGGCGGTGGAGGAATCCGCCGCGTCCGCACGGCAGGTGGTGGCGGCGGGCGCGGGCGCATCGAATATCTTCATCTATCCGCCGTATCGTTTCAGGGTATGTGACTGCATGCTGACGAACTTCCATCTGCCGCAGTCCACGCTGCTGATGATGATCGCGGCATTGGCGGGGCGCGAGCGGGTCCTCTGCGCCTATGCCATGGCTGTTCGCGCGAACTACATGTTCTTCAGCTACGGCGATTGCATGCTGATCGTCTGACCGTCGGAACTGGTGAATGCGGAGGAAGAAGCGACACTTGTTTTCCTCTGACATCGCTGGCACGCTGGCGGCGGGCGGGGATTGCTCCGATCGATGCCGCGCCGCGATCGCCATTCCCGCCAAGTGCCTCCAGAACCTTTCCGCTTTGACATCAAAAGTCATATTTGCTAAAATTCTCCCGTTTTTCTGATAACGGAAAGAGATAGACGATGAAAGAGATTAGCGGTGGTCTGGTCGCGAAGGGGCTGAAGGTGGCGGTTGTTGTGAGCCGCTTCAACAGTTTCCTCACCGAGCAGCTCGTGAAGGGTGCGGCCGATGCTTTCGTACGCATGGGCGGTGACGGGGCGGATCTGACGCTGGTGCGTGTGCCTGGCGCGTACGAAATCCCCGTCGTGGCGCAGAAGCTGGCGGAAAAGGGCGTAGATGCCGTCGTCTGCCTGGGCGCAGTGGTACAGGGAGCGACGACGCACGCCTCGCTCATCAATGGGACGACGGCGATGGCCTTTGCCAAGATTTCGCTCAAGACGGGCGTGCCGGTGCTGGATGGCATCGTGTCGGCCGAGAACCTTGAGCAGGCGGTCGAGCGCTGCGGCACCAAGCAGGGCAACAAGGGCTTTTCGGTGATGCAGTCCGCCATTGAGATGGCGAATGTCCTCAAGCAGATTTAATTAATTCCATTATCCTGTAACGAAGAAAGAAAAGAGAGAAGAATATGGCGAAAGAAGTGAAAAAGGTTGCGTTTCTGACCGCAGGTGGACTGGCACCGTGCCTGAGTAGCTCGATCGGATTCCTCATTGACGAGTACACCAGGGTCGCGCCTCAGGTGGAGATGATCGGCTACATCAACGGCTACATGGGTCTCCTCAGAGGCGATTCCATCCCCGTGACGGACGAAGTCCGCAGGAACGCGCTCGTTCTCACGCGGCACGGCGGTTCGCCGATTGGCAACAGCCGCGTGAAGCTTACGAATGTCAAGGACTGCGTCAAGCGCGGTCTCGTCAAGGAGGGGGAGGATCCGCTCAAGGTCGCGGCCGATCAGCTCGTCAAGGACGGCGTCGACGTTCTCCACACGATCGGTGGCGACGACACCAACACCACGGCCGCCGATCTTGCGGCCTATCTCGCGGAGAACAACTATCCGCTGATCGTCGTAGGCCTTCCGAAGACGATCGACAACGATGTCTATCCGATCAAGCAGTCCCTTGGCGCCTGGACGGCGGCGGAGGAGGGCGCGAAGTTTTTCATGAACGTCGTCAAGGAGAACAGCGCCAATCCGCGTGCGCTCACAATCCACGAGGTCATGGGCCGCAACTGCGGCTGGCTTACCTACAAGACGGCCCAGTACTACCGCAAGATGCTCGGGCGCACGGAGTTCCTGCCGGGCTTCAACCTCACCCGTGAGCGCCAGGATGTCCATGCGGTCTACGTGCCGGAGTCCAAGATCGATTTCGCGGCCGAAGCGGCGCGTCTCATGCCGATCATGGACAAAGTCGACAGCGTCAATATCTTCGTTTCCGAGGGCGCGGGCGTGGCGGACATCATCGCCGAGATGAAGAAGCGCGGCGAAGAGGTCCCCGTCGATGCGTTTGGCCATCCGCGGCTCGACAAGGTCAACGTCGGTCAGTACGTCGGCAAGCGCTTTGGCGAACTCCTCAAGGCCGAGAAGGTACAGGTCTTCAAATCCGGCTATTTTGCCCGTGCGGCGGCGCCGAACAAGAAGGATCTCAAGCTGATTGAAAAGTGCGCCCGCTGTGCCGTCGCGTGCGCCCTCCGGGGCGAGTCCGGCGTGGTTGGCCCCGATGAGGATCAGGGCGCGAAGATCCGTGCGTGCGAATTCCCGCGCATCCGGGGTGGCAAGCCGTTCAATGTCCGCAAGGGCAGCTTCCGTAAGATGCTTCAGGACATTGGCCAGCCCAACCCCCGCAAGAAGCGCACCGCCAAGTGATCGGGCGGCGCGCGGTAAGGCCGGCGGCCGGAATGGCGAATGAACAACCTGCAGGAGGATGACGAATGGCAGAGGAACAGAGGAAAGGGGTGATTGTTGAGTTTGATTTCGCCGCGATGGACGGCGCCAATCTTCTCTACCGAACCACGAAGGCGCTGCTGGAGGCGAATGAAATCGGCTTCGATCCGCGTGCCGAGGCCCAGCATCTGGCCGGGGGAAACTATCAGGGCGGGCTTGCCGAATACTTCGAGAGCGTCAAGACCAAGAAGACGGCGGCGAAGGCGGCGAAGGATCTGTCCGATGGCTTCGTGGCTGCGCTCGATGCGGCGATTCCCCACGCAGTCACCCCGTCTTTCAAGGCTTTTGTCAAGACCCTTGCCGACAAGGGCGTCAAGGTCGTTATTGCGACCCGTGCGCATGTCGAGACGGTGCGGCCGGCGTTTGCCGATCTTCTGGGCGATAACGTCACGCTCCATCAGGAGACCTCCCAGACCTACGGCAGCGTGAAGTGGGATGCCTGGCGCCGCGCGTGCGCGCTGAACAAGATTCGCAACACGCGGGCGCTTGCCGTGACAGGTTCGGGTTTCGGCGTCAAGTCGGCACTGCTGGCGGGCATGGGATCTCTCGCGGTGGTGAACGATCACGTCGCCTATCAGGACTTCGGCGGTGCGGACGAGACGGTGGAGACGCTCGATGCCGACGCCGCGAGACGGGTGCTTAAGATTCTCAGGGTGAACGGATGACCGGTATCGAACGACTGCATGAAATCATGACCCGTCTGCGCGATCCGCGGACGGGTTGTCCTTGGGATAGGATCCAGACTCTTGAATCGCTCAAACCCTGTCTTCTGGAAGAGACGTACGAGCTTCTTGCCGCCATGGATCGTCCCGCCGATCAGGCCAACTACATCGAGGAACTCGGCGATGTCCTGCTGCAGGTCATGTTCCAGTGCGTGATGGCCGAGAAGGAGGGCCGCTTTACCTTCGACGACGTCGCCAACGGCATCGCCGACAAGCTCGTCCACCGCCACCCGCACGTCTTTGGCGACGTGAAGGCCGATGACCCGGCAACCGTGCTGAAGAACTGGGAGCAGCTGAAGCAGCTCGAACACAGGAAAGAGGCGCGTCATTCCGCGCTCGACGGCGTGCCGCCGACGCTGCCCGCGCTTCTCAAGGCCCAGCGCACCCAGGAGAAGGCCGCGCGCGTCGGCTTCGACTGGAAGGATGCGGAAGGACCCCTCGCCAAGGTCAGGGAGGAGTTGTCCGAGCTTGAGGACGAGATCGCCGCACGCAGGAGCGAGGCACCCGCCGATTCCGATCGGGTGAAACGGGAGCTGGGAGACGTTGTCTTCGCGCTCGCCAATCTCGCGCGTCATCTCAAGGTCGATGCCGAATCGGCGGTGGAGCTGACGACGGCGAAGTTCGCGCGTCGTTTCCGCACGGTCGAAGCGGCGGCAAAGGCCGCAGGTCGGCCGCTGAAGGAAATGACGTTGGCGGAGATGGAGTCGCTGTGGGAAGAGGCCAAGTCGGGCGATGGGGCCTGATTCGGCACGGGACCCGTTCTCGGAAATGACGCCGCATGACGGTTCATGTTCTAAATCCGCATGGTTTCTGCGCCGGCGTGACGGGGGCCATTCACAAGGCGCTGGCGTTGCTCGCGGCAGCGCCCCGGCCGATCTACTGTCTCCACGAACTCGTTCATAATGAAATCGTCGTCAGCGGACTCAAGGCGCGCGGCATGGTTTTTGTCGAGTCGCTGGAGGAAATCCCCGACGGGGCGACGGTGCTTTTCTCCGCGCATGGGGTGAGTCCCGCCGTCCGTGCGGATGCCGCCGCGCGCCACCTCCGGATTGTGGATGCGACGTGCCCATTCGTCACGCGTGTCCACAGGGCCGCCGCAGCCTATGCGGCGCACGGCCTACAGGTGGTCATTCTCGGGCACCCGAATCATGCCGAGGTGAAGGGCATCATGGGCGAGGCCCCCGGCTCTCTCGTCATCGAACCCAACGCCCCGACACCCCGACTCCTCGACATTCCAGCCTCCCGCCGTCCCGACGCCCCGCCTTCCCTTGGCGTGGTCAGCCAGACGACGTTGAATGCGGACGACGTAAGGAATATGGTGGCGCGGCTGAAACAGGATTTTACGGTGGCGACGATGGCGGAGGTCTGTCATGCGACGAAGGAGCGTCAGGATGCCGTAAAGGCCTTTGCGGGCGATGCGCTGCTCGTGCTCGGCAGTCCCAACTCGTCCAACACGAAACGCCTGTGCGAAGTGGCGCGGTGCCGGACGTTTCGCGCGGGCACGTTGGATGAGGTGAAGGCGCTCGACTTCACGGGCGTGGAGACGCTGGGCGTCACGAGCGGGGCGTCGACGCCCGAGGACTTCTTTGCGAGGGTCGTCACCTATCTGAAACAGGAGGAGGGAAGATGAGAAAGTGGTTTCTGCTGGGAATGCTGGCGGTGGGTACGACCGCGTTGGCCGATGTCTATCTCGTCAATGGCGAGCGCATGGAAGGCGAAGTGCATGAGGTGAACGGTCAGCTCACCCTTTGCACGGACAGCCTGTGCATCGTCCTCCCGCCCGAGGCCATCAAAGTGTCGGAGGGCCCCGTGGCCAGATCGCCCGCGCCGTCGGCGGTGCCAGACGAGACGCCTCTCGCCATGCGTGCCGGAGGAACCTCGCGTCAGGCGCAAGGCTACATGAAGCCCGCCGAGTTGCTTGCCTTTCTGCACGGCGAAGCGGCGGCTACCCCCCTGGCGGTGTTCGCCGACAAGTCCGTCTGGATGATTCTGCTGCTGGTTCTCGTGGGCGGTCTCCTCATGAATCTGACGCCGTGCGTGCTGCCGATGGTACCGATCAATCTGATGGTCGTTGGCAAGTCTGCGGCGCGCGGCGCACTATACGGCCTCGGCATCGCGCTCGCTTATGGCGTGATGGGCCTGCTGGCGGCGTTGGGCGGCATGGCGTTCGGCGAAATACAGTCCAGCCCGTGGTTTAATTTGGCGATCGCGCTTGTCTTTGTGGTGCTGGGGCTTTCGATGCTGGGAGTCTTCTTCATCGACTTCTCGAAGGGCCGCGGTGCGCTGGCGCAGAAGAAATCGACGATGCTTCCGGGATTCTTCGCTTTTTTCATGGGTATGGTGAGCGCGGTCCTGGCGGGTGCGTGCGTGGCGCCGATTCTCATCGCGGTGCTGCTCTTGACGGCGAAGCTCTATGCCGAGGGAACGGTGCCGGCGCTCGGACTTCCCTTTGTGCTGGGACTGGGCATGGCGTTGCCGTGGCCGTTCGCCGGCGCGGGTCTGCAGATCCTGCCGAAGCCGGGCGATTGGATGAAGTACGTCAACAAGGCCTTTGGCGTCCTGGTGCTCGGCTTTGCCGCATGGTACGGATACCTCGCCTATACGGGCTTTTGTGGTGCGCCGTCCACCGCCACCCGCAACTTGGAGGACGCAGGCGCGATTCGCCATCTCACGGCGACGCCCGAAACTTTTCCCGACATGCTGCCGGTGCTGGAGAAGCCCGTCTTCGTTGATTGCTGGGCGACCTGGTGCAAGAACTGCGTGGCGATGGAGAAGACGACGTTTAGGGATGAAAAGGTGGTGGAGGCCTTGCAGAATTTCACCGTCATCAAGCTGCAGGCCGAAGACATCTCCGCGCTCAAGCAGGTGCCGGGGTTTGAGACCATCAAAGGCCTTCCAGCCTTTGTCATCTTCGAATAGACGAACGGGAGCGCGCTTGTCGCGAGCGGCCATCCCGACTTTCATGGCTCGTCTGCGCCACGGACGCCGGGCGTGCGACGGTGCGGCGGGATGAGCGGTTGCCCTCTTAGGGAATTTATGGTATAGTGTCGCGCAGATGTCGGTGATTAAGAAGAGCGTTTTAAGGGATTCCAAGGCCGGTCGGCGCGTGATGAGCGTGTTCTTGGCGGCGGTCGTCCTGGCGCTTGGAATTTTCCGCGGCGCCGAGTTTTGCTTCTGTGCGCGCGTGGAGAGTGCGGAACACGGGCACGCCCACTGTCTCGCCTGCGATCCGTGTGGGGCGGATGAGACGTTTTCTCCTGTGGCGGAAAGTTCGGTCCTGGCCGCGGACGCGGAGGAGTGCGACCATCTGGTCGTGGTTGCCACCGATCTCTATCTCGCTTCGCAGACGGACGCCGCTTGGAACATTGGTTGCGATGCGGTGTTGCCTACTTTCGCCCATACGGTCGTTCTGACGCGCGCGGCGGCGGTTTTGCCGCCGTCCACCGCGCCGCCCGAAAGCGGCGATAGCTTCCTGTCCTACCGAAACCGCATATTTCTGCGGTCGTAAGACTTTCTCCACGGACGGCGCGATGTCGTCTGTCGCGCCGCATGTTGTCCGGTTGCCGTTCTGCGGCACCGTAACTGTCGGTCGTTCATTCAACAAGGAAGGAAAGTCTTATGAAAAAGTCATTGATGATTCTGGCAGTCTGCTGCCTTGCCCTCTTCGCGGTTCTTTCGGCCCTCGGTGCGCCGGCTTCACCCGCGCCGGCTGCGCCCGCCCCAGCCGCCGCGCCGCCGGCGACGAATGCGGTGCCAACGGCGGCGAGTTCAAATCAGACCATTCGGGTGCATCGCGGCTGCCGCCCGAAGCGTCCCGTTCGGCGTGGTGGCGTGTCGATTCGCCACCGTTATCGCACGATCAGGGAAAAGTCGAATCCGTGACGTCGTGCCGGAGGCTGCCTGAAGGGCAAAATCGGAGAATGGCATGAAGAGATTCTTTCGCATTCTGCTCGCACACCCGAAAATCGTGGTCGCCGGCGCAATTCTCCTGGCGGCCCTCGGGTGGCGGGTTGGAACGCATCTTGCGGTAGACGTGTTCCCGGAGATTCGCGAGCCGCGGGTCGTCATTCAGGTCGAGGCCGGAGGACTGACGGCCGAAGAGGTCGAACAGCGGGTCGTCATTCCGCTGGAGGCCGCGATGAATGGCATTCCCGGCGTGCGAAACGTGCGTTCGAGCTCAAGCGGCGGCCTGGGTTTCGTCTGGGTCGATTTTGACTGGAACGAGGATATTTCGCTGGCGCGTTTCGGCGTTTTCGAGCGGCTGCAGTCGGTGCGCGAACAGTTGCCGGAGGAGGTGAACATCGAACTGGCGCCCGTAGTGTCCGTGACGGGCGAGATCATGCTGGTGGCCCTGACGTGCCCGTCGCACGCGATGACGATGGAGGAACTGCGCGAACTCGCGGAGTATGATCTGCGCATCCGCCTGCTGGGCGTCGGCGGGATCGGCGACGTCGTCGTGGTCGGCGGTCATCTGCCCGAGTACCAGGTTCGCGTTCTTCCCGAGCGGCTCGCGCAATACGACCTGACGCTGGCCGACGCGGTGGAAGCCGTCCAGTCGAGCCGGACGCTCGCCAGCGCGGGCTATCTGGGCGATGTCGCGGGCGAGGAGATTCCGCTCCGGCAGATTGCGCGCGCGGATTCGCTGGAGGCGCTTCAGCGTGTGAAATTCCCCGCCTTGGGCGAAAGCCCCGTCCGGCTCGGGGACGTCGCCGATGTCCGGCTTGGCGGTGCGCCGCGGCGCGGCAGCGCGAGTTTTGCCGGCGAGGAGGCGGTCGTCCTCTCGGTCCAGAAAGCGCCGGGTGCGAACACGCCCGAACTCACGCGTAAACTCGATGCCGTGCTCGATACCTTCGCCGCCGCTCATCAGGCGGACGGCATCGAGGTTCATCGCGAGGCGTACCGTCAGGCGGACTTCATCAACCTGTCGATTGACGCGGGACGCGACATCATCCGCGATGCCGTCATTATCGTCGTCCTCGTGCTCGGGCTGACGCTCCTCCGGCTGCGGACCATCCTGATCACGCTGGTGACGATGCCACTGTCGGTGCTGGGCGGCATCCTGCTGTTCCCGTCCTTCGGACTCGGAATCAACGTCATGACGCTCGGCGGGCTCGCCGTCGGAATCGGCGACATCGTCGACAGCGCAATCATCTTCGTGGAGATTATCTCCCGCCGCCTGTCCGAGAACGCGACGCGACCTGAGAGTGAACGCCGTCCGTCCGTCCCGGTGATCGCCGATGCGGCGTGCGAGGTCCTTCCCTCCGTCCTCTTCTCGACGGTCATCATCATTCTCGTCTTCGTGCCGCTCCTGATGCTGACGGGACTGGAGAGCCGCTTCTTCGCGCCGCTCGCGCAAGCGTATCTCCTCGTCTTCGGCGCCTCGTTCGTGACGGCGGTGGCCGTCGTCCCCGCGCTGAGCCTGCTGCTGTCGGGGTTCGCCGTGCGGCGAGGCGGGAAGGCGGCGAAGGCGAAGCCCGCCGGCGAATCGGCCGTCACGCGCGCCATGAAGGCGGCCTACCGTCCGGCGCTCGCCCTCGCATTGCGCTTCCCGGGCGCGCTCTGCGCGATCATGGCGCTGCTCCTGGCGGGATCGGTCTATCTGGCCAGTGGATTCGGCGCGAGTTTCATCCAGTCGTTCCACGAAGACGCCTTCACGGTTTTCGTGTCGACGCCGCCCGGCACATCGCTCGCCGAGACGGAACGGATCTCGGATAATGCGGCGGCGATGATCCGCGGGATTCCCGGGGTCGAATCGGTCTTGCGCCGCACCGGACGCGCCGAGCGCGACCAGCACGCCGAGCCGCCGTCCACCTCCGAACTGACCGTCCGTGTGGACATGCGGGCGGACGCCAATCGCATCCGCGACCAGATTCGCGCACGGCTTTCGGACCTGCCCGGCGTGTCGTCGATGGTGGGCTATCCCATCGCGCATCGCATCAGCGCGGCGCTTTCCGGAACTGCCGCCGAAGTCTCCGTCAGCATCTTCGGCGAAGACCTCGCGGTGCTGCGCGATCTGGTCGGGCGCGTCAAGGCGAGGCTGGCGGAGCTCCCGGTCGTCGCCGACGTGCAGGCCAACCGCGAGATCCTCGTGACCACCTGCCGCATCGACTACGACCTTGAGGCGCTGGCGGAGGCGGACCTTACGCTCGCATCGGCGGGCGAACAGGTCGCCGCCGCCTTCAACGGCAGAACCGTCGCGACGATACGCAGCGGACACAAGGTGCGCGACCTGGTGGTGCGGCTCGATCCGGAGGGCCGCGCCCTGACGCCCGACGACGTGCGTACGCTGATGCTTCGGTCGCCGACCGGCAAGCTCCGCCGGCTGGAGGAGGTCGCGCACGTCTATCGCGAGGAGGCCCCGAACCTGATCGTCCGCGAGCAGTCGCGGCGGAAGGCGCTCGTCACCTGCAACGCCGCCTCGGGCGTGGACACCGGAACGCTCGTCGCAACCCTGCGCCGGGAGATTGACCCCATCGTGCTGGCGGCGGGCTGCACGGTGTCGTACGGCGGCAGTTACGAGGCGCGGCAGAGCGCCGGCCGCCGGCTGCTCCTGCTGGGGCTGGGCCTCGTCGCGACGATCTTCGTGCTGATGACGATGGCACTCAAGTCGTCCCGATCGGCGCTGCTGGTGATGGTCAACATTCCGCTTTCGCTGATGGGCGGCGTCCTGGCCGTGCAACTCACGGATCCGGTTCTCTCCGTCGCTTCGCTCGTCGGCTTCGTGACGGTCGGCGGGTTCGTTCTGCGCAACGGACTGCTGCTGCTCGGTCGCTATCGCGAATTGGAGGAACAGGGTGCGGACGCGCGCACGGCCATCGTCGAAGGCTCGTGCGAGCGGCTGGTGCCGATTCTCATGACCTCGCTGACGACCATCCTCGGGCTCGTCCCCATCGTGCTTGCGGCGGACGAGCCGGGCGGCGAATTGCTCGCGCCGCTCGCCATCGTGCAGTTTGGCGGCCTCATCTCGGCCACGCTCCTTAATATGCTCGTTCTGCCCGCCCTGGCGCTGCTGGCGTCGCGCACGCGAGGAAGGAAAACCATGCCACTTGCGGCGACGCTCCTCCTGCTATCGCTCGCGGGCGCGGGCTGTCGCTCGTATGCGCCGCATCCGATCGACTTCCGCGCCGAGACAACGGCGTGGCAGGCGACGACGAACGCCCTGCGGCTTGCGTCATGGCAGGAGCTCGAAACACTGGCGCTGGTGGCAAACCCGGAAATCAACGCGCTCCGCTTGCAGGCGCGGCGAAGCGAGGCCGAAGCCGAGGATGTCGGCTGGTGGGAGGACCCCGAACTCAACGTCGACTTCCTGCGCGTCTTGAAGGCGGACGACTATCCGAACATCTTCGGCGCGTCGGCGGCGTTCACCGTGCCGCTGTCGGGCGTGCCGGGCCTGGAGGCGAAAGCGGCCGCAGCCTATGCCGAGGCCGACGCCCTGGCCGTCCGTGCCGCCGAACAGCGCCTCCGGACGGAGGTGCGCCTGGCGGCGGTGCGCTACGAGGCCGCGCGGCGGCGGCTCGAACTGGCGCAGGCCTACGCCGACGACGCGAAGGTCCGTCGAGCCTTGGATCAGGTCGAACGTCTCGCGGAAGCGGGCGAACTCGCGGCGGGCGAACGGGCGACGATCCGCCGGCGCTGGCACGAATGCGGCCATGCGCGGATCCAGGCCGAACGCGCGGTGGAGGAGAGTCGGCTTACGCTCAACCGCCTGCTGGGCGTGATGCCGTCCGTCGTGTTGACGCTGCCCGAAGATATCTGGCAGACGAATCGGACGGCGGCAACTATCGCCCTGCCGCTGGAGCTGGCGGACCACCTGCGCGTCCGGGCGGCGTGTGCGCGCCTCGCCGGCGAGGAGCTGTCCCTGCAGGCCGAGATTCGCCGCCAGTATCCCAGCTTGAGCATAGGCCCGGCGTATTCGCGCGAAGACGGCTTCGACCGCATCGGCTTTGTCGCGGGGCTGACCTTGCCGCTGTGGAACCGCAACCGGCTGGGCATCGCCAAGGCCGAGACCTCGCGGGAGCGCGCGCGGCTGGAGGCGATGCAGGTCTGGCGCGACCTCGTCGCGGAATCCGCCGCGACCGCCGGACGCTTCCGGAAGCTCGCGGAACACGAACCGCCCGAAGGACACGCGCAGGAGACGGCCGATCGGCTGTTCGCGCTCGGAGAACTCGATCCGGTCAGTTACCTGTCCGTGCGCGAAGAGATCCTCACGGCGAAAACCGAAGAGCTCGCCTGGCGCGAGGACTACCAGCTCGCCTGTCTGGAGCTCGACTACTACACAATCGAACAATGACGTCTTGACCGACGCAAGAAAGGACCAGACTATGAGCAAGCAGATGAGGTATTGGCTGACTCTGGCCGTTGCGCTGACGGTCGCAGTCGGCGGGGCGGCGTCCTGCGACGGCCACGAGCACGGGCAGAAGCACGACCACGAGCAGGAGCAGGCACACGACCACCAGCACGCGCAGCAGCCCTGCGACGACCACGACCATGAGCAGGAACACGGCGACGGCTGCAAGAAGGATGAGTCTGCGCATGACCACGCGGAAGGCGAGGAGCTCCGCGTGAGCGTCGCGGCGCAGCAGCTGCTCGGCATTCGCACGGAGCGGATCGCCCGTCGCGCCGTGCAGGAGACGGTCGTCCTGCACGGACGGCTTGAGCGTGCGCCGACGGCGCTGACGGCGGTCGCCGCGCCGATTGGCGGACGCATTTCGCTCAAGGTCCGTCCGTTGGCGGAGGTCTCGGCGGGCGACGTACTCTTTACGATCAGCTCGCCCGAACTCCGGGCGCGGCGCGAGGAAATCGACGTCCTGACGCAACGGCTGGCGAACTACACGGCATCGGGGGCGAAGAATGCCGCGCTCTCGGCTGAACTGGAGACGAAGAAGCGTGCACTCGCGGCGGCGCTGGACGGCGCGAGGGAGCGGGACGGCAGCGTGGAAGTCTGCGCCCCACGCGCGGGAACCGCGACGACGCCGAAGATTGCGGACGGGATGCGCGTCGAGGCGGGGACGGAGGTGCTGGCGCTGGTCGATCCGTCCGACTTGCGGCTCAGGGCACGAGTGGCGGCATCCGACCTCGCGCAGCTACGCGACGGCATGCCGGTCAAGGTGCGGGGCGTCGGCGGAACGGTCCGGCTGCCGTTCGACGAGACGGACGTCGCGTATGTCCTTTTCGAGAAGCCGCTGCCCGAAGGCCGCGTGGGAACGCTGCTGTCGGTCGCCTGTACGACGGCGGCCTCCGCCGCTGTAGTGCCGTGCGTCCCGAACGAGGCCATTGTGCTGATGGGGGTGACGCCCACGATCTTCGTCCGCGCCGAAGCCGAGGACGACGCCTTCGTGGCCCTGACGGTCGAACCGGGCATAAGGGGCCGCGAGTGGACGGAACTCAAGAATTTCGCGGACGACGATCACGAGGTCGTCGTTCGCGGACAGCACGAGCTGAAAATCGCCCTCGCCGGACGGCAGGGAGGCGGCAGAAAGGCTGGCCATTTCCACGCCGACGGCGTGTTCCACGAAGCGGATGACGAGTAGCCGCTCCGCTTCGGGCGCCGGTCCAATGCCATCCCGTCGGATGGACGGTCGGCGCGGCGGACGCGCGCGGAAAATTTCGGTGATTTTCCGTTTCCCATTACGCATGCAAACTGTTATAATACGCGCAGGGAACGGGAAGTGATGAAATTTGACGCGCAACTGTCGGTCTGCCTTTTGGAGTTGATGTCTGTTGGCATCTTCATGGCCGTTTTGCCGCTCGTTCTCCATCCGCGTGTGATGTCTCGCAGATGCACGCGAAAGGTCTTCCGGGTCGATGGCATCATCTTCATGCGTCCGGCAGTGGCGGTGGTGCTCGCCTGACGGAAGAACAACAAAAGAAAGAATCAAATATATGGCAACTGCCAAGAAGGCTCCTGCGAAGAAGGTTGTGCCTGCGAAGGCCGCGCCTGCGAAGAAAACCTGCGCCAAGAAGACGTGCGCCAAGAAGGCGTGCGCGAAGAAGGTCGAAGTGAAGGTTGCTGCCCCCGCGAAGAAGTGCTGCTGCAAGAAGGCCGCCGCCAAGCCCGCGCCCGCGAAAAAGGCACCGGCCAAGAAGACCGCGAAGAAGTGATCCGCCTATCCCAAGGGGATTGGGCGGCGGGAGGCATCGGCTTTCCGCCGCCTGTTTTCATGTGCGCGATGGAGAAAGCGTTGGCCCGTGGGCATACGCGGTGCGAGAAGGTGCGGCGGCCCTCGACGATCCGACACCGGAATTTGAGCGACGCCGTCTTCCTTCGCCCGCACGCATGTGCGGATTCTCCTTTGGGTGAGCGTCTGCGGCATGATGTCGTTCGCGGTCGTGCCGGGCGGCGGCACTTCCCGGCGCGCGTTTCTGCGCATCCGTCGGTGCTCTGCGAGGCAGTTCTTGGGGCAGTCCCTGCGCAGCTCTTGGGGCAGTCCCTGCGCAGTTCTTGGGGCAAACCCTGCGCAGCTCTTGGGGCAAACCCTGCGCACCCTTTGCCCAGACCCTGCGACCCTCGCGTCCATGCCGGTCTGGCCGCCGTTCCCCTTCGGCTGAGGACACGCTTTCCCCTCCTTTGAAACTGCATCACGAGATATTCCAATTTCCCGTGGGCAAACTCCATTGGCGAACCACTTGCGCGTAGGACGGAGAAAATAGTATAATAAACGGAAATGTTCTCGTTTTTAAAGAGGAAGAGGAAGAAGCCTGTCGTCTATACGCGACAGGAGCATTGCATTTCCCGCAAGAACATCGATCCTGATGCGCTGAAGGTTCTCCACCGTCTGGACCATCTGGGCTATACCGCCTATCTGGTGGGCGGTGGTGTGCGCGATCTGCTCATGAACCGCCAGCCGAAGGATTTTGACGTTGGCACGTCCGCGAAGCCCAACGAGGTCAAGCGCGCGTTCCGCAACTGCTTCCTCATCGGCCGCCGTTTTCGTCTGGCGCACGTGCGGTTTGGCGACAAGGTGATCGAAACGGCGACCTTCCGCCAGAATTCGCAGACGGTGGGCGAGATCATCGAGCATGCAGCGGAAGGACCGCTCGAAGACAACACCTTCGGCACGCCCGAGACGGATGCTTATCGCCGCGATTTCACGGTCAACGGCCTGTTCTACAACATCAAGGACTTCAGCGTCATTGATTGGGTCGGCGGGATGGAGGACATTCAGAAGAAAATCATCCGCTCGATCGGCGACCCCACCATCCGCTTCCGCGAAGATCCCGTGCGCATGATGCGGGCGGTCAAGTTCTCGTCGCGCCTTGGGTTTGCGATTGAGAAGCGCACCTGGGCGGCGATGAAGAAGTTCCATGCCTGTATCCTTTCCGCCGCCGTGCCGCGCGTCTGCGAAGAGGTGTTCCGCCTGTTCCCGTACGGACGTTCGTCCGAAGCCTTTCGCCTCATGTGGGCGTGCGGTATGCTGGGGGATCTGCTGCCGTCGCTGTCGCAGTACATCGATCGTTCGGGCGGAAACAAGAGCCCGGCCTGGAAATATCTTGCCGTTCTGGACGACTATGAGCAGAAGATGCACGCGAAGGGCTACGAGGTCTCGAACGGTCTGCGTGCCGCCGTGCTGATGACGGGGATTTTCCGCGAGGAGAGCAAAGACGGCGCGGGTCGCCGGATCATGCGCGAGATAGTTGATTCGCTGAAGCCGCCGAAGACCGTCTACTTTACGGCGGTTCTGCTGATGGAAAGCCTCAAGCGCCTGTCTTCGCCGCCGACGAAGGGCAAGAGCCGCTTCATTCACAACCGCGATTTTCTGGATGCGCTGGACTACAACCGCATCGTGCTGCGCGCGGAGGGGCGTGACGAGAAGATTCTAAACGCATGGTCTGATCTTTACGAAGAGAAAGGAAGCAAATGAAGAACATTCCCGAGGAGCTGATACCCGTTGTCGAATATTGGGAGCAGCATGGAAAGATGACGGTCGCCGCTGCGCTGGTGGTCATCGTCGCCGGTGTCGGTTATTGGGCCTGGGAGCGTGCGCGCGTGCAAGCCCACATGGAGGTCGCCGATGCGCTCGTCAAGAATTATGCGGGCGAGTTGCCGGGCATGACCGCCCGGCAGACGTCCGCATCGGCCGTCGAGGAACTTGAGTACGCCATTGCCAAGTCCGGAGACCCGGCCATCGTTCCGCTCCTGAAGCTGCGTCTGGCGAAGATGCAGTATGCGGCGGGAGACTATGCCGCGGCCGAAGCGCTCTACACCGAGCTCAAGGCGTCGCCGCCGAAGGGCTTTGAAGACGTTCCGGCGGTGGGCCTCGCGGCGACGCTGGAGGCGTCGGGTAAGTTCGCCGAGTCCCAAGCGGCTTACGAGGCCTTCGTCGCGGCGAACGGCACGAGCATGCTGAAGCTGGAGGCGCAGATCGGCGTGGCGCGCTGCCTTGCGCAGACGGGGAAGAAGGACGAGGCGGTGAAGGCCCTGGAGGCGCTGATCGCCGCGCAGGACGGGCTGGAGGCGAAGAAGACCGAGAAGGAGGCGGCGCTCGTCCAGGCACAGGCGGCGCTGGTGCCGTTGAAGAAGCAGGGACTCACGAGCAAGGATAAGGAATTCGCCGACGCCGAGGCGGCGGTCGCCGCACTCAAGAAGGAGATTGCCGCGCTCACCGGCGCCCTTGCGGACAAGAATGCCGTTACGGCGCGCCTCAAATCGTCGCTCGATGTGGTGAAGCGCTGGGAGAAGCGCGAGGCGGTGACGCTTGCGAGCGCCACCGCGCAGGTCGAGGCGGCGGTCAAGGAACTTGAGAAGCCGGCCGATGCCGCCGCACCGGCGGCGGAGGCGGCCGAAGCACCCAAGGCGGAGGCGGCCGCGCCGGCCGAGAAGAAGGTCGAGTGACGATCATTCGAGAGCCGATGTGGGACGACGCCCCGCGCAGCAGATCGCAGGACGTCGTTCGGCATTTGATGCGGCTCCTCTCGTCGGCGGGGTGGGCCGTCCGCATCCTTGCGCGCACGCTGCTGTCCATCCCCGCCGTCCTCCGCCGTCGCAACGGTCGCGACGCGCTGATGGTGCAGCTCTACATCACCGGCATCCGCACGCTGCCCGTCGTGACGGTCGTTTCGCTTTTCACGGGCATGATTCTTGCGCTGCAGGTCGGCCTGGAGCTGCGCCGCTTCAATCAGGAGATCTATCTGGGCGCAGCGGTGATGATTTCTCTCATCCGCGAGATGGGACCGTTCAGCTGCGGCATCTGTCTCGCGTCCTGCGTCGGGTCGGCAATTGCCGCCGAACTCGGGACGATGAAGGTGAACGACGAAGTCGCCGCGTTGGAGATCATGTCGATCTCCCCCATCCGCTTCCTCGCCGCTCCCCGGATCCTCGCACTGATGGTCATGGCTCCGATCGTCGGGTTCTACTGCTGTATCATCGGCACCATCGGCGGCGGCATCGTGGGCACCACGCAGCTGGGAGTCGATTTCCGCCAGTACATCGCGAGCGCGCTGACCATGGCGGGAACGAAGGATCTGTTCGTCGGTCTGCTCAAGGCGTTCGTCTTCGGCACGGCCATCGGCACGGTGGCGGTCGCCGAAGGCTTCGGGACCACGCGCGGGGCGACGGGCGTCGGCCGTTCGACTCAGCGGTCCGTCATCGTCAGCTTCCTGCTCATCCTGATGCTGGGGTACATGATTACGCGGATCTGCTACCGGTAGCCGGAGGAAGAAGGAAAGCGCGAGGTATGTCTGAGGCGTTGATCAGATTCGAGAACGTGGTGAAGCGGTTCAACGGCGTGACCGTCCTGGACGGCCTTTCCTTTGACGTCCGCAAGGGCGAGGTGCTGTGCATCGTGGGGCCTTCGGGCACGGGCAAGTCCGTCACGCTCAAGCATCTTGTCCGCCTGCTGACGCCGACGGCGGGGCGCGTGCTCGTGGACGGCACGGATGTCGCGGCCTGCGATGACGCCACGCTGGCGCAGATCCGCAATCGCATCGGCTATCTGTTCCAGAGCGGTGCGCTGCTCGCCTGGATGACGGTCGCCGAGAACGTTGCGCTGCCGCTCGAGGAGTGCACGGATCTGTCGGCGGAGGAAATCGAGAAGCGCGTCACCGGGGCCTTGGAGTCCGTGGAGCTGACGGCCGCCGCCGAGAAGTATCCGGCGGAGATCTCGGGTGGCATGCAGAAGCGGGCGGGTCTCGCGCGCGCCATCGTCCGCGCGTCGGACATCGTGTTCTACGACGAGCCGACCTCGGGACTCGATTCCGTGACGTCCGTGACGATCAACAGGCTCATCCGCAAGCTTAACCGGCAGCTGGGCATCACCTCCGTCGTCGTCACGCACGACCTGCCGGGGGCGCTCGCGATCGCCGATCGCATTCTCCTCCTGAAGGGCGGCAAGGCGGTCATCTGTGCCACGCCGGAGGAATTCACCGGATCTGAAATCCGCGATGTGAAGGAATTCCTCGCGGCGATGAAAGGAGAAACCCTATGAGCAGAAAAAAGAACGATGCGTTTTCCGAAGCGATCGTCGGTCTCTTCATGCTGGCGGTGCTGGCGCTTCTCGTCTACTTCACCGTCATCATCTCGGGCGTCGATGTGCTGCAGGGACGCGAGAAGGTGCGCATCGGCGTTGTTTTCGACGAAGTCGGGGGACTGAAGGACCACGACAGCGTCATGTACCGCGGCACGAAGGTCGGCGCGGTCGAGCGCATCGATCTTTCGCCGACAAACCTGATCGTCATCGCCGAAATCGACAACGACGTCGTCCTGCGCACGGGCTATCGCATCGCCGTCTGCAACCTCTCGATGCTGGGCGGCAACTACCTCCTTTTGGAAGAGGGCCCTGGCGAGGCGCTGCCGCTCGTCGGGACGGTCTTTCGCGGCGAGAAGCCGTCGGACTGGATGCGGGACGTGGCGAACATCGCGCGGAACCTGAATGACTTCACCTCCGGCGGCGAACTCAAGGCGATTGTCGCGAATCTTCAGGCCGCCAGCGAAAGCATCAAGGTGGTGACGGACCGCATCATGCGCGGTGAAGGCACGATTGGCAAGCTTCTCTCCTCCGACGACACGCTCTATCGCGATGTCCGGCAGACGGTCGCCAACACCGCCGAGATTACGGATCGCCTCCGGCGCGGCGAGGGTACGCTTGGGCGGTTCCTGTCGACGAACGATACGGTATACGCCGACTTTCAGAAGACAATGGCCAATGTTGCCGAGATCTCGGATCGTCTGCATCGGGGCGAAGGCCTCGTGGGGCGGCTCCTGGCCAAGGACGACCCGCTCTATGCCCAGTTCGACGGTGCGCTTGCGGATTTCCGCAGGGCCTGCGCGAGCATGGACCTGACCGAGACGAAGGCCGGCGCCAACCGGCTTCTGGAGAATCTCAATGCGGTCGCCGAGAAGATGAAGAATGGCGAAGGCACGCTCGGACGGCTCATGACCGACGATGCGCTCTACGGCGAGGTCGAGGGCCTTGCCAAGGACGTGCGGCAGGTCATCGACAATTTCCGTGACACGACGCCGATCTCCACATTCGGCTCGCTGATCCTGGGAGGCCTGTGATCCTGCTGCTGGCCAGCCTCTGGTTCGTCCATCCCGCGCCGCTCGACATGCCGCGCGCGGAGGCTTATTTCGTGAAGGGCGCCGATGGCGCGCTGTGGCTGGAGGATCGTTTCAACGTGTTGGATCTCTGGACTTCCCAGGCCGTGCTGGGACGCTGGGAAGATGATGATGGCCGCCGCCTTATGGTGGCGAAGCTGGATGTCGTCCCTCCCGCCGTCAACGCATCGACGCGCACGCGCGCGGACTATGCCCGGGAGCGGGTCGCCTTGAGCCGCAAGGACAGGTCGTTTGGCGATCTGCGGACGCTGGCGGTCTCCCGTCTTGCACCGTTCGAGCTGACGAAGCAGCCGGCTGCGCCGCGTCAGCAGATCCGGGGGATGGCGGAAACGCTCTACTATCAGGGCACCAATCACAGCGCGATCGTCTGCGCCTTCCTGCCCGAGTCGTCCCGCACCTGGTATCTGGCGACCTGGGAACTCGTCGCCGGCGACGACTTCGACTATTCATGCGAACTCTTCGAGGAGGAGTTCCTGGCGAAGTGGGCGGCGATCGTGAAAAAGGAATTGCGCAGCGAGGCCGACGGCGACGCGCAAAAAGGGGAAAGGCGGACGAAGGAGAAGGCGGGCGACTGCGACGACCGCGCCCTGGAGTGCGCGTATCTGCGGGCGGATGCGCGCCACAGCGTGACCAACTACGTGAATTGGCACGTGACGGACGCCCCCGGCTTCACCGTGCTCGACGATCTGCCGCGCGATCATGCGTTCGTGCGGACGCTCACGAACGACCTGCCCGTCCTGCGCGCGAAGTATGCGGCGGCGCTGCCGAGTCCCGTCGATGGAACGAACGTCCTCTGCGTCGCGCGTATCTTCAAGGACCGTGACGAATATCTTGATGCCGTCGGCGAGGACATGGCGTGGACGGCCGCCTACTGGAGTCCGGTCCGCCGCGAGCTCGTCGCCTATCTGCCGATGGAGGGCGCGGACGGTCTCATGAAGACGATTCGCCACGAGGCCTTTCACCAGTATCTCTCGTACGCCTGCGCGATGATTGCGGCGTCGCCCTGGCTCAATGAAGGCTACGCCGTCTACTTTGAGGACGAGTCGTCCACCGATTGGGCGTTAGGCGGTCTGATGCCGGATCTCGACAAGCTGGCCGAATTCCTGCCGACGGTGCTCAAGATGGACTACGAGCAGTTCTATGCGGGTACGGCGTCGGAGCGCCGGCTCAAGTACCGCCTGGCGTGGTCCGTCGCCCACTTCATCGAAAAGGGGGCGCCGAAGGTGCGCTTCGCGCCGTTCAAGGATCTGAAGAAAGACTATGTGGCCGCGTTGCTGAGGCACAAGGACATGGCGCTCGCGACGGCGGAGGCTTTCCGGACGCGGGAAAAACTCGACCAGTTCATCGCTGAGTGGAAGAAGTTCTGGCAGGATATGTAGGCCGGCTCGCGCCGAGCCCGACGGGTGCGCTGCACCTCGGGAACGTCCGCACGTTCATGATTGCCTGGCTGCGGGCGCGCGCGTGCGGCGGGAAGGTCATCCTGCGGATGGAGGATCTCGACCATCCGAAGGACAAGCCGGGCGCCGCCGTGCAGGCGATTGCCGATCTGAAATGGCTCGGCTTCGATTGGGATGAGGAATACGTACAGTCCGAACGCAAGGACATCTACCGCTCGGCCTGCGATTTTCTGCACGCGCAGGGTCTCGTCTATCCCTGCGTCTGTTCGCGCAAGGACGTGGAGGCCGCGCAGTCCGCCCCGCATGCGGGCGAACAGCTCTTCTATCCCGGCAGCTGCCGCGGCCGATTCGGCTCCTATGCGGCGGCTCAGGCATTTCTGAACCCCGATTCCGCGAAGCCGCCGCGCCTTCCCTGCTGGCGATTCCGGGTGCCGACGGGCACGGTCGTGTCCTTTGAGGACGCCTTTGCGGGCCCGTTCACGATGGACATCGCTTCAACGCTGGGCGACTTCCCCGTCGCGCGGGAGGCGGGCGGGGCGGGCTACACGCTGGCCGTTGTCGTCGACGATCTCCTGATGGGCGTGACGGAAGTCGTCCGCGGCGACGATCTCCTCCCCGCCACTCCCGCCCAGATCCTCCTCGCCCAGGCTCTCCGCCCCTGGCTGAAGGTTCAGCTCTCCCGCCCTCCGTCCATCCATCGGTGCGCCGCCGCGTCGCTTTCTTCCCGCTCTCCCGACTCCTCCGTTCTTCATTCGCCATCCTCCGTCATCCGTTATCTTCACGTCCCCCTTGTGGTCGGTCCTGACGGACGGCGGCTGGCGAAGCGTCATGGCGATACGCGGGTGGCGACCTACCGCGCCGGGGGGTGCGCTCCGGAGGAGCTGCTGGGGAGGCTTGCGGCATCCTGCGGGTGGTGTGCGCCGGGCGCGCGCGTGGCGCTCCGGGATCTCATCCCGCGTTTCACGCTGGCGACGCTGCCGCATCGTCCGTTTATGATATAATCATACGGCACAGAAGAAAGGAAGCGGCGTGTTCGAAGTAATAGTCTTGGCGATTCTGCAGGGCGTGGCGGAGTTCCTGCCCATCTCCAGTTCGGGGCACCTGGTCATCGGTCAGCAGCTGTTGGGACTCGAGGAGCCGGGGATGCGGCTGAATCTCTGTCTGCACATGGGTACCCTGATCAGCATCTTCGTCTTCTATCGGCGGGTGATCTGGCGGATCGTGCGCAATTCCGAATGGCTTTACTGCGTCAAGATTCTCCTGAGCGCCGTCCCCGCCATCCTCGTCTACGCCTTCTTCAGGGATTTCATCGACGGGATGTTCGAGAACACGCGCATGGTCGGGGCGCTCCTCATGTTCACGGGTGCGGTGCTGATCGGCACGCGCTATCTGCCGCGCGGCAGTAAGGACGTCAGTCTTCTGCGGGCGGTTCTGATGGGTCTCGGGCAGGCGCTCGCGCTGTTCCCGGGCGTTTCGCGCAGCGGCATGACGCTCGCGAGCGCGCGCGGCGGCGGGGTGGAGCCTGAGAAGAGCGCGGAGTTCTCGTTCCTCATGTCTGCGCCGCTCATCCTCGGCGGCATGCTGCTGGAGGTTCTCAAGACCGCGAAGGGGGAGGCGGCGACGGATGCAATGGGCTGGGGACCGCTTCTGTTCGGGGCGGCCCTCGCGGCGGTGGTCGGCTATTTCTCCCTCGCGGTGCTCGTCAAGGCGTTGAAAGGCCGCTGGTTCTGGCTGTTCGGCCCCTACTGTCTGGCGGCAGGGCTGCTGACCCTCATCAGTTTCGTAGGATAGCGCCGTCGGTCCGGGCTTCGCCAGAGACGGGCGGCCTTTCGTGGGCGTTTCATTTATGCTATAATTGCCGTCAAGTTATGTTTGAAGGAAATATCTTCGGGAAGCTGGACCAGAACCTCCAGCACGCGATTCGGGATGCCGGTTATGAGAAGCCGACGCCCATTCAGGAACAGGCGATGCCCTATCTGCTGGAGGGCCGCGATCTGATTGGCTGCGCCCAGACGGGTACGGGCAAGACGGCGGCGTTCATGTTGCCGATCCTCCAGCATCTCCTTAAGGTGCGCCGTCCGCGTCACATCGGCCACCCGCGCGCGCTCGTCCTTTCACCGACGCGCGAACTCGCGGCGCAGACCGCCGAGAACGTGAGGAAATACGCCGCGTACTGCCAGCTGCCGTTTGCGTGCGTCTTCGGCGGCGTGAGCCAGTTCGGGCAGGTCAAGGATATCAAGAAGGGCGCGGAGACCGTAATCGCGTGCCCGGGGCGGCTCATCGATCTGATGACGCAGGGCATTCTCTATCTCGATCAGGTCGAATGCTTCGTCCTCGACGAGGCCGATCGGATGCTCGACATGGGCTTTCTGCCCGACATCAAGCGCATCATCTCGAAGCTTCCGAAGTCGCGCCAGTCGCTTTTCTTCAGCGCGACGATGTCGCCGCAGATCCTCAAGCTGGCGGGCGAACTCGTGACCGATCCCGCGCAGGTCACGATTTCGCCGGAGACGCCGACCGTCGAGAAGATCAACCAGAAGGTGATGTTCGTCGAGAAGGCCTGCAAGGATTCGCTCCTCATCCATCTTCTCGAAGCGCATCCCGAGTGGACGAAGGTCATCGTCTTCACGAAGATGCGCCATGGGGCGGATCGCGTCGTGAAGAAGCTGTTGCGCGCGAAGGTCTCCTGCGCGGCGATTCACTCCGACAAGACGCAGAACCAGCGTACGCGCGCGCTTGACGGTTTTCGCCGGGGAGAGATCCGCGTGCTGGTGGCGACGGATATCGCCAGCCGCGGCATCGACGTCCCTGAGGTGAGCTGCGTCATCAACATGGAGCTTCCGCTGGAGACCGAAAGCTACGTCCACCGCATCGGCCGGACGGCGCGGGCGGGAGAGTCGGGCACCGCAATCAGCTTCGTCACGGGCGAGGAGCGGATGCTCCTCAAGGCGGTGGAGCGGTTCATCAAGAAGACGATTCCCGTCGACCGTGACCAGCCCTATCACAGCGACAGCGCCGATCAGCGCAACGGCCGGCGGGACGAGGGTCTTCCGCCCGCGCCGTGGGTGCAGCCCGCCGGGCGCGGTCGTCACGGCGACCGAAAGCGGGACGGGCGGAAGAATAAGTCCTTCCACGGGCGGCGTCAGCCCGATTTCGGCAGGAAGCGCGGGAGAGACAATCCGGAGAGGGGCTGAGTATGTTCAGGGGTTCGATATTTGGCGTGGTGGCGCTGGCGGCTGGCGTCGTCGGGGCCGAGGTTCGGCTCGCGAGTCCGTTTGCGGACGGCATGGTGCTGCAGCGCGACAAGGAGGTCGCGGTCTGGGGCACGGCCGAGGCGGGCGAAAAGGTGAAGGTGTCCTTCGCGGGTCACGAAGTCGAGACGACGGCGGATGCGCAGGGCGACTGGCGCGTCAACCTGCCGAAGCTGGCGGCCTCCAAGGAATCGCGCACGCTGATCGCCGAGGGTCGTTCGACGCAGATCGTCTCCGATGTGCTCGTCGGCGAGGTCTGGTACTGCTGCGGACAGTCCAACACGGAGATGCCGCTTGTCGGCGGCCGGCCGCATTTCGCAGATCGCCAGGGGCGGCTTGTCGCGCAGATGACGCGCAAACCGTTCATCCGCTGCGCCTACGCCTCCGACTACAAGTTCGCCGGCGAACCGCGCAAGACCGCGCCCTATGCCGTTGCGTGGAAGCCGTTCACACCCGAGACGCTCGGGAAGGAACCGAGTTTCTCCGCGATGGGCGTCTACTTCGCACTGGAGCTCCATTCCGCACTCGACGTCCCCATCGGCATCATCGGCTCGTACTGGGGCGGCACGAATATCGACGCCTGGACGCCGCAGGAGGGTTACGCGGCGCATCCCGAGCTCAAGGAGACGGCCGACTGGAAGTTCATTCCCGGGAACGAATGGACCGATGCCTGCGTAAGGGGACCGATCAATGGCGCTCACCAGCAGCCGTGCGTGCTCTGGAACGAGATGGTCGCGCCGTGGTGCCCGATGACGATGCGTGGCTTCATCTGGTATCAGGGATGCCACAATGCGGGCGAAAGCGCGCGCTACTGCGCCAAGATGCATGCGCTCTATGACGGCTGGTCGAAGAAGTTCGAGAACCCCGATCTCAAGCTCTATTTCGTCCAACTCGCCCCGTTCGGGAAGTCCTGGTGGGGGCTGCAGCTCGCGCAGGCGCAGTTCGCCGCCGAGGAGAAGAACGCCGCGCTGGTCACGACCGTCGACATCGGCAACCCGAATGACATCCATCCGAACGAGAAGGGCACGATCGGTAAGCGTCTTGCGGCGCTCGCGCTTCGGCACGACTACGGTTTCGCCGATCTTGTCGCCGAGGCGCCGACGTTGCGCGGCATCTGCTCCGAAGAGGGACGGCTCATCATGTCGTTCCACAACGCGCAGGGCTGGTACGTCTATCAGCCCGACTGGGGCGTGGACTGCGGCTTTGAGATCGCAGGACCGGATGGCGAATGGAAGAAGGCCTATCTCGTCAACGTCAACAAAGGAGCGAAGAAGCCCGTGCCGTGGCACACGGACGGCGTGTGCGAGGGACGTGACCTCATTCTCGCGGCGGATGAGGTGGAGAAGCCGATGAAGGTGCGCTATCTCTATCGGAAGCCGTGGGTGGGCACGGTCTACGCCGATTCCGGTCTGCCGCTCGGTCCGTTTGAGGCCGAAGTCAAGTAAACGGATTTCCTGTCAGATTGCGTTCGTTCGGGTGCCTAATCGACCAGAGAGACAAAGACAGGAGCCCATCATGAACAATAAGATCGACAGAATGTGGATTGCCGCGTTGGCGGCGCTGGTCAGCGCAGGTGCATTGGCGCAGACGCATCCGACACGCGTACATGTGGTGCATGAGCCGCGGCTCGTGCCGACGGTCTCCTCCAAGACGGAGAAGGCCTGGGCGCACTGCAGGATGTGCGACGGCAGGATTAGCTACGAACGCACGTTCCGCCGCGACCCCTACGCGAACAGCTGGAACGAAACGACCAAGTCGGTTCCGGAATACTGTCGCTCCTGCGCCCCCAAGCAGAAGCGGCTGGAGAAGCTGCGCCGCGAGGAGGAGAATCTCGATCGCAAGATCGAGGAACGTGAACGGGAGGCGCGCCTGGCGGCCAAGCGCCGGTATCTGCGGGATATGGCCGGCACGCACTGAGCATTTGGTGGAATCTGGAACAAATACATATAAACATAAAGGATGGGACGTCTTATGAACAATCAGGTTTTCCCGTTGGTGGCGCTCGTCTGCACGGCCACTTTGTTGGCGGGTTGTGCCCATACGCACCACCACGCGCCGCCGCCGCGGAGGCATCCGGCGCCGTATGTGGTCGAACCGGTTCCGGTTCGCGGACACGAGTTGCCGCGCCGCCCGCATGGCGGCCATGACTACGACCGCCGCCCGCCTACGCGTCCGGACGGTCGCCACCACGCGGATCGCAATCCGGCGCCTGCGCCGAATCGTCCGCCGGCGGCCAAGCCGGCGTCGCATGCCAAGCCGACGTCACATGGAAAACCGGCGACCGTAGTGAAGCCGGCGTCCGGCAGCCGTCCGACCCCTGCGGCGAAGCCTTCGCGTCCCGCAGCGAAACCTGCGCGTCCGGTGTCGAAACCTCGTCCCGAGTAGGGTACGATTGGGGAGCGGCTCCGGTCAAGGGGTGCGCGTATGTCCATAACCGTCATAGTCCCCGTCTACAATGCGTCCGCGTACCTGCGCACGGGGATGGATTCGCTGTTGGCGCAGCGTCATGGGGAATGGGAGGCCGTCTGTGTTGACGACGGATCGACGGATGGAAGCGGCGCGATTCTTGACGAATATGCCGCGCGGGATGCCCGGATTCGGGTGGTGCATCAGGCGAACAGGGGAGTAAGCGCGGCGCGGAACCGGGGATTAGATCTCGCCACGGGCGAAATCATCCTCTTTATGGATCCGGACGACCTCGTCGGTCCCGAATGGATGACGGCGCTGGTGAAGGGCATCGCGGGGGTGGATCTGGCGTGGGGTGGCTTTGTCGCGGATACGGAGGGGTGTGTCGTGGCGCACCGGTGCGTCGACGAGGGACGGGTCTACCCGGATGGGGAGGGGGTGCGGCGACGTGTCTGGCGTGCGGTTTTTGGGTATCGTCTTCGCGATTTTGTTCGCTTCTTCCTGCCGGGCGGACTTTGGAAGGGGTGTCGGCGCGAGCTCGCGGGCGTCTGGTGCAAGGCCATGCGGCGTTCGGTGATCGGGGAACTCCGGTTTGACGAGCGGGTTGGTCTCTACGAGGACGCGATGTTTCTTGCCGCCTATGCGCGGCGGGCGAAATCGATGCGTGTTATCGGCGATACGGGCTACCGCTACTTCATCCGTCCGGGCGGGCTGATGGCGACCGAGGCGCGCGAACGCATGACGCAGCACAAGTTCGAGTTGCGCGATGCGCGGCGCGAGATCGACCCGAGGATGTCCGCTTGGCGCGGTACGTTCGTGCTGAGCGCACTGGAGGTTCTCCGCGCAACGAAGTCGTTGCGTCTGTTCGCGCGGTATGTCTCATTCAGGCAGTTTGTGCCGTAGCAGCACGGAACGCGGTCCTGCTCTCCCTTGGGGAAAGGAGCTGTCGGTGTTTCCTGCAGATGTTTGATGCGGCGTAGCCTTTTCAGGATGCGGCGGTGATGCTCGGTGCCGTTGACCTTCGCCTTGCGTCGCCGGAGCGCGTTCCTGGCGTCCTGCGGTCCGTCTCCGTGAGCGTCCACCGGCAGCTCCCGACCATATCCCCGCCGCCGTGCGCCACCATGTCGGTCTGGACGTCTCCCGGCGGCGTCGCATCCCATGAAATCATTGTGGTTACAAGAGGGGGCATTAATTTGGTATAATGGGTGCGTCATGCATCGCCTGTTGGTTGAAACTCGTGCGTTATACCAGGAAAGTCCTGCACTTCCCCTGGAGGCGGCGCGGCATCTGAAGGTGCTGCGTCCGAAAGACGGCGAGGAAATCGAGCTTTTCGACGGGTGCGGAAATCTGCGTCGCTACCGGTTTGCCGCGTCCGCCCGCGCGCTGGAGTCCATTCCCGGCGCCGCCGTGCGGGCGCTGCCGCCGCCGGAAGGCTCCCTGACGCTTTTCGCCTGCGTGACGAAGGGATCGCGGTGGGACTGGACGATTGAAAAGGCGACGGAACTCGGGGTCTCGCGCATCGTGCCCGTCATCTCCGACCGTACGATCGTGCGTATCCCAAAGGCCGAACGTGCAGCGAAGTGCGCACGTTGGCGGCGTATCGCCGAGGAGGCGGCGCGGCAGAGCGATGCGGTGTGGCTGCCGGAGATTACCGAAGCGATGGATTTTGCCGATGCGCTGCCGCTCGTGAAGGCGACGCGCTGTCTTGTCGGGGCGCTCACGAATCCGCCGCCGCCGCCGATTGGGACGGCAGTCGGGGAATCCTCCGCCCATCTGTCGGTCTTTGTGGGGCCCGAGGGCGATTTCACCCCGGACGAGCTGCGCGCGCTCCTCGCGATTGCGACGCCTGTCAGCTTCGGCCCGACGGTGCTGCGGGCGGAGACGGCGGCGATTTTCGGCGTCAGCGTGCTGGCGGCGCGGCGGCATCATGGAATTTGGCAACAGAAAGGGGAGTATAAATGACTACATCCAGAAGGCAGTTCCTGATCGGAGCGGGCGCGGCGACGGCGGCGTATGCCGGCTATTCGGCCGACCTCGTGAAGCTTGCGCAGGACAAGCGGCTCAACATCCTGTTCATCATGACGGATGACCATGCGGCGCACGCGATCTCCGCCTACGGTAGCCGGATCAACAAGACGCCGTATCTGGATCAGCTGGCGAAAGAGGGGATGATCTTCTCGTCCGTCATGTGCACGAACCCGATCTGCACCCCGTCCCGCGCAGGCATCCTGACGGGACGCTACTCGCATAAGAACGGCGTTCCCGTCTTCAACGACATCTCCCCGAAGATCGAGACCGTGGGTGGGTACATGCGCGCGGCGGGCTACTATACCGCGTTCATCGGCAAGTGGCACTGCGGCGGCCCGGCGTCCATCCGCAATCAGGATTGGGACAAGTGGTATCTCTATCAGGGGCAGGGCGCGTACCGGGATCCGTGGTATCACATCCGCAAGGAGGACGGCACCTATGGCCGGCTCTCCTTCCCCGGCGAGTACGCGACGGAGAACATCACCAGGCTCACGAAGGGCGTGCTTGACGAGGTGCTCAAGACAGGTAAGCCGTTCTACGTGATGATGCACCACAAGGCACCGCACCGCAACTGGATTCCGAGCGAGAAATACCGCCTCAAGTTCCGTTCGCTGACGCTCAAGGACATCCCGTTGCCGGATACGGTCTTCGACACCTGGGAAGGGCGCGCGAGCGCCATCAGGTCCACTGCGATGACGCTTTTGCGCCACATGCGCCTCGGGATGGACCTCAAGACCGCCGAGTGGTTCGCCGAAGGCCACGTCTTCGAATTCGAGGGCAAGACCTATTACGGACAGAAGGACGCCAACGGCAAGTTCCTGGACAAGTGGCCCGTCGACAAGGACGGACGGGTGGCGGACGACCGCGCCAAGATAGCGTTCAGTTATCTGCGCTACATGCAGGACTATCTTGCGTGCTGCCAGTCGGTCGATGATTCCGTTGGCGAAATGATGGCGTATCTGAAGGAGCACGGTCTGGAGCGGAATACGCTCGTGATCTACACCTCCGACCAGGGGTTCTTCCTCGGCGACCACGGTCTCTACGACAAGCGCTTCATCATGGAGGAGACGCTGAAGATGCCGTTCATCGCGAAGTGCCCGGCGCTCATCAGGCCCGGCTCCACCAACTCGGATCTGATCGGCAACATCGACTTCGCGCCGACGTTCATCGATATTGCGGGCGTGCAGAAACCGGCGGAGATGCAGGGCGAGTCGTTCCTCGGGAATCTTGCCGGCAAGACGCCGAAGGGTTGGCGCAAGGCCCTCTACGCGCGCTACTACGTCGAAGGCGGCGAACACAACACCGCCGCGTGGTACGGCGTGCGTACGACGACCGACAAGCTCGTCTACTACTACAAGCGCGACGAGTGGGAGTATTTCGACATGGTGAAGGATCCCGAAGAACTCCACAACGGCTACGGCGATTCCGCGAATCAGCGGCGTATCGCGGCGCTGAAGAAGTTGCTTGGCGAATTGCGTGCCAAGTACCAGGACGAGGATCAGTTCAAAGACTGCAAGGAATACTCGCTCTAAACGGGGCAAGATGCCGGTTCCATGACAGATACAAGCTTGAAGGACTACGGTGCGGACGTCTTTAGCGAAAGGGCGATTCGCCGTCATCTCACGAAACCCGTCGCGGCGAAGCTGATCGCCACGATGAAGGTCGGCCGGCCCCTGGATCCGTCGATCGCCGATGCGGTCGCGCAGGGCATGAAGGAATGGGCGCTGCAGAACGGGGCGACCCATTTCACCCACTGGTTCCAGCCGATGACGGGTGGCACGGCGGAGAAGCACGAGGCCTTCCTCGAGCCTTCGGGCGTGGCGACGGCGGTCCAGCGGTTCTCCGGCAAGAACCTCGTCGGCGGCGAGGCGGACGCGAGTTCGTTCCCGTCCGGGGGACTGCGCTCGACTTTCGAAGCGCGCGGTTATACGGTGTGGGATCCGACCTCGCCCGCGTTCATCACGCGCCATGCGAATGGGGCGACCCTGTGCATTCCGACGGCGTTCTGCGCGTACACGGGCGCGGCGCTCGACATGAAGACGCCGCTCCTCCGCTCGGTGCAGGCCGTGTCGCACGCCACCGCGCGCCTCATGAAGAAATTCCGGAAGGCGAAGGCGCACGTGTCGGTTACGCTTGGGGCCGAACAGGAGTATTTCCTCATCGATCGCGAATTCTACCTGAAGCGCCCCGATCTCCTGCAGACCGGCCGCACCGTCTTCGGCGCAGCCCCCGCGCGGCATCAGCAACTCGACGACCACTACTACGGGGCCATCCGTCCGCGCATCCTCACGTTCATGCACGAGGTGGAGCGCGCGCTGTGGCGGCTCGGCATCCCGGCGAAGACGCGCCACAACGAAGCCGCGCCCGCGCAGTTCGAACTGGCGCCGATGTTCGAGGATCTCAATCTCGCCGTCGACCACAACATGGTAATCATGGAGGTCCTGCGCAGGACGGCGGAGGCGAACGGGCTCGTATGCCTTCTTCACGAAAAGCCGTTCGAGGGCGTCAACGGGTCGGGAAAGCACTGCAACTGGTCGCTCGCCTACGGCGGCAGGAACCTGCTCACGCCCGGCGACAATCCGCGCGATGACGTCATCTTCCTCACGTTCCTCTCGGCGGTCATCCGGGCGGTCGATCTCCATGCGGATCTGCTGCGCATGACGACGGCGGGCGCGGGCAACGATCACCGCCTGGGCGCGAACGAGGCGCCGCCTGCGATCATCTCCATCTTCCTGGGCGACCAGCTTTCGGCGGTCATGAAGGAGATCGAGACGGGTACGACGGGCAGGGCCGCCGGTCGGACGACATTCAAGTTCGGCGTCGATACGCTGCCGCCGCTCCCCAAGGATGCGACGGACCGCAACCGTACGTCGCCGTTCGCCTTCACCGGCAACAAGTTCGAGTTCCGGGCGCCGGGCGCGTCGCAGAACTGCGCGGCGAGCCAGACCGTCCTCAATACGATCGTCGCGGAGTCACTCGATGCAATCTGCGACAAGCTCGAGGCCCTCGGCGGCGATTTCAATGAAGAGCTGCAGAAGCTTCTGCAGCGTCTCATCCGCAAACACAACCGCGTCCTTTTCTCGGGCGACGGCTATGGCGATGCGTGGCCGAAGGAGGCCACCGCGCGCGGGCTTCCCAACCTCCGGGATACGCCGGCGGCGATCGCGCCGTGGGACGATCCCGCGAACCGCGCGCTTTTCGCGAAGTACGGCGTCTTCTCCGAGTCGGAGATGCAGAGCCGCCACGAGGTTGCGGCGGAGGATTATGCGAGCCGTCTCCTGATCGAGGGCAAGGTGGCGCTCGAGATTGCGCGGGCGATGATACGTCCCGTTGTCGCGGATGAGTTCAGCCGCCTCGCGACGGCGATCGGCCAAGCCAAGAAGGATGGACTCAAGGTCGGGATCAAGGGTCTCACGGCGCTTTCGCTCAAGCTGGGCGCGGGCCTCGACGACCTGCACGTCAAGTGCGAGAAGATCGAGAAGGCGATTGCCTCCCGCGATACGGCGGCGATCCTCGCGACGATGGGCGATCTCCGCAGGACGGTGGATAGGCTTGAATCGCTTGTCGACGACCGCAAGTGGCCGCTTCCCAAGTATCGCGAGATGCTGTTCATCTACTGACGCCGGCATCCGCCGCGCAAGGGCTTCGGTCAGATATGATATACTATAGTCCCTATGAAGAGAAAAGAGATGAGAACCGGCGCACAGGCGCTGGTAGAATCGCTGGAAAAGGCGGGCACCGAGGTGCTCTTCGGCTATCCGGGCGGTCAGGTCCTGGATATCTTCAACTGTCTTCCGGAGGCCAAGTTCCAGTTCGTACTCGGGCGCCATGAGCAGGGTTCGGCGCATATGGCCGACGGCTACGCCCGCGCGTCGGGCAAGCCCGGCGTCTGTCTTGTGACCTCGGGGCCGGGCGCGACGAATACCATTACGGGTCTCGCCACCGCGAACGTGGATGGCATCCCGATGATCGTCGTCACCGGGCAGGTCTCGCTCGGGCTCATCGGTACGGATGCGTTCCAGGAAGTCGACATGACCGGCATTGCGCGCGGTGTCACGAAACATTGCTTCCTCGTGCAGTCGGCGGACGAGATCCCCGAGACGGTCGCCGAAGCGTTCTACATCGCGACCCACGGCAAGCCCGGGCCCGTCGTCATCGACATCCCGAAGAACTGCCAGCAGGCGATGACGGATGCGCAGTATCCCGAACGCGTATCGCTCCGGGCGTATCATCCCGAGTCGATGGCGACGACCCAGCAGCTCAACCGGCTCGCCAAGCTCATCAACGAGGCGAAGCGTCCCATCCTCTATGCGGGTGGCGGCGTGATCGCGTCGGGCGCGTCGGCGGATGTCGCGGCGCTGGCGCATCGGGCGCAGATTCCCGTGGCGACGACGCTCATGGGCCTCGGCTCCTTCGACGAGCGCGATTCGCTGGCACTGGGGCTGAGCGGCATGCACGGCAGTGCGGCGGCCAACTGGGCTTTGCATGAGGCGGACCTCATCGTGGCGCTCGGCGTGCGTTTCTCCGATCGCGTGACGGCCAAGATCTCGGAGTATGCGAAGAACGCGACGCTCGTGCACGTCGATTGCGATCCGGCGTCCATCGACAAGAACGTGCGGGCCGATCTCGGCATCGTCGCTGACGTGAAAGACGTGCTCACGACCGTCTCCTCGCGCGTGCGCGCCGCGACCCACGACGAATGGCTCGCCAAGATCGAGGGGTGGAAGAAACACCGTCCGATGACCTATCGGCAGATGCATCCGGGCGTCATCATGCCGCAGGCCGTGATCGAGGCGATCGACCGGGCGACGAAGGGCTCCGCCGTGGTGGTGACGGACGTGGGGCAGCACCAGATGTGGGCCGCGCAGTTCTTCCGCCACAACCAGCCGCGCCATTTCCTGAGTTCGGGCGGCATGGGCACGATGGGCTTCGGCATTCCGGCGGCGATTGGCGCCGCGTTCTCGGGTACGCATGCGCCCGTTGTGGCGATCTGCGGCGATGGCGGCGCGCAGATGACCTTCGAGGAGGTCGTCGTGGCCGTCGAGCACAAGCTGCCGGTGACGTTCGTCGTCATCAACAACAGCTGCCTCGGCATGGTGCGCCAGTGGCAGGAGCTCTTCTACAACAGGCGCTATGCGGGGTCGATCCTGTCCCCAAAGGGCCGCTGCAGGAACGAGCGTCTCGACGACGATCTCAACTACGACTATCTGCCCGACTTTCTCAAACTCGCGGAGGCGCACGGCGCAAAGGGCTACCGTGTCATCGACCCCGATCGGCTGGAGGCGACGATCAGGAGGGCGGTGGCGTCGAAAAAGACGGCGGTCATCGAGGTCATCGTCGAGCCGCGCGCCAATGTGTACCCGATGATCCCCGGCGGAAGGTCGGTGACGGAAATGGTGTTCGGCTGAGCCGAAGGAGGATTTCGCCATGAATGAACATATCCATAGGCTGAGCTGCTACGTGGAGAACAAGCCCGGGGTTCTCGCCCGCATCGTGGGTCTTATTTCGGGCCGCGGCTACAACATCCAGACGCTGAACGTCGGCCCGACCGAAGACGGCACCGTCTCGCGGATGAAGATCGACGTCCTCGCGACCGAACGGGTAATCGGGCAGGTCATCCTCCAACTGCGCAACCAGGTGAACGTCATCGAGGTGACGAGCCGACGGATGTAGGCGGGGGGAACAATGAAGATGCGTCGTCCATCTACTCACGAAAGGGAAGAACCATGAGCTACAAGGAAGCGCAGAAGAAGTACGCCAGGCTTGGCATCGATACCGAGAAGGCGATTCGGGACCTCGCGAAGATCCCGATCTCCATGCACTGCTGGCAGGGCGACGACGTCGCCGGCTTCGAGTCGGTCGGCGGCGCGTCGAACGGCATCCAGACGACGGGCAACTATCCGGGCAAGGCAACGACGCCCGAACAGCTCATGTCGGACATCGCGTTCGCCTTCTCGCTCATCCCCGGCAGACACCGCCTCAACCTCCATGCGTGCTACGGCATCCACGAGGGCCGGATCACCGACCGCGACAAGCTCTCCGCGAAGAACTTTGAACCATGGGTGAAGTGGGCGAAGAAGCGCGGCGTCGGCCTTGACTTCAATCCGACGTTCTTCTCGCACGCCAACGTCGTCGACGGGCTGACGCTCTCATCTCCTGATCCGAAGATCCGCAGGTTCTGGATCGAGCACGGCAAGCGCTGCCTGGAGATTGCGGATTACTTCGCGAAGGAACTCAAGACGTCGTGCGGTATCAACTTCTGGTGCCCTGACGGTTACAAGGACGAGCCGAGCGACCGTCTCGGGCCGCGGCAGCGCATGGCCGATTCGCTCGACAAGATCTTCAAAGGCGCGAAGTATGACAAGAAGCGCGTCGTGCCGTTCCTCGAATCGAAGCTCTTCGGCATCGGCGTCGAGAGCTACACGGTGAATTCCCACGAGTTCGTAATGGGCTACGCGCAGTCGCGCAAGATCCTCGCGCTCCTCGACATGGGCCACTTCCACCTCACCGAAAACGTCGCCGACAAGATCAGCGCGTTCCTCATGTTCTTCGGCAAGGTCGCCTTCCACATTTCGCGCCCCGTCCGCTGGGATTCCGATCACGTGATCCGTCAGAACGACGACCTTCGCGCCGCCGCGCAGGAGATCGTGAAGATGGGGCCGGAGAACTTCATCATCGCGCTCGACTACTTCGATGCGTCCGTCTGCCGCGTCGCGGCGTGGGTGCTCGGCATGCGCAATCTGCAGAAGGAGCTCCTGAAGGCGATGCTCACGCCGCACGCGCAACTCAAGGCGCTGCAGGACGCGGGCGAATTCACCGCGCAGCTCGTGCTGCAGGAGGAGTACAAGAACTATCCGTCCGAGGCCGTCTGGAACGAGTTTTGCGCGCGCATGGGCGTTCCGGCCGGCGAGGAATGGTTCAAGGCCGTCCGGAAGTACGAGAAGGACGTCCTGCTGAAGCGCTAATCTACCAGAAATCGCCCGGTATGGGAAATTATCAGAATACGCGTCATCACAAGGGACCGCGCGAAATGGTCACCGGCGGCGAATGGCTCTACGGGCGCAATCCCGTGGAAGAGTCCCTCGCGGCCGGTCGCCGCACGTGCGGGGAGATCGTCCTTCCGCCGTGCAGTCCGGATGAGGACGATCAGCTCCGGCGCATCCGCGACGAGGCGAACGCCCGTCGACTCATGATCCGCACCATGACGCGCGATCAGCTCGACAGACTTACGCGCTTCGGGCACCACCAGGGCGTCGCGCTCAAGACGACGGGCTATCCCTACGTCGGTTTCGAGGAGATCGTCGCGGCGGTGCGGGAGGATGAGAACGCGCTCGTGCTCGTCCTTGATCATCTGGAGGATCCGCAGAACGTCGGCTCGATCCTGCGCACGGCGTGCGCGATCGGCGTGGCGGGCGTCATTCTCCCCGACGACCGCGCCTGCGGCGTCACCCCGGCGGCGGTTCGTGCGTCCGCCGGCGGCGCCGAATACCTCAAGGTCGCCCACGTCGTAAACCTTGTGCGCGCGATCGAGTCCCTGAAGGAGGCGGGCTGCTGGATGACGGGGCTCGACTGGGGTGACGACGCGAAACCTTATACGAGAATTGACTTCCGGGGACGCGTCGGATTGGTGATCGGCGCCGAAGGCGCGGGCATTTCACGCCTCGTTCGCGCGAAATGCGACTTCATCGCGGAGCTTCCGATGCCGGGCGGTTTCGAGTCGCTCAACGCGGGTGTGGCCGCCGCCGTGACGATGTATGAAATTCTGAGACAGCGAGGATAATCAACCATGGACAAAAAACTCTACATCAATCCGCCGCTCGTGAACCGGGCATACGACTGGCAGAACGGGCCGCAGCCCAGAACGCGCAAGGAGTTGGACCGCTTTTTCAACTCTCGCCCGATTCAGGCCGTCAAGGAGCAGATCTGCGAGATGGGCCGACGCATCTACAACCGGGGTTACACCGACGGCAACGGTGGCAACCTCTCCGTTCGCGTAGGCGAAGATCTCGTACTCTGCTCGCCGACGCTGTGCTGCAAGGGTTTCATGAAACCCGAGGATATCTGCCTCGTCGACATGAACGCGGGGCAGCTCTGCGGATATCGCCCGCGCACGTCCGAGGTCAAGGTGCATATCGCCATGATGAAGGCGACGGGCATGAACGCCTGCATGCACTGCCATCCGCCGCACTGCAATGCGTTCCTGTTCGCGGGGCAGGTGCCGCCGAACGGCATCAATCCCGAGGCCGACATCTTCCTCGCGCAGATCCCGCTCGCACCGTATGCGACGCCGGGGACGGAGGAGGTCGCGAAGTCCGTCGCCGAGGCCGCGAAACTTTCGAATGTCGTCTTCATGGCCAACCACGGCATTGTCTGCGGCGGCCGCGACATCGAGGAGGCCGAATGGTTCGCCGAGAATGCGGACGCCTACTGCCAGGTGCTGCTTCTCGCCGATGCGCATGGCGCGAAGGTCAACCAGCTCGCGCCGAAGTTCGTCAAAGACATCATCGCGATCCGCAAGGCAATGGGTCTTTCCGTCGTCGACGGACAGAAGCTCTACAACACGAACAGGTTCAACGGCTATACGATGCCGAAGGGCAGATAACCCCGCTTTGACGTAGCGCGTCCGCCCGTGCTCCTGAAGCGTTCGGGAGGAGGCCATCCGGCAGACGGGCGGGATGTGATTCCTGCGGCGTGACGCGTAGTGCCCGAGGCGGTTCGCCTCGGGCATTTTCTTTGGTGCTGCACTTGCGAGAAGGGTAAGACGCTGCGGTGTCCCAAAAGGCGAAGCGCGGCATCCGTAAGATTTTTGGTGAACGGACAAGGTAAATTCCCATAAACTATGGGTTTCACCTGGGGTAGGCATTTACCTTTGCCGATTTGGCATTTAGTCGTTCCGAATTGGTCAAAGTAATTGTCTTTCTACGGGTTCTGGCAATTTTCGGACCGCGGCGTTACATTCTGAAATGTGGTATAATGTTGATTAGTTATGGATAATAGTGTCCAGGGGCGTGCCACGAAACGCATCGCGGAATTTGGTGTTTTGCCTAATGCGCCTTTGCGCGGCTATGCCCTGATGAAGCGCACGATTTTCGAGATCATTCAGCCTGTGACATGAAAGCAAGAGTTGTCATCGTAACCTTGGTTGGCTAGATCCTGTCAGGATGTTCAAGATCGCACTCGGCTACGGAGTCAGGATTCAATTCCGTCGAGGAATGAAAGCTGACCCTTGCTCCTCCCGCTCTGGGAAATCAGGTCACCCCGCACGATCCAACGTACCGATCGGGGGTCGGCTTACGCGCGGCGGAGGCGGTTAAATCCGATAGCTGCCGATTTTTGCGATTTTACGCGATATTCGTTCAGTTGGGGCAAGGTAGCTGATGTTTGCCTCAAAGTGCACTGATGTCTGCCCCAAGGTGCGATGATTCGTTCATCCTCCCTGGCTGAAGGCGGCAGAAACCGCCCCTTGCCCTTGGCCCGGCAACGAAAGTAAAGCTTACTTGGAAGCAGAAAGGTACCGATTATCCGTTCCAGGCAGATCGGGAAGTGGCTGGACGGGCGACACATAAAGACCGTGCAAGGCGTCGCCATCGCCGACAAGATTGGTATAGACAAAATGCGCTCCGCCTGTCCCAATTTTGACGATTGGTTGATGTTATTTCATCCCTTTCGCGGTCAGTCATAGTGTAGCAAAATCATCATTCTCGTTCAAGCGAGCGCGCATTCTTCAGGGCGGGGACAGGTTCCGCCATTCCCACACGTGTGCCGGTAATCGAAGCGGGGCGGCATGCCTGCCGATCGCGCACCCGGACCGACTACGATTTACCCGCCGGGGTGCTTTGATTGTCGCCAGCCGACGGGTATTTTGGTATAATTAAGGCCTATGAAAAACTATCTTGCGATTGACATCGGGGCGAGTTCGGGCCGCCACATCCTCGGCACCGTCAAAGACGGGAAGATTGCGCTGGAGGAGGTCTACCGCTTTGAGAACGGCCAGATCCGCAAAGACGGCCATGACTGCTGGGACATCGAGCGGCTGGTCGCGTCCGTCAAGGCGGGCATCGACGAGGCGTTGTCGGTTGCGGCGGCGAAAGGCGACACGGTCGAATCGATTGGCATCGACACCTGGGGCGTCGATTTCGTTCTGCTGGACGCGCACGGCGAACGCTGTTCGGATGCGGTTGCCTACCGCGACGCACGCACGGCGGGGGCGGCGGAGGAAATCGAAAGGGAGGTCCTGTCCTTTGCGGAGCTCTATTCGATCGCCGGCATCCAGAAGACGAGCTTTAATACGATCTACCAGCTCTGGGCGCTCAAGAAGGAGCATCCCGAGCAGCTCGCGCAGGCGGCGCACTTCCTGATGGTGCCCGAATACCTCAACTACCGCCTGACGGGTAACATCGTCCATGAATACACCGATTCCTCGACGACCTCGCTCCTCAATGCCGCGAAGAAGGACTGGGATCGCGACCTGCTGGTGCGGCTGGGGTTGCCCGAACGGATCTTCGGCAAGCTGGAGATGCCGGGAGCGACGGTTGGCGTCTACAAGGGCGTGAAGGTCGTTCTCCCCGCGATGCACGACACGGGCAGCGCCTATCTCGCGGTGCCGGCGCGCGACGACCAGGCGGTGTATCTCTCGAGCGGCACGTGGTCGCTTCTGGGCGTTGAGAACGAAAGGGCGATCACGACGGCCGAGAGCTGCGCGGCGAACTTCACCAACGAGGGCGGAGCCTGGGGACGCTACCGCTATCTCAAAAACATCATGGGCTCGTGGATCATCCAGTCGATACGCCGCGAGCTCAATGGCGTGAGCTACGTCGCGGGCAGGGACGACGAGGCGGTGCGGGAAGCGCGCGCGAAGCTCGCCGACTACGAGTCGGGCCGCACGTACAGCTTCAACGACCTCGAGATGGCCGCCCGCGCGGCGGGCGGCCATACGGGCACGGTCGACGTCAACGACCCGGCCTTCATGAATCCCGCGTCGATGATCGGGGCGGTGATCGACCTCGCGGGGCGCGACGGTCGGGCGCCGGCGACGGTCGGCGAACTCATGCAATGCGTCTACGCTTCGCTCGCAAAGTGCTATGCGGACGCGATCCGCACCCTCTCCGAGATCACGGGCAAGACCTATACCTCGATCAATATCGTCGGCGGTGGTTCGAAGGATCGGTATCTCAATCTGCTGACGGCGGATGCGACGGGCCTGGAGGTCGTTGCCGGGCCTACCGAGGGCACGGCGATCGGCAACCTCATCGTGCAGATGATCGCCGGGGGCGTATTTGCCGACCTGGCGTCCGCCCGCCGGGCCATCGACCGCCGAGGCTGAAATTATGATATACTAGACGGACTTTTTTCGAGGTGATATCATGACTTTGGCAGAACTTGAGAATGCCCAGGCGGAAAGCCTGAGGGAGATCGCCGCGGCGGCGGATGCCGCGGCGGTGGAAGCGCTTCGCGTGAAATACGTCGGACGCAACGGCTCGATCCCCGCCCTGATCAAGGCGATGAAGGATGTCCCGAAGGAAGAGCGCCCCGCATTCGGCAAGGCCGTCCAGGCCTGGCGGGCCGCCGTCGAGTCGGTGCTTGCCGCGAAGGGCGGCGGGGCGGCGGAAAAGGCGGTCGACGCCGATCTTACGCTGCCGGGCCGCTGGTGGAGCCTGGGCGTCAAGCATCCGCTTTCGCGCGTCATCGAGGAGTCCGCGGCGATCTTCGCCCGGCTCGGTTTCACGGTGGCGGACGGTCCCGAACTCGAAAACCGCTTCAACAACTTCACGGCGCTCAACACGCCGCCGCACCATCCTTCGCAGGATCGCACCGATACGTTCTGGTTCGGCGAGGACTGCCTTCTGCGCACCCAGACGTCGCCCGTGCAGATCCGCACGATGATGGCGAACAAGCCGCCGGTGCGCGTCATCTGTCCCGGTCGCACGTATCGCCGCGATACGACGGATGCGACGCATTCCGCGAACTTCCACCAGATCGAGGGGCTGTACGTCGACACGAAGCCGGTTTCGCTCGCCGATCTCAAGAGCGTGCTCGCGTATTTCGCGAAGGAGATGATGGGGTCGGGTGCGACGGTGCGCTTCCGTCCGCACTTCTTCCCGTTCACCGAGCCGTCGGTCGAAGTCGATTTCACCTGCCACGTCTGCAAGGGCAGGGGCTGCCACGTCTGCAAGCAGTCGGGATGGATCGAGGTCGCGGGCGCCGGCATGGTCGATCCGCGCGTGTTCCGGCACGTCGGATACGATCCCGAGCAGGTGTCGGGCTATGCGTTCGGCTTCGGGGTGGAGCGTATCGCGATGATCAAGTACGGCATTCCCGACATCCGCTGGCTGTACGAGAACGACATCCGCTTCCTGAGCCAGCTTGGCTGAAGATGAGCCATGATGACCATCTACAAATGGGACAACGGAGGCTTGCGCGAGACGCAGGACATGGACGCCTCCTGCTGGATCAATCTGGTTGAGCCGACGACGACGGAGCTCGAGCGCGTGCTGACGTTCTCGCAGGTTCCGCGCGATTTCCTGACCGATCCCCTCGATGCCGACGAACGGCCGCGTTTCGACTACGATGACGGCGCGACGATGCTGATCATCCACGTGCCGACGCCGGTGGAGAACGTCGTTACGGAGGAAGTCGTCCCCTACCGCACGGTGCCGCTCGGCATCATCTTCTTCGGCCACTCGGTCATCACCGTCTGCAGTGCGCGTACGCCGGTCACCACCGCGTTCCTCGACCAGATCCGCCGCGTGTGCCCGCCGAGCGACCAGTACCGCTTTGCGTTCCGCCTCCTGTGGCACGGCGGAGTCCTGTTCCTGCGCTATCTGCACGACATCCACCAGCGCACGAATGCGCTGGAGGAGGAACTGCACGCGTCCATCTCCAACGAGGTCCTTCTGAAGCTCCTCTCGATCGAGAAGTCGCTCGTCTATTTCACGACGTCGCTCAAGGCCGATACGATCGCCCTCGCGCGGGCCAATACGGCGCGGCAGCTGCGGCTTTCGGAAGATGACAGCGATCAGCTGGAGGATGCGATGGTCGAGTACCAGCAGGCGCTGGAGACGGCGAACATCCACGCGAACATCCTGAACGGCACGCTTGACACCTTCGCCTCGCTCATCAACAACAATCTGAACAACGTCATGAAGTACCTGACGGTCGTCACGATCTTCCTGGCGGTTCCGACGCTGGTGACTTCGGCCTACGGTATGAACATCAAGCTGCCGATGGTGGCGGGGGAGGGTGACCCGCGCGTCTTCCTGACGCTGCTGGCGATCTCGGCCTGCGTAACGGGGATCATCGGCGCCGTGCTCTTCATCCTTTCCAGGAAACGCCGGTTCTAACGTCCGTTCCGCCTGCGCCAGACCGCCGGTGTCTGATGGAATGTCTCGGTGAACACCTTGGAGAAATACTGGGGCGTCTTGAATCCGGTTTCGGCGGCGATCTGGGCGGCGGAGGCCGTCGTCTCCCGGAGAAGGCCGCAGGCGCGCGTCAGGCGCTGGCGGATGATCTCCTGCTGGACGGTCGTGCCGAGTTCGTAGCGGAACGCCGTGTTCACCGTCGTGTGCGAGTAGCCGAGATGGCGGACGACATCCGCCGCATTGACGCCCCTGTCGAGGTTGCGGCGGATGAAGACCAGCGCGTCCGACAGCCAGGGGATCGAGAAGCGGAAGGCGTCCGTCGACGCCCGTTCGATCACCCGGCGCGGCGGATGCAGGTAGGTGCGCACGGCCTTTGACGGCTGTTCCATCCGTTCGGCCAGGAGTTCGCCCGCCCGCCGGCCGAGCGCGAACGGATTCGTATCGATGCTGGAGAGTGGCGAAGCGGTGAACGTGCAGAGGAGCGTGTCGTTGTCCACGCCGAGCACGGCAAGGTCGTGCGGGACGCGAATCTCCCGTGCTTCGCACACCTTCATCAGCTGAAAGGCGCGGATGTCGTTGCAGCAGAAGACGGCCGTGGCGCGCGGCAGCGTGCCCAGCCATTCGTCCAGGGCCGCCGCATCGGGCACCTGTCCCGTCTGCTCCGCGCGGAAGAACGTGTCGTGGATCCGTCCGCGCGGCGGACCTTCGAAGATGCGGCAGGGAATGCCGCGCTCGGACGCTTCGGCGGCAAACGCCGCCATGCGGGCGTCGGAGAAGCGGAGCCCCGGATAGCCGCAGGCGGCGACGGAAGGGCAGAGACGGTCGGCGTAAAAGGTGGCCGCCATCTGCGCGATGGCCGCGTCGTCGAGGCGCAGCGTCGTGAAGGGCGATTTGTCGTTGCGTCCGTAGACGTCGATCACGGGCTTCTGCGTCTTCTGGAGCGCCTGTGCCGTGGCCTCGTCCATCACGCGGGCGATGAAGCCGTCGAAGCGACGGAGCATCGAGATGTCGGTCAGCTGACCCGGCTCCAGCAGCGTCAGGCGCCAGTCGTACTGCGTGCGCGCGAATTCGGCGAGCCCTTCCAGGAGGGCGCGGCCGTGGGCGCGCGAGCGCTCGACCTGCACGCCGATCTGAAGGAGTTTCTGCATTTGCAGATAGTATAAATTAATATGTGAAATTTTGCAATTGCCCCTTGTCGTTTCCTGCGCTATAATTCCAGTATACGATCAAAGAGGATATCCAAACGCCATGAAAATCGCAACTCTGCTGATGACCGCCGTCCTGGCGACTGCCGCGCACGCGGCCGTCCCCACTGCCGACGAGGCCGCCCTCAAGGCCAAGCTCCCCGAGATCTTCGCCAAATCGGCGGCGCACTACAAGGCGCTGGACGCGGCGGCGACGCCGCTGATGGACGACGGCTCATCGGGTCGGAAGCGGGTGCCGCACGGTTTCAGTCGCAAGGCGGGCAAACTCGACATGCGCCCCATCAACTGGTGGACGACGGGGCACTATCCGGGGTCGCTCTGGTATCTCTACGAGGCGACGGGTGACGCGTTCTTCAAGGATCGCGCGACGGTCTGGACGGAACTTCTCGAACCGAACAAGACCGATTCGTCGCACCACGACACGGGCTTCATCATGTACTGCTCGTTCGGCAATGCCCGGCGGATTCTGAAGACCGACAGGTACGACGGCATCCTCGTGCGCACGGCGGAGAGCCTGTGCCGGCGTTTCAACCCGGATCTCGGGCTGCTCCGCAGCTGGGGCTCGATCGGCGACGGGAAGAATTTCCTCGTCATCCCTGACAACATGATGAACCTCGAGCTTCTCACCTGGGCGGGGCGGCATGGCTATCCGCGCGGCACCGAGGTGGCGCGGGCGCACGCGGCGAATACGATGAAGCACCATTTCCGCGCAGACGGCGGGACCTATCACGTCCTCAACTACGACCAGCGCCCCGGCTTCCACGGTGCGGTGCAGGGGATTGAGCGCGGACAGGGACTGTCCTGCGAGACGGCGTGGTCGCGCGGCCAATCGTGGGCTATCTACGGCTACACGATGATGTACCGCGAGACGAAGGATCCCGCGTATCTCGCCTTTGCGCAGAAAGTGGCGGATTTTGCAATCAACCATCCCAATATGCCGGCGGATGGCGTGCCCTACTGGGATTTCGGTGCGCCCGGCGAAGAACGCGACAGCTCCGCCGCGTCCGTCATGGCGTCGGGTCTTCTTGAACTCGCGTCGTTCGTCCCCGGCCCGACGGGCTCGGCGTATCGTGCGTTTGCCGTGAAACAGCTCCTGTCGCTCGCCTCGCCCGCGTATTTCTCGGAAGGGGATGAGATCGGCCACTGGCTGCTGAAGCACGGCGTCGGTCACAAGCCCGCCGGCACAGAGATCGACACCCCGCTCGACTATGGCGACTACTATTTCCTCGAGGCGCTCCTGCGATTCAAGGCGTTGACTGACTGACGGATGGTCTCGCGTCACGCAATCCGTCCATCCGCCAGCGGTCGGTCCGTCAATTCCAAACTGTCAATTCGTCAATTTCGTTCATTCGTCAATCGGTCTGTTTTCCCATGGAAGAGGTTTTCAAATACATTATCGGGCTGGGCGCGGCGGTGATGATGCCGGTCATCTTCACGGTGTTCGGCTGTCTTATCGGCATCAAATTCTCGAAGGCGCTCAAATCGGGGCTGCTCGTCGGCGTGGGGTTCGTGGGTCTCGGCGTGGTGACGGCGCTCCTGACGAGTAATCTGGGTCCGGCGCTGAAGGGCATGACCGAGCTCTATCATCTCAACCTGCCGCTCTTCGATCTCGGCTGGCCCGCCGCCGCCGCCGTGGCGTATTCGACGGCGGTCGGTGCGTTCATCATCCCCGTCTGTCTGGGTGTCAACGTGGTGATGCTCGTCACCGGCACGACCCGCACGGTCAACATCGACCTCTGGAACTACTGGCACTTCGCTTTCCTTGGCGCGATGGTGTTCTTCACGACCGATTCGCTCGGCTGGGCGTTCTACTCGGCGATTGTCCTCTACGTGATTACGCTCTGCATGGCCGATTTCACGGCAAAGGGATTCCAGGGCTATTACAGGGATATGGACGGTATTTCGATTCCGCAGCCGTTCTGCCAGAGCTTCACGCCGTTTGCCGTGGCGATCAACTGGCTTCTCGACCGCATCCCCGGCCTCGACCGGCTTGACATCGACGCGGAGGGCATGAAGAGGAAATTCGGCCTCCTCGGCGAACCGCTTTTCCTCGGGCTTGTCATCGGCTGTGCGATCGGTTGCCTCAGGTGCGATTCGTTCGCCGCCGTCAAGGCATCGGTTCCGTCGATTCTCAAGCTCGGGGTGGCGGTGGGTGCCGTCATGGAGCTCATCCCGCGCATTACCGCGCTCTTCATCGAGGGGCTGAAGCCGATTTCCGAATCGACGCGCGCGATCATCGAACGCAAGTTCGCGGGCCTCAAGGGGCTTTCCATCGGCATGTCGCCGGCGCTTGTCATCGGCCACCCGACGACGCTCGTCGTCTCGATTCTGCTCATCCCGGTCATCCTCTTCCTTTCGGTCTTCCTGCCGGGCAACCGGTTCCTGCCGCTCGCCTCGCTCGCGGGAATGTTCTATCTCTTCCCCTGCGTACTGCCGATCACGAAGGGCAATGTCCTCAAGACGTTTCTGGTCGGACTCGTCGCGCTGGTGGCCGGGCTGTATTTCGTCACCAACCTGACGCCGGCGTTCTCGCACGCGATTGGCGCGGCGGACCTGGACGGCATTGCGGTGCCCGAGGGCTTCGAGGGAGGCGCGGCACTTGATTTCGCCTCGGCCTTCTGGTGCTGGATCGTCTACCATCTCACGGTCTCGCTCAAATGGATCGGTGCCGTTCTCGCCGGTCTTCTCGCGCTCGGCATGTGCGCGGTCAACTTCATCCGCATCCGCAAGCTGGCCGGGGGGAGCGCCGCGAAATGAAGAAGCGCCTTTTCCCCAATCCTGTGCTCTTCCTGCTTCCGTGCGCGGTCGCCGCGGTCGCCGCATTGGGCGGCGAATGCGCCTGCGGGGTCGCGGAGAAGCGGGAGAACGATTTCTTCTGGGAGAACGACAAGTTCGGGATGCGCGCGTACGGACCGGGCGAATTCCACAAGTGGTCGGGGCTTGACGTCTTCAATAAGATGGCGGACGCGGAAGGCTCGGTGAAGGAACTTCTGGCCGCACCATCCGCGCGGGGAAACTGGCACAAGACGCCGTGGAAGGGCATTCTCGACAACTACACGATCGGGGCGTCGCGCGGTTGCGGCGCAGTGGCGCTCTGGGGCGACGGCGAATGGAAGACCTACCCCGACTGGGAGACGTGCGAAATCGTCACCAACACGCCCGATCGGGTGGAGTTCAGACTGACGTATCCCGCGTTTTCGTGTCTCGGCCGAATGACCTACCACATAACCCTCGCCCGAGGGGCGCGTTTCTTCCGGAACACGGTGACGTTCGAGAAGGACTGGCGCACGGGGTTCGCGCTGGGCCCCGGGCTCGACCTGGAGCCCGCGCGCGGTCACACGGGCGTCGTCTGGGAAGATACCGCGCTCGGCGTCGTCGCGCTCTTCGAGGATCCGAAGAACGCGGACGAGGGTTCGACCGCCACGGCGATTCTCCTCGATCCCGCCGATGCGGCGGGGGTCGAGCTGAAGACGGATCACCTCAATTGCCGCGTGCTGGCGCTCGGGAAGAGCACCTTCACCTATTACGCCGGCGCGGCGTGGTCCAAGGCGGGCGAGATCACTACGGCGGAGCAGTGGAGGGACTGCATCATGAATTTCAGAAAGGAACTGACGAAATGAAGATACTGGCAGTGGGCTTCGCGCTGGCGGCGATGGCGTGCGGCGCGACGGAGGTGAGCTACAAGGTCCAGACGGCCGTGCATCCGGAGGACTTCAAGTCGTACGATACGACGAAGATCCGTGCGCGTTTCGTGATGGAGAAGGTCATGGCGCCGGATGAGATCAACGTCACCTACACGATGTACGACCGTCTCGTCTACGGCGGTGCGATGCCGGTGACGAAAGCGCTGGAGCTCGAGTCGTTCCTGGAGCTGAAGGCGGAGCATTTCCTCGACCGCCGCGAACTGGGCGTCATCAACGTCGGCGGTCCGGGCGTCGTCACGGTGGACGGCGAGGACTACGCGCTGGAATTCAAGGAGGCGCTCTACGTCGGATGCGGCAAGAAGAAGGTCGTCTTCCGGTCGAACGATCCGAAGAATCCCGCGAAGTTCTACCTCAATTCGGCGCCGGCGTACCGGGAATACGTCACCCAGCGCATTACGAGCGACCAGAACTGCACCAAGCCGGGCTATACGATCGGCAACTTCATCACGGCGGGGACGCGGGAGGAATCGAACGCGCGCTGCATCAACCAGCTGATCGTCCAGAAGGTGCTGGCGAAGAAGCCGGGCGGCGGCTGCAATCAGCTGCAGGTCGGGCTTACCGAACTCCAGGAGGGCAGCGTCTGGAACACGATGCCGCAGCACACCCACAACCGCCGCATGGAGGCGTACTTCTACTTCAACGTCCCCGAAGGTCAGGCGATCTGCCACCAGATGGGCCGTCCGCGGGAACAGCGCCTCGTGTGGCTCGGCAACGAGCAGGCGATCACCTCGCCCGAATGGTCCGTCCATTCGGCGGCGGGCACCTCGAACTACATGTTCATCTGGGGCATGGCCGGCGAAAACCTCGACTATGGCGATATGGACAAGGTGCCCGTCAGCGAGATGCGCTGACAGGCGCGGACGGTCAGGTGTTTACGATTACTCAATAAAAAAGGAAACTCAATCATGATTCTCGATCAGTTCAAGCTGGATGGCAAGGTTGCCATCGTCACGGGTGCGGGGCGCGGCATCGGTCAGGCCTATGCCATTGGCCTGGCGGAAGCGGGTGCGGATATTGCGATAGTCGACGTCATCGACATGGACGAGACCATCGCGGCCATTGAAAAGCTCGGCCGCAAGGCCATTGGCATCAAGGCCGATCTCTCCAAGGGTGAGAAGGAGGCGCCGAAGATCGTTGCGGCGGTCGTCAAGAAATTCAAGAAGATCGACATCCTCGTCAACAACGCCGGCATCATCCGCCGCGAGCCGTTCGCCGAGCACAGCGCGAAGAACTGGAACGACGTGATTGCAATAAACCTCTCGACCCCGTTCTTCCTCTCGCAGGCGGTCGTCCGTCAGCTGCAGAAGCAGGGCAAGGGCGGCAAGATCATCAACATCGCCTCGATGCTTTCGTTCCAGGGCGGAATCCTCGTGCCGGGTTATGCGGCGTCGAAGGGCGGCATCAAGTCCCTCACGATGCTGATGGCCAACGAGCTCTCGAAGGACGGCATCTGCGTCAATGCGATTGCGCCGGGCTACATCGCCACGGCCAATACCGCGCCGATTCGCGCCGACAGGAAGCGCAACAAGGCGATTCTCGACCGCATTCCGGCGGGACGCTGGGGCACCCCGGACGACCTCAAGGGCATCTGCGTGTTCCTCGCCGCCCCGGCCTCGGACTATATGACCGGCTACACCTACGCCTGCGACGGCGGCTGGCTCGCCCGCTAAAGGCCGACTTCCCTTCCGCCCACCGCAGACGCGACACGTTGCCGCACCCTTTTCGGCGGCACCGTCGGATATATGATACAATACGCCGACAGGACAGACGGGAAAGAAGGTGGGATAATGGCTGATGTGTTCGGAAGCTATTGCTGGGCGGTTAGATCGTACGAGTGCGGACCTGACGGACAGGCGACGATGGCGTCGGTTTGCAACTGGCTGCAGGAATCCGCCAGCCTCAACGCAGAGGCGCTTTCGTTTTCGAAAAGCGATTTTGAAGCCGCCGGGGAGAACATTTCCTGGGTCTTGACGCGTCTCAAGGTCCGGGTGATGCGCTTTCCCCGGTGGGAGGAGTGCGTTTCGCTGCTTACTTTTCCCCGTCTGGGGCGGCGGGTCTGCGCCTATCGCGATTTCACCCTAACCGCAGAAAACGGCGAGGAACTCGGACGGGCGACCAGCGAATGGATGCTGATCGATCTGTCCTCACGCAAGGTGGTGCCGATCCCCGCAGGGGTCTTTGCCGCCGCCAATACGGTTCGCAGGCCGGTTTTCGGCGAAGAGACTTTTGCGAAGATTCGCTGGAATTGCCGTGCGGTCGCCGCCGACGCACTAGCCTTGCGCGCACGGCGGGGCGATATCGACTTGAACGGGCACGTCAACAACGTCCATTATATCGAATGGCTCTTGGAAGGGCGTCCTGCATCGGTCGCGAAGTGCCATGAGCTTGACGTCGTCTTTAAAGCCGAGACCCTTGCCGGCGAAGAGATTCGGGTGGAGTCGGTCGAAACCGAGCCGGGCGTCTTCCTGCACCGGCTCTGCACGCCCGACGGATGCGATCGCGTCCTCGCCCGCACCGCTTGATCGTGTCGTCCTGCGCGGATGCCGAGGTCTTCGGGACGCCTTCGCAACCCAGTGGATCCATGTCGGAACCAAGCCGGGGGATGAAGGTCCCGACCCTGGTTGGCCGGCGTAGCCCGCGCGTCCTCTCTTTTTTGCTATAATAACGGTATATGACACTGCTTGAAGAACTGAAGGAACGTGGCTTGGTCGCCGCCTTGACCGATCCGGAGATTGAGAAGGCCCTGGAGAAACCGATGACCGTGTACTGCGGATTCGATCCGTCCGCGCGGAGTCTCCAGGCGGGTAATCTCGTATCGATTATGGTCCTGAAGCGTTTCCAGATGGCCGGACACAAGGTCATCGCCCTGGTCGGCGGCGCAACGGGCCTCATTGGCGATCCGTCCGGCAAATCGGCCGAGCGCAACATGCTGACGGTCGAACAGGTGGAGGAGAACAAGCGGGGCATCCGCGACAATCTTGCGCGTATCCTCGATTTCGACGGTCCGAACGCGGCGCTTCTCGTCGATAACTACGACTGGTACAAGGGCACGTCGGCGATTGCGTTCCTGCGCGACATCGCCATCAACTTCCGGGTACCGCAGATGCTGGCGAAGGAGAGCGTCAAGAAGCGCCTTGAGGCATCGGAAGGCGCGCTCACCTTTACGGAGTTCTCCTACCAGATACTCCAGGGCAACGACTTCCTGCATCTCTACGACACCTACGGCTGCCAGATGGAGGTCGGCGGGGCGGACCAGTGGGGCAACATCACCGCCGGTACGGATCTCATTCACCGCCTACGCGGCAAGACGGCGTTCGGTCTGACCTTCCCGCTCCTCCTCGATTCGACGGGCCGGAAGTTCGGCAAGTCCGAGGGGAATGCGCTTTTCATGAACGGCGAGATGACGAGCGTCTACGACTGGTACCAGTACTTCCTGCGTGCGGCGGATGCGGACGTGATCCGCTACCTCAAGGTCTTTTCGCTGAAGCCGCTGGAGGAAATCGCCGAACTGGCGCGCGCGATGGAGGCGAACCCCGAGGCACGCATTCCGCAAAAGGCGCTGGCGGAGGAGCTGACGCGGCTCGTCCATGGCGAGGCCGGGCTCAAGGCGGCGCAGGGCGCCACCGCGACGCTGTTCGGCGGCGATGTGCGCGGGCGGACCGCGGCGGAACTCGAGACGATCTTTCGGGACGTGAAGTCGGCCGAGATGGCGGGGGCGGATGTTCTCGGCAAGCCTGTGTTCGCGGTGGCGGCGGCGGCGGGGATGTTCAGATCCAATGGCGAGGCGCGGCGCATGGCGGTGCAGGGCGGTCTTTCGCTCAATGGCGCGAAGGTCGATGACAGGCGCGTCTTCATGGCGGCGGATCTGATCGAGGACCGGGTCGCGATCCTCCGGCAGGGCAGGAAGAACAACTTTCTCCTCAAGGTCAAGTGAAGACCCTTGAGAAATACGTCCTGGCGTCCTTTCTCACGAGCTTTCTGCTCGCGTTCCTCGTCCTGACCTTCGTGCTGACGATCGGGCTCATGTTCCAGATCGTCGGCTACATCCTGTCGGGGCTTGCGATGTCGCTCATCGGCGAATTCGTGCTGGTGAGCTTCCCCGAGACGCTCCAGTGGACGGTGCCGCTCGCGATTCTGACGGCGAGCGTCCTCGTCTTCTCGCGTCTGTCCGCCGACAGCGAGGTGTCGGCCATGCGCGCCTGCGGCGTCAACCTCTATTCGATCATGAAGTGGCCGGTCGTCTTCGGCTTTGCGTGTTCGCTGCTGGGCGCCTGGGTCAACAATGAGGTTGTGCCGCGCGGACATACGGTGCGGCGCAATCTGAAGGCGAAGGTTTCCGTCGGCAACGGCATCGACGTTCTCAGGCCGGGGATCTGGATCACCGATTTCCCGAAGGTGAAGATCTACTTCACGGGGCGGGAGGGCCGCTGGATCAAGGATCTTACGGTAATCGACGAGACGTCGCGGTGCGTGCGCACGATCAAGGCGTCTTCCGCGCTCGTGACGGAGGAAGGGCGCGATGTTCATCTCGATCTCCGTGACATGACGTTGAGCCCTATCGACGAGGATCGCCCGGGGATGCTCCGCATGGCGCGCTACCGGCACGTGATGAAGGACGCGCTCAAGGAGTCGGGCTACACGAAGAAGATCAGCGACTTCCGTTTCTTCGAACTGCTCGCCGACATCCGTGCGCGGGGCGCGGAGATCGACGCGGCCCGGGACATTCCGCCCGGAGATGCCGCGGCGAAGAAGGGCAAGGTCTTTTTCGAGGCCTGGTATGCCGCGCTGAGGCCCGGCGTCTGGACGGAGGATTTCGCGCAGGCGCGTCTGCGTTTCGCACGACGCAGGGACGAGTGGTTGGAGGAGGTGGAGATCGCGGAAGCCGCCGACGGGAAGGACGGTGGCCGGACGATCCGTGCGCAGCGGGCGCACGTGGTGCCGCGCGGGCACGACATTGTCTTCGACCTCTCGGGCGTAACCGAAGCGGGGGTGGAGCAGGAGAGCCTGCGCTATGAGTTCGACAACGTCCTCTCGTCGAGTCTCCGCGAACGGCGCGGCAATCTGTCGAAGGCGAAGGTCGCGCTCTCACACCGCTTTGTGCTCGCGGCTGCCTCGCTTTGCTTCGTGCTGGTGGGCATTCCGCTCGGCATCCGCGCCCAGCGCCGGGAGAGCACGATCGGGATGGCCCTCGCCCTCGGAATTGCGCTCGGCTATTATCTCTGCGTCATGCTGATGGAGAGTCTGCAGAAGCACTACGCGATCCACCCGGAGGTCCTGATCTGGCTGCCCGTGCTGGCGAGCCTCGGCCTGGCGGTCTGGTTCACGCGCAGGAACCTTTAACCCTTACGCAAGGAGGACATCATGTCGAAAATTCATCCTACGGCCATTGTTGAGGACGGTGCACAGCTCGGCGCGGACGTCGAGATCGGCCCCTGCGTCCACATCGGCGGCCACGTGAAGATCGGCGACGGGACCGTCGTCAAACAGGGCGCCATCATTGACGGACACACGACGCTCGGCACGCAGTGTCAGATCTTCCCCTATGCCTGCATCGGCATGAAGACGCAGGACCTCAAGTACAAGTCGGGTTCGATCAGCTACGTCGAGATCGGCGACCGTACGGTGATCCGCGAGTTCGCGACGGTGCATCTCGGCACGGCGGACGGCGAACGGACGGTCATCGGCAGCGACTGCCTGTTCATGTGCTATTGCCACGCGGCACATGGCGTCATCCTCGGCAACCACTGCATCTGCTCGAACTCGGTCCAGCTGGCGGGCGACGTCCACCTCCAGGACTATGCGATCATCGGCGGCTGTTCGGCCTCGCACCAGTTCTGCACCATCGGCACGCACGCGATGGTCGGCGGCATGGTGAAGATCCGCCAGGATTTCCCGCCCTACATGCTCGGCGACATGGTCGAGGGCGCAACCAAGATCATCGGCGTCAACGTCGTCGGTCTCACCCGCCGCGGCTTCTCGCGCGATGTGATCCATGCGCTCAAGGACGCCCACCGCCTCCTTTACCGCGAAGGCCTCAACCGCACGCAGGCGCTCGAACGCGTCGAGAACGACATCGAGCCGTTCGACGAGATCAAGACGCTCGTCGCCTTCTACCGCAACTCCACCCGCGGCGTCTCGTGATGGATTTCTGCGGCGCGACGTTCGACAGCCGGCTCGTGCGGCCGGGTATGCTCTTCGTCGCCCTTAAAGGCGAGAAGGGCGATGGACACGACTTCATCCCGATGGCGCGCGAGAAAGGTGCGGCGGGGATCGTCGACGGCTATGCGGAGCTGGACCGCGTCGCGCGCGACTACCGCCGTTCGCTGAAGGCGAAGGTGATTGCCGTCACGGGGTCGGCCGGCAAGACGACGACCAAGGAGCTCGTGAAGGCGTTCCTTGCGCAGGCGGGCAAGGTGCACGCGACCGCCGGAAACTTCAACAACCACATCGGGCTGCCGATTACGATCCTCAACTGCCCGAAGGACGCCGATTTTCTCGTCGTCGAGATGGGTACGAACCACCCCGGTGAAATCGCGCATCTCTGCGACGTCGCCGAACCCGACTGCGGGCTTGTCACCAACATCGGCACCGCGCATCTCGAGTTCTTCGGTACGCAGGACGGCATTGCGCGCGAGAAGGGCGTGCTGTTTGCCCGTGCGAAAGGGGTCTGCATCGCCGCGCGGGACAACTGCCGTCTGCCGGTGCTCGCGGAACTCGCCGGGGCGCGCCTGCAGGTTGTCGATCCCGCGCCGGATTGGCTTGCGCAGGCATTGAAGGACGTTCTTCCCGGGGCGCACAACGTCGCGAACGCCGCGCTTGCCTACGCGCTGGCCGAACGTTTCGGCGTGACCCGTGCGGAGGCCGTCGCGGCGCTTGCGGATTTCGCGCTGCCGGGTGCGCGCGGGCGGCGGGTCATGCGCGACGGGGTGCTTTTCATCGACGATACCTACAACGCCAATCCCGAGGCGATGATCGCCGCACTCGACGCGTTCGCCGCGCTGGACGGATTCCATCGGAAGATCGCCATCCTCGGGGATATGTTCGAACTCGGTCCCGCCGCGCAGGAACTGCACGACCGCGTCTTCGATTACGCGGCGACGCGAGGCTTCGATCAAGTGATCGCCGTGGGCGAAATTTCATCAAAATGCAGGTGTGACGCCCGTTTTGCCACGGTCCAGGGGCTGGCTGCGGCGATCAAGGGGTGTTTTCGCACGGGCGACGCCGTTCTTCTGAAGGCCTCGCATGGTATGCAATTGGGGGCGATTTTGATATAATGGGCGGACTTAATGTTTGAGGTCCGTAATATCGCTTTCGCCTACCGCAGCCGATCCGTGCTGCGGGACGTCTCGTTCGTCGTTTCGCCGGGCGAGACCGTGTGTCTGGTTGGCGATAACGGCGCCGGCAAGACAACGCTTCTGCGGGTGCTGTCGACGCGGATGTCGCCGGGTGCGGGGCAGGTCCTCATCGACGGGCAGGACGCGCTCGCGCGGCCGTTGCGCTACCGCCACCAGCTCGGATATATGCAGGAGCATCCCGCACTCTACGACGACATGACCGTCCGCGCCTACCTGACCTATCGCGCACAGCTCAAGGGCGAGCCCGAGAAGCGGATTCGCCGGCGGGTCGGCGAAGCGGCGGAGATCTGCCAGATTTCAGACGACTTGGGCACGCTGATCGGTTTTCTCTCCTACGGGCTCAAGAAGCGCGTGGCGCTGGCGGACGCGATGCTTCTGCGTCCGCGCGTGCTGCTGCTCGACGATTTTCTGGCGGGGCTCGATTCTTCCATGCGGGCGGCGGCGAGTGGGGTGCTCGCCTCGGTGGCGGCGTTCTCGAGCGTCATCGTGACGGGACATGAGCTGGAGGATCTGGCGCATCTCGCGACACGCTTCCTCGTGCTGCGCAACGGGGTGATCGGCTCGTCCATCCCCGCGACGGGCATCCCCGCGGCCGACCTCGTCCGGCGCGTACGGGGGGCGCTGAGGGGAGGCACGCCATGAGTCCCGTGCGGGTTACCGTGCGCCGGACGATCGGCCTGGCGCGCCACTTCTATTCGACGGCGTTCGCCTTCGCCGGTTTCCTTGCCGCCGTCGCGGCGCTGCTGGCCTTCAATCTCCGCGGCTTTGAGGACACGACCGTGTCGCTGCCGGCGGTGTGGGCGGTCTCGGTTTCACCGGTTCTGCCGGCGCTTGCGGCGCTGCTGGGCATGGACGTCTGGAGCGACGAGCGCCGCACGGGCAACATCGACCTCCTTCTGACGGCGCCCGTGCGCGAGCGCGAGCTCACGTTCGGCAAGTTCCTTGGCGTCTGGGTGATGCTCTTCAGCGCCATTCTCCTTTCGCATCTGACGACGACGTTCTTCCTCGCGGTCTGGGCGCCGACGCTCATCCGCGATATTCCCGTCCTCGCCTTTCTGCCCGCCGTCTTCGTACTGGTCATCCAGGGAACGCTGTGGAGCGCGATCGCGGTGGCGGCCTCGGCGATGTGCCGTCTGGCGGCGGGTGCCGCCTGCGCCACGATCGCCCTGCTGATCGCGCTGCCGCGGGGGATCTGGTGGGCGCTGATGGCCTGGCTGCCGGAGGCGCGGGTCGGGATGGGGGTTATGCCGCTCGATGCGCATGCACTCGACTTTTCGATGGGACTCGTCTCCACGGGGGTGGTGCTGAGCTATCTCTTCCTGTCCGCGCTGGCGCTGTTCGTGGCCTCAAAGGCGATTGCCGCACTCCGTCTCGTCGGCACGGGCGCGGCGGGGCTGCGGTTCTCGACGGGTTTCACGGTTCTCCTCGCGGGCGTGCTGACGGCATCGTCCATCGCGCTTGTCCATCGCCTCGACTTCAAGCTCGACCTGCCGGTGGCCGGAGCGACGGAGTCGCGCTTCTCCGTCCGCACGCGCAGCATTCTCGCCGAGACCCATGGCGAAATCACCGTGACCGTCTTCCTCAAGCGCGACGATGCGCGGTTCCGCCCCGTCAGCCATTTCCTGCGCGCGCTCGCCAACGAGGCCGACGCCGTCGGCGGGGCGAAGATTCGTCTGCGCTACGTTGATCCGCGCTGGGACTTCGATGCGGCGCGCCGGCTCGTCGCCCAGGGGGTCGCCGAGGGCAGCCTTGTGTTCGCTCAGGGGCGGCGGCAGGAGTCGCTGGCGCTTCTCGCCGGCTGTGACGAGCGCACCTGCGCGTCGACGCTCCTGAAGGTCTTCGTGCCGCCGAATCGTCGCTGCGTCTACTGGACGCACGGGCACGGCGAGAGTTCCTTCGCCGATTACGACGGTGCGTTCGGCATGAGCTCCATCGCGCGCGAGCTGGCGGCGGAGGGCTACCGCAACGCCACGATCGACCTCGCATCCGTGCAGACGATTCCCGCCGACTGCGCACTCGTTCTCGTCGCCGGCGCGAAAACGTCGTTCTCGTCGGCGGAGCTCTCGAAGCTCGACAAGTACCTCAACGAGTCGGGCGGACGCCTGATGGTGCTTCTGAGCGCGGCCGAGACGGGTGGCGTCGTGGCGAAACTCCCCTCCTGGGGCATCCGCCCCGTCGCCTTCACGGGGAAGGTCGAGCATCGCCAGGCGGCGACGGGCGTCATCGTCTCCGACCTTTCCGAACACGCGATTGCGCGTCCGCTGGCGAATTGCCGCATCGTCCTTGAGAATCCCGTCGCGTTCGTTCCCTCGGCGGCGGCGGGTGGCGGCAAGGCCGACCGCATCGAGTTCGCGGAACTTGCGTCCGTCGACGGCTGCTGCGTGGCGGCGGCGGCGGAGCGTGGCGTGGGGGCCGGCAAGGACATCGGCTTTCATCCGATGCGCATCGTCGTCCTCGGTGACGCGAGCTTTGCGATGAACAATCCGCTCCGGTCGCGCGCAAACGCCAACCGCGATTTCTTCATGAACTGCGTCGCATACCTTTCGGGGACGGATGCCATCGTCGGTTCCGGCAGCGAGGCGGGACTGCTGGTGACGGGGATGGACGATGCAGCGCGCCGCCATTTCTTTCTCGTTTCGGTCGGGGCGTTCCCGCTCGGCTTCTTCATCCTGTCTGCAGGCCTGATCTGCCTGAGGAGGCGTCGTACGTGAAGAACCGGCGGACGATCATGTGGCTGCTCGTGGCGATTCTCCTGACGGGGGTCTTCCATCTGCTGTTGTCGTACAACGGCGGTGTGGAATCGGCGCTGCTGCCGCGGACGGTGCTGTTGGATCAGCCGGCGCTCAAGGCGACGCGGGTGACGGTGGCGCGCCGGGGCGCGCGGCCCGCCGTGCTGGAGCAGAGCGCGGCATGGCGGCTTGTTGCGCCGTACGCGACCGGCATCGACGAATCGACGGTGCTGCGGATGCTCGACCGGCTGCGGACCTCCGAAATCAAGTCGGCCTATTCCGAGCAGGAGCTCCTGCGGCTGGGGCTTACGCGCGCGAAACTGGGGCTGGCGGAGCCGCGCGTGACGGTATCCGTCCAAGGCGAGGATTTCGCGACGACGCTCCTCTTCGGTGCGCTGACGCCGGTCGGGGACGAGGCCTATGCCGCCGTCGAGGGCGAGGCGGCCGTCTACGTCGTCTCCTCCAACCTGTTCGCCGCCGTGGATATTCCGCCCGAGGGGTTCCGCCGCCGGGGCATCCTCCCGGCGGGTATCGAAGACGCCCAGCAGCTCGATATCAAGCAGGGCGCGGGTTCGTTCATGCGCTTCGCTCGCGAGGGCGGGCTCTGGAACCTCGTCCAGCCGACGAACGCCACGGCTTCGGCAACCCGGGTGACGTCTTTTCTGAAGGAGCTTTCCGCCGCTTCCGCCATTCGGTTCGTCTGGCCTACCGGCGAACCGGGCGAGCCGGCGGTCGCCTCGGCGGGATTGCTCGCGGGTTACGGGCTCGATGCCGGGAATGCCGTGACGGTGACGGTGCGGGGCTTTGACGGCGAAGACCATCAGGTCGCCTTCGGCAATGAGAAGGACGGCCTCGTCTGCGCGCTCGTCCAGAACGCCGAGGCGATCGTCGGCGTCGAGGCGAAGCTCAAGGAACAGGCGATGGCGGGCTACACCAGCTTTCTCGACACGCGGCTTTTCCCGTTCGACCCGGAGGCCGTCGCGCGCGTCTCGATTGACGATGCGGGGACGACCTATTTGCTCGCGAAAGGCGAGGACGGGCGGTGGCTCATGGATTCGCCGGTCGCGGCCGCGACGGACCCGACGACGGTTCGCGCGCTCGTCGTCCGGCTCTGCGCCCTGCGTTCGGAGGCGCTGGCAAAGGACGGGCTGATCGTCTCCCTGTCGACGAACACGGCGCCCGTCACCGTCTCGCGCCATGCCGTGCTGGCGGATCTGCGTCTGGAGAATCTCCGCAGCCGTCGAATCCTCCGGATCGAGCCCGCGAGCGTCCGCCGCATCGTCTCGACCCAGGGCGGCCGATCGACCGCCGTCGTCTACGACCGCGACCGGGGCGTCTGGAACGTCGAGGCGTCGGAGAAGCCCGGCACGGTCTCGGCACCGGCGGCGGCCGACATCCTTGCGGCGTTGAATCCTCTCCGGGCGGAATGGATCGTCAAACTCAAGGTGTCCGCCGCCGACCTTCGGAACTACGGGCTTGAGCATCCCGTCCGCACGCTGGCGATCGATCTGCAGAAGGCCGATTCCGGCCGTCGCAATATCCTCATCGGCGATCGTGCGCAGGGCGGCCGGTTCGCGACGCTCGGCGCGTCCGATGCGGTGTTCGTCCTCTCGGAGGAGACCATCCGCCGGCTCTCGGGCGAACTTGTGGTGTCCGAGGGACGGAAGGAGGGAGACGGGCCGACGTTGTAGGCGTACCTGGATTTTCTTGGAAAGGCAAAGTACATCATGAAATACGATAAAAACCACGCATTGCTCGAGTGCTCGATACCGGGGCTTCCGCAGAAAAGCGGCAAGGTCCGCGATGTGTTCGATCTCGGCGACCGGCTCCTGATGGTCGTCACCGACCGCATCAGCGCATTCGATGTGATCCTTCCGTGCGGCGTGCCGGACAAGGGCAAGGTGCTGAACCAGCTCTCGCTCTTCTGGATGGCGTTCTTCGGCATGAAGAACCACCTCGTCACGGCCAACGTCGACGAATATCCGGCCGAACTCCAGCCGTACAAGGAAGAGCTCCGCGGGCGCTCCATGCTCGTGAAGAAGGTCAGGATGATTGAGGTCGAATGCATTGCACGCGGCTATCTCACGGGTTCGGGATGGAAGGAATACCAGAAGTCCCAGACCGTCAACGGCGAGAAGATCCGCGCGGGTTATCGGAACGCATCCAAGCTCGACGAAGTGCTTTTCACCCCGACGACCAAGGCGGCGATCGGCGGCCACGACGAGGCGATTGACTTCGCCGAGACGGTGAAGCTCGTCGGTGAATCGACCGCGACGGCGCTCCGCGACACGACGATCGATCTCTATCGCCGCGCTGCCGATTTCGCCGTCCGGCACGGCATCATCATTGCGGATACGAAGTTCGAATTCGGCCAGGATGCGGATGGTTCGCTCATTCTTGCGGATGAGGTGCTGACGCCCGATTCCTCGCGTTTCTGGCCTGCGGCAAGCTATGCCGTCGGCAGCAATCCGCCGTCGCTCGACAAACAGTACGTCCGCGACTGGCTCGATTCCATCAACTTCAACCACCAGCCGCCGGGGCCGGTGTTGCCGGATGAGGTTATTGCGCGCACGCGCGAAATCTACCTCAAGGCCTATGCGGACCTCACGGGAAACGACCTCGTCTAATCGTCCCGTTCGTCAATCAGTACGTCAATACACGTATCCTGTCAATTAAAGGAATCTACCATGGGAATGCTCGATAACATCAAACAGGCAATGCAGATGCGCGCGGAAGCCAAGCGCATCCAGAATGAAATCCAGAAGATCTCCGTCGACTACTCGAACGGGGGCATCACGTGCGTCGCGAAGGGCGATATGACGATCGCCAGCATTTCGTTCACGCCCGAGGCCTACGATGAGGTCAAGGCCGGCAAGCCCGCCCGCTTCGAGACCATGCTCCTCAATGTCGTCAACGGCGCCCTCAAGAAGGCGAGGGATACGACGCAGGCCGAGATGGCCAAGCTGATGCAGGCGAACGGCATGGGAGGCCTGTTCGGCAAGTGATCGCGCCGATTGCCGAGCTTGAGCGGTGCCTGGCGCGGCTGCCGGGCTTTGGAAGGAGATCCGCCGCGCGCGCTGCGCTGGCGCTCGTCCGCGAACCCGGCAGGCTCATGGAGCCGCTGGTGGCGGCGCTGACGAAGGCGCGGGGCGAAGTCTGCTGCTGTTCGCGCTGCGGCGCCTTTACGGTCGTCGGCTGCGATCCGTGCGCGACCTGTGCCGACGCCCTGCGCGACGGGCGCTTGCTCTGCGTCGTCGAGGAACCGGCCGACATCCTGTCGCTTGAGGCCTCCGGCGCGTTTCGCGGGCGCTACCACGCGCTCGGCGGCAAGCTCTCGCCGGCCCGCCACATGGGGCCTGAGAAGCTCCGCTTCGCCGAGCTCGTCGATCGCGTCGTGCGGGAGGGCTTCACCGAGGTCCTGCTCGCGGTTTCGACCGATATGGAGGGTGATGCGACCGCCGGCTACGCGGCGGAGATCCTGAAGGGGACGGGCGCGAAGGTCACGCGCCTTGCGTTCGGGCTCCCCGCCGATTCCGGCATCGCCTATTCCGATCCCCTGACCCTCAAACGCGCCATCAACGGCCGCCGCGATGTCTGAGGTTGTTCTTGAGCGCGTGGGCAAAGTCTACGGACGCGGCGACGCGCCGGCCGTCGAGGACTTCAGCCTGACGATCCGCGACGGCGAGTTCCTCGTCCTCGTCGGGCCGTCGGGCTGCGGCAAGTCGACCACGCTGCGCATGGTCGCCGGACTGGAAACGCCGACCTCGGGTACGATTCGCATCGGCGACCGCGACGTCACCGACCTGCCGCCGAAAGACCGCGACATCGCGATGGTCTTTCAGAACTACGCGCTTTATCCGCACATGACGGTCGAGGAGAACATGGCGTTCGGCCTCGTGCTGCGCAAGACCCCCAGGGCGGAGATTGCCCGCCGCGTGACGGCGGCGGCGGAATCGCTCGGTCTCGTCCCTTATCTGAAGCGACTGCCCAAAGCGCTTTCGGGCGGCCAGCGTCAGCGCGTCGCCCTCGGTCGTGCCATCGTGCGCGAACCCGCCGTTTTCCTTTTTGACGAACCGCTTTCCAATCTCGATGCCAAGATGCGCGTCGAAATGCGTGCGGAGATCATCCGCCTGCACCAGCGGCTCAAGGCGACGATGATCTACGTCACCCACGACCAGACCGAGGCGATGACGATGGGCGAGCGCATCGTCGTCATGCAGGCGGGGCGCATCCAGCAGGTCGCCCCGCCGCTGGAGATCTACAGGCATCCGGCGAATCCCTTTGTCGGCGGTTTCATCGGTACGCCGCCGATGAACCTCTTCCCGAAGGGGACGCTTTCGCCCGAGCGTGTCGTGGGTCTACGGCCCGAGCATCTCACGCTCACCCCGGCCGTCCCTGCTGCAGGACTCAAGGCGACGGTCGATTTCGTCGAGCCGCTCGGCAATGAAACGCTCGTCCACGTGCTCGTCGGCGACGGCGGTTTCCGTGCCGTCGTGCGCGTCCCCGGTTTCGCTTCCTGCAGATCGGGCGAAACATTCGGCCTGGCGTTTGATGGGGACAAGGCCGTCGAATTTAACTAACTAAGGAGTAGTACGGGCTATGGCAGGCGAATATCAGTTCTCTCTCATTGAAGTAACCAAGCAGGTCGGCACGAAGACCATTCTGAAGGACGTCAACCTCTCTTTCTTCTACGGTGCGCATATCGGCGTCATCGGTGGAAACGGCGCGGGTAAATCGACGCTCCTCAAGATTCTCGCAGGTCTCGACACCGACCTCATGGGCACCGTGCAGGTCGCGAAAGGGACGAAGGTGGGTTACCTTCCGCAGGAGCCGGAGCTTGACGAGACGAAGACCGTCCTTGAAGTCGTGATGGAGGGCGTTCAGGATGCGCAGGCGATGGTCACGCGCTACGAAGACCTCTGCTGCGAACTCGACGACCCCAAGGCCGCCGCCGAGATGGAGCGTCTGCAGGAGATCATCGACAAGAACGACTACTGGAACCTCGAGAACCTCGTCGAGCGCCGGATGGCCGACCTCGGCTGTCCCGATGGCGCCAAGAGCGTGAAGGTCCTTTCCGGCGGCGAGCGCCGTCGCGTCGCCATCGCGCGGCTCCTCCTCTCCAGTCCCGACGTGCTCCTGCTCGACGAGCCGACGAATCACCTTGACGCCGAGACGACCTTCCGTCTGGAGGCCTATCTCAAGGAGTTCAAGGGCACGCTGATCGTCGTCACCCACGACCGCTACTTCCTGAACGACGTGACGGACTGGATTCTCGAACTCGACCATGGCGTCAGCTACCCCTACAAGGGCAACTACGAGGAATGGCTCAGGCAGAAGGAGGCGATGCTGCTGCGCGAGGCGAAGGTCGAGAAATCGCGCCAGAAGATGCTGGAGAACGAGCTCAAGTGGATTCAGACGAATCCTTCGGGCCGCCACGCGAAGGCAAAGGCCCGTGTCGAGCGCTATGAGGAACTGCAGAAGCAGGAGGTGAGCACGCGAGAAGACGATCTCGTCATCCGCATCCCGCCGGGTCCCCGGCTCGGCAATCTCGTCGTCAAGGCCGAACACGTGGCGATGTCCTTCGGCGATCAGGTGCTCTACACCGACCTCAATTTCGATCTGCCGCGTGGCGGCATCGTGGGCGTCATCGGCGCGAATGGTGCGGGAAAGACCACGCTCTTCAAGCTCATCACCGGGCAGCTCAAGCCCGTTTCGGGCTCCTTCACCGTCGGCGAGACGGTCAAGCTCAGCTACGTCGATCAGACGCGGTCGGAGCTCAATCCCGACGAGACCGTCTACGAGGCGATCACGGGTGGCGGCGAATTCGTGAAACTCGCGGGCACGACGATGATGAACGGGCGCGCCTACTGCTCGCGCTTCAATTTCCGCGGACCCGAACAGCAGAAGAAGGTCGGCGTCCTTTCCGGCGGCGAGCGCAACCGCGTCCACCTCGCGAAACTTCTCACCTCCGGCGGCAATCTCCTGCTTCTCGACGAACCGACGAACGATCTCGACGTTGCGACGCTCCGTTCGCTGGAAGAGGGGCTGCAGGAGTTCGGCGGCTGCGTGATGGTCGTCTCGCACGACCGTTGGTTCCTCGACCGCATCGCCACCCACATCCTCGCCTTCGAGGGGAAGGGGAAGACCACGTGGTTCGAAGGGAGCTACTCCGAGTACCACGAGATGCTGGCCAGACGCCGGTAGTCGAATTCTCCCTTCGCGCCTGTTGCCGGGCCGTCTCCCGCTCGTCCCGTATGTCCTGCACCAAGCACCTGAATTTTGCTATACTCTTTATCCATGAAAGATTTTGTGCGTGTTGCGGCGGCGGTGCCGTGCGTAAGGCCTGCGGATGTGGCGGGAAATCTGGCAAGCATCCGGCGGGTCTATGCCGAGGCCGTGAAGTCGGGTGCCCGGGCGATCGTTTTCCCCGAGCTTTGCCTGACGGGTTATACCTGTGCCGACCTCTTCTACCAGCCATCCCTCCTTTCCGCCGCCGAACGAGCCCTCGGGGATTTCATCGCGTTCGTCCAATCGATGGGATCGATTCCGCGCCTGATCGCCCTCGGCTTGCCCGTCCGCCATCAGGGACGCATCTTCAACTGCGCGGCGATCATCTCGGATGGCGGGCTCGTGGGCATCGTCCCCAAGACGTATCTACCGTCCACCCGCGAATTCTACGAGACCCGCTGGTTCGCGAGCGCCCTGGAGGCGACGGCAACGGAGGTGACGTTCTGCGGAAAGACCGTGCCGTTCGGCAACGACCTTATCTTCGATACGGGCGCGGCGGTCTACGGTGTCGAACTCTGTGAGGATATGTGGGCGGCGAATCCGCCCTCGACGCGACTGACGTTGCGCGGGGCGAACGTCATTCTGAACCTTTCGGGATCCAATGAACTCATCGGCAAGACGGACTACCGCCGCGCGCTCGTCGTCGGTCAGTCCGCGCGCTGTCTCGCCGCCTACGTCTACGCAGGGGCGGGCGTCGGCGAATCGACGACCGATCTCGTTTTCGGAGGGCACACCCTCATTGCCGAGAATGGCGCCTTGCTCGCCGAGGGCGAGCGCTTCGTGCGCGGCGAACACCTGACGCAAGCCGATGTCGACGTCGGTTTTCTTGAATTCGAACGCACCGCCAGCGCCGCGTATCGCCAGGCCGCGCGGATCGTTCCACCGGTGCGGCGCATCGCGTGCGGCGGCGCGCGGGACGAGGCGGCGGACGCGACCGACTCCACGCTTCTCCGCCGCATCGATCCGCATCCGTTCGTACCGGCGGCGGATGCCGACCGTAACGCGCGCTGTGCGGAGATTCTGGCGATCCAGTCGACAGGCCTTGCCACCCGGCTGGCGGCCATCGGCGGCCGGGATGTGGTGGTCGGGCTCTCGGGCGGGCTCGACAGCGCGCTGGCGCTCCTCGTGTGTGTCGAGGCGTTCGATCGGCTCGGATTCGACCGCAAGGGTATTCACGCCTTCACGTTGCCGGGCTTCGGTACGACCAGACGTACGAAGGGCAATGCCGAATTGCTCTGCGAAGGGCTGGGCGTGCCGCTGGAGACGATCGACATCACGCCGATGGCGCGGCAGCATCTGAAGGACCTTGGGCGCGACGAATCCGTCAAGGACATCACCTATGAGAATACGCAGGCGCGGGGCCGCACCTACCTGCTGATGGATAAGGCCAACCAGCTGGGCGGGCTCGTCATCGGGACGGGCGACCTTTCGGAATTCGCCCTCGGCTGGTGCACCTACAACGGCGACCACATGTCGATGTATGGCGTCAATGCGGGCGTGCCTAAGACGCTCGTCAGGTACATCGTCCGCTGGTACGCCGAGGAGCGTCTGGGAGAAGGCGCGGCCGCCCGGGCGCTCGTGGATATTCTCGCGACGCCGGTTTCGCCCGAATTGCTGCCGGCCCGTGAGGACGGCACGATTGCGCAGGTGACCGAGGACAAGGTCGGCCCCTACGAACTTCACGATTTCTTCCTCTATCACTTCCTGCGGCGCGGCGCGGCGAAGGAGAAGATCGCGCGGCTGGCGAACGTCGCGTTCGCGGGTGTCTATGCGGCGGACGTGATCGCGAAGTGGCTCGACGTCTTCTTCATGCGCTTCTACCGGCAGCAGTTCAAGCGCAGCTGTATGCCGGACGGCCCGAAGGTAGGCTCGCTCAACCTTTCGCCGCGTGGCGATTGGCGTATGCCGAGTGACGCGGTGCTTGGCGGCGGGTGCGCACCAGGCGCCAACGGTTTTCAATCAGACCATCTGTCAATCAGTCGATAATCTTCTTATGAAACTCGAATCAAATCTGCATACGCTCGTCTGGGGTACCGAAAGCTGGGAGGTCTCGGCGCACGTGAGTTCGCCGAGCATCATCGCCGACGGACCTGACAAAGGCAAGGCGCTTTCCGAAGTGAAGCCCGGTTTCCCGCTGCTCATCAAGGTCATTGACGCGAAGCGGCGTCTTTCGGTGCAAGTCCATCCGAACAACGCCAACGCGGCGTTGACGGGCGGAGAACCCAAGACCGAGATGTGGGTGCTGTTGGAGGATGGCGTCATCTACGCGGGACTCAAACCGGGCGTGGGCCCCAGAGACATCGAGGAGGCCGTCAAGACCGGGGCCTTCGAGGATCTGATGGTGCGTCACGACGCGAAGAAGGGCGAGGCTTATTTCATTCCGGGAGGACTCGTTCACGCCATTGCCGAGAATACGAAGATCTACGAGGTGCAGCAGAGCTCCAACACGACCTACCGTCTTTACGATTGGGGCCGCGTGGGTGCTGACGGCAAGCCGCGTCAGCTTCATATCGCGGAATCTCTCAAGTCCATCGATTTCACGCTTCCCGTGCCGCAGCCCTGCACGAACATCTCCTGCCCCTATTTCGATTTCCGTCAGGAATACTTTTCGTCACCGGCGGCTGTCTCCGCCCCGGCGAATTCCTTCCTCGTCGTCTATGAGGTCGATTCTGCGCAATCAACTCTCTTGAACCCCGGCGAGAAAATGATCGTCAGTGGCCGGGCCTTTCTGACGAAGCTTCCGTAGCGATCCTGACGGATTGGGATCTCGTCCATGCCCGAAGGATTCGGAGCGGACAAAGCAAAGCGCCCGGCCGGATGACCGAGCGCTTTCCTTTCTGACTAAGAATAAATCCTTAGGCTTCGGGCTTGGTCTTCTTGAGACCGAGGCCACGGCTGCCTTCCGCCCACTCGCCGCGCTTCTGCAGCAGGTTGACGCGCTCGAAACGCTTGAGGACGTTGCGCTTGGAAGTAATCTTGCCGGAACCCTTAAGAGATGCGTGCTGGCTCATTTGTCTTCTTTCCTTTCAACGAGCGGGGATTATATCATTTTTCGGCGGGCTTTTCAACCGCCGTTTCCGCCTTTTCCGCAGGCTTCTCAGCCGGCGGCGGCAGGAGCATCGCGAACTCGGCGGCGGTCGTAATCTTGGCCTCCTGCAGGGTTTTCAGCACGAATTCCTGGATCTTCTGGCGGTTCGTGTTCTTTTTGACCCTCTCCACGAGCTCGGCAACCTCGGGGATCTTTTCGGGTTCGGAAACCTTGATGAGAATGTGGCTGGCCCGCACCTTCTCGGGCGTGGCGGGCGTATCCCCCTTGGCCTCGGCTGCGGGAACCTTCTTCGTCGTGAGAATGAGGTGGTAGCCGAACTGGGTCTTCACCGGGTCGGAAATCTTGCCGACTTCCTGGGCGAAGGCAACCTCGTCGAACTCCTTGACCATCTGGCCGTGGGTGAACTCGTCCAGATCGCCGCCTTTCTGGCCGGACGGACACGCGGAGTTCGCTTTCGCGAGCTCGGCGAACTTCGCCGCCACCTCGGCTTCGGGCGTCTGATCGAGCTCGGCCTTGAGGGCCTTGATTTTGGCAAGGGCGTCCGCATCGCTCAGACACTTCTCGTTCTGCTGCTTGAGGCGTTCAATGATCTTGTTGGCATCTTCGGTATAGTCCTTCGTATCCTTATCGAAGATTTCGCCGGTAAGCATCTTCTCGATGAGGAGGCTGTCCTTGATCTGGGCCATCGCGCGTTCGGCGCCCAGCGGATGATTTGCGGCGAGTTCGGCGAACGTCGCCGGTGTGCCCGGATTGTTCTTCGCGTTCTCGGCGAGTTTGGCTTCGCGCGCCTTCATGTCCTCGTCGGAGAGTGTGTAGCCGAGCTCCCTGGCCTTGTTGGCCAGCGCCGTCTCCTGCAGGAAGTTTTGGGCGATATCCATCATCATCCGCTGCTTCGCCATGTCGAGTTGGTTGGCGGGAATCTTGTCGCCGTAAAGGGCGACGAACTGCTGCACGTCGGCATCGAGCTGACCGCGCGTCAGTTTGACGTCGCCGATCTGGACGACGATCTCATTGGGGTCTTTGGCGGGTTCCGCGGTGGCTTCGTTCCGGACGTTCGCATCCTTTGCTTCGCCTTTGCAGTTCTCCTTGTCGCAGCAACCTGCGACGACCGTGGCGGCAACGAGCGCCGCGCCCATCAGATGCATTTTAGCCATCTTATCTGTCTTTCCCTTGTTCGTTTTATGAAATCAGCCTGAGAACCGTGCGGCGGACATCCGGCGCACGATCCACATGAAACGCATAGAATACACCAATTACCCTTGCCGCGTCTAGTAGAATTTCGGTGTTTTTTTCGCTGTGCGGGTTGCGGAGGCAGCGGGCGACGGCGGCGGAAACCGGTATCTTGCGTTCGCCCCGCAGCACGAAGGCGCCGGATTCCGCTTCGAGTTCAGGCGCAAGGCCGGCGTATTCGAGGACCTTGAGCTCAAAGGCCAGGAGGGCGGGGATGAGCGCGGGGTGCGGCGTCAGGAGACCATCCAGCGATGCGGCGAGCAGATCGTACCACCCTTGCGCCTCGGGGCCGATTGGCGCCAGATTCGCCACGGTGTCGCGGAAATACTCCGAGAGGACGAGCGTACGGTAGTCTGTCCGCAGCTTCTCGCGCAGTTCCAGGGGATGGCATTCGCGCAGGGCGTGAAGATCGCCCCTGGCGCGGGCGTAGTAGACGATCTCGCATGTGTAGTTGAGATCGTATTGCCCCAGGAACGCGCTCTTCGGGCGAACGGCGCCTTTGACGACGCTGGAGAGCCGTCCCTCCGGCGTCAGCCAGGAGACGACATGGCTCGTCCGCGACCAGGGGAGGATCCTGAGGCAGATGGCCGGGCTCTTGATCGTCTCGCCCGCCATCTAGACCGGATCCCCGAGGAGAACGTGTCCGTCGACCGCGCGCACGCGCACGCGGATGAGATCGCGCCGGCGGATGCGTCGTTCGGTGACGCCCCGGTCGCGCGTGAAGATCTTCGCCTTGTCCTCGCCGACCTGACACCAGACGTATTCGGAGGTCCAGCCGGAAAGGTCCTTCTCGTTTTCGACGACGATCTGGACGACGCGCCCTTTGAAGCGCCTGATGTAGCGCGTGCGCGCCTCTTCCATCTGTTCGGCGAGTGCCCGTGCGCGCTGCGAACGGATCTCCTTCGGTACGGCGTTGGGCAGCGACAGCGCGAAGGTCTGTGGCCGCTCGGAGTAGGGAAAGACGTGGGCTTTGGAGAAGGGATGTCTCGCGAGCAGGAATTTCGTGGCGAGAAAGTCGGTGTCCATTTCATCCGGGAAGCCGGTCATGATGTCGCAGCCGAGACCGAGGTCGGGCATCAGGCGAACGGCCTCCCCTGCGAGCGCCTCGACGTCGCGTCTGAGATAGGGTCGGCGCATGGCGGAGAGGATGCGGTCGGAACCCGACTGCACCGGGAGGTGCAGGTGGCGGCAGATGTTTTCCCGTGCCGCCATCAGGCGGACGAGCTTCAGGGCCTCGGCGCCGGGTTCGACCGAACCGAGGCGGATGCGCGCCGCTGTGCCGCAGCAATCCGAGAGCGCGGCGATGAGATCGGTCAGGCGCTTTCCATCGGAAAGGTATTGCGTCAGGTTGCAGCCGGTGATGACGAGTTCGTGGAAACCGGCGGCAAGGAAGTCCTGCGCCCGCCTGAGGACGTCGGCGACGGGGACCGAGATCGCCTTGCCGCGAAACTGCGGCACGATGCAGAAGGAACAACGCCCGTTGCAGCCGTCCTGGACCTTGAGATACGCCCGCGCGGTGCGCAGGGGAACCGAAGCGACGGGTTCGGCGGCGGGAGCGAGTTGATTCATCGTCCTCTGCACCCAGGCGCGGACACCGGAGCTCTGGTCGACGGGAGGGAGGCAGCCCGTCACCAGTATGCGTTTGAGCGGATATTGGCAGCGGATGTGCTCGATGAGGCGCTCGCAGTCGCGTTGGGCGCGGGCGGTTACGCTGCAGCCGCGCACGACGATGAGATCGGCGTCGGCATGGCTCTCCGTGCGCGTCCAGCCGTGCGCAAGGTACTTCGTCTCCTCGTCCAACGCCTCCGCGCGGTTCAGTCGGCACCCGAACGTCTCAAAGCAGACCTTCATGGATGGGCGGCCTGGGGAAACATGAAGATGAGGATGAGGTTCGCGCCGTTAAAAAGGAAGTGGGAGAGCATCGGCGCCCAGAGGCGACCCGTGCGGAGGTAGATCCAGGCAAACGCGGAACCTAGGAAGAGGAGCGGCAGGAATATGGAGGCATAGCCGTGGACGAGGCCGAAGACGGCGCCGGAAAGAAGAAACGAGGGGACGGCCGGGACGGCTTGCAGGAAAGCGCGGAAAATGAACCGCCGGAAAAGCAGTTCCTCCAGCAGCGGGGCTTCCAGAAGGGCGAAGGTGACGATCAACGCCTTCGTGCCGGCGGAATAGTGGTCGTCGGCAAGCCAGAGAATGAGATCCTGCGGCGGCAACGACCAGCCCAGTTTCTGCGCCACCCAGGTAAAGCCGAGTCCAATCGCAAGCGTCACGGGGATGAGCCAGGCGATATGTCGGCCGACGAAGGCGAACGTGTCGCCGATGGACAACCGACGGGGGATGAAGGTTTTTCGCGCGGCTTTCGGGAAGAGGACCCGGTTCCACAGCACTTCAACCCCCCAGCAGACGAGAACCGCCGCCCCGAGGAGCGCAATGCTCAGCATCAAGGATTGCGCGAGCCCCTGAGGTGACGGCGGTGTCGTCATGTCGGCGATTCCTTACGAGGCGGGAGTCGTGGAACCCTCGCTGCCGCGAATCTTGATGTGGAGCTCGCGGAGCTGCTGTTCGGTCACGTAGTTCGGCGCGCCCATCAGCAGGTCCTGTGCCTTCTGGTTCATCGGGAAGGCGATGACTTCGCGGATGTTTGGCGTATCGGTGAGGAGCATCACCATGCGGTCCACCCCCGGGGCGATGCCACCGTGCGGCGGCGCCCCGAACTGGAATGCGCGGTGAAGGGCACCGAACTTCTTGACGACGTCCTCCTTCGTGTAGCCCGCGATCTCGAAGGCCTTGTACATGACCTCGATCTGGTGGTTGCGGATCGCGCCCGAAGAAAGCTCGATGCCGTTGCAGACCACGTCGTACTGGTAGGCCTCGATCTCAAGCGGATGTTTCGTGTTGAGCGCCTCGAGTCCGCCCTGGGGCATCGAGAAGGGGTTGTGCGAAAAGATGATCTTGCCGGTCTCGGGGTCCTTCTCGAAGAACGGGAAGTCGACGATCCAGCAGAACCGGTAGCAGCCGTGCGCGCGGATATCGTTCGTGAGGTGATCGGCGATGTCGGTGCGGACGAGGCCCGAGAGGCGGTTGCATTCATCCACATCGGCGGCCATGAAAAAGAGCGCGTCGCCCGGCTCCATGCCGGCGATCTTCTTCATCTCCTCCAGCTGGTCGGCGGAGAGGAACTTCGCGATCGGCCCCTTGAGCTCGCCTTCCTGCGTCCAGCTGATGTAGCCGAGTCCCTTGCCGCCGTTCTCCTTGACGAAGGCCTCGCGCTTGTCAAACCACGTGCGCGTCTCGACGCCGACGATACCCTTGACGAGGAGTCCCTTGACGAGCCCGCCATTTGCGACGCACGCGGCGAATGCCTTGAAGTCGGCCTTCGCGAAGAAGTCGCTCATGTTGATCCACTTGAGCGGGTTGCGGAGATCGGGTTTGTCCGAGCCGTAGGTCATCATCGCATCGCGGTACTTGATGCGCGGCCACGGCGCCGCGTTGCAGGTCCACGTCGAGAACTTGCGGAAGGTCTTGCCCACGACATCCTCGACGACGGCGAAGATCTCGTCCTGCGTCACGTAGGACATCTCGATATCAAGCTGGTAGAACTCCCCGGGACTGCGATCGGCGCGGGCCGCCTCGTCGCGGAAGCACGGGGCGATCTGGAAATATTTGTCGAAACCCGAGACCATCAGCAGCTGCTTGAACATCTGCGGCGCCTGTGGAAGGGCGTAGAACATGCCGCGGTGGATGCGGCTCGGCACCAGATAGTCGCGCGCGCCTTCGGGCGACGAGGCCGTCAGGATCGGGGTCTGGAACTCGTTGAAGCCCTTCGCCCACATCTGCTCGCGGAGGAACTTGATGACTTCCGACCGAAGGACGATGTTCTTGTGCAGCTGTTCGCGGCGGAGGTCGAGGAAGCGGTACTGGAGACGCATCTCCTCGCTCTCGTCGGCCTTTTCGTCCGGCACGTAGAGCGGCGTCACTTCGGAAGCGGACTCCATCACCAGCTCGTTCGCCTCGATTTCGATTTCGCCCGTCGGCAGATCGGGGTTGATCGTGTTCGCCTCGCGGAGCTTGACTTCACCCGTCACCGTGATGACCGATTCGAGATGGGCTTTCTCCACGAGACTGAAGAAGGGACGCGACGGATGGACAACGATCTGCGTGAGGCCGTAGTGGTCGCGGAGATCCACGAATAGGATGCCGCCGTGGTCGCGGAGGCGGAACATCCAGCCGGAAAGTTTGACGGTCTTGCCCGCGTCGGGGGCGCGGAGCTCGTTGCAGGTGTGGGTTCGATACGGATGCATTCTGTTATCTCCTCAAGATAAACTAACAGTATATCATAAACGGCGGCGTTTTGGGGGCATCGAAAATCCATGGAAAGCCGTGCCGCGGGATTTCGGGGCGGATTGCCGGTGAAGTGACGCGGTAAATTCCTAAGCCGCCTCGGCCAGGCGTGAATGGTAGCCCCGTGCGGATTCGCCTGATGAGGCGGCTGGCGTTCCCGACCGCGCCCTTCCCGTAGGAGGCGCAGGCCCTTGTGCAGCAGACGGTTCTGGACATGCGCATACTCAGCCCCCGAACATGCGCATACTCGACCCCCGAACATGCGCAACCTTTGGGGTGGACCCTGCGCACCCTTTACCCCAGACCCTGCGCACCGATCGGGGAACGGCAGAGCGCGGCAGATTGGCCACAAGAAGTATATTTTAGCCGCAAAGAACGCAAAGGACGCAAAGGGTTCGAAAACGCGAAGAAAGAAAGGAGGGGTGGCTACGAAGGTAAGCGGTTGACCAGCGCGAAGCAGCGGAGCGGGACAGCCGAGCGGAGCGAGACAGCCGAAGGCCGCGGGAGCACGAACCATCGGTGTTTATTATAAATCGGGTGGACGGCCTCCGTCTGCTCTTTCCCGCGGTAAGCTCGGGAT
>JBJEWD010000004.1:0-21212 GCA_051884875.1 Kiritimatiellia bacterium
TTTGGTATAATACCTGCTCAATCGAAATGGAGGATTTATGGGAGGCTTGTGCGGCGTTGTGTCCAAGGACGATTGCGTGCTCGATCTGTTCTTCGGTACGGACTATCATTCCCATCTCGGCACCCATCGGGGCGGCATGACGGTGCTGAGGCAAGATGGCGCTTTCAGGCGTTCCATCCACAATATCCAGAATGCGCCGTTCCGCTCCAAGTTCGAGCGTGACATCGGGCATTTCTCGGGCAAGGTCGGCATCGGCTGCATCAGCGACACCGATCCGCAGCCGCTGGTGATGGTCTCGAAGCTCGGCACGTTCGCCATCGCCACCGTCGGCATCCTCAATAACATGTCCGAGCTGATGGACGAGCTTTTCAAGAGCAACGGCGCGCAGCTGCAGTTCTCGACCACGTCCGGCGCGGTGGGACCGACCGAGGTCGTCTCGGCGCTCATGGCGACGCAGGATACGCTCATCGACGGCCTCAAATACGTGCAGGAGCGCGTGAAGGGCAGCTGTTCGCTGCTGATCGTCGACGACAAGGGCCGGCTCTATGCAATGCGCGACCGCTGGGGGCGCACGCCGATCATCCTCGGCAAGAAGGACGGGGCGATGATTGCGCTGATGGAAAGCTGCGCGCTGCCGAACATGGGCTACGAATACGTGCGCGACATCGGCCCCGGCGAGGTCGTCGAACTCACGCCGGAATGCGACATCACGCTGGTGGCGCCGCGCGAGAAGATGGCGATCTGCTCCTTCCTCTGGGTCTACTACGGCTTCCCGGCCTCGTCCTACGAAGGGCGCAACGTCGAGATGATGCGCTACCGCTGCGGCGGGGCGCTCGCGCGGCGCACGCCGGTAGAGGCCGACGCGGCCTGCGGCATTCCGGATTCGGGCATTTCGCATGCGCTCGGCTACGCCCATGAGGCGGGCATCAAGTATTCGCGTCCGTTCGTGAAGTACACGCCGACCTGGGCGCGTTCGTTCATGCCGCAGGACCAGAAGCAGCGCGAACACGTCGCCTCGATGAAGCTCATTCCGATTCCGGGGCTCATCAGGGACAAATCGCTCGTCTTCTGCGACGATTCGATCGTCCGCGGCACCCAGCTCGGCAAGCAGGCGGCGAAGCTCTACGCGATGGGCTGCCGGGAGACGCACATGCGCATCGCGTGTCCGCCGCTCGTCTATCCCTGTCCGTTCATCAACTTCTCCCGCTCGAAGTCGGTCTACGACCTGATCACGCGCCGCTATGTGCGCGGGCACGCGGGCGAGGACGCCGACCTCGGGACGTACACCGATCCCGATTCGCCCGACTACGTGCAGATGGTGGCGTTCATCCGCGAGAAGCTCAATCTCACCTCGCTCGCGTTCCAGCGCATCGACGATCTCGTCAAGGCGATCGGGCTTCCCGAGGACCGGCTCTGCACCTACTGCTGGACGGGGTGCGATCCTGCGGTGACGGGCGACCACTACCATTGCAGGAACTGCCCCGGCTGCAAGGGATAGGGCGCGTCGTCCCGCGACCGCCGGAATGAGTCATCGTTTACCTGGAGTCAAGGCTATGAGTGAAGAGATACGCGTTCGTTTCGCCCCGTCCCCGACGGGCAAGGTCCACATCGGCAATATCCGTGCGGCGATCTACAACTGGCTGTTCGCGCGCCACACCGGCGGCAAGTTCCTGCTGCGGGTGGAGGATACGGATCTCGAGCGTTCGACCCCCGAGGCGATCCGCGCGCTGTTCGACTGCATGAAGTGGCTGGGCCTCGACTACGACGAGGAGGCCTTCTACCAGACCCGCAACGTGACGCGCCATCTGGAGGTCGTCGATCAGCTCCTCGCGCGCGGCCACGCCTACAAGGTCGAGCGCACCTCGCGCGACGGCAGGACGGGCGTCGTCACGATGTTCAGGATGCCCAGGGAGGGCGTCATCGAATTCGACGACATCGTCAAGGGCCGCATGGCGAAGAAGGCGGAGGATATTCAGGATTTCGCCATCGTCCGTTCCGACGGTTCGCCGATTTTCCACCTTGCCAATGTCGTCGACGACATCGACCAGCGCGTCACCCACATCATCCGCGGCGACGATCATGTCGAGAACACCTTCAAGCACATCTGCATTTTCCGTGCGCTCGGGGCGCCCGTGCCGAAGTACGGTCATCTTTCGATGATCGTCAACCAGCAGGGCAAGCCCTATTCGAAGCGCGACGGCGCGGCGTTCGTCGGGGAATACCGCGAGCAGGGCTACCTCCCCGAGGCGCTCTTCAACTACCTCCTGCTCCTCGGCTGGAATCCCGGCGACGATCGCGAGATCCTGACGCGGGAGGAGATGGTCGCGCTCTTCGAACTCGGGAAGGTGCACGTCACGGCCGCGATGTTCGACCCCAGGAAGCTGGCCTGGATGAACGGCGAATACATCAAGCGGATGCCGAAGGACGCCTTCGTGTCCGAACTCAAGGCGCGCGTCACCGCCGCGGGGCTGACCATTCCGGCGGACTTCGATATCGGCTATCTCGCCGATCAGCTGCAGGTGCGCACGAAGTTCCTGAACGAACTCCCGGCGGCGGCGGCCTGCTTCTTCACGGATGATTTTCCATTCGATCCGAAGGCGGTCGAGAAGCGGCTCGGGAAGGACGGTGTCAAGGCGATCCTCCTCGATCTCGTCGCGCGCTTCGCCGCCGTCGCCACGTGGCGGGCGCCCGTGCTCGAAGAGCTCGTGAAAGGGCTTTCCCAGGGGAACGGCATGGGCCCGTGGGTGCATCCGATCCGCGTTGCGGTCTCCGGGCGCGGCGAAGGCATCGGCCTGTTTGAGATGCTTCAGCTCCTGGGCAAGGAGAAGACGCTCGCCCGCCTCCGGAAGGCGGCGGACACGCTCGCGCGCTGATGGCTCGCCCGCTCCAGCCCGACTTCGCGCGCTTCGACGCGCAGTTCATGCGCATGGCGCTGCGCGAGGCCGAGAAGGCCGCGTCAGACGGTGAAGTGCCGCTCGGTTGCGTCATCGTCCAGCCGGCGGTGCTCGAACCCGCGCATGACGGGCACGCCGCCATTCTCGATCCCGATCCGCTCGCGGCAAAGATCCTCGGTCGCGCGCACAACCAGACGGAGGGGCTTTCGGACGCGACGGCGCATGCGGAGATGCTGGCGATGTCCTCGGCGTTCGCGGCGAAGGGCGACTGGCGGCTGGCGGGGGCGCGCCTCTACGTGACGAAGGAGCCGTGTCCGATGTGCGCGGGCGGCATCGTACTGGCGCGTCTCGACACGGTGCTCTGGGGCGTCTCCGATCCCAAGCGCGGCGGCGGCACGGTTTTCGGCATCTTCGATCATCCCGGAATCAATCATCACCCCCGGATCGTCACCGGCGTTCTCGAAGCCGAATCCCTCGCCCTCCTGCAGGATTTCTTCCGCGCCCGCCGCGAATCACGGCAGGACGCGCCAGCCTTCGCCTCGCGCGACCAGACTTCTGGCTGGATATGATGTCGGGGGGATGATTCGGATGGCAGCCCCAAGGAGAGTCGAACTCCTCTACCAAGCATGAAAAGCTCGTGTCCTAGCCGATAGACGATGGGGCCAAAGTCAACGGCGGGAAAGTATATCAAATCGTGTGCACAAGCGCAAGGGGTCCTATGACGGAAAAAGAAGCCTATGTCGCCTTCAATCTGACGGAACAGGTCGGTTCGGTCAAGGTAGGCGCCTGGACGGCGCGCTGGGGTTCGGTGGTCGCCGCCTGGGAGAACCATCCGAAGAAAGTCGCGCGGACGGGCGGCGCCGTGGATTGGCAGGGCGAGATCCGGCGGGCGGAGAAATTCGGGGTGACGCTGCTGACGCCGGCCGATGCGGATTATCCGGCCGCGTTGCGCGCGGCGCCGGGGCACCCGCTCGTCCTCTACGTGAAGGGCGACGTGAAGGCGCTGGCGCGTCCCGCGCTGGCGCTCGTGGGTACGCGGCGGGCGACGCCGTATGGTCTTGATCAGGCGTTCGGGTTCGGCCGCGACCTGGCCGAAGCGGGGTGGATGATTCTGTCGGGGCTGGCCCTGGGGATCGATGCGGAGGCGCACAAGGGCGCGCTGGCCGCCGATGGCGTCACCGTGGGCGTTCTCGGTTCCGGGATCGATCGGTTCTATCCGCCGGAGAACCGCGACCTGGCGCGGGAGATCGTCAGGAAGGGCGGGGCGGTGGTGAGCGAGTTCCCCTTTGGCCGCGCCCCCGACACCATGACCTTCCCGCAGCGCAACCACGTGGTGGCGGCGCTGGCGAAGGGCGTCGTCGCCATCGAGGCGCCGATCAAAAGCGGCACGCTGATCACGGCGGGCCTCGCCGCCGATCTCGGGCGCGCCGTAATGGCCGTCCCCGGGCGCGTCGACAGCCGTTCGAGCGCCGGCTGCCTGCAGCTGATCCGCGACGGCGCGCGGCTGGTGCGCCACGCGCGCGACGTCCAGGAGGAGATGGGCGAGCTGCTGCCCCGAGGGCGGATCGGCACGCGCGCCGATGCGCCGGTGAGCGCCGAACCGCCGCCGTTCAGCCCGGAAGAGGCGATGGTGATGAAGTACGTCGTCGTCGAGGGCGTTTCCCTCGATGAACTCGTGCGCAAGACCCGCCTCCCGGCGGCGAAGGTCAACGCCGTCTGCATGACCCTGCGCCTCAAGGGCCGGCTCCGCTATTTTCCGGGCAATCGCGTGGCCCTGCCGCGCGCGGAGTGAATCCGCGCACATGGGGCCGTTCGATTATGGTATACTTCGCGCGTGCGTGAATGGGTTGCGCCGGATGGCGCAGGCACGCGCAGGAAAGAACGGGAGGGGTCATGTTGGGGAAACGGGTTGTCCTGTGGATGGTTTGGGCGTCGGCCGCCGCGTCGGCGGCGATTGACTTCTCGGGGGTCTCGGCCTTGGCGAAACGTCTGGGCGGCGAGGAGCTGGCGGGGATGATCGCCTTCGAGGAGTGGTGCGATGAGACGGGCGAAAAGGCGCAGATCGTGCCGGGCGACGGGGACGGGGGCTTTGCCATCCGGGCGACGAGCGTCCACGCCGCGAGCCTGGCGCTCGGGGTCTATCTGCGCGATGTCGCCAAGGGCCATGTCTCGTGGTGCGGCAAGCGGATGCCCGCGACCTGGGCCCTGCCGGAGACGACGATCGACGTCGCCGCGCGCTTCCCCTACGCGATGGCCTACAACTACTGCACGCTGTCGTACACGATGGCGTTCTGGGACGAAGCCGCCTGGCAGAACGAAATCGACCGGCTGGCGCTGTCGGGCTATACGCATGCGCTCGTCATGGCGGGCGTGCAGAAGATCTGGTCGCTGACGCTCGCGGACATGGGCTATACCCCGGCGCAGCGGCAGGATTTCATTACGGATGACGCCGTGCAGGCGTGGTGGCTCATGGGCAACCTCCAGGCGCTGGGCGATGGAACGGAAGCGGGACGCTATCCGGTCGTGAGCGACGAGATGATCGAGAAGGACGCCGCAATCGGCAGGTTCGTCTACGGCGCGCTGCGCGCCGTCGGCATCGAGCCGGTGGTGCAGGGTTTCATCGGGCTGGTGCCGTCGTCGACGACCGCCGCGCAGATCGCCGGCAGGCTCGGCTACGACCAGACCGGCGTCACCGACGACGCCACGGCGGATGAGACGCAGATTCGGATCTTCCGCAACGGGGACTACGTCGCGGGACAGAAGAACCCCGATCTCATCGACCCCACCTGCGCGGCGTTCAAGGTCTTCTCCGACACGTGGAATGCCAACCTCAAGACGGTCTACGGGCTTGAGGATGCGGCGGACTATCCGAAGTTCCTGGGCGGCGATCTCTTCCATGAGTCCGCCCCGCCGTCCGGCATGACGACGGAGCAGAAGGTCAACTGCGCCAAGTTCGTCCAGCAATACCAGCAGGAGGCGTTCCCGGGGGTGACGTGGGTGCTGCAGAGCTGGCAGGGTTCGCCCGATCAGAACCTCCGCAACGGACTCGACCCGGCGAAGACGCTCATCCAGCGTCTCGACCAGGGGATGAACGGCACCGGGGCGGTCGGCGGCAGCTACCATAACGAAACGACGGATGAATACCTGCCCTGGATCTGGGCCGAGGTCATGAACTTCGGCGGCAATACGGGGATGCACGGCGCGTTCAGCCGCTTCCGCAACGTCGGCAACATCGACGGCGGCGACGAGAATTTCCGCGGCTACGGGCTGCTTTCGGAAGGGCTGGAGACGAACCCCGTCAGCTACGATATGTACAACTCGCGCTTCGTCGAGACGACCGTGGACGGGCAGAATCTCGATGACGCGGAACTTGCGGATTGGCTGGAGGCGTATCGCCTGCGGCGCTACGGCTACACCGACGACGACCTCAGGGCGGCGCACGAGATCTGCGCGCGGACGGTGTGGAACTGCAAGATCGGCCAGCAGGGCACCGTCGAGAGCGTCTTCTGCGCCCGGCCGAGCTACTCCGTCGCCAATGTCTCGACGTGGGGGCCGACCACGGGGACGCCCTACGACCGGCAGGAACTCGTGACGGCGGCGGAGCGCTACCTGGCGGCGGCGAAGGCGCACGGCGATCTCCTGGACCTTGAGACCTTCCGCTACGATTTCGTCGAGATCTTCCAGCAGCTGCTCGCCGACCGTGCGCGGGAGATCCTGCCCCAATGCGCCACCTCCGCGCGGCGCCGTACCGAATTCAGGCGCTTCCTCGAACTTCTGGACGACATCCTCGCCTGTTCCGACGAATGGCGGCTCGACAAAAAGGAGGCGCGGGTCGCGGGGAAGGGCGGCGCGGACGCCGTCGCGGCGTATCGGCGCATGATCACCACCTGGACCCCGGGCGCCCGCGGTCAGACCGTCCTTTCGCAATACGCCCACCGCAGCTATGCGGGTCTCGTCACGCACTACTACGCCCGGAAGTGGAACGCTTTCTTCGACCAGACCGAGGGTACGCTCACCCCGGCGGCATACACCGCGCGCTGCAACGACCTCGACGCGGGCTTCCCCACGATGACCCTGGAGGCCACGCCGACCGATGGCGACGTCGTCGCGATCGCCGAAGCGATCCTCGCGGCGGTCATCCCCGCGCATGTCATCTGGACGGGCGCCGCCGCCGACGGCCTCTTCGAAAGCGCGAACTGGGAGAATGCGTTCTCGCACGCGACGCAGGCCTGGGAGAATGGCGCGGATGCGACCATCTCCGGGAACGGCCTGACGATCACCGCCCGGGATCCCGTTGAAATCGGCGATCTCCAGCTCACCCCGGCCAAGACCGCGATGAGCGGCATCGCCGGCTATATCTCGACCGAGGCCGTCGACACCGGCCTGACCGGCGTGACGCTGGAGGCGTTGGCCGGCGACTACGAGGTCTACGGCACGATGGCCGGCGGCTGGGTCGCGGCGGGCGAGGCGTGCGGCTACGTGCCGACGTTCAACGACGCCGGGGACGCGCTGACGCTCCAGATGCAGCTTTCGGACGGCGGCTACATCAAGGTGGTGGCGCTGACCTTCACGGTGGTGGACGATCGCCTGTACGTCGCCGCGGCATGGGTGCGCAATCGCGCCACCTCCGCGAACAGCCTCGGCGACGATGTCTCCGGACTGGACAACTCGACGGGCAATCCCGCCCTCGCCACGGACGATGCGGCGGCCGGCTACGGCATCAAGGCGCTGGAATTGCGCGGCCGCTCCTGTTCCTTCACCCTGGCGGGCGGCCCCTACACGCTGTCCGGCGATTTCACCCCGGGTCATGCGACGGTTGCCTTCACCGAGGGCGCGGACATCAGCCGTCTGTGCCTCGCGGCGGCGCAAGAGGTCACGTTCGCGCTGCCGACGGCGGGGACGCTTGCGGTCGCGGCGGTCGAAGGGGCGAGCGGGGCGACGATCGTCCTGCAGGGCGATGCCGACGCGTTCTCGGGCGGTGCGGGGAGCGTGCGGGTGAAGTTCCCGCGCGACGCGCTTGCGTATCTGCGCTATGTCGATGACGAGGGCGACGCGCGGAGCTTCAGGATCGATTCCGAGGGCTATCTGCGGCTGAAGGTGCAGGCGCAGACGTATGCGCCGTACGTGACCGCCGCCTCGACGTCGCTCGGCTGGAAGGGCGTCACGCTCCAGGAACTCGCGGAATGCGCGTTCACGGGCGAGGTCAACGGCGGCTATATCGCCGAGCCGAACAAGGGCGTGACGGTGCGCGGATACCAGATCGCGCGGGACGAAAGCGCCCTCACGGTGCAGATGCAGCTCTATGACGACGGCTTTACGAAGGTCGTCAATCTGGCCTTTACCGTCAATGACGCGGACGAGGTGTGCGTGCAGGGCGTCTCGTGCGGCTATCTCTCGGGCGACCATCTCGGCGAACGGATTGCGAATACGAACGGCAGGCTGGCCGAGAGCGCAACGGCCGATGGCTACGGCATCTGCAACCTTTCGGTGGCGCCCGCCGTGGCGCAGATCGACGAGACGAAGGCGAATTACGCGACGCTGGACGAGGCGGTGGCGGCGGCGTGCGGCAAAACCCTGCGGCTTCTCGACGACGTGGCGTTGGACGCGCGCCTGACCGACGGCTATCCGATGACGCTCGTCATCCCCGAGGGGCGCTATCTGGCCGCCCCGGCGGCGGACGACTTCCTGTATTGGGAGAATTCGTGGACGCTGAAGGTCTATGGCGAACTCCAGCTCGGCGACTACGCCCTCTCCTATGCGGAGAGCGCCCAGACCCAGAACATCTCGCTGTATGGCGGCGGCTGCATCGCCGCCACCTCGGGGCGCGGCATCTCGGTATTCGAGCCGTCGGTGATCCATGTCCTGGCCGGTGAGACGACGGCGCCCGCCCGTCTCGCGGCGAACCTCCAGCTTCGCAAGGACGCCTGGCTTGAGGTCCGGGAAGGGGCGGTCTGCGTGTTCAGCGGGGCGTTGCTCGACAAGGGCGCGCAGAGCGGCGACGCGAACGTCACCCTGACCAAGACCGGCGCGGGCGTACTGGAACTCGCCTATGGGAGCAAGGCCGCGAACATCGGCCTCACGCTGGCGGAGGGAACGCTCCGCCGCACACTCGCGGCGGGGGAGACGCTGGTGCTGACGATTGACGGCGGCACGGCGGAGATCGTCGCCGGAGACGCCGACTACAAGGTCGTGACGACGAACGAGGGGAACGTCTACACCTACAGCTGTGTGGCGAAGGACTACCTTTTCTACGTCACCGACCCCGGCGGGACGTCGGTCAATATGCCGGGCACGCCCTACGAGACGTTCGAAGAGGCGCTTGCGGCGGCCCGGAAGCTCCAGCTGGCGAACCTGGCGGAGGAGGTCAGGCTCTGGATCTTCTCCGCCGACAAGATCGACGCGGCCATGGCGCAGATCGCGACGTACAACGCGGCGCACGGAACCTCCTATACCCAATTCGGGGATGGTAACGGCAACGAGGTGCAGGGCTGGAACGCGGCCCGGCCGACCGGGGCGGCGACGCTCTACTATACCTCCGAAGCTACCCTGTGGGACGACACGGTGACGATGGCGGCTTCCCAAGACGGCGCGGCGGAAGTCCTGCCGGCTGCGGACGACGTGGTCGTCTTCGACGGCGATCGGGAATGGGGACCGATCTATATCGCCGATACGGTCGTCAGCAGACGGATGGTGGTCAAGGCGAGCGCGACGTTGAAGCCGGGCTTCTGGAACGGACGGCATTCTCTGCCGCCGGGATGGCTGGTCGGCATTGAAGCGGGCGGCGCGATCAGCTTCGACAACTGGGCCGACGGGAAAAGGGTCGTGGTGCCGGATGCCACGTTCGAGGGCGACGGCGAACTGACGTTCGGCCCGACGATCACCTCGGCCAGCAGCATCGAGTTCGGATCGGTGCGGGGCGAAACGAAGCTGACGGTGCCGTCCGCATGTACGGTCAAGGTTGCGACGCGGCTTGAGAACCCGGTCACGCTGGATGTCGGGGCGAAGCTTGTCGCGGCGCCGGGCGCGGCGGTTTCCGCTGTCGCGGCCGCAGCCGGTGCCACGCTGTCGGTGACGACGGCGGAGGATGGCACGGTGACGTACCAGGCGGCCCGCAACATCTACTGGGCGAGCGGCATCGAGTGGAATACGACGGGCGACGATCTCGTGGTCTTCACCAATGCCGTGGGCGAAACGGTCTCATACGCCGTCGGGGACAACGTCTGTCTCGTCGATCGCGCGCACAACCTTTGGCTGGGCGAACCCGCCTGGGGCGCGTCCTTCTGCGTCTCGGGCGGACGGATCAATCTGCAGAGCCACGGCACGACGAAGGTCGCCCTCAAGGGCAGCACCGTGACGCTGGGCGGGGGCGCGGTGCTCAATCTCTGGGATCAGTGGAACGGGGTCAAGTTTCAGGATTCGACCGTCCTCGTCGGGGAGGGATGCAGCCTGGTGATGGCGGATAGCGTGAAGAGCCTGGTCGTCGAGGGAATGGTCTCGATCCAGGGGCCGGGCACCCTGGCGCTTTCCAAACCGATAACCATTGCCAGCGATTCGACCGCGTTTTCCGTCCCTGCAGGGACGGCGGTCGCCTTTATCGGCCTGCCCGAAGGCTATGTCGTCACGTCGGCGACCGCCGTCGGCATGACGACCTACACCCGGAAAAAGGTCGGTGCCCGCCTCCTGATCCTGGCGAGCTGAAGACCGCAGTTTCGGACGGCCGAGGCCCCTCCCCGCCGAGTTCAGAAGTAAACGCACGTTCTGAAACGCCTGCATTTGGGTTTTCTGCCGACAGGCTTCTCGGCCGTAGGTTGGGAACTCCAATCCGTGCGGCTCCCGCTACCGCTCCGCAGAATTATCGGTGCTTCGCGGCGCTGATTCGCCTTCCACGGTCTGTGATGAAGATGTTTTTGTCTGCGGCTGCGCCGCAGTTTCGGGGACGGAACCTGTTGGAAGTCTCGCGAGGTCGAATGTGTCGTATTGGAGCTGGGGGCGTCCGAAGTTCAGGAGAAGGGCGCAGGGGATGCGAGTCGCGCGCATGTAGTGGATGACCTGCGCCCATTCGATTTTCGTGATCGAGCGGATGGCCTTTAGCTCGACGATATAGCATCGGTTGAAGCACGTGAAGTCAGCCCGCCAGTTCGTTGGCAGAGGCTGTCCGTCGTAGTAGATCTGGACGCTGTCCTCACGGGCGTATGGGATGTGTGCTTTCTTGAACTCGATCTCCAGGGCGTCGCCGTATGCGGACTCGAGGAAGCCATACCCAAGAGTGGAATGCACACGCATCGCACATCCCATGATCGCATACGCCTTCGGATCGTTCTTGAGAATCATGCGCACATTATACCACACCCAACGGCATCGAAGATGCCGATCGAAAAAACACGAATGAATGTCAGAGGCTTGTGGTTGAAGCGTGCGAAGCAGCAGAGCGGTAGCGAGAGCACGAACCATTGGAGTTCCTAAATCGGAGGCCCCGCACGCCCCCCGCCTGTTGATTCAACTCCGATCCGTGCGGCTCTCGCTACCGCTCCGCCGAATACCCAAGGCTTCGCGTCCGGCATTCACCTTCGACGGTCGGTGACGCGGATGTTTTAGACTGCGGCTTCGCCGCAGGAAAATAGGGTCGGCTCCCCGAGCCGATCATGAGGGTAAGTGGTTGACCAGTGCGAAGCTGCGGAGCGGTAGCGGGAGCGCGAACCATCGGGGTTTCTAAATCGCGGGGACATACCCCGCACGACCCCCGCCTGTTGATTCAACTCCGATCCGTGCGGCTCTCGCTACCGCTCCGCCGAATACCCGGGGCTTCGCGTCCGGCATTCACCTTCGACGGTCGGTGATGCGGATGTTTCAGGCGGCGGCGTTGTATCACCCATCGGACTCGAAGAGTCCGATAAAGACACCATCTCGATTTGCCTATAAGAAGCGGTTGTCCATCGCGAAGCAGCGGAGCGGTAGCGGGAGCGCGAACCATCGGGGTTTCTAAATCGCGGGGACATACCCCGCACGACCCCCGCCTGTTGATTCAACTCCGATCCGTGCGGCTCTCGCTACCGCTCCGCCGAATACCCGGGGCTTCGCGTCCGGCATTCACCTTCGACGGTCGGTGATGCGGATGTTTCAGGCTGCGGCTTCGCCGCAGGAAAATAGGGTCGGCTCCCCGAGCCGATCATGAAGGTAAGTGGTTGCCCAGTGCGAAGCTGCGGAGCGGTAGCGGGAGCACGAACCATCGGGGTTTTTATCTCCGAAAATAGGCGGTTCGTGGTTAACTCGCTACTTGTGAATTCAACTCCGAGCTGTACGGCTCTCGCTACCGCTCCGCCGAATACCTGGGGCTTCGCGTCCGGCATTCACCTTCGACGGTCGGTGATGCGGATGTTTCAGGCTGCGGCTTCGCCGCAGGAAAATAGGGTCGGCTCCCCGAGCCGATCATGAAGGTAAGTGGTTGCCCAGTGCGAAGCTGCGGAGCGGTAGCGAGAGCCACAACCGTCGGAGTTTCATGGAACGAGAGGATGGTGTCCAGAAGTAGGTAACGCACGTTCCCTCCGGGGGGGGGGGAGGTGTGTGTTGCCCTTTCCATCAAGGACAGCCAATCTTTACGGGGACTAAACACACGTCATTCTTGTCTTTAGTTCTGGAAGTGGCGCCGAGACCCCTCCCTAAAAAAGGGGAGTAGTTGGGGGGGATGCAAAATGATAGGATATGACCCAAACTGGAAGGAAGAGTAAACATGAAAGAAAAAAAAATCGGCTTATTGTCGGCAGTGGCTCTGACCGCTGTCATGTCCTCGTTCGCCGGGGATATTGCATGGAATCCGGAGACGAAAGCGTATGAGATTCCGGCGGGTGATACGCTCACCATCGCCACCGACGCGGAGATTACGAGTGATTATACCTTCACCGGCGAGGGGAAAATCGTTCTCACTTCGGCGAAGATTGACTTGAATTATCCGATGGATGCCATCCCGTTTGCCGGTTTCACGGGGACGATTGAGTTGACCGGCGGCGCGAATGTCGCGTGGGGATGGGCCGCTGCATTTACGGAGAGCAAAGACGGTTCATCCATCTTGGGCAAGCCGGCGAAGATCGTGTTTAACGGCATGACGTTGACGGGTTTCTGGCGGTCGAATAATACTGCCTTCAACAGCGAAATCGAAATCCGGGGCGACGCGAATACGCTGAATAACACTGCGGCCGACTCTCTCGCAGGCGTCAATCTTACCCTTAAGAAGTTGTCCGGCGATGGAACGCTCAATCTCGTTACCCAAGATCGCTGGGTGAAGTTTACCGGTGATTTGAGCGAGTTTACGGGCTCGATTCTGATTCCGGAAAATCCGAACGGCAATTCCGCCGGCATTTTCTTCCAGGATGAGGCGGCAACCGGCAACTCGCAGATGCTGCTGGAATATGCTAAAAAGGATAAGCGCCTCTATTTCTATCTTGACGCCGATCAAACGATTGAGCTGGGCGCTCTTCGCGTCTTCGCCCCCGCGCCCGGCATTGATATCAAAAGCTCCGGCTGCACGGTCAAAGTGGGCGGACGTGCGGCAAGCGCAAGTGAGATCGGTGTGCCGTTCATCGTCAATGCGGTGACCTTGCAGAAGGTGGGTGCGGACTCGTCGCTCAAGCTTGACGGCAACGTCAGTTTCCTGTCCGGCTCCAAGCTGCTGCTTGACGAAGGTACGCTCATTCTCGACGGGATGGATCTGACGCAGAATCTGACCTCGACCTTCGCCTCGGGCACGCTCGTGCAAGTGACCGCCAACGGCGCCAAGGTCCCGCGTGGAACGGCCTTTGGCAAAATTGAATTGGCGGCGGGCGCCATCGTGGCGGTGCCGGGAGAGTCCACGTGGGGGGATAATGAAAAAGTTGCGCTCTTTACCTATGCGGACAAGGCCGAGGGGCTGACTTTCTCCGCCGAAAATGTCAAGCCGGGAATCGCCAGCCCGCGGTATACGATCATTGACGATGAAGCGGCAAAGACGGTCTATTGCCAGCTGAATGTTCCGACGCTGACTTGGAATGGCGGGACGGATGCGTTGTGGACGGATGAAAATGTCTGGCTCAATGGCGAGACGCCGGCGACCTTCACCGAGGGTGACAGTGTCCAATTGACGGATGGGCAAAGCGTCCGGCTCGATACCTCGGTGGTCGTCCGTCGTCTCTCGATGACGGGGGAAGTGACGATTCAGGCTGTTGGCGAGGCGGCGCGTCTTGAGGTGGCGACTTTCGAGCAGTCCGGCACCTTGACCTTGAGCGGGCGTTTGGCGTTGGATGCGCTTCTCGACGCTGATGGGGCCTATGCCATCCCGGCAGACAGCCGTGTGACCCTCGCCCGTGCGCAGGCGATTGGGCAGAATTCGGGCGTGTTCGCGTTCACGGGCGCGGGCGAACTGGTGTTCGATGGTGCCCAGATCGGGTCCGATGAGCGGTTTGAACTCAATTACGCCCTGACGTCCGACAATCCCTTTAGCGCCTTTGAGGGAACCGTCTGCTTGACGAATGATGTTTATGTTCTCTATAAACGTACACTGGGCGATTATACGGACACCAATCCGAGACTCTTCGGAACGGCCGTGCTCGATGTCGCCGGAATGACCATCGAAGGCTTTTATCAGGCAAACAACGTTAGGATCCGTGACCTGGTTGTCCGAGATGGAAAGAACCTGATTTCGAACCAGCGATCGACTGGTGGTACGCCCGCCAATTTTATCTTCGAGCGTAAAATCTCGGGGGATGGGACGATTGAAGTCGACCAGCCTTGGAATAGTGGTCGCGGCGTCAAGTTTCAAAATGACGCTGATTTGACCGAGTTTACCGGTGCCGTCAAGATGTCAGGTAGTGGTTGGGCCTCTGTTGAAACCCAGAAGGGGACGGGTCCGTCCGTTTCGTGGGATTTAGGCGAGTTTGACCATCTGTGGATCACGGGCCAGGGGCAGACCTTGCAATTTGGCTCGATTAATTTTCCACGCTATCTCCCCTCAAACCAGGGTTATTTTCAAGTCGGCGCATCAGGTATGACGCTGGAAATTGGCGGGAAAGCGAATTCAGAAAGCCTGTTCAATCCGCCGTTTACAGGGAATGCGTTCACGCTGAAGAAGGTCGGCGAGACGTCTTCGCTGACCATGGGCAAGCTGGTGACGATGATCGACGGCTCGTCGGTTGATGTGGTTGCCGGACGGCTTATCCTGAATGCGGGCCGTTATGTCAATGCAGAAGTGGCGACAGATTCGCCTTGGGCGACGCCTATTACCGTGCGCGCGGGGGCTTTCCTGGCGGGCACGGGCTGGGCGCAGTCGGTCACTTTCGAGCCGGGGGCGGGCGTGGATACGTCCGTGAGCGACGCAGAGAAACTGACGATTGCGGATCCCATCACGCTCTCGGGCGGCACCATTCGTCTGCGTGGCACCTTGGACAGCGCGCAGACCTATCCGGTCTTGATTGCGGGTACTGGGTCCACCGCCTCGAAGATGAAGGTCGAGACGGACGAGATCTGGGCGAAAGGCACCTGGTCGGTCCGGTGGACAGATTTGGAAGACGGCACGCGTCAGTTGGTTGCGGGCTTCAATCCGGCCGGCTTGACGATCATCGTCCGCTGATTGAAAGGCGAGCCGAAAGCACCGGGGACGTCCTGTTGATCGGGACGTCCCCGCGTCGTATCCAGGAACGACCTTTCTGATGGTAAACGGTTTGATAATCGCTGAATTTCGCCCGTCGGGGATCGTCCTGACGGATAAAAAAAAAGAAGTATGTTTTAGCCGCAAAGAACGCAAAGGACGCAAAGGGTTCGAAAACGCGAAGAAAGCAAAGATGCGAAGAAAGGAGGGTCGGCTCTCCGAGCCGATCACGAAGGTAAGTGGTTGACCAGTGCGAAGCTGCGGAGCGGGACAGCCGAGCGGAGCGAGACAGCCGAAGGCCGCGAGAGCATGAACCATCGGTGTTAATTATAAACAGGGTGGACAGCCCCCGCCTGTTGATTCAACTCCGATCCGTGCGGCTCCCGCTACCGCTCCGCCGAATACTTAGGGCTTCGCGTCCGGCATTCACCTCCGACGGTCGGTGATAGGGATGAGGGATGAGGGAGGAGGGATGAGGAAGGAGGGAGGGGTAGATCTGCGCTCCTTTGTTCCGGAATATGCGCAACCTCGACCCCCGAACATGCGCACCCTTTGGGGTGGATCCTGCGCACCTTTTACCCCAGATCCTGCGCACCTTTTGCTCAAACCCTGCGCACCTTTTGCCCCAAACCCTGCGCAGCCTTTGCCCAAACCCTGCGCACCGCTCAGGGAACGGCTCATGCACGACGGAGGCGGTCCGTGGTTTCGTCTGCATCCCTCCTCCCTCATCCCTCCTCCCTCCTCCCTCATCCCTCCTCCCTCATCCCTCCTCCCTTTTGATATACTACCCGCCGATGAAATATGCGGTTGGATTATCGGGTGGAGTTGACTCGAGCGTCGCGGCGCTGCTGCTGAAGGAGCAGGGCCACGAGGTCGTGGGCATTACGATGCAGCTGTGGCGCGAAGGCGTCTACAAAGGCGGCGATCGTGACGCCTGTTTCGGCGCGCACGAGGCCGAGGACATCGCGACGGCGCGGCGGTTCGCCGAACGGCTGGGCATCGCGTACCGCGTTTTCGATTGCTTTGATACCTACAACCGCGAGGTGATCGCCTACTTCCGGACGACCTATCTGAGCGGCAAGACGCCGAATCCGTGCGTACGCTGCAACGCGATGCTCAAGTTCGGGCTGCTGCCGCATTTGGCGCGTCAGTCGGGGCTGGAGTTCGACAAGTTCGCGACGGGACACTATGCGCGCATCGTCCGTGCGGGCGACCGCTACGCCGTGGCGCGGGCGGTGGATGCGTCGAAGGACCAGAGCTATTTTCTCTATCGCCTGTCGCAGGAACAGCTCGCGACGAGCGAATTTCCGCTCGGCGGCTACACGAAGCGGGAGATCCGCGAGCTGGCGCGGGCGCATGGCCTCGTGACGGCCGAGCGTCCCGACAGTCAGGACTTCTATTCGGGCGACCCGAATGAACTCATCGGCGAGCCGGATCGTCCGGGCGACATCGTCGATCTCGGCGGCAGGGTCCTCGGCCGACACAACGGCTTCTGGCACTACACGATCGGTCAGCGCAAGGGGCTGGGGATCGGCGGCGGCATACCGTTCTACGTGATCGATCTCAACGCATGCCGCAATCAGGTGATCGTCGGGCGGGCGGATGACGCGGTGAAGACGTCGCTGGAGGTCGAGGATCTCGTCTACGGCGCGCTCGATCCGTCCGCGACGGGGGCAGTCCCCTGTCGCGTGAAGGTGCGCTCGGCGGGGCTGCCTAAGGGGCCGGCGCGGCTGACGGGCACGCGTTGCGACTTTCCTGCGGGCATCGCCGGCATTGCGCCGGGGCAGAGCGCCGTTTTCTACGCGGCGGACTCGGACGAGATCCTGGCGGGCGGGATCATCAAATAGGAATCGGGATGAACTACGCGGGGGCTATTTTCGATCAGGACGGGCTTCTCTTCGATACGGAGATCATCTACCAGCGGGCGTGGATCGAGGCGGCGCGGGCGCGTGGCGTGGCGATGCCGGCGGCGTTCCCGCGGCAGTTCTGCGGCCTGGGGCCTGCGCGCATCCGGGCGCTCGTCGGGGAAACCTATCCGCAGCTTGACGCCGCCGAATACGCCCGCGCCGCCGTTGATCTTGCCTGGCGGCGCCAGCTCGCCGGCGTGCCCGTGAAGAAGCCGGGGCTCGTGGAGATGCTGACCTTCTGCCGTGCGCACGGCCTCCGGACGGCGGTGGCCTCGAGTTCGCCGCGGCGGGTGGTCGAGCACAATCTGGCGGCGGCCGGCGTTCGGGATTTCTTTGACGCCATTGCCACGGGTGACGAGGTGGCGCGTTCGAAACCCGACCCCGACATCTTCCTTCTGGCGGCCGCGAGAATCGGCGTCGATCCGTGCCGTTGCGTGGTCTTTGAGGATGCCTTTAGCGGCATCTGCGGCGCCCGCGCCGCCGGCTGCCGCCCCGTGCTCATCCCCGACCTGCTCGCCCCCACGGCGGAAATCCGCCGCCTCTGCACCGTATTCCCCGATCTTGCCGCCGCCCGCGCCGTGTTCCAGGAATAGGGCGGGTTCCCCGCCCGGGACAAGGGAACAAGGGGGCGCGCCGCCGGCCGGCATCACGGCTTGGGCGCGTCCGTCCACGGCCCGATCAGGTTTCTCGCCCGGGCCAGGGCTTCGGCGGTTGGCGGCGTGACCTCCGCCAGCGCGTAGGGGAGGCCGAGTTTCCGCCATTTCTCGACGCCGAACGTGTGGTAGGGGAGGATGTCGAATCGCGCGATGTTGCGGAGGGTGCGGAGGAAGTCGCCGAGGCGGCGGAGGTCGTCGGCGCCATCGGTGAGCCCCGGGACGAGCACGTAGCGGATCCAGACGGGCTTGCCGATTGCCGAAAGGCGGCGGGCGCAGGCGAGGACGGGCGCGTTGGATGCGCCCGTGAGCGCGCGATGCCGCGCGTCGTCGATCTCCTTGATGTCGAGGAGCACCGTATCCGTCGCCGCGAAAAGGGCGTCGAAGCGTCCGTCGTCCACGAAGGGCCCCGCCGCCGTGTCGAGGCAGGTCGTGACCTTTTCGCGGCGGGCCTTCTCGAAGAGTTTCGTCACGAAGCCGGCCTGCAGCATCGGCTCGCCGCCGGAGACGGTGAGGCCGCCGTCGCGCCCCCAGTACGCCCGGTAGCGGAGCGCGCGCCGGAGCACCTCGTCCGCCGTCGCCTTCTCCGCCGCCGGTTTCGCCCAGGTGTCCGGGTTGTGGCAGTACGCACAGCGGAAGGGACAGCCGCTCAGGAATACGAGAAAACGAACGCCGGGGCCATCGGCCGCGGCGAACGTTTCGTAACTGTGGATTTCGCCCTTAGAGCCGCTCATGGCACGTGCGCTTGATTACGTCGAGCTGCTGTTCGCGCGTCAGATCGATGAACTTGACGGCGTAGCCGGAGACGCGAATCGTGAAGTTCGCGTATTCGGGCTTCTCCGGATGCTCCATCGCGTCGATGAGCCGGTCGGTGCCGAAGACGTTCACGTTCAGGTGGTGGGCGCCTTTGTCGAAGTAGCCGTTCAGAATCGAGACGAGTGCGTTCGTGCGGTCCTGCGGCGTGTTGCCGAGGGCCGACGGATGGATCGTCTGGGTGTTGGAGATGCCGTCGAGGGCGTATTCGTAGGGAATCTTCGCCACGGAGTTGAGCGAGGCGAGGAGTCCGTTCTGCTCGGCGCCGTAGCTCGGGTTCGCGCCGGGCGAAAGCGGCTCGCCCGCCGGGCGTCCGTCGGGCATCGCGCCCGTGGCCTTGCCGTAGACGATGTTCGAGGTGATCGTGAGGATCGAGGTCGTCGGCTCGGCGTTGCGGTAGATGTGATGGCCCTTGATCTTCTTGAGGAACTCGGTCAGGAGCCATTCGGCGATCTCGTCGGCGCGGTCGTCGTCGTTGCCGTAGCGGGGGAAGTCGCCGTCGACCCTGTAATCGACCGCGAGCCCCGTCTCGTCGCGGATGACGGAGACCTTGGCGTACTTGATGGCGCTGAGCGAGTCGACCGCGTGCGAGAAGCCGGCGATGCCCGTGGCGAAGGTGCGGCGCACGTCCGTATCGATGAGCGCCATTTCCGCCGCCTCGTAGTAATACTTGTCGTGCATGTAGTGGATGAGGTTCAGGATATGCACGTAGAGCCCCGCGAGCCAGTCCATCATGATGTTGAAGCGCTTCATCACCTCGTCGTAGTCGAGGACCTCGGTGGTGATGCGCGGATATTCGGGGCCGACCTGGACGCGCGTCTTCTCGTCCATGCCGCCGTTGATGGCGTAGAGGAGGCACTTCGCGAGGTTGGCGCGCGCGCCGAAGAACTGCATCTCCTTGCCGGTCTGCGTCGCCGAGACGCAGCAGCAGATCGCGTAGTCGTCGCCCCAGACACGGCGCATGATGCAGTCGTTCTCGTACTGGATCGAGCTTGTCGCGATCGAGACCTTCGCGGCGTACTCGCGGAATTTGCGCGGCAGACGGTGCGAGTAGAGCACCGTCATGTTCGGCTCCGGCGAGGGCCCCATCGTCTCCAGCGTGTGGAGGATGCGGAAGTCGTTTTTCGTCACCATCGAGCGCCCGTCGCTGCCGAGGCCGCCGATCGAAAGCGTCGCCCAGACGGGGTCTCCCGAGAAGAGTTCGTTATAAGCGGGGATGCGGGCGAACTTGACCATGCGCAGCTTCATCACGAGGTGGTCGATGAGCTCCTGCGCGGCGGTTTCGGTGAGCGTCCCGGCCCGGAGGTCGCGTTCGATGTAGATGTCGAGGAAGGTCGAGATGCGGCCGATGGACATGGCCGCGCCGTTCTGGGTCTTGATGGCGGCGAGGTAGCCGAAGTAGGTCCATTGCACCGCCTCCTGCGCATTGGCGGCGGGGCGCGAGATGTCGAAGCCGTAGCTGGCGGCCATGACCTTCATCGCCTTGAGCGCGCGGATCTGGTCGGCGACCTCCTCGCGCAGCCGGCAGACGTCTTCGGGCATGGAGCCGAGCCCGCAGTGGGTGAGGTCGTCCTCCTTTGCGGCGATGAGGCGGTCGATGCCATAGAGGGCGACGCGGCGGTAGTCGCCGACGATGCGGCCGCGCCCGTAGGTGTCGGGAAGACCGGTGATGATGTGGGCCTTGCGCGCGGCGCGCATTTCCGGCGTGTACGCATCGAAGACGCCCTGGTTGTGGGTCTTGTGGAACTCCGTAAAGATGCGGTGGAGCTTCGGATCGGGTGTGTAGCCGTAGGTCGTACACGCCTCCTCGGCCATTTTGATGCCGCCGTAGGGCATGAATGCGCGCTTCAGCGGCTTGTCCGTCTGCAGACCGACGATCTTTTCGAGGCTCTTGTCGAGGTAGCCGGGCGCGTGGGAGGTGATGGACGAGACGATGTCCGTGTCCATATCGAGGACGCCGCCTTTGGCGCGCTCTTCCCGCTGGAGCTCCTGAAGCCGTTTCCAGAGCCTGTCCGTCGCCTCTGTTGCCGATGCGAGAAAGCTCTCGTCGCCCATGTAGGGCGTGTAATTGAGCCGGATGAACTCCGCGACGTTGATTTCCTTCTCCCACCGTCCCTTGACGAAGCCGTCCCATTCCGTATTCATGTATCCTTCTCCTCCTCAGGTAAAATGAGCGCGTATTATACCTTATATTGTGGGAGAAGACAAGCCCACGCCCTAAATGTTGGGCAGAAATGTGGATTGAGCGGCAGTCGACCCGTTGGACAGAATTCTTTAACACCCTTATCCCGGATTTTTGCAAAGGGGATGGAGGCGGCCATGGACAAGGTCG
>JBJEWD010000005.1:0-4156 GCA_051884875.1 Kiritimatiellia bacterium
GAACCACGCATTCAGGATATCCTCAGACACGATTCGCGAGGTCGTGGGCATGCGATACGACGATTCGGCGGATGCAAAGCCGTCATCGAGGAACGCTTCAAACAGTCGGGGATGATCTGGTCGCTCAAGGGCGCAAAGGCCCTGCTCCCGCTACGCACGCTCTACAAGTCAAACCGGCTCGAGGAGTTCTTCCGCTACCTCGTCAAGGACCTCGCGCAGGTCGATTGCGCGGCATGACATCAGCCATAGCACCGTTGACCCTGCATAAAATTCTCGTTGCACCCTGACGACCCGACGAACAACGATGATCATGGACAAAGAGAAGGAGCAATAGGGGTCTGAGCTTATTGACACCGTATTTCCGATACAGTAACCCATGCCAGCTTGTACGCCTGTTGCGGCAGGTTCGCCTTGCGCGATCACGCCTCACGCCGAGGTGCGCGAGGATGGAATTTCGCGTATTCGTCCCGCAACCGCTCGATCGAGACGTGCGTATAGATCTGCGTCGTCGCGAGCGATGCGTGCCCCAGCAACTCCTGAACGCTGCGAAGATCCGCCCCCGCGTCCAGAAGATGCGTCGCGAAGCTGTGCCGCAGTTTGTGCGGCGAGATGTCCGTCGGCAACTCCTCTTCGGCAAGATACCGCTTCATCCGCCGTTCGACGAAACGGGCCGACAGCCGCTGCATCCGGGCGCCCAGGAAAGCGAAGGCCGCGTCGCCCGCCAGATCGGGGTTCTGCGCAGCGATCTCCTCACGCAGGGCCTGAAGTGCCGCGACGGCGGGTCTGCCGAGGATCACCAGCCGGTCCTTCGCCCCTTTGCCCGTCACGATCACGGTACCCCGGTGGAAATCGATGCCGCCCCACTTCACGGCAATCGCCTCGCTGATGCGGCACCCCGTCGAATAGAGGAATTCGAAGATCGCCGTATCGCGGCGGTAGGCATAGGCCGTGATGAGCCCGTCCTCGAAATCCTTGCGCGGACGCGACAGGAAACGGGCCACCTCGGCGACGGACAGCACCTTCGGCAGCGTCTTCGCCATGCGCGGTCCCCGCAACGCGGAAAACGGGTTGTCGATGATTTCGCGTTCGCGCTGCAGAAAGCGGAAGAACGTCCGGAGCGCCGCCAGTTTGCGCCGCACGGTCGTCGCCGCAGCAGCCGCCTGGCCGAACGCCGACAGGAATGCCTGCGCATCGCCCGCGCAGACCGCCAGCCACGGAAACGGCGGACGGCCCAACGCGCCCCATTTGTGCGCGACGAACTGCGCGAGGTCGATCCGGTACCCTGCGCGGGTGTTCGCGGAGACGTTCCGTTCCGCGAGCAGATAGGCATCGAACCGCTGCACGAGCGGATCGTCCGCCGCAGCAGGATTAGGCACCGGCCCCATCGGCGGCGCCCTTTCCCTTCCGCGCCGACGGCTTCTTCGCTGCGCCGTCCATTACCTCGGCGGACTTCTCGCGGCTCGACGGGATGTCCTTCAGCCCCAGTTCCGCCGCCTTCTCGGCATAGCCCGGAATCTTGTTCTTATAGGCCACCGCCACCCGTCTGAGCGCCATCACCTGACGCGTCGAGAGCGAATGACGCTGGGCGTACTGCTCGGCGAGGCTCTGCACGAAGCCCTGATCGTCGTAGACCTTCCGGCCCTTCTTCGCGGCGGGGCGCCATTCCGTGACGGTATTCATCAGTGCGAGCAGTCCCGGCACGGCGGGGTCTGTATCGTTGCCGCCGAAGCCGCCGGGGACGTACTCCGCGAGCCGTCCGCGAATCGCCTCGCAGTCCGCCAGCGTCGAGGCGTTCTCGCCTACGGCACGGGCCAGGATCGAGAACTGCTTCGGCGAAAGGCCGCGCCCGCGGTCGAACTGCTCGCGAAGGCTCTTGAGGAACGGGTTCTTCAGCATGCCGCCGATGCGATCCATCACATCGAAACAGTATTTGACGAGCTCGTCATCGACCTTCTGGGCCACGATCGAGGCGCCCGCCCCAATGCCCGACTCCTTGAGCTTCTGCTCCGCGCCGGGGATCTGGTCGGCATAGACCGACACCATGCGCACGAGGAACTCGAGCTGGCGCGCGCTCATCGGCTTGCCCGCCGCCATCTGCTCCTTCACGCTTTCCACGAAGGCCTTGTCGTCATAGACACGCCGGCCGACCTTCTTCGGTTCCTTCCACTGCCGAATCTGGTCCAGAAGCGAGAAGACGATGTTGAACTTGTCGCTGCTCGGCGGCGCCGGCGTCGCCTCCTTGAGCGCGGCAAGCAGCTTCGCGTAGAAGTCGCTCAGCATCGCGTTCATCGGCTCGCCCTGCTCCTCGACCTTGTCGAGCGCGGCCTCCATTTCAGCCGTATAGCCCACGTTGAAGAGCGACCCCAGCTTCGCCACCAGCCAATCGCATACCAGCATGCCGCGTTCGAGCGGCACGAGCTTCCGCTTCTCGGTCTTCGCGTAGCCGCGCGTCTTGAGCGTCTCGATCGTCGCGGCGTAGGTGGACGGCCGACCGACGCCGTTCTCCTCCAGCGCCTTGATGAGGGAGGCCTCGGAATAGTGCGACGGCCCCTTCGTCCGTTTCTCGTCCGCAAGCCACCGCACCGCATCGAGCGTCTCGCCCACCGCGAGTTCGGGCAGCGCGGCGACCTCGTCGGAATCCTCGTCCTCCTCCTCGTCGGTGCGCTTCTTCCCGAGCGACAGCTTCATGACCCTGAGGAAGCCTTCGAAGTTGATCTCCGTCGCACTCGCCGTAAAGACGTAGCCGTGCGCGAGCCCGGGCTTGCGGGCCTCGAGCGACACGGTCTTCACGGTGGTCTGCGCATCCGCCATCTGGCTCGCCAGGAACCGGCGCCAGACGAGGTCGTAGAGCTTGAGGGCCTGCGAATCAAGGCCGGCGATCGTCTGCGGCGTGTCCATCACGTGCGTCGGACGAATCGCCTCGTGCGCGCCCTGCGCATCGGCCTTGGACCTGAAGACGTTCGGCTTCTCCGGATAGAACATCTCGCCGTAATTCGCGTGGATGAATTCCCGCGCTTCGTTCCGCGCGAAATCGGACACGTTCACGGAGTCGGTGCGCATGTAGGTGATGTGCCCCTGCTCGTAAAGCGCCTGCGCGAGCTTCATCGTCTTGCCCGGCGAGAATCCGAGGACGCTCGACGCGGCCTGCTGCAACGTCGAGGTCGTGAACGGCGGCAGCGCATGGCGCACCTTCGGCTGCGCCTTGAGATCGGCGACCTCAAGCTCGGCGCCCGCCAGATCCAGAAGGATGTTGTCCACCGCCTGGCGCGTGCGAATCTCCGGCTTCCTGCCGTCGAAGCGGACGAGTTTCGCGACAAACGTCGCCGCCGCGGCGCGTTTGCGGGCCTCCACGCCCATAAGGAAATAGACCTCAGGCGTGAAGGCGTCGATCTCACGCTGCCGCTCGACGAGGAGACGCAGCGCGACGGACTGCACGCGACCCGCGCTCAGCGCGCGGTTGTTCGCGCACTGGATGTACTTCCAGAGCATCGGCGAGACCCGGTAGCCGACGAGCCGGTCGAGGATGCGACGCGCCTGCTGGGCGTCGACGCGCGGCATGTCGATGTCACGCGGCTCGGCGACGGCCTTCAGGACGGCCGGACGGGTGATTTCATTGTAGGTGACGCGATGGAACGGCTTCGCGCCCGCCACAGGCGCGAGGACTTCCTTCAGATGCCAGGCGATGGCCTCTCCTTCACGGTCGGGATCGCTCGCCAGATAGATCTCATCGGCGCCCTTCACGGCCGCCTTCAGCTCGCCGACGACCTTGTCCTTGCCCTCCGAGATGACATACGTCGGCGAGAACGTCCACCGTTGCTCGCCCGCCTCGGCGATCCTGATCGCCCCGCACTCCTTCGGGAGATCGCGGATATGCCCGACCGAACTCTTGACGGTGAACTCACCGCCGAGATACTTCCCAATGGTCTTCGCCTTCGCCGGCGATTCCACTATCAACAGTTTTTTGCCCATAGCTCCAGTTCCCATCTGCATTGTCCCTCAATATACACCCGGAACGGGCCGATGTCAAGCGGGAACTGAAATGCGGTCGTGTAGGGGGACGGCGGAGGATGCCACCCGAAGCATTCCACGGCGTTGGCGCAATCGAAAGGGAACGGCGGCAAGGACGGCATGGATGCGAGGAGCGCAGGGTTTAGGG
>JBJEWD010000006.1:0-19953 GCA_051884875.1 Kiritimatiellia bacterium
TTTGGTATAATACTCGCCTCAAAGCGAAAGGATAAGAGATGCAACGGGTCAAGATTGCCGGCACGGGTTCCTATTTGCCGGCGCGCATTGTCACAAACGACGAGATCGCCAGACGGCTCGACACCTCCGACGAGTGGATTTTCACGCACTCCGGCATCCACGCCCGTCATTGGGCGGCGCCGGAGGAGACGTCCTCGACGATGGGTGCGGAGGCCGCGCGGCGCGCATTGGCGGCGGCGAACGTTCCGCCGGAGGAGATCGGGCTCATTGTCTGCGCGACGTCATCGCCCGACTACGGCACCTATCCGGCCAACGCCTGCCTCATTCAGGCGGCGCTCGGCTGCGTGAATGCGGGTTGCTTCGACGTGTCCGCCGCGTGTTCGGGTTTTCTCTATGCGCTGGAGACGGCGCGCGACTGGATGCTGGCGCATCCGGGGATGAAGGCGCTGGCGATCGGCTGCGAGGTGCTGACGCGTTCGGTGGACTGGAACGACCGTTCCATTTCTATTCTCTTCGGCGATGGCGCGGGCGCCGTCGTGCTGGCGATGGCAGACTGTCCGGCGGACGTGGGCGAATACCTTTCGGTGCACGGGGCGGACGGCACGGGTAGCCAGGCGATCACGCATGACGGCGGCTACCGCAAGCCGATGCCGGAGGTTCCGGTGGGCGAAGTCGCGATGTGGCCGGTCACTTACATGACGATGAACGGTCGTGCCGTCTTCAACTTCGCGGTCAGAAAGCTGAGCGAGATCGTGGACACGCTTACGGCGCGCGCGGGCATCGCGCCGGACGACCTCACCCGGATCTACGCCCACCAGGCGAACGCCCGTATTCTCGAGGCCGTGGCCAAGCGCGTCGATCTGCCGCTTGAGAAGTTCTTTATGTCCATCGCCGAAACGGGCAACATGTCCACTGCTTCGGTTCCCTACATCATCGACAAGGCGGTCTGCGCGGGCGAGCTGAAGGAGGGTGATCGCGTGCTCCTCTCCGCATTCGGTTCGGGGCTCACCTGGGGCGGCGCGCTGACCGTGTGGCCTTGGCTCTAAAGGATTGGATATGATAGCGATCATCGACTATAAGGCGGGAAACCTGACGAGCGTGAAGCTGGCCTTTGATGCGCTCGGGGCGGAAAGTGTGATCACCAGCGATCCCGAGGTCATCCGCACGGCGGAGCGCGTCGTCTTCCCGGGCGTCGGTGCCGCGCGGAGCGCCATGGCGAATCTCCGCGCCCTCGGCCTCGAGAATCTCGTCCGCGAAACGGCTTCCTCCGGGAAGCCGTTTCTTGGTATCTGCCTCGGCATGCAGATCCTGTTCGAGCACTCCGAGGAGGACGGCGGCGTCGAGATGCTGGGCATCCTGCCGGGGCGCGTCCGGCGCTTCCCGGCAGTCTCCGGCTGCAAGGTTCCGGAGATTGGCTGGAACGGGACGGCGTGCGGCGAATACTATTTCGTCCACAGCTACTATGCCGAGATCACGCCGGACACATGTCTGACGGCGAACTATGCCGGGGTCGCGTTCACGGCCATGGTAAAGCGCGGCAGTCTCTGGGCGTGTCAGTTCCATCCCGAGAAGTCCGGCAAAGTCGGCCTCGCGCTCCTGAAAGCCTGGCTGGACGGCGTGGAACCCCCAACACCCCAACACCTCAGCGTCTCCACCTCCCTCACCCGTCGCGTGATTCCGTGCCTGGACGTGAAGAACGGGCGTGTGACCAAAGGCGTCAAGTTCAAGAACAACATCGATCTTGGCGATCCCGTCGAGATGGCGGTCCGGTATTCCGACGGCGGTGCGGACGAACTGGTGTTCTACGATATCACGGCATCGGCGGAGCGTCGTCCGATCGACATCGGCATGGTGGCGGCCGTTGCGAAGGCGATTCGCATTCCATTCGCCGTCGGCGGCGGCATCAGCGGCCTCGCCGACATGGAGCGCGTCATCCGTGCCGGCGCCGAGAAGATTTCGGTCAATTCGCTGGCGGTGCGGAATCCGCAGATCATCGCGGAGGGCGCGAAGGCCTTCGGCGCGCAATGCATCGTGCTGGGCATGGATCCGGTGAAGAGCGGCAATCCGTCCTGCCCGAGCGGTTTCGAGATCACGACGCGCGGTTTTCGTGAGTACACGGGGATGGATGCCGTCGAATGGGCGAAACGGGCGGCCGATTTCGGCGCGGGAGAGATCGTCGTCAATTCCGTGGATGCGGACGGCACGCGCGCGGGCTTCGAGCTCGACATCACGGGACGGATCGCCGCCGCAGTGGACGTCCCGGTCGTCGCCTCGGGCGGCGCGGGGCGTCCCGAGCACCTCGTGACGGTCTTTGAAAAGGCGCGTGCCGACGCGGCGATCGTCGCGGGCCTGATCCATACGGGCGATTACACGATCGCCCAGATCAAGGCCGCCATGGCCGCCGCCGGCGTACCGACGCGCTTGAATTTCTGACAACCCAATATCCGAATCCCCTATGGCTACCGACCACTCCAAATTCAACCGTATCGTCATCCTTGACTATGGCTCCCAGTACACCCAGCTCATCGCGCGGCGCATTCGCGAGCAGCAGGTCTTCTCGGAGATCATCCGCTTCGACACCCCGGCGGCGAAGCTCCGCGAGAATATGCCGCAGGGCATCATCCTCTCGGGTGGGCCCAACAGCGTCTTCGAGCCGGGTGCGCCCGGCATCGACCCTGAGATCTTCAACCTCGGCGTGCCCGTTCTCGGCATCTGCTATGGTATGCAGCTCATGAGCCAGACGCTCGGTGGCCAGGTTCAGCCCGGCGAGTCGCGCGAGTATGGCAAGACCGAGATGACGACCGAGCCCGACAACGAGCTTTTCACGGGCATTCCCCAGAAGTTCACCGTGTGGATGAGCCACGGCGACCGTGTGGCGGCGATTCCCGCGGGATTCAGGGTCTCGGCGGCGAGCGCGAACTGTCCCTTTGCCGCCATCCGCCACGAGACGAGGCGATTTTACGCGATTCAGTTCCACCCCGAGGTCGTCCATACGCAGTACGGCAACCAGATCATCGGCAACTTCCTCTTTAAGATCTGCGGGTGCAAGGCGGACTGGAAGCTCACGACCTGGATTGACGATACGGTTGAGAAGCTGAAGGAGCAGGTCGGGGACGAGGAGGTCGTGCTCGGCCTTTCCGGTGGCGTCGATTCGTCGGTCGTTGCGGTTCTGCTCCACCGGGCGATTGGCAGGCGTCTCCACTGCATTTTCGTCGACAACGGACTCCTCCGCTACAATGAAGACGCGCAGGTCGAGCGGATGTTCCGGGCGAAGCTTGACGTCGACCTCCACATCGCCCATGCCGCATCGCGTTTCTATGCCGCGCTCAAGGGCGTGGAGGATCCGGAGCGGAAGCGCAAGATCATCGGCCGCGAGTTCATCAACGTCTTCGCCGAAGAGGCACGGAAGTTCAAGAACGCCCGCTTCCTCGGACAGGGTACGATCTACCCCGATGTCATCGAAAGTTCGCACGCGCTGAAGGGCCCGTCGCAGACGATCAAATCGCACCACAACGTGGGCGGACTGCCGCCGGATCTGAAGTTCGAACTGGTCGAACCGCTGCGCGACCTCTTCAAGGACGAAGTTCGCGCGGTCGGGCGCGTCCTCGGCATGGATGCCGAACTGCTCGACCGTCAGCCGTTCCCGGGGCCGGGACTGGGCGTGCGCGTCCTTGGCGAGGTCACCGAGGAGAAGGTGAAGCTCCTGCAGCAGGCGGATCTTCGCGTACAGGAGGAGATTCGGAAACTGCCCGAATACAAGACGATCTGGCAGACCTTCGCGGTGCTCCTGCCCGTCAGGTCGGTGGGCGTCATGGGCGACCAGCGCACCTACGAATACACCTGCGCCATCCGCAGCGTGAACTCGATCGACGCGATGACGGCCGATTGGACGCATATCCCGTACGAGACGCTGGCGACGATGTCCAACCGCATCATCAACGAGGTGCGCGGCATCAACCGCGTGGTCTACGACATCTCATCCAAACCCCCGGCCACCATCGAGTGGGAGTGAGTTTCATAAGGAAATATGGTATACTGCCTCACAACCTGAAATGAAAGGAAACCAGACAATCCAGTAACCGATAGCGGAGGGCAACGGCCTTCCGACAGACAATTTACGCTGCAAAGCGGTCGTCGAGCGAAACCTGAGAAATTTCCACACCCCTCAAATTACAAGGGAATTTGATGCCATCCCGCACCAATCCCATTTTTAGGGCTTAAAACATAATTGAGTTTGTTTTTCGGAAATTATAAGCCGTCAAAACAAGGGTATTTTGATGCAAAAGCAGGATTACCATTTTTTAGCGGCGCGTTTTTCTTCGACCATTCTATATGCCACAATGTTGCCCACCAACCTTGATTTTTATAAGTGCGAGATTCGTTTTGATTTCAAATAAAATCAAGAATAAAACTCAAATGAGTTTTAACGGTGGTTTTGAATCGGTCTTGATGATTGTCAATGTCCTCAAAGGATGTATTGGAAATGGCTGGTGGATTAGAGGTGGATGATGCCTGTAAGACTGTATGAAAGTCTGATGCACCGTCCTTTGCGAAGGTTCTAAATATTCGCATGACCGACAAGACAATCATAACCGATAACGATTTGAGAAATCTTCGCGCTGTAGAGGACAAAGGTCTATGGAAGGAAGAAGATGGTTATACTGCATACTGGACTGATGGAGATAGATTGATTACCCATAAGACGCATACGGATGATAAGAGAGCCGCAGAGAACATTTTGAAAGAACTTCTCTTGAAGTATTGGATAGAGAAAGAAGATGGCACGAAAATGGATGCGCTTATTCGCGCAATCCGTACTGCATCGAAAGTTGAACTTGCCGAGATAGCCAGCCATGTTGAAGATGAATTGGAATTGAGAGGAATGGGGCGGCGTGATATTGGTTGGCGGTTGAAGCGCAGACAAGTTCGCCGTGTGAAGGATTATCTCTGGTCGTACTACGATAGAAAAGACTACGACGAACAAGGCAACGAAGTATAGGGCATCTTGAATTTTCATCGCAACCGTCCCGCTCCTGCAAAGGAGCGAGTTCTTTTTTGCCTACTATCAATCACGGAGCAAAAATGTTATAATATACGCCGTTCTTACAGAGGATAAACCGTGACGAGCGGAAAGTCTGATGCAGGAATGACATAGGTCAAGAACTGATTGGACGCATCAAGCAACAAACGAAGGCCGATGCTCCATTCCACCCTTGGCCGTCGAATTTGCAATACCGCTGCAAAGCAGTTGTCTTGGGAAACCGTGAGAAAGTTTCAAAGTCCGACAACACATTGCAGGGGAAGCGCACACGCGCTTACCTCTCTTCGTGTTTCGGATAAGGCAATCTCACGGCCTCCCAAGAGACACGAAGAGAGGTTTTCTTTTTGTGTTTGATTGTCATGCGGCGAGGCACAAAGACATGGTGCGCCGCTTTCACGCTTCCGGCGGATTACGCACTTAACGAAGGAGGCGAGGAAGAGAAAAGGAAAGAAAATGAACGCAAAAACAATTGTCGCTTCCGTTTCTATCGGATGCGCCTTACTAACTGGTTGCTTGCAGATGCAACTCCAGTCAAATGATGAGCAAGAACGCATGGCGGCACTTGCGCAATTAAGTGATAGTGACTTGGAAAATGTCATACTGGGTCGCCCTTTGGAGAAAGGGTCGCCGTTGTATCAGCAAAGGGGAGATGTGACCTATCCCGATGATGTTAAAATTGGTGCGATTGATAAGTTGTACGAGAAAGGGAAGGTCGAGAAACTAATTGGACTTGCGGACGATTACCGCATAGGTGGTGGCAAGATGGCTATGATACATGGCGAAACACCTACGACAAAGGCAATCAAGGAGAAGTTTAGAACGCCAAAGGGTCTTGAACAACTTTGTGCGGCCTGTGAGGACGGTTCTTCTTCTGCCGAGAGGATGCTTTCGGGTATGTGGAAAAATTCGGGTGATGATTTCTTTCTATGGGTGATACAGAATGAAGAAAGAAAAGCGTTGAAAAATACATTTGAGAAAGAATGGAATGATAGAGTTGGGCAGAAAGCCGTTGCGCGTATCAATAGTGCGGATGTTCTTGCGTCTATCGCGCAGGGTGGCTCATTCAAGATGGGTACTCGTGTTGCGGCGGCAAAAAGGTTGTTCGGTGTTGGTGGTGTCAAGGGGGATGTCGTTCAATCTACAGTTGCATCCTTTGATGGCAGTAAGGATTCTGTCATTGTGGAGGTCGCCGATTGTGGTATAGCGTGTGCAAAACGCATCGGCGCGACAGATGTAGCCCAGTCATTGGAAGCAAAGTATTCAACGCGGATAAAAGACAAAGAAGAAAAGGAACAGAAGGAAGCGGCGCGTAGCAAGTTCTGGGATAATGTTGGGTTGTTGCAATCGTTCTTTGTCGAGAGCAGGAGAAATGTACGCAAAGGTGATATATTCCGCGTTGCAAGTTCGTTAGATTTATCCATTGCGTGGGCCCCGGAATATTCCTGTTGTGACAGTTCTGTAGTCGTTAAGCAAGTCATTTCAGACGGGGTTGTGGTCGGGTGCATAAAGGAATATCAGCGTGTCAAGACGGGTAATATGAGCGACCGTTTGCGTACACCTGTATATAAGGAGTTCCGCTTCCCGAATCGTATCATTGTTAAGACGGACAAACAGTTTGCAGATGGAGACGCTTTTGATATTCCCTATCTGAAATACATAGGCACTACCACTTGTAAACGCGCCAATGGTTCAACTGTCACATTGCACACCTTTGAACCCTATCAGATTCCAGAGGAAATGAAGTAGACCCGATAGGCAATAATCCAGTTCCTAATCCTTGAATCGCGCCAGTTGCTTCTAAAACGCTTCTGGCGCGTCTCTTTCTTTCGCGTCTTTCTGTCGGTTTGATTGCTGGGAGCGCAACCAGAGACGATTTAAGCGGCTTCCTGTGCGTCCTGTGCTGTTGGTTAGGTTTTTGGCGGATGTTAGGTGTTATTTTGCTTGCCTTTGATTGAGTTGAATTTTATCTTGATTCGTGTTATGATAGAAACATGACAACGAACAAATCAATAATATTGTGTGTAGCGGAAGAAAGAAGCCATAATCGGAAAGAGAACGACAAGAGACCTGACTTTCACTTTGATTTTGAGCCGAGCGATTTCAAGGATTACGCAAGGACGGAATCGGAATTGATAGAGGTGTTGGGTAGAAAGTGGAAGTCGAATCTTACGGACATTGGCAGATTCTGTTTTGAATATCAGACTGTCACATCAAACTATTTTAAGACCAATGAGGAAGGTGTCAATCACGATGTTTCGATATATCCTATATCCTGTAAAAATTCCAATCTGCTTTTGTTGTTCAAGAACCCGTCCACCGTATCAAGGATGTTGAAGAAGTGTCGAAAGATAGGGCTTCTTGTAAGGATGAATACGGACTATTGCTTTGGTAATGTCCGCAAGTCAAGGAACTACTGCTATCATTATGCCTATAACAAATCGGTAGAGCATCTTGTAATTGATGTGTGCAAGAAGAAGGGAATCAATCTTGAAGAGAGAAAGAATGAAGATACAATAGTTAGCACATTCGCGGCAAGGAGTAAAATATCCTGTGAGGACAAAAACAGGATTACACTCAAAACAAGTCGGATTGGACTGGTCGGCTATGATAATGAGGATGGGGAGGAAGCAATCAAAGACTACATCCTACATGAGAAATACGAAGGGCTGATTGCGCCGAGAGAACTAAAGATTAAGTCAATGAATAAAGACCTTCCAAGGAAGCAGATGATTCGTTTTGCGCCAAATCTAAAATACAACAAGAAAGGTCGGTTGATTAGCATAGGACTTCGGGCAACAAATGAAATAGTGTCGCTAAAAGCGCATGAAAACGAACATCCGAATTATAGGGGAATGATGCGCCCAAACTATCTTAAGCAATACTTCGGAACTGGTGAATATACATCCTATGATGTTCGTGCATCCATCTATCAAATCTCACACCTCTTGAACTTCGGCGAATGGATGGGGAATGGACACGACCCCTATCAAATGATGTTCGGGGAATCATTTGCAAGACCCGAGGACAGGGAGGCTTACAAGTCTTTTTGCATGGCTCTTTACTTCGATAATCCGAATGTGATATACGCGCATAATAGGTTGTTCATTCCCTGTAGTGTCGAGCAGTACGGCAGGGACGCTATCAAGAAAGCGATTTTAGAATCCGAGGAATCCATGCGCAAATTTACTGGAGAGAAGTTCTTTAACGAGGTCTTTCTACATGAATCGTTGTTGTATATTGATTTCGTCTATGAGTTGCGCATGAGGGGAATTGAAGTTGTGCAAATCTACGATGGATTTTATCTGCGGCAGGGGGTAGCCAGCGAAGAAGAATTAGAAGGTCTGATGCGGGAATGCGCAATGAGATATTTGCAAGATTACAGAGGATGGCTGAAAGCGGCGAACACATACGAAATCGCCGCATAGTACATGATTCCATCTTTTCTTGCGTGTTGAAACAAGGTCAAGCCCCTTGCATTGATTTGAACAATCCATGCTTTGAATGGGCTTGGCCTTCCAAATCTCAATAATGAAGAGTGACATATAAAGTGCCAGGAAACAGCCTTTTTAGTGTCCAGTTTTGGCGGGCTGTTGTTCAATATGAGCATTTTAGTGTCCATTTTGCTGACACTCCTATCAATTTCCACAAACCGCACCAAAAGTCAAGCAAAAACATCGAGAAAAGTTATCTAAAATCGTTTGAAATCAAAGATTTTTGCAAATTTATGTTGCGAAAGTTTTTCATTTCTGATATAATAGGGGCATAAACAAAGGAAAACCAATGCGTAATAAAAAGAGAAAAGATGATGCCCGCAGGGCAAATGGACAGGGAACGCTGGAGAAGAAACCGAATGGTGTCTATCTGGCAAGATGGATGAAGAACGGGAAGAAGTTTTCCCGTTCTACTGGAACGACTAAAAGAGAAGAGGCCGAGAAGATTCTTGCTTCATTTGTCAGACCGTTTCAGGAAACGGACGAAAACGCCGTGATAGAAAAACTTAAAGCAGAGATTCGTATCATGGAAAGGAAATTGAAGGAGAAGGATGACAAGTTGCCTGCCTTGAAGATTTCCGATGCGTTGGATGCGTATTTCAGTGATGTAAATGTGCGCAAGGTGTCGGCAGGAACAAGGAAACTCTACGGCGAAATGATGCGCAGACTTCAACGGTATATCGAAGAGCGCGGAGGCAAGCCGATAGTCGAATTAAGGGAGGTGTCGCCCGCTTTGGTGAAATCCTACCTCAAAGAATTAAAGTCCATTTTCAAGGGCGTGACCTACAACCGCTATCTGACTTTTTATAAGATGCTTTGGCGGACGCTCTATAAGGAAGCGCGTTTGACCTGTAATCCTTGGATGGAGTACAGGAAACAGTTGGAGGACATAGAATCGAGGCGCAATCTTACCATTGAGGAAACTATTAAGGTTATAGGGTCTTTGGAAGGACAATGGAAGTTGCTATTTGTAATTGGTGCTTATACTGGTTTGAGGCTTACCGATTGCTGTCATCTTGACTGGCAGAGCGTCAATATGTCAAGCAAGCGTTTGTTCGTTGTCGCTCTAAAGACGAAGAGCAGAAAGCGTCTGCCGATTCAGATTCCGATGCACCCTGACCTCTATACGATGCTTTCAATGATTCCGAAGGAAGAGCGGCATGGTCTTGTGGTGCCGGAGTGTGCTTCCGCATACGACCGCCATTCAATCAATCACAAGTTGAAGATGATTTTTGAGAGGTGCGGTATCGAAACAAACAAGGTAGGCGAGAACGGAAAGAAATCGTGCTTGGTTGGCTTCCATTCTTTGAGGTCGGGTTTTGTCACTCTGGCCGCAGAGGCGGGGATTCCTTTCCCTGTCATACAGGAAATCGTCGGCCATGCTTCAATGAAAATGACAGAGCATTACTTTAGGACGAAGAAGCAGAACTTGGAGGAGTGCGTAAATGTCCTTCCATCCGTGTTGAATCCAACCGGAACGATTGGACGCATGAGCATATTTGGCAACGACCTACTTTCTCGTCCGCTTCCGCCAGTCCCTAACACCGTTGGCGATTTCAAGATGGTGTCATAAGAGGATACAGTCGAAGAATCCATACATTCAGAGCCGTCAGCCGCAGGGTTGGCGGTTCTGTCGTTTTGGTGTAAAAAGAGGCTCAAAAACCGCTCCGTATAACACTTCGTTATCCACCGAAACAGAAAACCCCTTGAAAATCAAGGGTTTTAGGGCAAACAGGCAGATGTAGGAAATTTCGAATAGGCGGCACATTGCAGAGGTTAGCGCTATGCGCTTGCCTCTCTTCGTGTTCCTATTCGGGCAATCTCAGGGCCTCTCTCGAAACATGAAGAGAGGCTTTCTCATGTCCTCGATTCGTGTTTATCCGTTGAGTGGCACGCGAAGCGAGGACAAGCCCGATCCTTGCAAAGTGAAACAGCAATAGGGCGCAAGGAAAACAGCAATGAACAAGGTCATGAAGAAATTGGCGGTATTCGCCGCGCTCTGCGCCGCAAGTAGCGCTGGGCGGAAGAGGGTGAGGCGGAGACGGTTCCCGAAGGTGTCCAGAAAGTGGTGCTGAAGATCTCCACGGTCGAGACCCCGAGCACTCGCGCCGAAAAATGGAATCCGCCGAAGGTCCCCGTGTCGGCGAACGCGCTGCCGTTCAGCGAGTCGGACATTCAAAGCGCATCGCCCGAAGAGGCCCTTCGCATGGATCGCGCGAACCGCCAGACCAGGTACGAAAACAATCGTCGGTCGGCGCATTTGGCGCTTCAACGCTATCGCGACGCAATGAACCATTTCAAGGGGATGAAAGCCAAGCTGGAGGGCACGGCATTCGGACGGCAGATCCTCATGGCCATGGACAAGTTCGCGGGTTCGGCCGGCGAGTATTTCGATTCCGACTGCATCGAGTTCTTCCACAATATGGACGCGATCGGCGAACAGGAAGAGGCGATGCTGCTTTCCGGACAGAAAAAGGACGAGCCGATGAGCGCACCCTATTTCATCAAGCTCATTTTCGACGACCCCCAGACGAAGACGATGACGGGATTTGTCTCCGGAACGGAGATGAAGCGCACGACCGTGAAAATCGGCCTTACCTATCAGGTCCAAGCCATGAGCGGCAAGATCGTCACGTCCGGCAATGTCAAGAAGGAAAAGTCGGAACGCGACTCTGGCATGGGCGGCGTCGACGAGAAGTCGCTGGTGATCGATGCCATCGACGAGGCGCTTGACGAAGTGGCCAAGCGCATCAACAGCTTCTTCGTGGCCAAGGCGTCGGTCAAGGTCATTCCCGCCAAGAAGGACAAGGACTTCGATGCGGAATCCGCCACCATCGAAATCGATGGCGTTTCCGTGGATGCCGGAGAGGAGATCTCCATCATGAAAGGCAGGCATACGATAACGGTCGACCTTGATGGCTACAAGCAGTCCGGTTCGATTCGCTTCGACATCAAGAAGTCGGGGCCGATCAAAATCAAGGTCAGGAAGGTTAAGGCAGAAGAAGAGAAGTCGGATGTCGAATGACCTCCGCGACAAAAACACCAATGAAGGATATTGACATGAAACAGACTATTGTTTTTGCGTTCGTTTTCGCCATGCTGACCGGCTGTGTGTCGTACAACGGTCGCACCGTTGATGCCGACGACAGGGTTGATGAAGCGAATCAGGTGTACGCGCAACAGGCGCAGAAAGCATTTGTCGCGCGCATGAAGGCGCCGGCTCGCCCCGTGGTGGTTACGGAGGCGCCGGAAATGGGCATATTCCTTGATGTATCGCGTAGCCCGTTCGGAGGACATCCCCTCTGCAACAATCTTGACGTGAGGAAGGAAGTCGCAGTCGCATTCAAGTCGCAGTTGCGCGACAAGGTATCCGGGATTAAGGACTTCAAACTCGTCGAGGAAGCGCAGGCAATGGTCGCCGTCGGTGACGAAGTGACGTCGTCAGCCAACTACCGGATGACCTACAACATCACCAGCCTTGAGCTGAAGGAAAATGCGGCTGGAAGCCTTGCGACTGGGCTGACGGGAGCGGCGCTTGGCGGCAGGGCTGGACACTTGGTTGCCGAACAGAAGTTCTGGGACGGCGTCGCCAAGGTGGAGGTCAGGCTGTTTAAGCCGGACGGAACTACGCCAGTCTTCTCGTTCGTCGGCGAAGGTGTCTACAACAAGATGGTCGATGCGTATTCGCCGCTGGACAAGACGTTCCTGCTCGAGGCGGTCAAGATTGCGGCCAACAACGCCATGGATGGCTACGTCCGGAAGTTCGGACCGCCTATCTTCGTAGCTGACACCTGTCAGGGCGGTCAGTTCGCCAGGCTGAACGTCGGCTCGAAGTTCGGGGTGCAAGCTGGGCAGCGGGTCGAGTTCTTCCGCAACCGGATGCGCAAAGGGCTTTCGGGCGAGGATGAGGTTTCGCAGGTCGTCATTGGCAACGGAGTTGTCGGCGGAAAGAATGCTCCGGTCGATTCGGAGGGGGCGTGGGTGTTCGTCGAGGACTTCGACGCGAACAACCGCTCCGTGTTCCGCTGGACATCCGCGCGCATCCTGCCGTCGGTTAAGTGAAGGGAGGCAATCCAATGAAGAAGCTTGCATCTGCGCTGACTGCGCTGGCGCTGTTCGTGTCACCCGCCTGGGCGGAAGATGATGACGAGGACGAGGCACCTGGCCCCGATCCGCGCCCGTTCGTCTCCATCGACGCCGAGCACATCGAGAACAAGACCGACGACAAGAGGGCCAACTTTTCGTCGCTCATAGACCGCCTGAACAACGCCCTGACCGAAACCGGGCTGTGGCGGGTCATGGACATGAAAGACATGGCCGACGCCCTCAAGAAGAACGATCAACTGGCTCTCGCGGCCAACGCGAAGAAGATTGACGACTTCGAGACACCCGCCTGGATGCTCAAACTGGCCATCACGACCTATGGCGTGGCTTCGGCGACAAGTCAGAACGCGCTCACGGGAAATACGACCAGGCACGAACAGGGCAAGGTCGAGCTGGTGCTGCGGGTCGTCGACCAGAAGGGCGAAACCCTGAAGTCCAAGAACATCTCCGGTCAGAGCTACGGCAATGCCGCAGCTGCCGCGAATCTCAAGGAACAGGTGCTTCAGGATGCGAGCAAAAAGGCCTGCAACCTGATTGTCGCGGCACTGATCGAGATGACGCCGTTCTATATCTCGGATGTCGAAGACGGCTTGGTCAACGTCGACATCGGCAAGCCGACCGTCGGAATCGGTCAGGTGCTGCGCGTGATGAAGCAGAGCAAAGGCAAGAAGAGCAAGCGTACGGGCAAGGTGACTAGGTCTGAGAAGGAGGTGGCGCGGTTGCAGATCGTCTCCGCGACCGACGAGATAAGCCAGGCGAAGGTCATCGGCGGCGAGATCGTGCCGGGAGACGACGAGGACGATCCGTACAAGAAGTATGTGGTCCGCTTCGTCGATCCGGTCCAGGATGCGATGAATACGCCTCCGCCTCCTCCTGCCGCAGCTCCGGAAAGCGATGGGGCTGCGCCATTCTGATGGTCGCGACATCCGGTTGTCTGGGCGGTCGGCAGAATGACCGCCCAGACATTTCCCCGCCGGGCCTCGGCGCGCACATCGGCCGGAAACTCCAGTCCGCCGTTTTTTGCTATAATACTACCACATTTCATACAGAGGCTCTTTGGCATGACGGCGACACGCAGACAGGCCCGCGAATGGGCGATTCAGATGCTGACGGCGGCGGATTTGAATCCGCCCGCGGACAAGCCTGCCTTCCTGCAGGCGTTTTGGGAGACGTTGGGCTCTCTCGACGAGACGGAGGGGCGCGCCGTCATCACGGGCAAGTTCCGCGATTTCGCGGAAGCGCGTCTGCTAGGCGTTCTGGCGCATGCGGCCGAGATTGATGAAATCCTCTCGCCGCTGCTCGCGAACTGGGATCTCCATCGTCTCGGCACGGTCGAACGCGCGGTGCTGCGTATGGGCGTCTGGGAGATGAAATACTCCGACGTGCCGCCGCCGGTCGTCATCAACGAGGCCATCGACCTCGCCAACTGGTTCTCCACGCCGAAGTCCCGCGCGCTTGTTAACGGCGTGCTCGACAAGGTCGCCAAGAGCCTCTAGTCCGCGTCATGTTCACGGGGCTCATCCAACGCATCGGCACCGTCAGGCGCGTTTCCCGCGGCGCGGGGCTCGTCCTCGAGATTGCGGCGGATACGCCGTGGGCACGGCCGTTGGAGGCCGGGGAATCCGTGGCGGTCAACGGCGTGTGCCTGACGGTCGTGAAGTTCGATCATTCGCGCTTTACGGCGGATGTGCTGCGGGAGACGGAAGCGCGGACGGGGTTCGGTGAACTCCTCCCCGGCGCGAAAGTCAATCTCGAGCGCGCGCTGCGCGCGGGCGAGGCGATGGGCGGGCATATCGTGCAGGGACATGTCGATTGTCGTGGCACGATTCTCGCCAAAACGCCGCGGGGGCGTGATTTTCAGCTTAAGGTCGGCTGCGGCCGCGTTCTCGCGGCGCAGTCGGTGATGAAGGGATCGATTGCGATCGACGGCGTATCGCTGACTATTTCGGGCCTGGGGGAAGACTGGCTGACGGTCGATCTCATTCCCACAACGGCTGCTGAGACGACCCTTGGCGCCCGAAAGGTAGGAGATAAGGTGAATCTGGAAGGCGACGTGATCGGCAAGTACGTCGCTCGGCAGACCGCCGCCGGTCTTACCGAGGCCGCCCTCGCCCGCGCCGGTTTCATGGACTGACCGCCCCGGGAGGGATTGGCATCATGGCGCGGTTAGAACGGATCGAACGCTTGAAGGACGTGCGGCGGATGGTCATCCACGGCGGGCTTGCGCATACGGATGACATCATGGCCTGTGCCATTGCCATGTCCTACGGGGTGCGGCATGACGCCGTGATCGAACGACGCGATCCGACGCCGGCGGAACTGCAGGATCCGGCGACGCTCGTGCTGGATGTCGGCGGCGTCTACGATCCTGAGCACCTCGACTTCGACCACCACCAGCGCGGACGCGATGAGGAGCCGAAATGCGCGTACAAGCTCTTTGCGGAGTGGCTGGGGGCGGATGAGGAGCTCACGACGCTCTATCCCTGGTATGCGGCATGGAATCTGGTGGACGTTCTCGGTACGCACGGCACGGCGCGGCGGATGGGCACGACGGGCGAGGTGCTGGAGGGTTTCGTCACCCATCCGCTGGCCGACCTCGTGATTCGCCAGTTTGCGTCCGATCCCGTTTTCCGCGCCCAGACCGTGGTGAAGCTCGCGCGGAGCATGAACAAGACGCGGAGCCTGTGGACGCTCATCAACGAGCGGGCGATGCTGATGACGATTGCGGGGCTCCCGGTCGCGGATTTCCGCGGCTGTGCGCCGGACGAGGTCTCACGCTGTTCCGAGGCGTGGATGCGGCGGCGTCAGCCGGCCTGCATGGTCAGCCGCGACAATCGCGGTCCGGGGCTTACCGTGCTGCGGTTCAACGACGACCCGCGCCTCGACTTCGCACGATGCAGGGGCCGCCCCTACACGCTTTTCGCGCATCCCGGCGGATTCGTTCTGAAGACGCGGCGGCGGGAGGACGATCTGGCGCAGATCCTGGGGGATGCGCGGACATGACGCCGGCTGACGCGAACGGCCGGCTGGATCTGTCGGCGCTAGAACCCCGGCTGCGGGCGGCGGTGCTGGAAATCGCCCGACGCGTGCAGACGGCGGGCGGCTGTGCGCGGATGGTCGGTGGCAGCGTCCGCGATCTCCTGTCGGGCGAACCGCAGGTCACGGACGTCGATCTCGAGGTGTTCGGCCTTGCGCCCGCGCGGCTGCGCCAGACGATTGGCGCGGCCTTCGCCTTCGACGAATGCGGCATGTCGTTCGGCGTGCTGAAGCTCAAACATCTCGACATCGACATCTCCCTGCCGCGTCGTGAGGAGAAGCGCCGCCCCGGCCATCGCGGATTCGATGTCTTCGCCGATCCTACCATGTCCGTGCGCGCGGCAGCCGCGCGGCGCGACTTCACGATCAACGCGCTCTACTACGATCCGCTCGCCGCGCGCCTCGAAGATCCGTACGGCGGCCTCGCTGATCTTAGGGACCGCATCCTGCGGCACGTCTCGCCGCGTTTCGTCGAGGATCCGCTCCGCGTGCTGCGCGGCATGCAGTTCGTGGCACGCTTCAACCTGACGCCGGCGCCGGAGACGGTTGCGGTCTGCCGCCGGATGCCGATCGAGAATCTGCCGCCGGAACGCCTTTTCGAAGAATGGGCGAAACTGCTCACGAAAGGGCGGATGATTTCCCGGGGACTCGATTTTCTGCGTGCCGTGGAATGGACGCGATACTTCCCCGAACTGCAGGCATTGATCGGCTGCCGGCAGGATCCGCACTGGCACCCGGAAGGGGATGTGTGGGACCACACGCGGATGACGCTCGACGCTTTTGCGCGCCATCGTCTCAACGATTCCGACGAGGATCTGATCGTGGGGCTGGCGGTCTTGTGCCATGATTTCGGGAAGCCCTTGACGACGGCGTGGGATCCCGTCAAACGGCGTCTGCGCAGTCTCGGACACGATGAGGCGGGCGTGGCGCCGACGCGGTCGTTCCTGCGGCGCCTCACCCGCGAAGAGCGGCTGTTGCGCGAGGTTCCGCCACTCGTCCGATGTCATATGCGTCCTTTTGCGATGTGGAAGGCGAAGGCCGGCGACGCAGCGATCCGGCGGCTGGCGCTGGCGGTGGGGCGCATCGATCGCCTCCTGCGCGTGGTGCAGGCCGACGAATTGGGCCATGCGGTGGCGCGGACGGAGGGGCATGATGCGTCTGCAGAGGCGTTGCGCTGGCTTGCCGCCCAGGCGGAGCGTCTGCGGGTGGCGGCGGAGATGCCGAAGCCGATTCTGATGGGGCGGCATCTGCTCGAAATGGGCTTCCATCCGTCCAAGTCGTTCAAAAAGATGCTGGACGACTGCTTTGTCGCGCAGCTGGACGGCAAATTCTCCGATCTCCCCGGTGCAAAGGCCTATTTCCGCACCAACTTCCTGTGAACAAAGTAAAGACTAGACGAAGCCCCTTGGGTTTGTTATAATCACGAGCAACGCCTGGGATTTCACACCGGGGCGAATCAAGGAAAAGAAAGAGAGCAACATGAGCGATAAGAAAAAGTACGTGTACTTCTTTGGCGCGGGCCAGACCGAAGGCAATGCGAACATGCGCAACCTGTTGGGCGGCAAGGGCGCGAACCTCGCCGAGATGGCGGGACTCGGGCTGCCGGTGCCGCAGGGCTTCACGATCACGACCGAGGCGTGCACGCGCTACTACGATGATGGCCGGAAGATCGCCGCCGACATCATGAGCCAGGTCACCGAGTACGTCGGCAAGCTCGAGAAGTCGGCCGGCAAGAAGTTCGGCGACGCGAAGAACCCGCTGCTGGTCTCGGTGCGCTCCGGTGCGCGCGCATCGATGCCGGGCATGATGGACACGATCCTCAACCTCGGCCTCAACGAAACGGTCGTCAACTCGCTCGCGAAGCAGACGAAGAATCCGCGCTGGGCGTGGGACTGCTACCGCCGCTTCATCCAGATGTTCTCCGACGTCGTCATGGAGGTCGGCAAGAAGCACTTCGAGAAGCTGATCGACAAGATGAAGGAGAAGAAAGGCGTCCAGCTCGACGTCGATCTCACGGCGGCCGACCTCAAGGCGCTGGCGGGCCAATTCAAGGCCGAGTACAAGGCCGCCATCGGCAGGGACTTCCCCGACGATCCGCGCGAGCAGCTCGTCGAGGCGATCAAGGCCGTGTTCCGCAGCTGGGACAATCCGCGCGCGAACGTCTACCGCCGCGACAACGACATCCCGTACAGCTGGGGCACGGCCGTCAACGTCCAGATGATGGCGTTCGGCAACCTCAACAACAACTCCGGCACAGGCGTCGCCTTCACGCGTGATCCGGCGTCGGGCGAGAAGAAGCTGATGGGCGAGTTCCTCATGAACGCGCAGGGCGAGGACGTGGTCGCGGGCGTGCGCACGCCGATGCCGATCTCTAAGATGGCGGACGTCATGCCCGACGTCTTCAAGCAGTTCCAGAAGATCTGCGCGACACTCGAAGCGCACTACCGCGATATGCAGGACATGGAGTTCACCATCGAGAACAAGAAGCTCTTCATGCTTCAGACGCGTAACGGCAAGCGCACGGCGCGCGCGGCCCTGAAGATCGCGTGCGATCTCGTCGACGAGGGTATGCGCACCGAGGAAGAGGCCGTTCTCATGATCGATCCGCGCAACCTCGACACCCTGCTGCATCCGCAGTTCGACACGGTCGCGCTCAAGAAGGCGACGCCGATGGGCAGGGGGCTGCCCGCGTCGCCGGGCGCGGCGTGCGGCCGCATCGTCTTCACGGCGCAGGACGCGAAGGAGTGGAAGAGCCGCGGCGAGAAGGTCGTGCTCGTCCGACTGGAGACCTCACCGGAGGACATCGAGGGCATGAAGGTGGCGGAGGGCATCCTCACCGTCCGCGGCGGCATGACGTCCCATGCGGCCGTCGTCGCCCGCGGCATGGGCGAATGCTGCGTCTCGGGCTGCCAGGAGATCACGATGGACGAGGAGAACCGTCGCTTCCGCCTCGGCGGCAAGCTCTTCAAGCAGGGCGACTGGCTCTCGATCGACGGCTCCACCGGCAACATCTACGACGGCGTCATCCCGACGGTGGACGCGAAGATCGCGGGCGAGTTCGGGCGCATCATGATGTGGGCCGACAAGTTCCGCCGCCTGAAGGTGCGCACCAACGCCGATACGCCGCGCGACGCGAAGAAGGCGCGCGAACTCGGCGCCGAGGGCATCGGTCTCTGCCGCACCGAGCACATGTTCTTCTCGCAGAGCCGCATCACGCCGTTCCGCGAGATGATCTGCTCCGACACGGTCGAGGAGCGCGAACTCGCGCTCAACAAGATCCTCCCGTTCCAGCAGGACGACTTCGAGCAGCTCTTCGAGGCGCTTGACGGCCAGCCGGTCACCATCCGCTTCCTCGATCCGCCGCTGCACGAGTTCGTGCCGCATACGGAGGACGAGATCGCGCTGCTCGCCAAGGAGACGCACAAGCCCATCAGCCGCATCAAGGATATCATCGACTCGCTCCACGAGTTCAACCCGATGATGGGCCATCGCGGCTGCCGCCTCTGCGTCACGTATCCGGAGATCGCCGTCATGCAGACGAAGGCCGTCATCCGCGCCGCGATCAACGTCCAGCGCCGCCACAAGGGCTGGACGGTGAAGCCGGAGATCATGATTCCGCTCACGGGCGACGTCAAGGAGTTCAAGTTCGTCAAGGACATCGTCGTCCACGTCGCGAACGAGGAGATCCAGGCCGCCGAGATGAAGCTCAACTACGAGGTCGGCACGATGATCGAGGTGCCGCGCGCGGCACTGGTCGCGGGCGAACTGGCGGAGGAGGCGGAGTTCTTCTGCTTCGGCACGAACGACCTCACGCAGATGACCTACGGCTTCTCGCGCGACGATGCGGCGAAGTTCCTCGGGGCCTACTACGACCAGAAGATCTACGAGAACGATCCGTTCGCGAAGCTCGACCAGACCGGCGTCGGCCAGCTCATGGAGATGGCCGTCACGAACGGCAAGGCGACGCGTCCGAAGATCCACTGCGGCATCTGCGGCGAGCACGGCGGCGATCCGACCTCGGTCGAATACTGCCACCGCATCGGCCTCAACTACGTCAGCTGCTCGCCCTACCGCGTGCCGATCGCGCGTCTCGCGGCGGCCCAGGCGGCGCTTAAGGCGAGATAACCGGTCCCTGCGGGAGCAGGGAAATCCCGGAGTCGGGGAATCCACCTGCGGACGAGGTTCCGCAGGTGGATTCCCTTTCTGGCACGGCACGGGGCGGGCGGTTCACCCTTATCCCGGATTTTTGCAAAGGGGATGGAGGCGGCCATGGACAAGGTC
>JBJEWD010000007.1:0-75746 GCA_051884875.1 Kiritimatiellia bacterium
CAGTATATCACATTTCCGCAGAAAAATCACTATATTTCTTTGCCGCATCTATAATAAAGGCAGCCATGCCTCGCATAATTGGGAAACGGCTATCCTTCCGATATAGTTTCAAAGACGATTTAGGGTTAATCGAGACCCCGACGATTTTTGTACCAGAAGGAATGGCTTCCGTAAAAGAAAACCATTCGTCCTTGTTGAAACGAGTTCGGGCATGTATGAACAGCTCCTTGGGGTTTTCGTTCATCTTGCAACGATACGACTCAACAGCCTTTCTGATTAACTCACGCGCCGCGCACGGATTCAAATGGTATTCTTTGGTCTTTGGGTTGTACCACGGGCCGAGTTCACCCCTAAAGATTGTCCCGTCCCCATTGTCAAGGAACATCTGCGCTGCACAACACGCATTCCGCTCATCCCTTGAATACTCATGCTTTTTATAGACAAGTCCCAAATAACAGACCCCCGGGCGCACATCAGATAATTGCCAGGGCTTACCGCCAGCTTTGTAATAGGCGGCAGTTGAGAGTGTCCATGCGATATGCCCCTCGATTTTTGACAGATCGCGAACCGGTTTTCCGTCGCTCTTTGTATAGTGACGCCAATCCAATGTACTTTCCCGAATAATCTGCGTAGGTCTCGCAGAGCTCAAGAGGCGAATCTTGAATTGATCGTGAAACTGGGCATCATAATCAAACTTTACTTTTTCCTTTTCCTTGGCATCGTCCTCTGCTTGCATGTCAGGGAACAACCAGTTACTCGGCGTAAAGTTTCTTGCCTCGCGTTTTGACAAAACTGGTTGACTCAGATCAGGGCCGACCGGCGGCGCAGACTTTGGTCTACAATAGGTATAAACCTTGTCAGGGACAATAATAAACCAAACATCTGCACGTTCATCATCATCAACCGAATCCAATAGCGGTTTGAGAAAGGTTGAGACAACATCGTAGGTACGGACATTGCGATCCTTCTGCGCTAATGCCTTATCAATGTTTGCAGAGTCAATCTCCTTGAAGAGTATTGCGTTGGGATCCCATTTGCAATCGAAGACCGCTTCAAACCCCGGAAAAAACGGCCTTGTTGTCTGATTTTTATTAAACACAGGCTTTTGAATTCTGTGCAAGTAGGCCTTGAACTTCTCCAATGCTGTCCGGGTCCCAATCACGCCGCTTCGGATTTCGCGCAGATGCGGTTCAAGAGGTCCAAAGAAGGACAAACCCTCTCTCGGATCTTCCATTTTCTGTCCGTGGCCAAACAGCACTTCCGGCTCTTTTAAGTAAACAAGTTTGAAAACATCAGACATCGGGAGCCTCCTCTGAGCAATTACCCTCTGCCACAAAATCATCCGAAGCTGCCGTATCCTCCTGCTCCTCTTCTGCCTCTTTCCCGGGTTCAGAATATGTCACATTGGATTCAAATTGGACTGGTGTCAGACAAACGCGCACTGGGCGTTCAACACCTTCCACCAAGTCGAGATGATTGCCTTCGGGATAACACTCAAGTGATTTCATGAATGCCAACAAACGCGCTCTCCAGTCCTTATTCCACCATGACTTCCCGATCGAACGCCGAGCGCGATGTTGCACACTGTCCGGGAGACTAATGTCTCGACCATTTGAGGAAAACACAACATGAGTTCGGACTTGCAGCAAAGGGAAGGGGATGGTGCGAATAGAACCACTAATGGCAAAATGCCAGTGGAGCTGCTTATGCTTACCTATTAGCTGAATTCTGCCAACTTTGTCTTTCTCAAGTACCCCTTGCGGATATAAGAACGCTACACCTTTCGACATGACATGACAGCGCACACCTTTACGCAACCTCATGCTACAATCGAAGACCTTTGCCAAGACTCCAACATATAGTCGTCTAAGCGTGCTTGACCATATGAAGTCTGTTTGCAAATCTTTCTCAAGATAATCCTTAACCCGGAGTCGATGCTCAGTTTGATTCGGGATCAAATAAGACTTTAGCGATTCCGGAAGGTTCTCCTTTTCCAAGAAGGTCACGATACAATTTTTGTAGAGGAGGAATGGCTCATTTAACACGACCGCCTTGTCGCGAATAGGGAAAAAGTTCAGCGTCTCGGGTAAATCCTCAAGTCTGAACCAATTGGAATCATAGCTCTCCGTAGCACATATCGGCATTCTCACATTGCAGATCAAGCGATCAAGGATTTTATCGCTGACCATTGAATCTGTGCACCTCGGGCAGCTCTGTTTCTGTAACGCCTCTACCAATTCCTTGAGTCCAGTCGCCCATGAATTCGTGAAATCTATACTGTTGAGGCGTATGAGGTCTACATTTACATCATCATACGAAAGGCCCGTGTCAATTCTCAGGGGGATAATGAAATTGAGGTCGCCACGTGATTTCCCAACTTTTTGTGCCACGGCAATTTCTTTGGCGACTCCATCGCGTGAGTTCGACACGACTGATTGCACCAAGAGGAACTTACATGTGTTGGTGCGTATTTGTGCCTCAATCTCCTTCCAAAAGTCACCGCCTTTGCTTAGATTCAGCAAGTCGCACCAGACATTATAGCCCATTGACATCAGTCGCAATGACAACCACCAAACAAAGTGATTGTCATCTGGAGTCGCATGGCTAATAAATATGGTACGTGCCTCGTTCACTTCGACTCCTTGAAAGTTTCTGACCGCCAAATCATCCACAGACTCCATGCAAAAGAATATCTTGGAACATCACCGTGAATGGCCGCGTCGACGATCTCGCTCCAGCGTACTGTGGCAGCTTCGAGATGTCGCACGTCAATCCATGCAGAGGTTCTCCCGCCCCGATTGGGATTAGCTTGAACAGCAAGTACGCATCACCGGACGGATCGCCGTAACCGAGATGGATCATTTCCTGCTTTGTGACCAGCTTCGGGCCGCTATCCTTGTCGATCTTGAATAGCTGATTCGTAACCGAAGAACCACAATGCAGCAGAATGTAATCGGCCTTCAGTTCATCACTTGAAATGCCAAGCGACCCGTTGCGAAGTCCGATGCGGAAGTTGTATCCGTTCTTCTTAATCCATTCCCATTTTTCGGGACGATAGTAGCCAACGAGAAGCGGCTCCTCGGCTGGCACAAACGCACCACCTCGGCTGTTTTCGTCGGGAAGCACAACATTCCGCGCCGCAACCGGCAGATCGACAGGATTGAACCGGCGAACGCTCCAATCATAAACCGCCGTGCGCTCGCGCTGAGTGAGTCGATTCTGAAGCGAGTAGGTCACCTTGCGGATGAAGTCCTCGATCTTGCTGGCTCCGGCCATCTCCTGCTTGCCCGGCCGCAGGACAAATGCGCCAATGCCTGGTATGAGTTCACGATACCGGCGTTTGGGATCATCTTTATCGCCGGGGTAGAGAATGTACGACCCATAGGTACGACGAATCGCATCGTTGTAAGCGTGCATCTTCAGAAGATCGCCGCGCTTGTACACACCCTTATCCTCTTCTTCTTTGAGCGTACTGAGTGGATCGGCTTCCGCACCTTCGCCATCCTCCGGCACGTTTGCATCCTGCGTTGCGTTTGATGCGAACAACTCGACGAACTTATCGATCTTGTACTTGGCGTCGAAGTGAATGTGGACGACGGCATCGATCTTTTCCGCGTCATCGATGTTTTGGATGACGGCGGGCCAAATCGACAACGTGTAGTCCGGGCGCATATCAACCGTCCAGCTACCCTGAACCTCGAGATTGTCCTTGTGCTTGAATGTCTTGTTATACGTGAACTGTGCTTTAAGCGGTCGCGACCCATCGGCAGGCGCAAACATGCCCTTGAACGTCATCGTCTTGCCCTGGCGAAGCGAAAGCTCAAGACTATTCTTCCCTCGAACGATAAGCCGCTCAAGCTCCTTCTTCGGGAAGTCAAACACATTCGAGACGATTTCGAGCAACTTGAAGAAGGCCCAATACTCATACAGGACGGCTACATTGCGCTTGCCGCCCTTATAGACATCTTCTCCGCCTTCCCATGCGATCTTCGCGGCAGACTCAAACATCAGCCAAGCGCGAAGGATCTCACGATACCCCTCCCGCCTTTGAAGTGCCGGACTTGAAAGAGGAAGCCGATCCAATCGAGACACGCTTCTGAAGAGCGGATCGCCGAGCCGATAGTCCAGCTTCTCGGCCAACGCCTCGGCCTCGGCCTTAAGCGTCTCTGAAGCGTTGTCGAGCAGCGCCATGTCCCGCAAGAAGTCCATGAACGACTCGAGTACGAACTTAACGAAGCGATTCTCGGGAACGTCTACCGATTCCTCCCGGGCATCATACTCAATCTCGTGCGGAACGCTATCCCAACCGAAGTGCCGCGCCAGATAGTGATTGGGAGGCAACGGATCCCGTTTGGACGCCGACGCCAACTGCCGGACGCCATCGCGCCCCAGCCGCCCCGCCTTGGCCGCAGGACGCGCCTCGCGGACGTTCTGCATGGCCTTGATGGGTGACGCACAGACCCGCGCCACGGCAGCGTCAAAGGCATCAGAAACGACGAGGGACTTTGCGAAAGCGAATTGCTGATACAGTGTTTCCGCATCAGCGGTCGGATCAACCTCAAAATGCTGAAAGACGAACTCGTCGCTGGACATCAGCAACTCTGCCGACTCCTCGGCGAGATCGTTCAACATGGTCTGGTAGTCCGTTCTGTAGTCCATCTTGACGCTTGTGGACTCCAGCTCGACTGCTCCAACGACGGCATCATTATCGTCAATGACAGCCAATGAGAGACGTCCGACATAATTGCCTGGACGAATCCGCCCCTCGGTCGCCTTGCGAGCAGACTGCGAGATCGTGGGATGCTTGCGGAAGTGATAGCCGACGGGAAGCATATACTCGTATTCGCACCCCTCGCGAATCTGCCACTGCACTTCTCCGTTCGCCTTGGCTTCGACAGCGTCGATCTCGGCGTAAAACGCATCCTTCACCGGATACAGCTCCATCGCACACTCGCTCTCGCCAGTGCGCAGGGACTGCAACGGAATCTTGATGGCGTTGCTCATGTAGGCTTATGCCTCTGCGTAGCTCGCAAACCCATTGGCCTCGGCAGCCTTGTACAGCCGCTTGATCTTCTCGGCACTCACAGGATACTTGGCGACGTCTTCAACCTTTTTCGTCGCGTCCTTCTTGGTAACGTCCGCAATAGTTGCGGTCTCGTTATCCTTGCGGCAGAAGCCCCAGAAAGCCTCCAACGGAAGCGCCAGGCGGCGGCGCGAACCATGAAGCTTCGGAAGCAGCTTCTGCATGACGGCGGCGTCGATGACTTTATCGACAGCCATGTTGGCCATTCGGGCGAAGCCGCAGAAACGAAGTGCCTCGTTTGCCGTGCGGAACGCGAATTCGGAACCCAACTCAGCAAGGACGGGGAAGAACTTGTTAAGCGAATCGGTGATGCTCGTTCTCTCCGCAGCAACCAAAGTCGGGTCGCCCTTGCGCAGCTTGAGATAGTCCTCGGCATACTCAACACCGCCGCCTTCAACCTTCGTCATGTCGAGCGGCCTTGGCGTGGCGAGGTAGTTCTTCATCTGATCTGCCGTCACACGAAACTCGACGACCTGGGCACGGTCAAGAACCTTGGGCGAGATCATATGCGTTGTCTCGTCAACATTCATCGTGCCGATCACAAAGAGATTCTTCGGGAATGGGATCGTCGCGGGAATCGGCGTGCCGTCGCTGGCCGTGCGATTCTTCCCGTCATAAAGCTTAATCGTCCCGGAGCTTTCCATCGCACTGAGAAAATCGGCGAAATACCGCTCGACATAGCTCAAGTTCATCTCATCAAGAATGAGGAAAAACGGAACATCGGGATTGTCGTTCGCGTCGATGAGGAGCTTCAGAACGCCCGTGTCTGGCTCAATGTAGTTGTTCGGATCAAGCGCATTGGGGAATCCGAGGAGCTTCTCGTTGTTGGTCCAGTCGGCTCCAACCGGAATGATCTTGTAGGTATCGGAAATGGCGATCCACTTCGTGAACGCCTCGGCCAGCTTCGTCTTTCCACTGCCGCTCAATCCGGTCAGAACGACAAACGGCTTCGCCAAGAGCGAACAGACAAAACGCTTGACGAGGTCGAGATCATACGAAAGGCCTGCCGCTTCTGCAGCGTCGGCAAACTTCTTGACGAAGTCCTCAAAATTCGCAATGGGATTCTGATTGGCCATTGCTATCGGAGATTCAACCGAGACGTTTGGAACCTCGCCGTCATACGTTTCAATTCGAAAATTAAGAAAACTACGCACTGCTGCCGAGCAGAACCCATGTCGCGAATCCCAATATGATTTGCTCAGCGTTGAATTCTTGAAGATTCCTCCGTCCAGCTTCTTTTGTTCTTCGTTTACAAGAACATAAACACGCCATAGCAAATCAAGATTACGCACTGAGCTGAAGTCATCAGGGACATACGAGAAACCATCCACCTTGTTGACAATACTTCCGATTTTCTTGATAACGACAAGATAGCTCGCCACTTTCCCGGAAGCGGTCTGTCTTTCAAGGTACTCCTTATATTCGTTTAGGTCCTTTTCCATCTCGAACTCCTTTTCAAATCTCGGTTTTAATTAAAAGTGAGGGTCCTTACACTCCGTCTGCGACGGCCTCTTGCCGAAGCTCGCGCACCGTGCCGCCGTTCGTCCCTCCGATCGTCCGACAGGAACACGTCCGGCGGGACGGGCACGAGTTGGCCATCCTTGAACCAATGGGGACGGGAAAGGATCACGGGGTTGGGTGTCCCGTCCCAGCCCGGCAAATCGGTCTCTGCGGCGATTTCGAATCCTCCCCCGTCGCGTGATATAATTGTCAACACCAGCCCGGTGCATCTTGTGCATTGACGTTAGTAGGGGGCGCGCAATTTCAAGATCGGTCTTAGGGCGGGTGTAAAACGTCTTTGTGCCGGAAGCCAAGACGTACTTCGTGACCTTCTCAGACAGATAGTATTTTTCCATTTCCGGCATACCGAGTTTCTTCGCGGTATCTTCGTCAACGAACACGAAGTCCCCATGCCAATTAAATTGCTGATTCTTCTTTTGACACAGCTGAACCGTACCATCAACCTGCGTGTACTTCTTTGTGAGATTTCCTTCATCCAAAACGAACTGAACACCCTTTTCCGGCAGATAGTATTTTCCAGGCACAATATCCAAAAGAAAATCCTGCATCTTCCGTTCGAGTTTTATAGGCTCGGGAAATTCAAACAGATCCCCAACGAATTTCTCTCCGTCCTTAAGGTCATCCCGAAATCCAACCACAAATACGCGCTCGCGATTTTGAGGCATCCCATAGTCCTTGGCATTCAAGACGGCCTTCTTCCACTTGTACCCTAAATCCGTGAAAACCTTCGACATGAGTTTCCAGGTTCTGCCGCCGTCATTACTCAGCAACGCCCGCACATTTTCATAAATGAAACATTTCGGGCGCATTTCAGAGATGAGGCGAGCATACTCATAAAAGAGAGTGCCTCGCGTATCAGACAAACCCATCTGCTTGCCTACCAGGCTGAATGACTGGCATGGACTACCGCCGACAAGAAGATCAACCTTGTCGCGATATGGTGCGCCCTCCAAGAACGATACATTCCAGTGAAACATATCGTCTGTGACCGAAGGATAGTTCGCTTGGTATGATTGGCGAACCTTATTGTGCTTAAGCTGAGGCTCATAAAGAGCATCAACCATCGACTTCCGAGCTTTCCAGTCTTCCGCTTTTTCCCACTCGACTCTAAACTTATAAAAGTGAACAGCCTCGTAGAGCATAAACACACGATCCTTCAACTCGCGTTCAGGACGTTTACTGGAGGCCGGCGCACCATTAAGAAGAGCCTGTATCGTATTCCGCTGATTCTTTATGATGTCCGCAGCGCTAACCAAACTCTCAGACATTGGTTTCATGGCCTTAATGAATTTGTTAAGCTCATGAAATGTTGCTACATATTCGTCCCAGGAATCTGCAGGGCACACATAGGGTGATTGATCGCCATTGTCACAGGCGAAGACAATCTCGTGATTAATATGTGTTCGCAGTAATGCTTGTTCAATTGCACCAATACCACTAAACACCGTAGCCAAGCGCAAAGGTTGTTTTCCCGTATTGTCCGTTGCCTTGTTGGCCTTATTTGTCGTCTTTGTTTTCTTCACCGTAAATACCTCACTTCTCGTTATGGATTACGCCGCTGTCATCTGCATTATCCTGAACAATATCCATGATGTCGCCGACATTGCAATTGAGTGTTTTACAAAGTCGCATCAGCACATCCATAGAAACAGAATCACTTCTTGTTAGCCGAGCTATCGTTGCGGACGATAAGCCTGTCGCAAGACGAAGTTCCGTCTTGTTCATTTCCTTATCAATCAGCAACTTCCACAACTTCTTGTATGAGACGCCCACGAGAAAATGTACCTTTCTTTGTTTTGTGGCACATATTATACCATATTGCTGCGACTAAACACAAATCGTTAGTTCATATTTATAAATACTCCATTTACACTCAAAGTCACTTAGTTTACTATTACAAGTTCGCAACAGCTGACATGCCTATGCCAAATTCGTGAGCTTCTTACGTACAGGCGTCTGCTTGTAGCATTCAGAAGAGACAGGCGATTTTGACACGCTTTTTCGATCATATAGAACAATTGCCTAACGGTTCGCTTGACGCATCACTCAATCCCCAGCAAAGCGTGCTGTTCGGCCCATAATGGAAGAGTTATGAGCTTGTCGGCCACTGCCGTGAAGCGGGGGACGGGCAGAGCGCCGCTGATGAGCTTCTCGACGATCACGGGCGAGAGGAAGGCCGTGCGACACGTCCGGGAGATCTGCGCGTGGCTCATGCCGAACATGTCGCCGAGCGCATGCTTGTTCTTGTACGTGCCGGAGGTGAGTAGCTCGATCATCTTGCGCGAACGCGCCAGCCGGACGATGATCGGCACGTTCTCCGGGTTCTTGAGGTTCCCGTCCTCGTCCTTGGCCACGAACATCTTCCGCTCGTGGACGGAGCGAAGGTCGCAGTCCATGTGGACGAGGAAGTCCCCGTCGTCGAGTCGTTGGATTTGCATTGGTTATTCCTTTCCCATGAGTTTCTTGAAGCCGTCGCCCCGGACGATGAGGTCGATGCCGTCCTTGCGCACCGTCACCTCGCGGATGAAGAGCTGGGCGAGGCGGCGGAGTTCCACGCGGGTCATCGTCTTGATGAGGCTGACCTTGTTCTCGGCGAGCTTGCGCAGCTCCGCCACCTCTTCGGGATTCGACACGAGGTTGAGGAAGTATTCATTCGTGATGAGCTTCTCGACCAAGTTGAAGATCGGCTCCTCGATGGCCGCGCCGGAGATGTTCTTGAGGGGACATTCCTCGGTGACGTGCTTGTGCGTGTTGTTGCACCGGTAGTAATGGAAGTTGCTGTGGCCGGGACGCTTCTTGCCGCTGTAGGTGGGAACCATCGCGCACCCGCAGTAGCCGCACTTGATCAGTCCCTTGAGTGGGGCCGAGGACTCGCTCCGCGAGGTCTGATGGCCACGGCGGCGGGACTCGATCTCGCGCTGCACCGAGAGCCACAGCTCGAACGGCACGATGGCCTCGTGCTGACCCTCGAACAGCTCGCCCGTCTTGGTGTCGCGGACGCGCCCGGCGGGCCACGCCATATTGAGGAGCGTGCGCACGTGCATGACATTCCACCGGGCGTCGTCGTGATGATTCCCGAACCGAGCGTTCAGCTCACGCGCCGTCTCAAGGTAGGATCGGTTGATCGCATACCGTTGGAAGGCGAAGAGAACCTTCGGCGCGTTCTCGGGATCCCTCACGAGCTTCGAGTCCACGCTGCGATAGCCGTAGGGTACGACACCGCCCGTCCACATTCCTTTCTTACGGCTCGCCGCCATCTTGTCCTTCACGCGGTCGGACGTGATCTCGCGCTCGAACTGGGCGAAGCTCATGAGGAGGTTGACGATCATCCGTCCCATCGAGGTCGAGGTGTCGATCTGCTGGGTGACGGACACCATGCTGGCTCCGTGGCGGGAGAAGATGCCGTCCAGCTCGGTGAAGTCCCGAAGGGAACGGCTGATGCGGTCGAGCTTGTAGACGACCACCACGTCCACATCGCCGTTGTTCACGTCTCGCAGCAGCTCCTGGAGGCCGGGGCGGTTCGTGTTGCCGCCGGAGTAGCCGCCGTCGTCATAGTGCTTGTCGATGATCGTCCAGCCCTTGCTGGCCTGACTGCGGATGTAGGCCGCGCAGGCGTCGAACTGCGCCTCCAGCGAGTTGTAGTCCTTGTCGAGACCCTCGTCGGTGGACTTGCGCGTGTAGATCGCACACCGCTTGTTCGTAGGTGTCGTGTTTTCGTCGCTCATTTCTTTATCCCGAAAAATGCCGGACCGTTCCAGTGGGTTCCCGTGATCGCCTTCGCGACCGCCGTGAGGGACTTGTACTTCTTGCCCTCGTATTCGACCGTGGTGTCATCCACCACGAAGACCTCGTAATCCTTGCCTTTCCAATTGCGGACGATCTTCTTCCGCGAGGAGTGAAGGTCGTCTGCCGGGGCGTGAAGGAGCTTGTCGCCCTCGACCGCTTTCTCCAGCAGCCGCTCCGTCTCCTTCGAGATGTGGAGGCCGTAGTATTTCTCCTGAATACGGTAGATAACCACCGCCCGGAGAATCTCGATGCGGTCGCAGTTCTCGCACCCTTGGAGGTATTGTCCGTACTGAGCGCGGATGCCCTCAATCGGCAACCACTGCAAGGTGCTGATCGCCGAACGCTCCTGTGTCGTCAAATCAATCATGGCTGCGATCCTTCCTTACCGAACCCCCTCGATCTTCTCGCTCTCCAGCACCTGGGAGCGTTCCTCTTTCAGCCGCCGCAGAAAGCGACGGACGACATCAACCGCTTCTTGAATGTGCGCGGGCGGTTGCTCCGCGCCTTTTGTCGTTTGTTTTTCATTCATCATAAGTCTCTCCGCCAGGTCAGTGTATACGCTCAGTATACTACCGTAAATAGCTTGTCCATAGTTCGTTATTCTGCACCATAGTTATTCACGGCAAGCACCCCCGAACCGAGAGATTATTTTTCAAGCCTTCGCGTGATAGTCACGACAAATGACGAACGCCCGTTCTTTCAACCGCCAAACGGACGAGCAAGGCTGCGCGTACCGTAGCGGAAGCAATGTCTCGTCAACATTTCACCCGAAAACGCACCGCACCCAATAGAATAAGGGTCTCTCTATTCTCTCTCCATTTAGAGCAGAGAATTGGAGAGAGAGCCACTCTTCACCTTAAATCACAAACGCCCCAACCCACGCGCCCCTCGAAACAGAGAGCCGCCCCAATCGAAACTATACGAAAAAAGCCCAAACAATTGGGCAACATCGCGATAACAAAAAGAGCCGGTCACCCGGCTCTCTCTATTTCACGAAAATTTGTGGCGGAGGGAGAGGGATTCGAACCCCCGGACCCTTGCGGGTCAACGGTTTTCAAGACCGCCGCGATCGACCGCTCCGCCATCCCTCCGTACTAAACGGGGGAATTATACCATATTTGCCGACGCGGAAACCGCCGATTTTGCCGCAGCACCAACCGATGCAGCTTATCATGTCGGAAGCTTTGGTGCGCAGCAAAGGTACAAATGGTGCGCAGCATCGGAAGTTTTGGTGCGCAACAGAAGTACAAATGGTGCGCAGCATTTTCCTTTCGCGGCTAATCTGCTCCGACGACAGGAGGAGTACACGAGGACGAAAACCGGCGCGACGGGATCGACCCGCGCCCATGCGGAAAATTCTGCAATTTTCCGGTTGACAAAAAGGAACAAGTTTGGCATTCTTTCATTGTGTTTGAATCGGCCTTGTGCCGTTGACGGCAAGGGGAGGCCTCAAAACCAAACAGAAAGCGAGCACGACCATGAAACGTACCATGAAAATGGCAACCGTATTGGCAGCCCTCTGGGGCTTGGCGGCATGGGCCGCCGAACCAGTGGCGGTGTGGGATCGAGAATTCTCGTCCGACACTTTGAACGGTGTCTACGGCCTTAAGCTCAATGGCAACGAAATTGTCGATGGCGCTGTCAGAATCACCGGCGAGAGCGGGGGCATGACCATCACCAATTGCAATTTGTCTACCGCCATGGTGCTGGTGCGCTACACCAACCTCGTCTGGAGTTCAACCTCCCTCAAGGTTCCCATCATCACCCACAAGGCGACAAATAACTCCAATTACAACCTCGTCGGCATTGCGCTCGATTCCAGTGGCGCCACTTATGGCGTCTGGACAGGAGCCGCATGGGGCAACGCCGGCAGTGCATTTACCGCCCGACCGGATGATGCGGAAGCACAGGCAACCTACGACAACACCGAGCGCTTTTACGCCGCCTGCTTCGAGTCGGTCAAAACCAGCGGCGATTGCGGCACCAAATGCTTTTTCCGCGACGGATTCGCCACCGCAAGCCAGGTTTACTACGCCAGCGGCTTGCGTAGCTCTGGCACTGGCAACGCCATTACCGACATCACCATTGGCGGACTTTACGGCGATACCACCTCCGATACGCTCGATCGCGCGGCAACCGGCATGTGCATCACCGGCATCGCCATCTTCGACACTTGGCTGACCGCCGACGAAGTAACCGCCTACCGCTTCCCGTCCGAAATCAACACCTACACGACGCAAACCCCCGTGAACGGAACGGTTGATTGGTCGACTATCGACTTCGACCACAGCTGGACTTCCTCCGGAACCGCCATCGCCAACATCGTGCTGGACGGCGATGCCGTCATTACGCTGCCGGCGGACTTCACGGCCTACAGGATAGCGTTCACCGGCGAATACGACGTAACGCTGAAATCGGCCGGCGCGCAGTGGTCGCAGCAGATCATGGCTCTCGAAAGCGTAGGCCAAGTGGTTTGCGAAATACCCCAGAGCGCCAGCGAAAATCTGACCATCCCCGCCGGGAGAACTTTCCGCATCGTGGGAGCTGCCGACGAATCCGCCACTAACATCTATTCGCAGGTATTCACCGTCAACGGCGTTTTGCAGACCTCGGGAACCGTGAAGCTGAGCGGGGCGAACGTCATCAGCGGCGCCGATGCCAAACTGCAGGTGACCGACGGCACGACCCTGTTCGCGAGCGCCGACAGGGGTCTGAGCAATTCCGGACAAATCGTGATCGACAAGGGCGCGACGCTGGTGGCGCTGACGACCGATACGGGCCACTACAACTCTTCCGGCTGGAAAGTAGCCGTCTCAGGCACGCTTGACATGGCCAACAAACGCTGGACCATCATGGGCACGAACACTTCGCTCGATTTGTACGGCGGCGCCATCGTCAAGGGCGCGGGCGACGCGAACGGGGCAATCGATCTGCACAGCAAGATCAATCTCTACGCCGATGCCGCAAACGAGGCGAAATCCGCCGACATCGACGCGCCGATCAAATGGTCGGACGCCTCCGCGGTCATCTGGGTCGCGCAGGGCATGACCTTGAACCTCAACACCTCCCCCACGGCAGGCGTGCAGAAATTCACCAAGCAAGGCTTGGGCAAGCTGTGCGTGAAGGCCAACCAGAACATCACCGGCGCGGTGGAGATTTCCGCCGGCACGCTGGAACTTGCCGGCGGCAATCTCGTTACCGGGGCGGGAACGATCACGCTCGCCACAGACACGACGCTGGCGATTTCGTCCGGCGACTACGACCTGACCTCGAAATACACCGTCAACGGTTCGCTCGCGGTGACGGGCGGCTCGGCGACGGTCGATGCAAGAGCTGCCTATCCGATCAGCGTCACCTCCCCTGGCGTGCTCAAGGCGGTGGTTACAGACGAACAATGGGCAAGCGGCACCACGCTGCCGGAGAATTTCACCGTTGACGGCGACGTCATCTTCGTGCACGACAGCGTCGAGGTTACCGGGAGCGGCACCACGCTCGCCGCGCAGGGCATAACGTGGACCGGCGGGACGCAAGGCAACTGGAGCGACAGCGCCAACTGGTCCGGCGGCAAAGTGCCGACAGCGGCCGATGTGGCCATTCTCGCCACCGCGGATGCCGTCATTACGCTCGCGGAGGACGATGTCGCGGCCGGAATCACCATAAGCGCGAACACCACCATCGCCGGGACGATCGGCTCGGACGGAATCGGCTCGGTTACGATCAAGAACGGCGCGACCCTGACGGTTGCCGCCACAGGTGCGCTCGCGGGCGTCGCAAGCGACGGGGAGAGCGCCGGCACGCTGGTGAAAACCGGCGACGGGGAACTGGCGGTCTCGGCCAATGCCGACGGCTACGCTTTCGACAATGTCGCCGTCGATATCCAGGCCGGAACGATCGACAATACCGAAGGAAGATACAGGAACGTTTCGATTGCCGTCGCCGCCGGCACGACCATCAAACGCAACGGCTGGATCACCGGCGAGGGTTCGCTGACTCTCAGTTGCGACGAGGAGGTAAGCGTGTTTGCCAATACGGGCAGCGAGAACAATCTCGTCCTTACCGGCTTCGATTCGATAACCAAACAAGGCGAAGGCACGATGATCGCGCTTTGCTCCGTGCAGGGCAACACAGCCGTCACCATCGCCGCCGGAACGCTCAAGTTCGTGGCGGAGGTCAACGGCTTCAGCAGCGCGGTTACCTTCGCCGGAGACGGCAAGTTGGAGCTTTCCGCCGCCACCGAAATACCCGCCGCGAGCGTTTCGGGCCTCGATGCGGCAAACTGGCCGACGACGGGCGTGCTCAACTGCGGAACGACGGTGCCGACCGATTCGACCGTGCTGGCCAAGTTCGCCGATTCCACAATCTGGCAGGGGACGGTCGTATTCGAGAACAAAACCGATTTCAGCAATTTCAACCCCAACGGCTACGGCAACGCGTCCTCGACCGTCCGGCTCAAAGGCTGCGCCGGCTATTTCGCCGCGGCGAAAACCGAGCCGTATTTGACGATTCAGCCGACGGTCGAGCTTGTCAACGGCTCGAACAGCGCCGGCTTCAAAGTTACCAACGGCACCTCCGGCGACCGCATCCAGTTCAATCGCCTCACGGGCAGCGGGGTTTATTGGATGGCGAAACCCAACGGCGCCCCGACCCACCGCCATTTCTTCCCGGGGCTTGCCGATTTCCGCGGAAGCTTCAAGATGGATACGGCCGGCAATCGCGGAACCCTGGTTCTCGGCCACGAGATGGACGACTATACCGCCACGGAACACGACGGCACGATTATCGTCGACGGCATGGCGACCAACCACGTTTCGATCGTCAATTCAATCGGCGCAATCAAGGTAATGTCCGGCGCGGAACTCGTCCTGGCCGGCAGTTCCGCCGAACTCTCGGCGCCGATCGTCGGCGAAGGAGTGGTTTCGGCGTCGAACTTCCTGCCGTCCCAGGCGGTGCGCACGGCAATGACCAACACCGCCACCACGGTTGCCTTCCACCTCAAAAACTACACATGGAACGATTGGCAGTTCGAACAGCTATCCAACCCCAACTCGTTGCTGCGCCTGACCGGCATTGCCGGATACGGGCCGAACAACCGCACCGGCCGGTGCGATGCGACCGTGGAACTCGTCGACGAGGGCGACACCAAAGCGCTCAAGCAGACGAACGGCTACTCGTCGGGGCCGGCGACGTACACCTTCCGCAAGATCGTCGGCACGGGCACGCTTACCGCGGCGCTCACCACGCAGAAACCGCAGATTCGCATCGAGGACGCCAGCGAATTCGCCGGCACTTTCGCGATCGGCAACACGCTGCGCCTGGCCATCGGCGGGCGCAACGAAGCCGGGGATGATGGGGACGTGGAAGATGCCGCCAACGGACAGATCTGCGTTTTCGCCGGAGCGGTGGCGGGAGTGGCCAAGCCCTGGTCGGCGGGGAGCGGCCTTTTGGTCAAGGGAACGCTCAGGGTGATTGCGGCAACGGACGACTTCGCGATCAACACGACCTTCGAAGATGGCGCGGGATTGGACTTCGCCGCGCTCGAAACGCTCTCGTTCACCGGCACGCTGACCGTGCCGGAGGGCACGACCATCGGCGTGACGATCGACGAGGCGGCCGAATATCCGCAAACCAAAGAGGTCGTGCGTCTGCCGCTGGTGCGCTGGACGACCGCCCCGGTCGGCAATTTTGCGCTTGCCGACAGCGTGACGCTGCCGAAGCCGTGGATATTCAAGTCCCTTTCGAACGGTTGCGATCTGCGCAAATGCATCGGCACGGTGGTAATCGTGCGGTGACGGAATCGCGCCGGTTCCGTGTCCGCGGCATCTCGCCGCGGACACGTTCGGCAAGGCAGAATCCGCTTCGGGAAAAGGAGACGCGCGGCCGGATAACGGCCGCGCGTTAATACGCCGACGACAAAGTGCCGCGTCCGCCGCGACGGTTGACGCGTCGACGGCAGGAGGGAAGTCGGTTTACCTGACCTTCTTGGCAAGCGCGGCGGCGGGCGCGTTCTTGACCAGCTCGACGATTTTCTCCGTCACTTCGGGATTGGCCTTGAGATACTCGATGGTGGCGAGCGATCCCTGCGCGAGCTGGACGTCGCCGAAACTCAGCCAGCTGCCGCGCTTCTCGACGATGCCGCGGTTGAGCGCCGCGTCGAGCACGCTGCCCTCGTACGAGATGCCGCAGGTGTAGAGGATGTCGAACTCGGCCTCGGTGAACGGCGGGGCCACTTTGTTCTTCACCACTTTCACGCGCGTGCGGTTGCCGACCACCTGCCCGGCGGTGTTCTTGATCGCGCCGATGCGCTGCACCTGCAGCCGCACCGAGGCATAGAACTTGAGCGCCTTGCCCCCGGGCGTCGTTTCGGGATTGCCGAACATCACGCCGATCTTCTCGCGCACCTGGTTGGTGAAGATGCAAAGCGTCTTCGTCGAGGCGAGCACGGAGGTGAGCTTGCGCATCGCCTGCGACATCAGCCGCGCCTGCAATCCCATGTGGCTGTCGCCCATGTTGCCGTCGATTTCGGCCTGCGGGGTAAGCGCCGCCACGGAGTCGACGACGATTACGTCGAGCGCGCCCGATTTGCAGAGCTGCTCGCAGATCGTCAGCGCCTCTTCGCCGCTGTTGGGCTGGGAGACGATGAGGTTGTCGAGATCGACGCCGATCTTCTTCGCATAGCCGGGGTCGAGCGCGTGCTCGGCGTCGATGAACGCGGCCACGCCGCCGGCCTTCTGGGCGTTGGCCACCACGTGCAGCGCGAGCGTCGTCTTGCCCGACGATTCCTGCCCGTAGCACTCGACCACGCGTCCCCGCGGCAGCCCGCCCACGCCCAGCGCCAGATCGAGGCTCAGTGCGCCGGTGGAAACCACGGGAATCTCTTCGATCTCCCGGTCGCCCAGGCGCATGATCGCCATCTCGCCGAACTCCTTGCGGATCTGACTCATCACCGCATCAAGCGCGGTATTCCCCGTTGCGACGGCCTTCTTGGCCGATTCTTTCTTCTCTGCCATATCTTTACGTTCTTTCCTTAAACCCGTTCCGCAGGATTCCACCGCCTACCCTTCCCGCACGGAGGGATTCCCGCAAACATACGCCCGGAACCACTTCGGCAGGGTTGACCTTCCGGACCCGTTCGACCCGGCGGGCGTCATGTCATCGCCGACACGATGCCGAGCCTGCTGTTTCGTCGCCCTGCATTATACCAAAATACGCGCGTGCGTGACTAAAGGAACTTTCCCGTGACCGAATTCGCGCAGGATCTTATCGCCGCAATCGGACCTTCGCAGACGAGCATTCCGCCGGCATCGCCGCCGCCGGGACCGAGATCGACGATCCAGTCGGCGCAGCGCATTACGTCGATGTTGTGCTCGATGACGATGACGGTGTTGCCCTGGTCGCGCAGCATCAGCAGAATCCTCATGAGCTTGGCGATATCGTCGAAATGAAGACCCGTCGTCGGCTCGTCGAGCAGATAGAGCGTGCGGCCCGTGGCGCGCCGGGAGAGCTCCGTCGCGAGTTTGATGCGCTGCGCCTCGCCGCCCGAAAGCGTCGTTGCGGACTGGCCGAGCCCGATGTAGCCGAGGCCGACGTCGACGAGCACCTTGAGCTTGCGGGCGATGGACGGCACCTTCCCGAAAAACTCGTAGGCTTCGGCGACCGTCATCTCCAGGACGTCCGAAATCGTCTTGCCGCCGTAGGTCACCTCCAGCGTCTCGGCGTTGAAGCGCGTGCCATTGCACTGTTCGCACGTGACGTAGACGTCCGGCAGAAAGCTCATCTCCAGCCGGCGGAGTCCGTCACCGCCGCAGACCTCGCAGCGTCCGCCCTTCACGTTGAACGAGAAGCGCCCCGCCGAATAGCCGCGCGCCTTGGCGGCCTCGGTGTGCGCAAAGAGATCGCGGATCTCGGAGAAGAACCCGACGTAGGTCGCCGGGTTCGAACGCGGCGTACGCCCGATCGGCGACTGGTCGATTTCGATGACCTTGTCGAACGCCTCGGCGCCCGTCAGCTTCCTGAATTTGCCGGGAACCTCCTTCGAACCATAGAACCGGCGCATCAGCGCGCGCTTGAGCGTTTCGTCCACCAGCGTCGACTTGCCCGAGCCCGATACGCCGGTGACAACCGTAAAGGCCGCGATCGGGAAACGCGCCGTCACGTTCTTGAGATTGTGTTCCGTGCAGCCCGAGATCGTGAGGAAGCGCCGCCCGGCGGGGACGGGGCGGGAATCGGGAGGCCGGCAATCCGTCACGCTCTTCCGTCCCGCAAGATAATCGGCAGTGAGCGACTTCGCCTTGAGAAGGCCCTTGAAGTCGCCCTGGTACATGATCTGCCCGCCTTCGCGTCCGGCACCGGGCCCGAGGTCGATGAGATAGTCCGCCGCACGCATCATCTCCTCGTCATGCTCGACGATGACCACGGTGTTGCCCCGGTCGCGCAGCCCCTTCAATGTGCGGATGAGCCGTTCGTTATCGCGCGGATGAAGCCCGATCGTCGGCTCATCGAGGACGTACAGGACGCCCGTGAGGCCGCTCCCGATCTGCGTCGCGAGGCGAATGCGCTGCATCTCGCCGCCCGAGAGCGTCGCGCTCGCACGATCCAACGTAAGGTAATCGAGTCCGACGTCGATCAGGAACTGCAACCGCTTCGTAATCTCGGCGACGACTTCCCGGAGACCCTTCAGCGTCTCGGCGCCGCGCGGCGATGGCGCCGCAGGAACGTCTTCCCGGAAAAACGCGAGACATCGGCGGATGGGCATGGCCATGACTTCGACGATGGTCTTGCCGGCGACCCTGGCGGCACGGGCCTCGGGACGGAGACGCGCGCCCAGGCAGTCCGGGCAGACCTTGAAGTTCTGGTAGGCTTCGTATTTCGCACGCACCTCGTCGTCCTCGGCTTCGTCGAGCTTGCGGTGCAGGGCGTTGAGCACGCCTTCGAAGGGTTTGTCGACACGCCGCCAGCTGAGGACGAGATCCTCCTTGAAACCGTGCATGAGGTCGTGGCGGAACTTCGCCGGCAGCTTCGCATACGGCGTCGCGAGATCGACGTGATTCTGGCGCGCGATCTCGGCCAGGAGTTCCTTGTGGTAGAGAATCGCCATCTGGCCGCCCAACCGGCGCCATGGATGAATCGCCTCGGCGAGCGGCAGGTTCCTGTCCGGCACCACGAGGTCTTCGTCAAAGAAGTAGAGCTGGCCGAGGCCTGCACACGTCGGACACGCGCCGAACGGCGAGTTGAACGAAAAGCTGCGCGGCTTCAGCTCGTCGAAGGAAATGCCGCAGTCGATGCACGCGTTGAGTTCGGAAAAGGTGAGCGTCTCGCCGGAGGGACGATCCGGCGGCGGGGCGGCTTGCGTCGAATCGGGGAGGCGTTCGACGGTGAGGATGCCGTGCCCGATCCTGAGGGCGAGTTCGACGGAGTCGGTGAGGCGGGTGCGGAGGTCGGCGGGCGCCGCCGACGTCCGGCCGGGCAACACCAGGCGGTCGATGACGACGTCGATGCTGTGCGCCTTCTTCCCGTCGAGCTCGGGGAGCTCATCCATCGAATACATCGCGCCGTCGATGCGTACGCGGGCGAAGCCCTTGCGGCCCAGTTCCTCGAAGACGGATTCGTGGCGGCCCTTCTTGCCCTTGATCACCGGCGCATAGACGATCGCCTTCCCGCCCTCGCCCGCCAGCAGGGCGTCGACGATCTGTTCGGCGGACTGCCTGGTGACGGGCTTGCCGCAACGGGGACAGTGGGCGACGGCGACGGAGCCGTAGAGAATGCGCAGATAGTCGTGGATCTCCGTGACGGTGGCGACGATCGAACGCGGATTGCCGCTCGTCGTATGCTGCTCGATGGAAATCGCCGGGGAAAGCCCCTCGATCTTCTCGACCTCCGGCTTCTTCAGGCGATCGAGAAACTGCCGCGCATAGGCGGACAACGACTCGACGTAACGGCGCTGCCCCTCGGCGTAGAGCGTATCGAAGGCGAGCGACGACTTGCCGGAGCCGGAGAGCCCCGTGACGACCGTCAGTGAATTGCGCGGAATGGTAACATCGATGCCGCGGAGGTTGTGAACCTTCGCACCCGTGATGGTAATGTCGTTCATCGCCATGTCAATGCAAGAGGGCTTTTCTTGCCATTTCCGTCGCATGGAAATCGCCCGCATAAACCCGCATCGCCTGCGCCGCACCGGCGCAGGCGACGGACAGCCATACCGTCAGAAGGGCTCTTCTCATAGATTCTTCAAGTCGAGCGCCAGGAGGAATTCGGGATTGGATTTCGTTTTCTTCAGCGAATTCAGAACGCTCTTCATGGCGGCCTCGGGACCCGCCGCGCTGAGGATACGGCGCATGCCCCAGGTCTTCTCCAGCTCGATCGGATCGAGGAGAAGCTCCTCCTTGCGCGTGCCCGACTTCTCGACGTCGATGGCCGGAAAGATGCGCTTGTCGGCGAGGCCGCGGTCGAGCTGGATCTCCATGTTACCCGTTCCCTTGAACTCCTCGAAGATGACTTCATCCATGCGCGAGCCGGTATCAACGAGACCCGTGGCGATAATCGTGAGCGAACCGCCGCCTTCGATATTGCGCGCCGCGCCGAAGAAGCGTTTCGGGCGATGCATCGCCAGCGCATCGACGCCGCCCGTGAGAATCTTGCCGGAATGCGGCTGGACGGTGTTGTAGGCGCGCGCCATGCGCGTAATGGAATCCATCAGGATGATGACGTCCCGTCCGTTCTCGACCTGACGCTTCGACATCTCCAGCACCATCTCCGTTACGTTCACGTGGTGCTGGGGCTCCTCATCGAAGGTCGAGGCGAGCACCATGGCCTTGGTATTGCGCTGCATATCCGTCACCTCTTCGGGACGTTCGTCGATCAGCAGGATGATGAGCATGGCATCGGGATGGTTCTGCGAAATCGCATTGGCCATCTTCTGGAGCAGGACGGTCTTGCCGACGCGCGGCGGCGCGATGATGAGCCCGCGCTGGCCGAAGCCGATCGGCGTGAAGAGGTCGATGACGCGCGTGGAAAACTCCTGCGGCGTCGTCTCGAGAATGATGCGACGGGTCGGGAAGGTCGCGGTCAGGTTCTCGAAGTGGATGACGCGGGCGGCGACGGAAGGCTCCTTGCCGTTCACGGTGTTGACGTTGCCGAGGCAGAAAAAGCGGTCGCGGTCGCGCGGATCGCGAATCGGCCCTTCGACGATATCGCCCGTGCGCAGCGCGTGGCGACGGATCTGCTGCTGGGTGACGAAGACGTCTTCGGGACAGGCGAGGAAGTTGTTCTTCGCGGAGCGGAGGAAGCCATGGCCCTCGCGGACGATCTCAAGGCAGCCGCTCGCGAGCACGGCGCCGCCCCTGGCGAGATACGAACGGATGGCGGCGAAGATGAGCTCGTGCTTGCGATAGGAACCCAGCTCCTCGGGATCGGCCCCCGGCATCATCCGCTCGACGACCTGCGGCGCAGGCCAGATCTGGATGTCGGCCAGGCGATATTCGGGCAGCGACGGATCGCGATGCGGATTCACCTGCGGTTCGACCTGCTGGGCGCGCGGCTCCGTCGGCAGCGGCGCATTCAGGAGCGGATTCACCGACTCGATGCCATTCGCCCCGCGAATCGGCGAGTTGTTCTTCGGCGGCAGACGATGCGGCATATGCCCGCCGACCGGCTTGCGGAACGGCTTCTTGCCGCCCCCGTTGCCCGGCGGATTGCCCGCCGGACGCGGCGGCTTCGGCTGGGGCTTTTCACTCTGGGCAAAAACGTCAAATTCTTCGGCCATAATTAGGAATTCGGATCGTGTGAGGGTTGTGTTTTCAGCCAGGCGACGAACCGCGCGGCGGCCTTTCGGAGCTCTTCCGCCGTTCCGTCATTCCTGATCACGTAGTGGGATTTCTCGGCTTTCACCGCAACGGGCATTTGGGCTGCCAATCGGGCTTCGGCCTCCGCACGCGTGTAGCCGCGTGTGGTCATCATCCGCGCGAGCTGATTCTCCCGCGTGGACGCAACGCAGCAGATTATATCATAATCCGCTTCCCAATGCACCTCGAAAAGGAGGGGAATCACCGCAATCACCATTCGCGGTCCCGGTGCATCAAGAATCCGGTTGATCCGCGCGCGAACCAGCGGATGGAGACGCGCTTCGAGCGCCTGGCGCCGGACGGGATCGGCGAAGACCTCGGCGGCAAGACGGCGGCGCTCGGCGGGGTCGGGAATGAGCTCGTGCACGATGTCGTCGGCATCGACCGTCGCGACGCCGAGTTCGTTCAGATAACGCGACAGGAGGGACTTCCCGCAGGCAATCCCCCCCGTAAGGCATATCTTCATATACGTGTCCGGTTACTCGTCTTCCTGAGGCGCGGCCTGGACATCACTCTCCTTCTGCTCCAGCGAGCTCATGGTGACCTCGCGGCCGCGGACGTCGACGAGACGGGTCGTCACGAAGATGAGGAGATTGCGCTTGTTGGTGCGCTCGGAGTGGCTGCGGAAGAAGCGACCGATGATCGGGAGATCGCCGAGGAACGGAATCTTGTCGTCCATCGCCTTGCGGTCTTCGGTGATGAGGCCGCCCATGACGATCGTCGCACCCGGATAGACCGAGACGTTCGAGTCGATTGAACGGACGTGGAAGAACGGCTGTTCCATCGGGGCGTCGTAGTAGGTGATGTTCTCCGAGGAGGACACGGTGAGATTCTCCAGCGCGGCGCTGGCGGAACTCACGGCCGTCTCGGCGAACGCCGCCTTGACCGTATCGCTCAGGCCCGTGCCGATCGTCGAGAGGACTTCGGAGAGGCCGGTGAGAATCTCGCCGATGCCCTGGAAGCTCTGCAACGAAGAGTTGCCCGTGAACGGAATGCGCATGCCGTAGTTCTTCCAGGTCGGCTCGTCGACGACCTGCGTGTTGAGCTTGAGGTCGATGAGGTTGCCGTCGTCCGTCAGCGTCGGGGTGACGTCGAGAATGACGCCGACTTCACGCATCGTGAAGGACTGCGGCTCGACGACCGCAAGAATCGCGGACTGGCTGCCGCCGCTGCTGCTGCTGGAGCTTGAGGAACTGGACTGCAGCTGCACATCGTAGTCGGTCGGGTAGATGTATTCGGTGACGACCTTCATGACGGCCTCTTCGCCCGGACGGGTCAGCACCTTGGGCGCGGACAGGAGATCCGTATCGCTGCGCTGGGAGAGCATGTGGAGGATCATCGAGAGATCCGCGCCGCCCAGGAAGGCGTTGATGCGCATGAACTGGTCGTTGTTCGACGCACTCTCGCCCGAAATGTGGTTCGACAGAGTCGAGAGATAGCGCATGCCCGTGCCGTAGGTCGAACCCTCGCCGCCCGTGGCGTTGATGCCGATCTTGCCGTGGCTCGCGCTGCCGTGGCGAATCCAGGTCGCTCCGCTCGAGTTGGCGAAGAGCGTCTTGGACGACGACGAACTCGTCGTGGTGGAACCCTCGGTGCTTGTCGTCGTGCCGCCGCTGTTGACGACACCGCCCGTGAGCGACGAAGACGACGTGGAGGTCGAGCTCGAACTGCTGGAAGTAGACGAACCGCTGGACGAACCCCAGGCGCCGCCGCGGATGCCCAGCGCCCGCGAAAGGTGGCTGCCGAGACCCAGCGAATAGTCGCTGTTGAGGATCCACTCGAAGCCGAGCGAGTTCAAATCCTCCTGGCAGACTTCGACGAAGCGGGCCTCAATTTCGATGAGCTTGGGATCGGCGTTCATTTCGGTGAGCGCCTTCTCGAGTTCGGCGAGGTTCTCGTAGGTGTTCTTCACGCGGAGTTTGCCGATGGTCTTGATGTACATGATCTGAGAACCCTCGGGCCACTGGACGCCGAGCAGCGTGAAGAACTCCTTCCAGTCCCGTTGCTGGTTCTCATCGCCTTCATCGTTGTTCCGGCTGGCATTGCCGCCAAAGCCCGCCGACCGCATCTCCTTCATGTCGGAGGAAGCCGTGTCCATGCGCTCCATGAAGGAGGAAAGCACCGGGTAGCTGCGGGTTACCATCTCCTCAATCGCCATATCCTTGTGCATGACGATGATGAACGGCCCCTGGACCTTGAACTTGAAGTCGACGGAATCGCAGACGAGCTTCAGCGCATCATAGAAGGTGATGTCGCTCGCGGACAGCATCGGAATCATCGGCACCCCGGCCGTATCCGATCCGGACGCCTCCTCCTCGCCGCCGCCAAAGCCGTCGGTCTCCTCTTCGCCGCCGCTCATGCGGGCGTTGCGGATCGCCTCCGGCAGACGGAGCGCGATGTTGAAGCCGCGCTGCTCCAGCGGAAGCTCCGGATTGTCGAAATCCTTCGATGCCGAACGGAAGAACTCGACGGCATCGATGATCGTGGCCGGCGGCTTGAACGAAATGGACGGCAGCTTCATCTCCTTCATGCGCTTGTAGATGTTCTGCTCGCGGGCGCGCTCCGGGTCGTTGTCGAGGGGACGCGTCGTCGTCTCACCCACGCGCTGGCCGAGTTCCTGCGCATCGACGGCATAGACGGGGCGCCACGCCTGATCGACATCCGCGATCATGCCCTCGCGGGCGGCCTTGCGCTCCTGCATCAGAATCGTGTGGCGCTTGCGCTGGATCTTCTCGCGCAGACGGATGGCCTCCTGATTGGAGGGATCGGCGACAAGCACGAGCTCGCACTCGTCCAGCGCACGACCGAGCTCGCGCGTGGCGAGATACTGGCGGGAACGCCGGAGATGCATGAGGGTCTTGGCGCGCTGATCCTTGTAGTCCTGATCGTTGCGCCGGTGCTTGATCTCGGAGACATCCGTCTTGCTGGCTTCCGGATCACCGGCGGCGAGCCAGGCCTCGAGCTGACGGCGGGCCTTCGGATGACGGAGGTCGACGGCCTTGGAGATGAGCTTGATGGCGCGCTCGCGGCGACCCGTCGCGTCTTCCTGCAACGCCGCGCGGTAAAGGCCCTCGGCGATGCCCTGCTCGCACTCCTTGCGCTTGCCGGCGGACTTGGGGCTGTCGTTCAGGAGCTTCTGCGCGATGCGGTAGTGCTTCGTCGCATCCTGATACTCCTCGGACTCCATGCACGCCCGCGCCTCCATGATCTCACGATCGGCCTGGACGTCGAAGGCTTCGCGGCGAATCCGCTCGGTGGTGACGATGTTGGAGAGAAGTTCGGCATCAGGCCCCGTGAACTGGGGCACGGCCGGCTCGACCGGCACCGGTTCGGGCGCGGGCTTCCCGTCCGCGACCACGACGGGCGTAACCTCCGACGGCTTCACATCGGCCTTCGGCGTCGGCTCCGCCGCCACGGCAGGCGCGGGCTCCTCGGCCGGAACCGCCGGCTTGGCGCCGGCTTCGTCTTCGGCGGCCAGTTCGCTCAGGAGATCCAGGACGTCATCGCTCTTCGACTCCGCCTGAACGGGCGCGGGAACGGGCTCCTCGGCCTTCGGCGCCGGCTCTTCCGCAGCAACGGACACCGGCTCTTCGGCGGCAGCAGGCGCCGGCTCTTCCGAAGCAACGGACGCAGGCTCTTCGGCGGCCTCTTCCGGCTCCTCAACCGCCGCCGGCTCGTCGGCCTCCGCGGCGGGCGCTACGGACACTTCCGCAGACTGGGGTTCAACCTGCGCCGTCTCGGCCTTGGTGTCAGACTCCAGGTCGCTCAGGAGGTCGTCGAGATCTTCCTGCGCGCCGACATTCTGCCCCACGGCAACGAGCGCCACCGCCGCGCCAACCGCAAACACGTTCCTAAGGTTCGTCATATCGAGCACTGCTCCTTGATTTGTAAAGCGTATTATAGACTATTTCCCGTCACTGTTCAAGTGCTTCAAGGGTTTTCTTGCCAAGCTTCGCATTGGCGAGAACCACCTTGACCGTCTTGCCTTCCCGCACCAGATCCTCAACCGTGAATTTCGTGCCGTTGAGGTCGATGACATCGCCCTTCACGACAAACAGCTCCTTGGTGGTTCCGCGCGTGTAGACGAGCTTGGCCTGGACGTCGACCGGCTTGTTGCGCTCGCCCAGGGCGACGACGACGATCTTCTTGTCGGCTTTGCGTTCGAGCGTAGCGGTCGACACGTCGATTTCGCGCGTCAGCTTCTGCTGTCGCCTCTCGCCGGCGATCTCGCGTTTGGCGATCTTGTGCTCGTAGCCCTTCACGACATAGCCCGTCTTGCCGATCTCCTCGCCCGTCTTGGGTTCGTAGACCTTGCCCCACTTGCCGTAGTCGTTCTTCTTGCCGGGATCCCGGAAGTTGAAGCGGTGGCTCCCGCCCGGCAGCGGCGTCGCGCGCTCGAAGAAGAATGGCAGCGTCGTCTGCTTGAGCGGCAGCGCGAGCGTCAGCGAGTCACGGTAGTCGGGATGCGATTCGGGATCGGACGGATCCGTGCCGGCCTCGTATTCCTCGGCGTTGGTGAAGCCGTCCTTGTCGAGATCGTCCTCCGCGTCGGCGGCATCGTTCGGATTGAGGCCGTACTTCTTCTCCCATTCGTCGGGAAGCCCGTCGCCGTCGGTATCGACCTCGACCTTGATCTCCTCGGGCTGCTTCACGCCGCAGTCGGGGTAGGGGCAGACCTTGACGCCGAAGGGAATCGGCCGGCCGCAACCCTTCTTCTCGGCGCCCGCCTCGCCCTGCTCGCAGAAGACGCGCCGACCGGACGCGAGGTAGCTGTCGCTCGTTTCGGCGGGTTCGGTAATCTTGCCCGGCGCCTTGAAACGCCCGACGAGCGCCGCGTACGGTTTGAGGTCGGCCGCCGCGAGACCATCCTTCCCGCCGCGCGCCGCGCGCCCGGCCTCGCCTTCCGCCTCGGCGGGCGGCAGACACAGGGCGATCACGCCGCCCGCGAGCGCGAGAATGCCGAATCCGGCCGCCAGCCAATCCCAATGGGCCGCGAAAAAGCCCTTGTCGTTAAGGGAGATCATTCTTCATCCTCCTTCTCCTCGGCCTTGTCCGCCGCCACGGGCGCCGCCGCGCCGTTGGTGCCGAAATCAAAGGTCCTGATCCTGAGCGTCACGACGAACGGCGCTTCGAGCTGCGGATCGGTCACCAGCCCCTTGCGCGCGACCTCCTCGCCGCCCTCACCCTCGGCCGGCGGCTGCTCCTCGGTCCGGCGACCGCGCCGGCGGCCGCGCCGGGCGCCGCTTTCCTGCTCCTTCTTGCCGGCGCCCAGCATCTCGCCGAGCATATCCTTCTCGCGCACGAATGCCAGATCCTCGATGTACATGAGGTGTTCCGCCGTCGCAAAGGCGTTGAGCACCTTGACGAGGGCGAGCGGACGCGCAGTGAACCTGACCGTGTAGCCCATCGTCTCGAACGCGGGCCTGACCTCGACGGGCTGCGCCGCCTTCTTCGAGCCGAACCCCTTCTTCGGCCGTTCCGGCGGCGGGGCCGCCTTCGTCTCGACCGGCGCAACCTCAAGGGACTGCAGCTCGACGATGCCGCACGCCGCGAGGAGTTCGACCATCGCCTTGATCTCGGCCCACTGGCGCTTCAACGCGGGCAGCGTCGCCTCCGCCGGGATGTCGCCGGCGATGATGTAGCTCTTGAAACCGAAGTCGAAGCCGTCGCGGACAATCCTGCCGTCCGCCCCGCCCGGCAGCTTCTCGAGCATACGCGCGTCTTCCGCCATCGTCGCCTTGAAGGCCGTCGCGGAAGCATCCCTGTCAATCGCGATATCGCCCATCACCAGCAGGTCGTGCGTTTCGCCGCGCCAGTCGGCGAAGAGCTTCGTATTCGCCCCGATGCCGTCGAGCGACGCCTGGGTCGGCGGGATGGCCGACGACAGGATGCGATTGGCGTTGCTGCGCTCGGACGCGATGCGCTCGCGCGTCTCGCGCTGCTCCGACCACGCGGAGTAGGCCAGGCCGCCGAACACGAGAACCACCGCAAGGGCGACGCCGCCGAGGGCGGCCATGATGATCTTGTTCCTGTTCATTTGAACTTCAGCTCCACTACGAATTGTTCAACGCAGCCTTCCTTGCCGAAGGAGGTCATGTCGGTGACCTTTACGCTGGAGGGATCGATCGGCCACTTGGCGAGGACTTCCTCGGAAAGTCCCGTCCCCTTCAGACGCTTCTCGACGATCTCGGGCGCGGTCAGCCGCTTGCCGTCTTCACCCGCCGGGAACGTCTCGACGTAGGTCGCGATGCGGTCCTTCCAGCCGCGGATCGTAATCCTGCCGTTCTGCCAGCCCTGGATCCAGAGATAGTTGCCGAGCGTCAGCCGCACGGCGTTGAAGCGATCCACCGCCCGCGAACGCCCCGCCAGCACCGGCTTCAGCCCGTCGGCCTCGGCCTGCGCGGCGGCCTCCGCCGCCTGCGCGGCCTTGATCTTCGTCTCGAACGTCTTCAGGTTCTGCGTACGGCTCTCGATCCGGGCGAGCTCTTCGGCCGCCTGATCGCGCCCCGCCGCAGCCGCCCGCCACAGGCAGACGGCGCCGAGCGCGAGCGCGAACGCGCCCACCGCGACGAACGGGATGCGGGCGGCTTCCGCGCGCGCCTCCACGAGCGACCGGGGCAGGAGGTTGATCGCCAGGGCGGCGCGGCCCGCTTCATGCAGCGCCAGACCGGCCGTCTCCGACAGGAACGCGGCGTCGGTGGCGAGCGCCTCCGCATCGACGGACGGCCCGACGCCCAGCGTATCGAACGGATTGAAGAACTCGACGTCGATCTGCAGCGAATCCCGGAAGAAGGCGTCGATCTGCGGCAGCAGCGCACTGCCGCCCGTCAGGTACAGCTTCACGGGCACGCCGCCGCCCTGCTGGCTGCGGTAGAAGTTGATGGAGCGCGAAATCTCGGCGTGGAGGCGCGTCAGCACCGCGCGGCAGACCTTCGAGATGCGATCCAGCGTCGCGTCCTCGTCTTCCGTCACGCCGCCCATCGACACGTAGGCATTCTCGCGCTTGATCTCCTCGGCCTCGTCGAGCGTGCACCCGAGCGCCTGCGCGATCTCCTTCGTGAGCGTATTGCCCGCCACGGGGATCGAACGGTTGTAGAGCTTGTCGCCCTCGGTGATGACGAGCGAGGTCGTCTTCGCCCCGATGGCGAGGATGACAACGCAGCCTTCGTCCGCCGGACGGCACGCCTTGAGCGCGTTCGTCACCGCCAGCGGCGCCACGTCGACGAGCGTCGGCTGGAAGCCGGACGCCTGCACGGCATCGGTGATCGCCTCGATCTGCTCGGTCTTCGCCGCGACGATCATGACCGACTTTTCGCCGTTCCCGGTGTCGCCGAGGACCTGACGGTCGCAGACCATCTCATCGATCGGAAAGGGGATGTTCTGCTCGATCTCGAAGCGGATCGCCTGCTCGAACTTCGCCTCGTCGTTGCCCGCGACGGCGACGGCGGCGAAGCGCGGGAAGACCATCTGGCCCGAGACGGCGATGGCGACCTTGCCGGGACGGATGCCCTTCTCGCGCACGATCTCCATGAGCGCGGGGGCGAGGATCGTCGCGGCGCTGCCGGTGTCGAGCGACGCCGCCAGCGCCGCCGTGCCGTAGTTCACGAGCGTAACCGCGTCCCCGTTGGCTTCATACTCGGCGAGCGCAATCGCGGAGGCGCCGATATTGAGGGTGAGGAATTTCTTGGCCATGGAGAAGGCTCCTTACTGCGCGACGTGCTCGTAGTCGTTCGGGTTGACCATCGCCCAGATCGTCTTGGCGCGGTCGAGCAGACCCTGACGGCGCTCGATCATCGGCTCGCCGCCCTCCTTGGCGTTCATGATGTCGGGATTCTCCCAGAACTGCTTGTGCGGGGCAATGCCCTTGATCTCGCTCTCGCAGTCGCCGTAGAGCATCTCGCCCTTCGCGTTGGTGATGACGAGACCGATCGCCTTCGGCTCGCCGAAACGCTCGCGGTAGGACGGGTGCAGGCAGACGGACGCGGCGTGCGAACCCTGCGGAATGTTGGCGTAGGTCGTCGTCGCCGTGAAATACGAATACGGCGGCAGACCCTCCTTGTTGCCCTTGTTCTCCGACGCGCTCTTCGTTTCGAGCAGGACGTGCCAGGTGAACGTGAGCTGATCCTGCCACTTGGCGTACGTCGTGTACTTCGCCTCCAGGACGATCCACTGGCGCGGCTTGTTGTAGCACGCGCCGATGATGGAGTTGCCGGCGATGCTCGGCGCCGCCAGACACGACGCGCGCCCCGTCTTCGGGAACTGATCGACCGTGACCTTCGCGGCCTTGCCCGTCGTCGGCGCGTCCTCGTCCGCCGGCGCCACCGCCGCCGGCTTGCCGCGGGTGACCGTCGCACCCGAACGGCGGGTGCGGGCCTGCGCCAGCACGCTCGCCGCCGCCAGCGCCGCCACCGTGAAAACTGCAATCTTCTTCATCTTGGGATTCCTTTCTTAAAGAACTTTCATCTTGGGCAGATCCTGGATGTCCACGAGGCCGACCACCCGGCCGTCCGCATCGCACACCGGCAGATCGTCGATGCGCTTCTGTCCGAAGACCTTCAGCAGCTCGCTGGCGTAGGCGTCGCCGCGCACGAAGAGCGGCCGCTTCGTCATCACCGTCTCCACCGCCGCGCCCAGCACGTCCGCCCGGCCCTCGGAGATGTGGCGGCGGAAATCGCCGTCGGTGAAGATGCCGACGAGGCGGCCGTCGGCCTCCGCCACCACCGCCGCGCCGCACTTCGCCCGGGTCATCGCCATCAGCGAATCCATGACCGTGGCGGTCGGGGGCACGCAGGCCATCCGCGCGCCGGTGCGCATGATGTCGGTCGCCTTCAGGACGAGCGCCCGGCCGATCGCCCCCGCCGGGTGGTTCATCGCGTAGCTCGAGACGTCGAACTGCAGCGCGTCGATCATCACCATCGCGAGCGCATCGCCCATCGCCATCGTCGCCGTCGTCGAGTTCGTCGGCGCCATGCCGAAGGGGCAGGCCTCGCGCCCGCACGGGATCTCAAGGTGGATGTCGCTCATCGCGGCGAGCGTCGACCGGGGCCGGCCCGTCATGCCGATCACCTTCAGCCCGTGGCGGCGAATCGCCGGAATGAGGCGGAGGATCTCGTCCGACTCGCCCGAGAAGCTCAGGGCGATCAGGACGTCGCGCGGCGCGACCATGCCGAGGTCGCCGTGCATCGCCTGCACGGGGTTGAGGCAGATCGAGCGCGTCCCCGTCGAAGCGAAGATCGCGCTCATCTTCTCGGCGACGGCGAGGTTTTTGCCCACGCCCGTGACGACGATGATGCCGTCGGCCTCCACGCACGCGCGCATGAGGCCGATGGCCGCGGTGAAGCTCTCACCCAGCGCATCGCGGGTGCGGCGGAGACCTTCGATCTCGATGTCGAAGACCTCGCGCGCCCGGACTAGCATCTGTTCATTGGTCATGGGTCTGGGTTAATTCTATCGCATTGGAAGGCGGATTGTCAATCACTTCCCCGCGCTCTGCAGCAGCGTCACGCAGATCGTGCCGACGATATCTTCGGCCGAACACCCGCGGGAAAGGTCGTTCATCGCCTTCGCGAGCCCCTGGAGATTCGGGCCGATCGCCGTCGCGCCGCCGAGGCGCTGCGCGATCTTATAGCCGATGTTGCCCGCCTGGAGGTCGGGGAAGATGAAGACGTTGGCGTTGCCCTGGATCTCGCCGTGCGGATTCTTGAGTTCGCCGACGGAAGGGACGATGGCGGCGTCGAACTGCATTTCGCCGTCCATCCTGATGCCCGCTTCCGCGAAACGCGGACGCCCCAGCTCGACCGCCTTCTGCACCTTCTCGACGAGGTCGCCCGCCGCGGAACCCTTGGTGGAGAAGCTCAGATACGCGACGCGCGGTTCGTTGCCCGTGAGCTCGCGGTAGGTGCGCGCGGTCGCGAGGCCGATGTCGACGAGCTGTTCGGCCGTCGGGTTGGGGATGACGGCGCAGTCGCCGAACGCGAGCACGCTGTCGCCCGCCGGGGTCGGCGTCTGCAGATCCATGATGAAGCACGAACTCGCGGTCTTGACGCCCGGCTGGGTGCCGAGCGTGTGGAACGCCGCGCGGAGCATGTCGCCCGTGGAGGCGATGGAGCCCGCGACGAGTCCGTTGACCCGGCCGAGCCGGACCATCATGCCGCCGAAGTAGATGCGCTTCGTGCGGAGCGTCTTCTGCGCCGTCGCCAGATCGATGAGCTTCCGCTTCTCGACCGGCTTCTTCGCCTCCTTGGCATTCCACGCCTCGAGGTATGCGGCCTCGAGCTCGGCGTCGCCCAGGGTGTAGTCGATGACCCGGATGCCCTTGTCGGCGAGCTTCAGGCCCGCCGCCGTCTCGGCGTGGGCGATTTCGTCGGCCGTGCCGAGCACGACCGGCGTGCAGATCTTGCGGGTCACGCACGCGCACGCGGCGGTGATCACGCGCGGATCCATTCCTTCGGGAAGAACCACCGTACCCTGGAGGGTCGAGGCCTTTTCAATGATAGACTTGATGGCGTTCATATAGGGAAATCGACAATGGACAATGATGATGAATGGCGACTGGCGGAAGCTCCCGTCCGCTTCACTTCGCCAGGACGCTGACGGTGTCCTGGGCGATGGCCAGCTCTTCGTTCGTCGGGAGGATGATGACGGGAATCTTCGAATCCCGGGTGGAGATCGTCGCGACCTTGCCGCGGATCCGGTTCGCCTTCCGGTCGAGCCTGATGCCCAGGGCGCCGAGACGGCCGACGATGCGCGCGCGCACTTCGGACGAGTTCTCGCCGATGCCGCCCGTCATGATGATTGCATCCGCACCGCCGACGACGGTGTTGTAGCCGCCGATGTAGAACGCCGTGCGGTAGGCGAGCATCTCAAGGGCGAGTTCGGCCCGCTTGTCGCCCTTCTCGGCCATCGCGCAGATGTCGCGGCAATCGGAGGAACCCGTGAGCGCCAGAAGCCCCGACTTCTTGTTGAGGAGCGTATCCGCCTCGGCCGGGGTGAGCTTCCCGGCCTCCATGATGGAGAGAACGGCCGCCGCGTCGATGTCGCCGCAGCGCGTGCCCATGACCATGCCGGCCAGCGGGGTGAGCCCCATCGAGGTATCGACGCATTCGCCGTTCTTCACGGCGGCGAGCGACGAACCGTTGCCCATGTGGCAGGTGATGAGGTTGACCTTCCCGCGCGGCTTCTTCAGGAGTTTCGCCGCCTCCTGCGTGATGAACTTGTGCGAGGTGCCGTGGAAGCCGTACTTGCGGATGCCCATCGTCCTGTAGTACTTGGGGTCGATCGCGTACATCGCCGCGCAGTCGGGCATCGTCTGGTGGAAGGCGGTGTCGAAGACCGCGACGTTGGGGACGCCCCGGAAGATCTTCTCGCAGGCCGTGATGCCGCCGAGGTTGGCGGGCATGTGCAGCGGCCCGAACCGCACGAGCTTCTCCAGCTTCTTCATGACCGCCGCCGTCACCTTCACGGAGTCCTTGAAGACCTCCGCGCCGTGCAGCACGCGGTGACCGATGGCGTCGACGTCCTTCGCGGCCTCGCCCAGATCGGCGACGACCCGGTCGAGCGCGGCGGTGTGGTCCTTCGGCCCCCCGCAGCCGATGCGCTCGACGAGACCCTTGGCGATGCGCTCGCCCTTCTGCATATCGAACAACTGGTACTTGAGCGAACTCGAACCCGAGTTGATGACGAGAACTTTCCTGATTTCCTTCTTCATCCGATTTTTCCTTCCGGCCGTCCGGTCGCCCGGACGGCGCCTGACCTTGTTATTCACCGACCTTCTCGACCACGACCTTGAAGAAGGCGCTGTCGCCGGCGACGCCGTCGAGCGAAACGCTCACGGCCTCGCCGCCCACGGAGACCTTCGTCGTGCCCAGTTCCGTCCACTCCGTCTGATCGAGCGACGTCTTGTAGCAGACGGTGCAGTTGACCTCCGAGACGATGTCGTAGACCCCGAGGCCGTCGGCCGCAGTCTCGGACTGGGCGCTGACCTTCAGCGTCAGCCGGCCGTCCTCCAGCGCGATGCCGGTGATGTCCAGCGCGGCGACCTCGCCCTCGACGATGATGGAACCCGTCGAGGAGACGCTGAGGCTTGCCACGGGGACGTCCATGACGAGCGCCGCCACGTCCAGCGAGCCGAAGCAGCGGTTGAGGTAGGCGCGCATCGCCTCGGCCATCGGACCCGACGCCGACGCGACGCTGCCGAAAGACGTCGCGACCGGATACATCGTCACGAGCGTATCGTCCAGATTCTCCGCGCCGTTGCTCAGCGTGCCGCCGTTCTTGACGATCTCCCAGGTGTCCGGCACCGCATTGCCGTTCGTGTCGACGTCCTCGATGTAGACCTCGACCGTCTTGAACTCGCCGGTCACGTTCTCCACCTCCACCGCCGTCGCGACGTACGGCAGGTCGAGATCCCGCTCGCGCGGGCACGCATAGCCCCAGGCCTCCCAGCTGTCACGCACGCGCGACGTGCCGTACTTCGTCAGATCCACGTAGGCGCGGACGTAGTAGGTGCCCGGCGCGAGACCGATCAGCGTCGCGTTCGCCGCATGCACCGCATTGGTCCGGCCCACGGAGGAGACGTCCGCCACCGTCGTACGCGCCGCCGGCGTGCCGCTGAAGTCGGGCGAGACGAACGCCTCGACGCAGATGTCCGCCTCCGTGACGGTCGGGCCGAAATAGCGCACGCAGACCGGAATCGCCCCGTAGCCGAAGCCGGAGGTCGGCGTATTCATGCGGAAGACCAGGCTCTCCTGCGACCACAGCGGGGTCTGGAACTTCGCGTTGTACATCGCAACCCGCCACGTGTAGTTCTTCTCGTTCTCGAGTTCGTCGCCCACGAAGGCATCCGCCTCGAAGGTGTAGACGCCCGCGTCGTTCCGCGCCGGCGCGCGCCGCGTGCCCGAATCCCATACGACCGTGGCGCCGTCCAGAACCTGGACCTGGAACGCCGTATACGAGGTGGCGCCGTTCTCCATCTTCCAGGTGAAGGTCGGATGCGAACCGTAGATGACGGATCCTTCGCTGCCCGACGAGGCGCTGCCCGGGGTGAGGGCGATCGGGCGGTTGCGCAGCGACTTGGCGTCGAAATGGCGCACCGTGCAGAGCGAGAACAGGTTGTTGGTGTCGGCCGTGCTGATCGAACCGTTGCCCAGCACGATGCGGTAGGTGATGTTCGTCGGATCCATCTTGGCCGCGCTCATCACCTTCGCGACCTCGTCAAAGGTCGACCAGTCGATGTCGAACTCGCCCGACAGAAGGACGTCGCCTTCGAAGAAGAAGGAGCGCTGATCGAGTTCCACCCAGCGGTCGACGAGAACGCGGTTGAGCGCCGAATCCTCGCCCGAGATCTCATTCACGCCCCAGCCGTTGATGAGCGTGCGCACGACACGCAGACGCTGGTAGTTGCCGCCCGAGAGCTCGCCTTCGATCAGGTTGTAGTAGTCACCGTCGTCCGTGCCGTAGTTCTCCTTGCGGTCGGAGGTGCCGGTGAGGAGATCGGCGCGCGTGATGATCGGCGAGGTGTCGGTCAGCTCGATCTCCGCCGCGGCCCGGTTCCAGCCGACGTCCACGCCCACCGCGCAGCCCATCGGCTCGCCGGCGGTGTACTTGCCGTTGCCGTCGAGGTCGTAGAACGCCACGATCATGTTCTTCCCTTCCTTGACGTAGCCCGTCTGGGCTTCGCCGAGGTAGAGGTCGAGCTTGTTCGACTGGAGCTTCGGCACCACGGAGTCGTAGGTGATGCGCAGGACCGACTGCGCCAGGCTGACCGACGCCGACGTGTTCGTCGCGGCGATATCCTTAAGCGGCTCCAGATTCATCCGGAAGGAACCCGTCATCAGGTTGATCGTACCGATGCGCTCGCCGAAGCGGCAGATATAGCCATTCTGGCCCGATTCATCCTGCGTGACCGTGATGGCCGCCGCATCGGTGAAGGTGTTCCACGCGAACTCGCTGCTCTGGAGTTCGACATACGTGGGGCCGAACATGTCGAGGAAGCCCATGTAGTCCTCGTAGGAGCCGCGATACAGGCCCGCCGGATAGGCGGCCGCGTATTCGGGACTCAGCGGCGTCAGGTCGTTGATCCGGAAGGTATAGTTGTCATTGCGATCGACCATGGCGTATTCGAGTGTGAACGAACCCGCATTGACGTAGCCCGGCGTCAGCGTGCCGCTCACGACGCGATCGGACCACGCGCCCAGATGGACGGTGTTCTGCGTCGCCTCGCCCGGCTGAATGTTGTAGACCGCATCCGCCACCACCGCATCCGGGCGCGTGTACGTCTGCACCACGATCGGCGCGAGCGTATTCGCATCCTCCGTGCCGCTGTTGCCGCCGCCGTTATCGGTGCTGCCGCCCGCGAGCAGCTGCGAGCCGTTGTAGCGCAGACGGAGATTGAGCGTCGGAATCGGGAGGTCCTTGATCTCCGTATCGCCCACGACGTGGGAGGCGTAGTTGGCCATGATGTTCGCGGAGAAGTCATTGTAGCTCGCTTCCGCGAAGTTGCTCCAGCCGTCCTCGTCTGCATCCTGCTCCCGGTCCCAGGCGAAGCGGCTGGCGTAGCTCGCGCCCCAGCTGTCCTCCAGCGTGTCGCGCATCATGTCATGGTCGGTGAAGATCTCACCAACGTAGAGCTGGCCAATCTTGAAGAAGTAGTCGAGTTCGTTCGGATTGGCGCTGTACGCGTCGAGCGGATCGAACGGCACGCCGGCGTCGAACACCACCGTGAGGAGGTACTCGACGTAGTTGCAGAGTCCGTCGCCGTCGGGATCGTCGAAGGCGTCGTATTCGGCAACGTCGTAGAAGTTCTCCCACCAGTCGGCGATGAGATCGCCGTCGCTGTCGACCGTCGACTGGTAGGTCGAGTTCTGCGTGCCCGAACCGGCGCCGTTCGGCATGACGCCATGGTAGAGATCGAGCCGGTAGGCGTCGGCGGCCGTCATTTTGCGGCCGTTGTAGACGACCTCGGTGTCCCAGCTGAGGTCATCGCCCGTGTAGTAGCCCTGCTCCTTCGCGTACCGCTCCCACCAGTCGGGGAGGCCGTCCGCGTCGGAGTCGCTGCCGGTGTACTCCCAGAGGTCGGCGGCCGCGCCGTCCCACAGCTCGTCGCAGGTCTTCGCAAACGCGCCGCCGAGCGGCACGAGTTCGCTCGTGCCGAGGAAGCTGTTGCGGACCTGGAATTCGGCACGCTTCATGAGGATTTCACCCACGCCCGTGACTTCGAACAGACGGGCGGCCTGGTTGAGATGGAACATGCGATCCATGTTGTAGACGTAGCCCTGGTACGGCAGCGCCGTGTTCGGGAAGGTGAATTTCTGCAGACCCACGGCGGACGGCAGCACGTACCCCGCGCTCATGTTCTCGCCATAGTAGGGCGAATCGACCGCCGCGCCGTCAAGCGCCGGCAGCCGCGCGACCGAGTTCTCGATCCACGGCACGACGCGGTAGTCCTTATAGACCGTGCTCTTCTGGACGCATTCGTTCCACCAGCCGATCGCGAGCGTACCGTCCGCCGTCGTGAGGGCGTCGCCACCCTTGAGCGCGAACCGGTCCGGATAGAGGCCCGCCACGTCCTCGTCGAGCGCCGCCTGGCCGATCGTGTTCTGCACGAAGCCCACCGGCGTCTGGGCGACGTCCGCCGCGTTCAGCGCGCCCGGCAGGGTCGAGAAGTCGTAGTGCATCACGAGTTCCGGCGGCAGCGTGGGATTGCCGTCGTTGTTGTTGCGCGTGCCGTCCTGATACCAGGAGCGGAAGACCTCCTCGCGGTTCTCGGAGATGGCCGTGTAGTCCATGCGCTTCCGGTAGTCCGCCGCGATTTCGTCCTCGGTGCGCGCGCCGTCCCAGACGCGGACCTCGTCGATGTAGCCCTTGAAGAACTCGCGGACTTCCTCATCGGCCGTCTTGAGGCCCGCGAAGTCCATGGTCGCATCCTTCTGCGGCCGGGCGCCGATGAAGAACGACACCGGCTCGGCCTCGTAGGACGCCACCGGGAAGTTGTTCGTATTCCCCCAGCCGATGTCCTGCATCACCTGCGTCACGCCGTTCGCCGGAATGAGCGTCGTCTCCGCGTAGTTGACGCGCTTGCCGTCGACGAACAGCTTGAGCACCGCGCCGTCATACGAGAGGGCGACGTGCGACCACGCGCCGAGCGGCAGCGCCGCGAGGCTGTCGATGCGCTGGCAGCTGGTCGGGGCGTTCAGGCCCGACTCAATCGCATCGTTGTTGTCGAAGAGACCGTAGACGCGGCCGTCGGCGGCAAGGCCGATGCGGAAGTTCGCGCGGATCGCCCGCTCGTCCTTGGTGTTCGACGCGGCCGCATAGGCCACCGAGCGTTCGAGGATCGTCTGCGCGACGCCCGTCCGCTCCGGGCGCACCCAGCACTCGACCGTGAACTGCTTGAAGAGATCCGCGGCCTCGACCGGACGGATGTGCGTATCGCGCGACATCGCATAGGAGTCGACGCCGTCGAGATACAGCGCCTGGCGGCGGTACGGATCGTCGTGGCGGAGCGGATCGCTGACCGCGTTGACGGCCTTGACGATCTCGTGGCCGTCGGGCGAGAAGTCGTTATCCGTGTCGTAGCCCTCGTTCTCCTCGAACGCACAGACGTACGCGAATCCGCCGTTGCCCTGGTAGGCGGCCGCCGCATAGTCGTCGCCCGCGACGGACGGGATGAACGGAAGGTTGAGGACGGCCGACGGCGTCTGGTAGTACTGCGCCGTGTACGATGCCGCCGTCGTGCGCTCCGTGAACCACTGCGGGGTCGGATCCGTATGCATCGGCAGGGGATCCGCCGCGTTCGCGAGGATGCGCTCCTCGTCGTTGCGGATGCCATCGCCGTCGGCATCGACGAGCGGCCCGCCCATCACCCACGGATGGAGCATCGGGTCGAGCGCCTCGCGGCCGGTCAGCGCATCCCGGGCCGACGGCGTGAAGCCCATGCGGCCCGCCGCGCCGTTGTAGTCCGGATGCGTCCACTCGTTGAAGAAGCCGTTGAAGGTCGGCCGGCTGTCGCCCATCGGCAGGACGAGCGCCGCGTACGTCGCCGAAATGAGGTCGCCCGACTTGCCATCCTCGACCAGACCCGAGTTCGCCGCCGAGTCGGCGGAGGTGCCCAGAATCGGGTTGAGGCCGTGGAAAAGCTCGTAGTAGTCGTCCATGCCGTCCTGATCGGTATCCGCCATGCGCGGATCCGTCGAGACGTAGCCCGCACAGCCGCGGGAGATGACGACGGAGCCGATCACCGGGAACTGATAGACCGGGCCGGAGATGATGGCGGCCGTCAGCGACCGATCCCAGTAATGCGCCGGCGACGCGAGGTAGCCGAGCTGACGCCAGCCTTCCTCCGACCACTTGTACTGGTAGGGGCCCCGCTCCAAAGCCTCCGGCTCGCCGTCCTCCTGCGCCTCGACGGACGCGAGGAGCTCACCGAGGATCTCATCGGCGTTCGCACCCCAGGCCCCGCGCGCGTTCTGCGCCGTCGCCTCGACGGACGAGGGATCGAACACCACGTAGCCGAGGAACTGCTGCGTATGCGTATCATCACCCGCCGTGAGCTGACGGCCCATGAGCGGGGTCGTGATGTCGTCGTAACGGAAGTGACGCATCGACTGCACCAGGTACTCCTGGTAGTTCTGCAGGCCGTCGTGGTCGAAGTCGACGTCGCGCGCCGCGCCCAGGAGCGTGTCATACGACAGACCGCTCTCCGCCGCATCGGCGCACGCATCGCCCGGCCAGGTCGCATCCATGCCGCCCATGATGTAGACGCCCTCGCCCGCCGCGCCCGTCAGGCCGTCGGCGATCAGCGTCCCCAACGAAAGGCTGACGTCCGCCACGATCGAACCGCCGCGCGGCGCCACGGGCGTCAGGCTCGCCAGATCGACCGGAATGCCCGAATGGGCCATTTCCCAGCCGTCCGGCAGACCGTCCTGATCGGTATCGACCGTGCAGGGGTTCATGCCCGCGCCGCGGATGCAGCAGCTGAGGCCGTCGTCGACGGGCGTGCCGTAGATGAAGCCCATCTCGCACGGGAGAATCACCTGACCCTCGTAGTAGAACGGCGCCCTCCAGACACCCCCCTCGGAGAGGTCGTCGATGCCGTCGCCGTCCGTATCCGCGCCGTCCGTATTGCCGCCGGGACCCGTGTAGGTACCCGGATGCGTCGGGAAGAACTTGTTGAACCAGCCCGAATTGTTGCCCGGATGGTGCTGGTAGATCGACTCGCAGCCCTGATAGGCGTTGCACGAATCGGTACCCGCGTATTCCGACGCGTAGTTGAGCGAATCGCCATCGTAGTCGAGCGGTATGCCGAACGCCGTCTCCGGCCCGGTCGGCGAGGGCGACACCCGCGGGCTGCGACCGACGTAGAGTTCCCAGCCGTCCGGCACGCCGTCCCCGTCCGTATCGGCGCCATGCGTCGTCACGGGACGGAAGCCGCTGTTTGCCGCCTGCAGCAGTTCGACGAGAAGTTCGGCGTATTCGGCCTCCTTCGTCTGCCCGTTCTCCTCGGTGGCCGTCTCGCCGTCCGCCGCCCCGTCCTCGGTGGTCGTCTCATTGTCATTCGCGGCGGGATAGGCCGCCGACGGATTCGTCGTCCCGTTGACGAGGTGGTCGAAGGGAGTCGGATTGTTCGGCGCCTCCTCCTCCGGCAGACCGTATACCAGACCGTAGTTCTGGCGGTAGACGTAGAGCAGGTATTCGTCGTAGTTGCAGTAGGCCCTGGTATCGACGGCAAGACCCGTCGTATCCATGGGATTGAGCGCCGTGTTGATCCCCGGATTCCAGCGCGCGGCCACGTAGCCGTCGGACACCGCCGACCAGCCCGTGCGCGGATCGAAGCCGAACGCCTGCATGACCTGGTTGTGGACCAGCACGTAGCTGAGGAGGTAGGCCCCCGGACGCACCAGACGCTTGCCGGCGATATTGATGATCTTCCGCTCGATATCATCGACCATCCTGGAACCCCAGTAGGGCTGATCGTCGTTGAAATGCCACTCGCCGTAGGTCAGCACCGTGCCATCCGCCAACCGCTTCGGGATGCAGCGGAACGCATTGACCTTTTTCAGCTTGTCGCCGTCGCCCGCGACAAAATCCATTCCCTCGCCGTAGTCGTAGTCCACGCCGAAGGTCAGTCCGTCCGTGATGACGTAGAAGACGGCGTCGGGGTCGTCAACATCCGTCTGATCGCCATCGGGACCATCCATGAGGATGAGGTCGCCCGACAGGTCATGCAACGCGAAGAAATCGCCGTCGCCATTGCCGCTGCGCGAGACGGTCAGCGGATCCAGGAGATTCATGACCTCCCAGCCGTCGCCCATCTGGTCGCCATCGGTATCCCAATGGCAGGGATTCGTGCCGATCGCGAGTTCCTCGAGGTCGGAAAGGCCGTCCTTGTCGAAGTCGGGATCAGCGGCGTAATCATCCGCCTCCAGCGTCACGCACGGATTGAAGCGCGCCTCGACCTCCGCGGCGGGGATCTCCTCGCCGTGGAGGACATCGTCGATCGAGAAGCGCGCGAAGACGTAGCGCTGCGCCGCGCGCGGCTGTCCCAGCGTCGCCGTCTGGGCCGGCACCCACACGTGGGCCTGATACCAGAAGTAGTATTCCCAGCCGTCCGGGAAGCCGTCGCCGTCGGTATCCTCCATCGTCGGATCCATCCGCGCGAACTCCGGGCCGCTCGGCTCGGGGCTCCACTGGGCGAGCACCGCCGCCGCATCGGCGTCCGGATTGTAGTCCTCCCCCGTGGCGGCGCGGTAGGCCTTCTGCTCTTCCTCACCGAACTCGAGCTTCGACACCGTGTAGTCGGTCGCGTTCAGCCCCAGATCGAAGCCGCGCAGTTCCGTGCGCGTATTGAACGCCGGCCCGATCGGCGCATAGCTGGAGCTTCCCGCGTAGACGCCCGGCAGGTAGTCCTCGTCGGGGTTGCTCTGGGCGAGGTCGTTGAGGTCGGCGGCGGCATCCGTCTCCGCGCCGTAGACGAGACTGAGCAGCTTCCCGCCTTTCCAGGTCTTGATCGCGAACACATCCGGCACACCGTCCTGGTTGATGTCGCCGAGGTTGTCCGCCACGCGCCATTCCTTCGCGAAGATGGCCTCGACCATCGTATCGATGTAGCTGCCGTCCTCGGTCTGCTCCGTCGGGAGCATCACCGTACCCGTGCCGGGAGCCGAATTCGGGCGCTCCGGCGCAATCGTGTCGTTGAGCACCGTGCTCGTCATGCTGCCCTGCTCGCTCTGGGAATGCTGCAGCCAGCAGTAGAAGTAGGAGTCCCGCTTCTGGTCGTCCCGCGCCGGATCGGGCAGGTAGCGGTAGTAGTTGCCCGTAACACCGCCCGGACCCGACGACGAGCCCGTGCTGTCCAGCGCGATGTCCCGACCGTCGAGCGTGCCGTTGTCGTCACGTTGCGCCGGATCGTCGTTCCACTTGTAGCCGAAACCGTAGAGGCTCATGTAGATCTGCTTGGAGCAGTTCCAGCTCAGGCTGAAGTTCTCCGCCGAGGAGAATATCGCGTCCTTGACGTAGGTATGGCCCTCGCCGATACCGTCCGCAAGCGCGTACTTCTGGGAAAGCGGCGACGTCGTCGTACCGCCCGACGGCCCGTTCGCGAGGACGTGCAGGAACTTCGACGGCGTAACCGTGTACATATACGTCCAGGTTTCCTCGCCGCCATCCTTGTCCGAGATGGTCAGCGTGATGATCTGGTCGCCCTGCAGCGAGCCGAAGTTCGGCGTGAAGGTATAGGACTGCGGCTCGTCCGGCCCGATGTAGAATTCCAGCGGATTCGTGTGCGCGTCCACCTCCGGCGTCAGCAGACCGGCGTCGCAGCCCGAGATCGTCACCTTGAAGCCGGGGAACGTCGTGATGCCGTCACGGTCGGCGTCGACGTCATTCTTGATGCCGAACTTGATCGGACGGCTCGTCGCGAGGCCGCCGGCGACCACCCAGGCGTTCGTCCCGGGAATCGTCACGTTGGTGAACTCCGGCGTCACGTTCTCGACGTAGAACTTCCGGGAATAGGAGCGGTAGTAGTCCTTCCAGGCGGTACCCGCCACAATCGACTCGGTATCGTTCATGACCTCGGCCGTCACCTCAAATCCCCGGGTGCTGCTCAGCAGCGTACCATCCATCTCCTCGATCAGGAGTTCCTGCGCGCCGCCCGTCGTGAAGCTCACGTAGTATTCGTTATCCGCCAGCGGAGCATAGCCGTCTGGCACCGTCTTGTATTGGTCGTCCAGCTTGAGCAGCCCCGGATTATCCCCGGCTGGCGGTTGGATCGTCACCTTGACGACTATCGTCTCGCCCGTATCCGGGAAGAAGCTGATTCCGACGGGGATGTGCTGGCGCAGACCGGTCTCAAGGAACGTATCGGTATCCTCAACGCCACCCAGCGTCGTCTGCGGCTGATCGATGATATTCACGCTGAACGAAAGGACGTCCTGGGCGAACTTGTTCGCGCCCTCCGTGCGCAGATCCTTGTCCTGCAGCTGGATCTTAATCGTGTAGAGTCCCGCCACCGGGAAGTTGTATTCCAGCACGCTCGTGTTGATGTCCTTGCCGTCGGCGATCGTCGTATCGGCATCCGGCTCCCATTCCGTCGTATTCTCGTGGCCGATCGTGCCCGCCGTCACCTGCTTGCCGCCGCGCGAAATCGTGTATTTCCACTTGAAGCCGTGCTTCAGATCGTAATCGACGTCTGCGATGTTCGGCTGAATCTCCTGGATCTGCCCCTTCGGATACTCGTTGCCCAGCGTACCGCCGTTCTCCACCGGGAAGCCATTCACGAAACCCGGCTCGTTGACGTCGAACGTCGGCTCCTTGTTGTACACGGCGAGGGTGATCATCGAGGTGCACGGAAAGCCCGATACCTGCTCGGCGGGATCCCACGCCGCCTTCCGGCAGAAGACCACGCCGAAATTGTAGATCGAACCGCCAGCCTGTGCGCTTGCGCCGTCCTGCAGCGTGAAGGAACCGGTGACCGACTTCACACTCGCATTGATGCGCAGACCGAGACTATTGGGAATCGCCGAACTCATCGCGTTCTCGCGGATGATGCTCTTCGCGCCGGTACCGCCGAACGTGCCGTCGGGGGCGTCGTCGTAGTTGACGAGGAAGGCGTAGATGACCTCGCCCGGCGCCTCGCTCAACGTCACCTGGTATTGCGGCATATTGTCCGGATCGCCTTCGATGAAGGTGTTGCTCTCGTTGGTGAGTTCAACCATCGAACTGCGGGCCGCCGACACCGTCACCGTGAAAGTCGTGGACTCGCTCGTCAGCTTGCGGATCGGCGAGGTGACCTTGACCGAGACGCTGTAGTCGCCGCTCGCGAGCGTGGCGGGGATCGTGATCTTCGGAAGGACCGTTTGGTCGTCCTTGCCGACGAGTGTGTAGCCGTCGCCCTGCGGTACGAAGGTCGTCGCCTGCGTCTGCTTCTGGCCGTTGAACGTCACTTCCACCGTATAGCCCGTATCCTCATCGTCCATGTCGGCGTAGGTGTCGTTGATCGCGATCTCGAGTTCGAGGTCTTCGCCCGCCGTCGCCGAAAGCGTCGTCTCGGCCGTCGGCGAGGTGATGAGCGGCTTGTTGGCGTCGATGTAGAGGCCCGTCGAGCCGAGCGCCGTGATGCCGGCGGCGGCCATCGCATCCGCATCGGCCTCCACCTTGAACTGGAGCTGATGCCCCGTGCCCAGCGTGTAGGCCCGCTCGGAACGGAGCGCGTAGACGTAGAGGTACTTCCGCTCGGTCGACCCCTTCAGGAACGTCACGGTCGGAGGCACGATCCCCTCCGGCAGCGTTTCCAGCGAATCGTCCGTGCTGAAGCGGACGTAATTGCCCCAATCGGTCTTCCCGCTGTCGGCCTGGAAGACGGGCTGGACCGTGACCGTAATGTCATTCGTCGGGGCCTGGGTCGGGTAGAGCGACAGACGGGTCACCGCCGTCAGATAGGCCTCGTCGACCATCGTGGGCGCATAGACGGTGGCGTCGTCGCGCGCGATCGAAATCGTCGCGGGCAGCGGCTCGATGCACTGCACCGGCACGGTGATGTAATCGGTGAGGCGTGCGCCGGTGGAGGCTGAATAATTGTAGTTCGTCCACGAACTCAGCACGAGCTCGGCCCTGCCGTCACTAGCCGCACCGCCCGTCTGGGAGACGCCCTCGATCTGGAAGTTCGCCGACTGCTGGCCGCCGGCGATCGTGATCTCGCCCATGATCACCTCCGCCGTGGTCGTCGGGTTGCTGCCGATCGTCAGGGTGCGCTTCGTGCCGCCTTTGATCTTGACGGCGCTTTCGTCGGTCGACCACACGTAGAGCGTGACGGCGTTCGTAACCGGCGCCGTCACCACGAGCGACGGCGTCTGGCCGATGGTGATCGACGACTTCTCGTGGACGGAACGCCAGAGCTCATCATCCGCCCCCTCTTCAACCTCCCAGTCGTCGTCGAAGTCGACCGTCTGCACGTAGAAGCCGCACTTCTCAAGCGAATAGTCGCGGCGGCGAGTGCCGCCTTCCGGCGGACTTACGGGCTTCACGGGCGTGTCCAGGAACCAGAGGTTGGCCGTCTGGCCGGCGTCATTGACGATCTGCCATTTGCCGGTACGGGCGGGATTCAGATGGTAGGAGAACCCCGTATCGGTATCGGTCGCCGGCTGAACCGCATTGCTGGCGTCGTTGACGGCCAGAACGATCGGCAGGGCGTAGTCGCCGGGCCGCGTCGTGTACGCGAAGATGAGATCCGTAAAGCCATCATCCTCCCGCGTCACGTCCTCGACGAGATCCGCATAGCGCAGTTCGCCCGAGACGTAGATGCCGATCTGCAGCGGCTGCAGCGCCAGGGCCACCTCCTTGTCGTACACCGGCGATGTCGTCTCCAGCCGCCAGACCGAGTCCGTCACCGTGCGCTGCATGAGGCGCACGTTGAAATAGACGGTCTCGCCCGACGTCAGAGGGCTCGCGATCGTTGCATAGGGATCGTGCTGGCCTCCCACCGCCGTACAGGGGCGGATTTCGTAGATGTCGCCGTCGGTGGCGGCATACGCGGAAATCCCCGCGGCAAAGCCTGCGACGAGGAGAACGAATTTGAGGATTTTGCTCTTGATCATGATCTTATTTCCCCTTCTTCTGAAGCTTTTCAGCGTTGGCATCCGAATCCTGCCGCATCTGCTGGCTCACGAGCAACATGGATTCGGCGCGGTTCTGCTCGAATTTCCTGACGACGGCCTTCACCGCGTTGGAAAAGGCAACGAGTTCTTCGCCCGTCTTGCCCTCCGCCTCGGCCTTCTTGAGCGCCTGACGCGCGGCCTCCATCTCGCGCATGATCGCCTTGCGCTTGTCGATCTGCTTCTCCAGTTTGCCGACGTATTCCTTGTCGTGCATGCGCCTGACCACCGGATCCATGCCGGACCCGGTTTCGTCCCCGGCGGGCGAATCCCCGCCGCATCCGGCGAGGAAAAAGGCCGACAGGGCCGCCATTACCATCGTCTTATTCATAGATATTCGTCTTCTTGAGGATTTCAATGGTGGAAAGTCTAACCTTCTCGTCGATCCGCCAGGAGAAGAACACCGGCGTATAGCCATGCTCCTGGACCCAGTCGTGCCAACCCGCGCTGCCGCCCGGCGACGCCAGCGAATACGGATCCGTGACTTCGATCAGGGAAGTGAACGGTTTATCCTCGTCCGGCCGGGCGAACGAATCTTCGTCGAACACGAACCAGCGCAGCGGAATCCAGTTCCGCGAATTCTGGACGCTGGTAAGGCCGTTCGCCAGAATTCCCGTGATCTTGAACGTCTCGCTCGTCCAGGCCTGCTGCGTGGGCGACTGCGGGTTGTAGTCCCAGGAGGTCTCGCCAACGCCCATGCCCCGCAGGATGTACGGCGCCCAGGCCGTGCCCTCCGTACGGTTCGTGATCATCATGAACACGCGCATGCGCACGTTGGTCGTAAACTCGTCGTCATAGCCCTGCACCAGCACCGGTCCGGCCGGCTCGCTCATGCCGACCTTGAGCGCGAGATCCCCCGCCGTGGGATCCATATCGAGCCAGTACATCTCCGTCAGCGTCAGATTGGTGATGACGGTGCCGCTCAACGTCATGAGATCGGCCAGCCGGACCTCCTCGGCGTCGGGATTGGCCCATGCGGCGCCGTAGGCGTTCTGGCGCTTCGAGAGCCAGTCGAGGACGGCCGGGCGGTAGCGATTGTCGGCCGTCAGACCATTCGCGAGAAGGTTCTCGTTGACCTGCGCGGCGGCGACGACCGTCACGTTGTTCGAGGCGTTCGCCGCCACGTTCACCCGGAACGTACGCGCTTCGCCGGCGACCGGATGCGCCACGGCGGCCCTGCCGTTCGTCGTGACCGTCCCTATCGTGAACCACGGATCCACGCGATAGGTGATGTTCGTGCCCGCCGACAGACCCTTCCGGATGACGAGAATGAGGTTGCCGTTCGTGTTGACCGCGTCCCCAACCGTCTGCGTGATGTGCCCGAACGCCGTGTCGAGGTTGCAGTAGACGTACATGCTCGACCCGTTCGGCGTCGGATGATCGGGATCGATGACCTGACCTTCGTTGATGCGGCCGGGCGTATGGACCATCGTATCGCTCCAGTCATTGGTCGTACCGCCGCGCGCCTGGAAGACGCCGCGGGAGAAATCCAGCCCGCCGTCGTCATCGCCCACGGCGAGGAAGTCCGACCCGGGCATCGCCGCGTTGAGCTCGTTGACGGTATTCGACAGCGAATAGGACAGCGCCAGATCCTCGCCGAACTGCGAGAACCAGTCCATGCCCCGGCAGACGATCTCGTGCTCGACGATGCCGCTCCCGCGCACCAACCGGAGGCCGAAGGGCGTCGTCGCGTCGATCTCGCCCGCCGTGCTCAGCTCATGGATCGGGTTGGGCACCTTCCAGACGGCGTCGAGCGTGCCATCCGCCACCTTCAGGTTGCCGCTCGTCATCGCCCCCTTGTTCGCCAGCACGCGGAAGACCATGTTCGACGCCATGCCGATGAGATTCGGCTTCGTGGGCGCGAGATCGCCGCTGTCGAAGATGCCGAGCGTGTTGGTGATGACGGTACCCCGGGAACCGGGCGTGACGAACTCCACGCGCCAACCTGCGATGTTCGCCTCGGCCGGCACCGCGACCTCGACGAACTGCAGATCGCGGTCGGAGTTGTCAAGATCCGAATCATCGTACTGGCCGAAGATGTTCACCTCGTTGATCCACGCCCAGTGCGGCGCCACCGTGTCAAGGATGGTGTAGGCCGAGAACCGGCCCTCCGGATCGGCGCGGTTGAGATCGACCGGACGATACCAGTCCGGCGTCTGCCAATCTACGGCCGAAAGCGTGTTCGTGATCGGCTGCGCCATGCCGACCTGGTAGTAGACGACCTCCAGGGCGTACTGCACGACCTGCCCCGGCGCCGTAAACGGCGGAACGACCGTATCGGGCGCGGAGATGTAGCTCGACCGGTAGACGAGATTCGTGTCCGTCGCCCGCACCAGCATCGCCGATTTGCAGTTGCGGTTCGTCTTCCAGGTCTCGAAGCCCCACGGATAGTCGCCGGCGAACCAGTAGAGCCGCACCTGCGGATCGATCGAGAAATCGATTTCATCCGGCAGCTGCGCGGCGTAGACCTCGCACTGCACGCCCCACGATTCGTTGCAGAGCGGCTGTTCCTTCTCGCTCGGGACGTCGCGCACGAATGCGGTGTCGTTGAGGCTCGCCGGCGCGACGCCGCGGAAGGCGCCGACGTTGCGGAAGCCGACGCGCGGACGCACCGCCTCGCTGACGAAGATCTCGTCCAGGAGGACGCGCACGGGCGACGAATAGCCCTCCGGCACGACATCCCCGGCGCCCGTCACGCCCTCGACGCCGCGCACCGCCAGACGGAAGGCCTTCCACGACTGCCCCGGATCGGTCGTGTAGGAATAGGTCGTGTAGGTGGCGTTGGAGATGATGAACGGATCGCCCAGCTGCGTCCAGGTGCCGTCGATCGCGCCCGTGCGCGAGCCGAACAGCACGACCGCCGCCGGCTGGGTGGTGGATAGGTCGTACCTGCGGGCGCGGAAGGTCACGCTGCCGACGTCATTCGAGACGAACACCGGGGTCGCCACGTACGGCAGATGCTGCCGCGCGGTCTCCCGATCTTCCGCCGGCACCCCGTCCGTCACGGAACTGTTGAGCGCCGCCGAAAGGCCGACGGCCGGCTCGGCTTCCGGCGAACCGAGGTTGTAGTCGGGCAGATACATGAACTTCTCGGAATCCGTCGCGTCGCCGACCGTGCGCAGGTTCCAGCCCGTCCAGCTGCGCGCATCGATGTTCGGCTCGTCGCGCATAGCGACGGAATCGATGAAGACCTCGCCGAACCGCGTACGATCCGTCACGCCCGACACGGCGGCGACCACCTCCGGATCGACCACCAGACGCGCCACGCCGTCGACGCCGTGCAGGCCGAAATAGCAGCTGACGAGCCCCTGGCGGCGCGCCGTCTCCGACATCGCCGAGAAATCGATGTTCGTCACCGTCGTCCAGTAGCCGGGCGTATCCCATCGCGGCGTCTCGTAGGCGATCGTCGCCGCGCCCACCTGGTCGTTGGTCGCGATCTGCACCAGCAGCTTCGCATTGGCCTGTGCATTCCGATAGGCGAACGAGAGCACGCCAAGACCCGAACCGCGCCCGTACGACCCGTCCATCAGCGGCGTGCGGATCGAGCAGACGTGATCCGCGAGCGTCCGCTTCGCGCTCAGAAGCACCATGCCGTTCGTCGTCGTCCCCGTGACGATATTGGTCGTCCAGGCCGACGTGAAGAGGAAGTTCGTCTTGCCCCAGCTGTCGTAGTTCAGATTGTTCTCCCACTCGTCGCGCGGGATGATCGCGCTGGACAGGTTGTACGAATCGTCGCCGCGGAACTGGCGGACCTCAAGATCGTCGATCACGATGTCGACGCGCACGTCGGTCACGTCGCTGAGCGGGGCGATCTTGACCGAACAGTCCCGCGCCGAGAAGAAATCGACCGTATAGCTCGTGCCCGACTGGGTCGACGTGCCGAACGAGCTGACGGTGTTGGTTATCGCCCCCCGCGCACCCCAGTTGTCCTTGCCCGGATCGGACAGGGAAACGACCAGCTTCTGCGGCGCCGGCGTGCGCGCGCGGAGGCCCCATTTGAAGTCGTCCTGCACCGAAACCACGCCCGACCCGTTCGTCACCGTGGCATAGTAGCTCTGCATCCGGCCGGGCGTCACAACCCAGAGTCTCTCATACAGATCGTTCAGACAGAGCGTCCGCGTGGCGGTCGGGAAACTCAGCGTCTTGTCGCTCCAGTCCATCAACTCGTTCTCCTTCAGGGTGCCGCCAAGGAAGCCGACGGGCTGAGACGCGAGGAATGGGGTCTGGAAGACGCCCGGGCAGTTCGCCGAAACGACGCCGTAGGTTCCGCAGGTTAAGCGGTCGGACTTCGTATCCTGGTAGCCGATGCTGTAGTAGGCGCCGTCGTTGTTGGAATAGCCGGAATTGTAGGCAAGGCCGGTGTCATCGCGCCGGACGCCCGCCGTGAGGAAGGTGCTGGAGACGCCGTTCGAGACCGAGAAGTAGACCGGCCAGAAGTTCCCCGTCATGCCGGAGGTGTTGGGGATGTCCTTCGCCGTGTATTCCATGGAGCCGAGCAGCGTCTTGGCGATCTTGCCCGTATCCGCGTCGATCACCCATTTGTACAGCGACAGCAGCTGGCTCTTGCGATCGATGCCCGTAACCGCTTTGGTCGTATCGTTGCGCTTTGCCTTGCGCTGTTCGATGCGGAACTCGTAGCAGCCGACGCCGGGAAGGTAGTACGCCACGAGCGAGAGCGAGGCGTTGCCGGAGAAATCGGTATTATTCTTCGTATCGTAGGCGACGCGGGCGGTAAGGGTATAGTCCTTCAGCGACAGCTTGTTTCCGCCGTCATAATAGCTGAAATCGCCAAAATCGATGAACTGGCCGATGCGGGCGGTGTAGCGAATCGACTCGATGCCGCGCGGGGCGTTGGCGGCGTCGAGGAACTGCATGAAGCCGCGCCCCTGCCCTTCCATCTGCAGGGCGATGTTCGGCCGGTCCGTGGCATCGTTCTGCGGATCGCGGTAGTTGCCGTAGATGTACATGCCCTGCCCGGCCGTCCAACCGTTCGGCGTCGTGATCGACGCATAGGTCGTATAGAGATCGTAGCCGAGACTCGAGACGGCCGTCGCGGACGGAATGAACGACTCGCTCCAGTGGTCGGGATCCGTCGCGGGCATCGGCTGCCAGCGGTCGAAGCCCTGCGTGTAGGTCGTCTTGCGCGGCGATGTGCCCGTGAGGCCCGAATCATCCGTCGAACTGCTCTTGAACGTGCCGTCGGTGGTGTGCGCGTCCGTCCACTCCCGGAAGTTCTGATAGTCGGCGTGGACGATGGTGATCGAATGGGTCGTGTCGTCGACCTGGAAGAGGAGATAGCCCGTCGCCGCATCGATCGGCAGATCGGCCCAGCTCGTCTCGTCGCCGTTCGTCTTGAGCGTGCCGCTCACGGGCAGCGTCGCCGACGAATCGCCGTTGAACCAGTACGCGACGTTCTCCGCGAAATTGGTGCTGCCCGGCACCTGGAGGTTGTGCGCCTCGATGCGATACGCGGCCATGCCCGTCGCGTTGGTCGGCGTCTTGAGATAGCCGCGCCAGATATGGTTGCCTACGAGTTCCATGGCGATGCGGTTGGTGACCGAACCGAACACGGGGCCGCTCAGGACCACATCCAGCCCCTCGTAGTCGCTCTGACCCTCGCGAAGCCGCACGAACCAGTCCGTGCCGCAGCTCGCGAGCGCCCCCTCGGCGGAATCCCGGCGATTGGTGACCGCGCTGATTTCCTCGGAATGGAAATCGCCCATGCGGAAGCCGTCGACCGCCGCGTAATCGACGTACTTGTAGTAGGGCGCATTGATCTTGAGATCGTACCAGAACTCGACGTCGCCCGGCAGCACCTCGCCTGCGGCGTTGCGGATACCGAGCGCGTCCGGCGCGGTCAGACTGTCGGGATCCAGAGCCACCGCCGCCCACACATTCACCTGCTGGTTGAGGTAGCGCCAGCGGTAGTGGAAATTCGCCGCCGTGATAAAGGCCGCGGGATTGGCGTTGGTATCGCCGGGATTGGTGTAGAACGTCGCCTGCGCCCGCGGGTTCAGCGTATCGCCCAGCGCGGGGAACGGCACGTTCCAGGCGTTTTCATAGCCCAGCGTCTGTTTGTCCGATTTACGCGCATCATACCAGCCGAACGACGACAGATCCGCCCGCATCGCCGGATATGAGACGACGAGGTTGTCAAGCAGGATGAAGCCGCCCCCATCCGGCGCGAAAGACGTACCTGCCGGGACTGACGTGCGGCGAATTCGGAAACGAACCGGCTCATGGCGCTCCAAAGGCACGACGACACGGTAGAAGCTGTCGACGGAATTGCCGCCGTTGGTGATGCCGAGCGCCAGTTCCGCAGTGGCCGGTTGCGCGACGAATCCACTCCCCGCGACCGCATCGCGGAGCAACGGTCGCATCTCCACCGGCGACCATGCCGCCTCATCGACGACGTCGGCGAGCGCATCCGCGCCCGTCACCACCTCGACCTTCAGGTTGTAGCCCGTGCCGGCCGCCGTCGTCCAACCGTTGACCGCATCGAAATACAGTGTGCCGATACCGTTCGTGTAGCACGGCGAGAGAATGGCCGCATTCTCCACATTGCGCATGACCAGATGCCTGGCGTCACTGAGCTGCGTCGCCGAGGTCGTGCTAAAGGGCAGCAGATTGCGTCTCGCCATTTCGCTTTCAGACCACTTGGTCGAGTGCGTCGTACCGATGAAAACATCGGAAAGCCGCCAGATATTGGTCGCCCCGCACAACTCGTCGACGGGCGCCCCCGCCACGAGCACATGTTCGGAACCTGCGAGAAGATTCTCGAAATACGATGGGGGATTGTCGCCCGTATGCTCCCAGTAGATCGCAGGGCTGCTCACCGCCGTCTGGTAGTAGTCCTGATCGCGGATGGGCGCCACGGTACCCGGCTCGTTGTTCGCCAGCAGCACGCGGCCCGACAGCGTGGCGCTGCCCGCCGTACCGGCGAGATCCGTGCGCGGGCTGTGCGCCGTCACGTTGACCGGAATCGGATCCGTCGCCAGATCGGTCCAGCCCCACGTGCCGTCCGGCCGCATCGTGCCGGCGTCGGCACGGAAGACGAGCGTATAGGCACCCGCCACCGACGGGAAGTCGTTCGTCCAGGCCTGGCCGCCGACGGCGGTGATGACGAAATACGATTCGCCGTAGGCGGGCTTGCCGAGATTCATCGCCGGCTCCTCGCCCGTTCCCCAGTCCATCGCGCCCGCCGCCGGCTCGACGAGCCAGCGGTTCTGGAAGATGGCGTAAGGGGTCAGGTAAACGGGGCCTCCCGAGGCGGACGCGTTCGCCAGATGGCTCACCGTCCAGTCGGCCATCACATAGCCCGTCCCCTTCCAGTAACCCGCCGGCACATTACCATAAACACCCGCAAACTGGGCCTGCACCGATGTGCGTGCCGTAGACAGAGTGCCCGTGCCAACCGAGATGCCATCGATGAACAACTCAATCGCCGTGCCGTTCACATCAAGGCGATAACGATGGAAGGCCGTCACCAGATCCGCAACCGTCGTCTGAATCGCGACCGAGACAACCGGACCTGCGTTGTTTTCGGGCCAGTCGATCACGCGGACGGACCCGCTTGGATTCGCGGCAAGCGCCAAACCGCCGCCCGCATAGCTGCCCAACGACCAGACTATATTATGCTCGTCACCGTGCGACGTCGGATCCATCTTCGCCACACAGGCAACCGAGTAGGCGGCTGGCACCGTCAAGGCGGTACGGCTATATCCCGACCAACCTGTCATCGCCTGATCGTCCGCCGTAAAGCCCGTCTCCGTATACGTGGCCGTGCCCTCGTCCGCCAGTTGCTTCGGATCGCCCGAACCCGTGTTGGTCAGGTTGCCGTCAAATGCGAAATGGTAGATCAACTCGTCATCCGTCAACGCGGGCGCGGCGGGAGGCTCGATCGGCGTGCCGTCCGCCGCACAGACCTGTCCCCAGTACATTGTGAGCGTTGCGCCGGCGGTGTTGTCCGGAACCTCGACATAAAACCATGAGCAACCGTCCTTATTCCAGCCTCCGAGCTTCATTGGCAAAATGGTGCCCGTTGCATCGGTGAAGCGCACGTCGCTGCCATCGGCCTTGGCCTGGTCGTAGCGGAAGCCCTTCACCAACGCCTCCGAGACCTCGACGATGACCACGTTGCCGTCACCTCCCGCCAACGTGAAATCCGTACTCCAACCAAGCCCCTCCACCGACGCCACGCGTCCGTTCCACAGGGTGAACGTCGTGGTCGGCATCTCGTCTGGCGCATCAAAGTCGGCCGTACCCTCGAACGTCGCCTTGATCTCATACTCACCTGCCGTCGCCGGCTTCTCGTCCGCCCAGTTCGCCCACGTGGTTCCCGAAACCGCACGCCACGTGTACGTCACGTTCGCGAGCGTCACCGGATTACCGTTCACGTCCACGACGACGAGCACGGGTTCGTTGTTCTTTTCGTTGACCTGCCAGCCCTCCAGCGTAAAGCTCCGCACGGACAGCTGCGCCTTGTTGATCACGAGCGTGACCGTCTGCGGATCGCTGGTTCCATCCGACCAGACGTAGCCCTCCGCCGGCGCGACGGTGAAGGTATGCGTCCCCGCAGCCGTTGCCGCCACCTTGTCGACGACCGTCCCCTCCTTCGTGATGACGACCTTCTCGCTGCCCTCGTAGACGACGATCTCTTCGCCCGACCAGCCGACCTCCGTATAAACAGGCGGCTTCACGGGCATCATTTTACGGATACGAATGATGACAATACCCGAGCCACCAGCACCACCAAACTGGCTATAGCGACAGCCGCCGCCGCCGCCCGAACCCGTGCCCGACCGACCAGCCGTGGCCGGAATCGGACCTGTGGAAGGTCCGCCACCGCCACTACCGCCGACACCATTGGAACCGCCGTCGCCGCCCGTTCCCGAATGAGAACCTCCGCCACCGCCCGCTGCATATATCGTCCGTTCGCCGGAAATCTCGCTTTCCTTACCAGGGCCGCCCGATGCGCCTACATTGTTGTTCGCCGTATCGGCACCCACGCCGCCGGCGCCGCCGCCGCCAGCACCAGAACGACGAGTGTTCACCTGTCCGGTCGATGTTCCCTGATGATAGCTCTGGCCACCCGCAAAACCCTGACCATCCGTCGCCTCACCACCCTTCGCCGTCGTGCCAGCCGTACCGGTATTGGAAGCACCACCGCCAGAACCACCGTCACAACCCGCAGACTTGAATCCGCCGCCGCCGCCGCCCACGGCATTCGTCACAACTACGCCCGCACAACTCACCACCGTATCCTGACCGTTCCCGCCATTACCCTGCCCAGACGGCGACAATCCGCCCGCACCGACGGTCAAGGCATACACGCCGCCCTGAAGCAGCATGGACTTATTTTCGACAAAACCACCGGCACCGCCGCCGCCGGCACCGCCAACGGTTGCTCCCGCCGCGCCCGGATTCGCGCCCGCGCCGCCGCCGCCGACCGCGAGTACCCAGGCCTTCACGACACCGGGAAGGGTCAATTCGCTGAGCCCATAGGGATCCGTATACTTGAGCACCAGCTCACCGTCAACCCAATTGGTTGCGGCGCCATAGGCGACAATCTCGCCACTTTCCATGGGAATGTAAATCGGTACGGGCACCGTATAGCGCACGATGACGGTGCCACTGCCGCCCGCGCCGCCATAGGAGGTGCCGCCACCACCCGCCGCGCCGCCGCCGCCGGAGCCCGTGCCGTCTTGCCCCGCACCGCCAGTCTGGCCCGTGCCGCCGGACGTACCCGCGCCACCGACCGAGGATCCGCCCGCGTTGCCAGCACCGCCAATGCCGGCGCCGCCTCCACCGCCCGCATAAAAGCGGGACTCGCCCGAAATGTCGAATTCAAGGCCCGCGCCGCCCGCGCCGCCGGTTTGGCCCGAAGCCGCCATACCGGCGCCGCCCGCGCCGCCGCCGCCGCCGCCGACGTTATTGCTCGCGCCCGCACCGCCCGCGTTGCCATAGCCGCCCGAATTGGAATCCGGCTGGGTGGCCGCACCGACCGCCGCACTGCCCGACGCCCCGCCGCCCGAACCGCCGGCGGTGCCCGCCTGATTCTGCCAGAGGCCGCCCACACCGCCGCCAAGGGCCGTGTAAGTCGTGCCCCCAAAGGCGAAAGTCGTATTTGAACCGCTATTGCCGTACCCATTGCCGGTCGACTTCGCACCGCCCGCACCAACCGTGACATCATAATCGCCCGCCTCGGGATCCAGACCTTCGCAATACACCAGACCGCCCGCGCCGCCACCGCCGCCGCAGTTGCCCGAACCCGCGCCGCCGCCGCCGACAATCAGAAACTGCAGCGAACCTTCGAGAATCTTGTTGTCGTCAGGAATCGAGAACACGGCGCTCGCCGCCGTGTTGGTGAATATGTGAATGACGTCACAGGTACCATCGCCATTGTCAACGCGGCGAATCTCGTCACCCCCCTGACCACCCGGAAGCCGCGCCGCCGCCGCCGCATCAATAACCACGTAATCTGCGCGCGCCGACCGAGACGGCAGGGAAACAACCGCCAAAGCGACCGCGGCAAAACCAACGGTCGACAATGCCTTCTTCATGGCGTGTCGCAGTTTCATTCTGTTCAAGTATACTTGTTCTAGCTAGTCGTGCCCTCAAGTCCAGCGCTCAGGCGTCCCCGAACGACTATAGGGCATTGGAATTATAGCACAAAAGTGGAAGGGAAGTAAACCTGCCATTTTCTGACGGACGCAATTCGTCGGCCCAGTCCAGTTGAATCAACAGGCGGGGGTCGTGCGGGGCCTATCCCCGCGATTTAGAAAACTCCAATGGTTCGTGCTCCCGCTACCGCTCCGCAGCTTCGCGCCAGTCAACCGCTTCTTATAGGTAAATCGAGATGGTGTCTTTATCGGCCTCTTCGAGTCCGATGGGTGTTGCAACGTCGCAGCCTGAAACATCCGCGTCACCGACCGTGGCAGGTGAATGCCGGACGCGAAGCCCTAGGTATTCGGCGGAGCGGTAGCGGGAGCCGTACGAATCGGAGTTAAATTAACAAGCGGCAAGTAAACCACAAACCGCCTCCGTCGTGCGTAAGCCGTTCCTTGATCGGTGCGCAGGATCCGGGGTAAAGGATGCGCAGGGTCTGGGGTAAAGGGTGCGCAGGATCCGGGGTAAAGGGTGCGCAGGGTCTGGGGCAAAAGGCGGACTAAGTCACGCTACCCGGGATTCCGGGGAGACCACAAAGCGAAACCCCGCAGTTTCCTGCGGGGTTTCACTTGACTTGCCTCGGGTGGCACAAGGATTAGCCACCCTCGGCTTGCTTGGATCAGCTTAGAGGCTGAGGAACGCCTTGAAGAACTTGTGGGTGCTATCCTTCTCCGCCCACTCAGCATCCTTGAGGTCGACCTTACCCTTGATGACTGGCGTCGCATTGTAGGTCTTGCCTTCCGGCAGCTCCACAACCGCATTGCCCGAAGCATCAACCGTGATGGTGAGCTTGAACGCCGCCTTCCCTTCGGCAATCGCCTCATCCGTGTTGGCGCAGTTCAGAAGGTACGCCTCGGACTTGATCGTGTCGCTCGCGTCGAAGGCAACGCCATTAGCCTTCGCCCAGGTGGCGAGCGTATCAGCCGGAACCGAAGCGAGTTCCGCCGGAATCGCCTCACCATAGGCCTCACTAGCCGTCTTGCCCTCAACCGTGGTCGGATCCTCCGGCCAATCGGTCGGGCTCACCGGGGTCTCCTTCTCAACCGTGGTCGTAATTACGATATCCGTCGTGCCAACCACAATCGTATAGTTGCCCTCTTCATCGGGCTTGAGCTCCTCCTCACCGTTCTTCACGACGAGCGTGTCGGCCTCATAACCCTCGGCAACCGTCACCGTGAAGGTGAGCGTCTCACCCTCGGTCGCCGTCGCGGCGAGTTCCGAAACCGTGGTGCCCGTGGCCGCGTTCACCGTGACGTTAACCGTCGCGTAAGCCTCAACCGTCGTCGAGAGGGCGACATCGGCATCGGCGGTCACCGTGTAGGTGCCATCAACGGCCTCAAGCGTCTTCTCACCGTTCTTCACGACGAGCGTATCGGCCTTATAACCCTCGGCAACCGTCACCGTGAAGGTGAGCGTCGAGCCTTCAACAACCTCGCCGGCCGTGACACCGCCAATGGTCGTGCCTGCCGCAGCGTCAACCGTGACCTTAACCTTGATGTCCTCTTCGGTGACCTCGATTTCAACCGAGTCACCGCTCTGAACCGTGTACGTCTCGGTAATCACCGTTCCGTTGACCTTGACCGTGACAACAGCCTTCTTGTGAGCCGTCGTGGTCGTCGCCTCGAATGCCGTCGGATCGAGCTCTTCACCGACCGTATAGGAAGCCTTAGGAGCCTTATCCTCAACCCACGTCACCGTCTCAGGCTTCGTCACCGACGGGGTAATCGATTCCGGCTTGGAAGCCTCCGCAATCGTGACCGTCAAACCTTCAGCAACCTTAATCGTAACGACCGCGAGGCCATCCTCGCCATCCTCAATCGTAGCATTGGTCACGGTGTAATCAGAGGCCGCACCTTCAACATAGACCTTAATCGTCGAACCGACCGCAACTCCCTTGAGCGAACCAATATCAAAGTCATTGCCTTCTGCATCATACAGCGCAATGTCGCCTGCCTCCAGCGTGACGTCAACCAACGCCGCGCCCTCATTGGACACGAAACCGATATCATCAACCGCGCCCGTGCCCTTGAAGCCGATGGAGGAGATGGTCTGTGCCTCAGTACCACCCGTCACCAAGCTCGTGAACTCAATCGCACTTCCATCATCATCGGTGATTTCCGCGCCATCAAGCACAATCGTGAATTTGGCCGTCGGTTCCTGAGCCGTACCCGCTTGCACCGCCTTGATTGCCAGCGTGTGCCAGGCGGCCGTAAACGTATCGGCATCATCGACCTCCTTGGCGACGACGTCGCCCGTTGCATCCGTCACCATAACTGCGGCCTTGGTAGCGGCTACATAGCCCTCCTCGCCCTCGGTGCCGACGGCCTCGGTCGCCGCCCGCATCCATACGATGATCTTATCGCCTTCCTCCGGCGTCGGCGCATCTTCAGCCGCCGTGAATTGCACCTTGGAGGAAACCGTGATATCGCCACCGTTATCGGGAATCGCAACCGGCCCGACCTCAGTCGCCCCACTCGCCGCCGTCTTACGGATAAGGGCTTCCGTCGTGTCGACCTTCAGGTATTTGTTGTCGTCTTCCACCGCCACAACCGACTCACCGCTGTTACCGCCCCACAACACGAGTTCGCTGCTCGTATCGCCGGGATCTCTCGCATCAACGGTAATCGGATCCTGCTCAGAATAGGCTTCGAAGTCCATGCCGCCCAAAAGGTCGGCCGACTGCGCAACCAGCGAGAATGTCGCCGCCGCGCCCATCATGATCATAAGTTTCTTCATGTTGTTTTCTCCTTGTTTGTGCCCTCGAGTCACGGGGCGCAAGGCCTTCCGCTTCTCCAAGCAACCTGAATTGTAGCAAATCTTGTTTTCCCCCGCAAGGGGGAATTTTAGAATTTCTCGGAGCGCCAACGGACGGACGACGGACGCGACGCCCTAACGGGGGACGCCCCATCTATGCGCGTTTGGCGGCAAAGTCGACGAGATGGCGCGTCTTCGATCGGTCGCGTACGGCTTCGGCCATGCCGACGTCGTCAAGGCAGTGGCCGACAGGCGCATCGTATTCGTCGATGAGAATACGGCATGTTCGGCGGCGATTACCAGATGCCGAGTTTGAGGTACGGGAGGATGTTCTTCTCCAGCGTCGTATCGAGATCGAAGAGCGAAACGCCGGCGAGACCGTAGCGGCGGACGAGATTGATCTGGTCGATGACCTGACGCGGCGAAAGGTGCGACTCGTTCGCCGTCACGCCTATGCCGACGATCGTACGCGCCGCGTGGCGGCGGTTCTGCGCGTGCTGCTGGAGGAAAGCGGCGAACTTGCGCGGATCCTCCGAATAGTCCATCGGCACGACGTAATCGACGAGATTGCCGCCGAGCCAGCCGTCCCAGTCCTGTCCGACGGACGCAATGGAGGCCGGATACTTGCCGAGCACCGCCGCCGTCAGCCAGCACGGACGCTTCACGCGCCGCCGCGCCGCACGGACGAAGCCGGTGATGACGGCCGCCGCATTCGCCGGCTTGACGCTCTTCTCGTACCAGCGGACGAAATCGAGATGAATGCCCTGCACGGCGTATTTCGCCTGGATCTCGTCGATCGTCCCGAGGATGCAGGCCTGCACGGCGGCGCGGGAAGGATCGAGATAATCTTCCGAAACCCTCCCGTCCGTCGTCTTCACCAACCAGCCGTTCCGCTTCAGTTCGGCCTTGCGCGCCGGCGTCGCCCGCGTCGCATTGAAGCAGAGAATCCAGGCGTGCACGCGGATGCCGGTCCGCTTCGCCGCCGCAAGACAGGCCGCCAGCTGATCGCCCTCCTGTTCATACGTCTTCGAGCGCGGCAGCACGTCCGAGGCGTAATGCGCAAAACCCGCACCCGCGACATTGACGAAGAGATCCGTCACGCGCGCCTCCCGGAGTACGTGCATCGTCTTCGGCCAGTTGCCGGGGTAGAGTCCGCAGCCCGAATGATCCCAGACGGCGTGAATCTCGCCCTTGCGCGGCACCTGGCGGAGCGCATACGCGCGCGCCGCCTGGTGTTCGGCGGCCTTCCGCGCCGCCGCCGCCGCGTAGTTCCAGAGATGTGGCGCATAGCACCCCACCAGCGCGGCCACGAGCTGCGCCTTCAGGTCCACATCGCCGTCCGCCAGCAGCACGTGCGTCATCCAGAAGCCGCCTGCGGAGGAAATCCACGCCGCATCGCCCGTCGATCTCCCCGCGCGGTCGTACCAGGTCGCGAGGACGCGTCCTCTGCCCGGTTCCGGCGCCGCCCGCTGCAGCACGGTCGAGTTCTGGCGAATCTCCGTCGGCAGACCTTCGGGAAACGTGGAGGCGAAGCGCATCGTGCTCCAGCGGCCCGGCGTGGACGCCGTGGCGTAGCCGAGCAGCCGCACGCCCATGAGCGCCGCCAGCGCCGGCGAGGACGAGTAGAAGACCACGAGCCTGCCGCCGCGGGCGCGATAGGCGCGCAACACGTCGATCTCCTGCGGCGGCGGATTGTCGAAGCCCACGAGAAACGCCACGCGCGCGGACTTGAGCGCGGCGGACATCGTCTGCGGCGTCACCACGTCGGACGCGATATTCTGCTGCCGGAGGCCGCGCTGCAGATGCCGGGCGAGCGACGTACAGTAGCCCGGATCGTGCGCGACGACAACCACTTCGGCCGCCGCGGCCGACAACGGCGCGAGCGCGCCCCCGAACAGGGCGCACGCCAGCACGAGAACTTGCCGCAGTTTCGCCATCGCCTAGATGAGATCGGGCCGCACGGTTCGCGTGATTCTCAACGCCTCGGCCTTGCGCCACGCCGCGATCTTCGCATGGTCGCCCGAGAGCAGCACCTCGGGCACCTTCATGCCGCGGAACACGGACGGATGGGTATACTGCGGCGCCTCAAGGAGTCCTTCGCGTCCGAACGATTCCGCCGCCGTTGCGGCAGGCCCGCCGCCGAGGACGCCCGGCAGCAGCCGCACGATGGCATCGACCATCGCCGCCGCCGCGAGCTCGCCGCCCGTCATCACGAAATCGCCCAGCGAGTATCTGTCCGTCGCCAGCGTCTCGACGCGCGCGTCGAATCCCTCGTAATGCCCGCACATGAAGATGAGATGCGGCGAGGCGGCGGGACGGCGGGACGGGGCGGTCGCGGCAAGATCCGCGAACCGCGCGGCGTCGCGCTGGGTGAAGGTCTGGCCGGCGGGCGAGGTCAGGATGATGCGCCGGTCCGCGCGCGGCACGTCGGGCGCCGCCGCGCACGCCGCCTCCACCGCCGCAAACCAGGGCTCGCAACGCATCAGCATCCCGGGGCCGCCCCCGTAGGGCCTGTCGTCGCACTTCTTCCAGCGCCCGACGCCATAGTCGCGCAGATCGATGACCGCGACCGCGCAGGCCCCCTTCTTCACGGCTCGCGCAACGATGCTCTCCTCCAGAAAGCCGCGAAACATCCGGGGCTGCACGCTGATGATGTCGATCCTGAGCATATCCGCGTTACCTAGAATCGCGCCCATCCGGGATAAGGCGTCCGAACTTCCATCTCATCGCCCAGAACCGGATGGCGGAACTTCGCCGCCAGCGCATGGAGACAATGCCCCGCCTGGCCTTCGACGGCGAAGCCGCCGTAGAGACGGTCGTTCACGATATGCATCCCCGCCAACGCCAGCTGGGCGCGGATCTGGTGGGTAACACCCGTCCGGATCGTGACCTCCAGCAGCGTGCGCACTTCGCTCTCGACGGTGACGCGACCAATCGGCATGAACCGCGTCACGGCGGGAAGCGGCTTCAGGCCCTCCCGCTGGCTGCGCGGGAGACGGTTGCGGTGCACGTCGATCATCCGGCAGAACGGCAGCGTCGGATCGCGGGCGAGTTCGTTCTCGAGCGTCCCGCCGACGGCGACGGACCCTTCGACGAGCGCAAGATACGTCTTCGCCACCGTCTGCGCGCGGAACTGCGCGCGCAGATTGGCGAAGGCTTCGGCCGTGCGCGCGACGAGAACGAGGCCCGACGTATCCGCATCGATCCGGTGCAGCGCGCCCGCCATCAGGGGTCGGTCCCCCAGGGGGATGCATTCGGGGTAGCGGGCGACGACGCCATTCATGAGGGTGTTCGTCTCGGTCCGCGCCAGCGGCTGCACGGGCATCGCGGCGGGTTTGTCGAAGGCGAGCAGATGGCCGTCTTCGAAAACCGGATGCAGATGGATCGCGCGATTGGGCGAGACGGTGTTGTCGTCCGCCTCGGCGAGCGCCCTGATCGCGATCGTCTCCACCCCGCGCAACTTAAGCCCCTTCGCGGCGCGACGGCCGTTGACCAGGACGTCGCCCCGCTCGATCGCTTCGCGCACGAAGGCCCGCGTGGAGGACGGATAGGCCAAAAGCAGGGCGGCGTCCAGTCGAACGCCGCCCTCCCGGTTGACTATGGTCGCATTCTCTATCATCCGTCAACCACCCGCCGCGCGCCTCAATCGTACCGATCCATAATCGACGGCGCAATCGGCGCAATGCCTTCCCAGGACTTGTTGGAGCTCCACGGCAGCGCGGTATCCTCCGCCGTGTCGGCGATACAGCCGGCGAGGAGCGACACCACGAGGCCGAGACCGATGGCCTTAATCAGCGAAGACGATGTCATCGGCTTTCAGCGGGGCCTGTTCCCAGTTGGTGAGGATGTCGCAGATGATGTAGTTCTTGCCCGGGACCTCCTGGCGCAGACGGATGCGGCCCACGAACTCGCCGGCCTCGCCATTGTAGCCCGTACGCTTCACGCCGAACTCCATGACCGGCAGCGGACGGTTGGGATCGTCGCCCTTGAGCTCCTTCATCCCGGCCGGCGTGAACTCGACGATCGCGAACATCCGCTCGTTGTCGGCATTGATGATCTTGCCCTTCTCGCCCGCCGGCACCGAGGTGACCGCAAGACCACCCGCCGTGCGTCCGCCGCCGACCGCCACCTGGGCGAGCGCGTCGCGCAGCAGCTTCTTGAGCGTTTCGATGTTCTGCTGCGCCTTCTGAAGCTCTTCCTTGGCCGCGTCGGTCTCATCGTGCGCCGTCACGACTTCGTCCTTGAGGGAGGTGATCTCGGCGTTGAGCTCATCGATCTGCGCCTTGATCTTGACGATCTGGTTCTCGAGGTCGGCCTTCGTCTCTTCGAGCTTCGCGATCTTCTCGTTCTTCTCGACGATGGTGACCTTGTCCTGACGCATCTCGGGCTTCAGCTTGTTGATTTCGGCGATCTCCGTCTCAAGCTGGCGGTGGAGCTTGGTGAGCGCATCGCGCGTCGTGTTGAGACGGGCCTGCTGCTTGGTGCACGCGTCGAGGAGTTTCTCCAGAAGCTCCTGCTCGGTGCCCGGCCCGTCCGTCTTCGGGCGGTCGCCGTCCATGACGACCTTGCCCTCGAAATCGGTGACGTAGACGTTGCGGAGCTGCCGACGATCCTTGTCCTCCCACGCGAACGTTTTGAGGGACTGCTTCTCCAGATAGGGCTTGTACTCCTCAAGGACGTTCTCCATCTCGGGCGTATCGACGATCTTCGCCTCGACGACGGACACGTCCTTCTCAAGCTTGGCGGTCTCCGTCGCATCGGCCTCGACCGATTCGACCGTCCCCGCGATCTTGACAAGGAAGTCCTCCTGCATGCGGTTGCGATCGGTGAGCAGCTTTCGCTTGTCATTGAGCTGCAGCTCGAAAAAGAGCGCGGCGCCCGCAAGAATCAAAAAGAAATACACGAAAACATGTAATGCTTTGTTCATAGTGAGTATCTTTCCCTATTCGACGCCGAAAATGATACTCCATTTTGCGTCATAAGGCAACTGTTTTTTGATACAATAAGCGCGCATGGTTTTTGAGGTCTTAAAAGAGGATACGCGTACGCGCGCCCGTCTGGGCCGTCTCCAGACGGCTCATGGGGTCGTCAATACGCCTGTTTTCATGGAGGTCGGCACCCTCGGCACCGTGAAGGCGCTGGAGCCGCGCGACCTCATCGAGACGCGCGCGCAGGTCGTCCTGGGGAATACCTACCATCTGATGCTCCGCCCGGGCAAAACGGTCATCGCCGAGGCGGGCGGGCTCCACCGGTTCATGCGCTGGGACGGCCCCATTCTGACGGATTCCGGAGGCTTTCAGGTCTTTTCGCTCGCCAAAATGCGCAAAATCACCGAGGAAGGCTGCTGCTTCAACTCGCATCTTGACGGACACGAGTTCTTCCTCGGGCCCAGGGAATCGATGGAAATGCAGCGCGTCATCGGCAGCGACATCGCCATGGTCTTCGACGAATGTCTGCCGTATCCGTGCGAACGTACGCGCGCCGAGAAGTCGGTCGAGCAGACGATCCGCTGGGCGCAGATCTCGAAAGACCAGCCCCATGCCGACGGTCAGCTCGTCTTCGGCATCGTCCAGGGCGGCGTCTACGACGACCTGCGCCGGCGCTGCGCCGAGGAACTCGTGCGCATCGGCTTTGATGGCTACGCGATTGGCGGCGTGTCGGTCGGCGAGCCCGAGGAATGCATGTACCAGGCCGTCGACGCCAGCATCCCCTACCTGCCGAAAGACGCGCCCCGCTACGTGATGGGCCTCGGCGTCATGCATCAGATGGCCGCGTGCGTCGCCCGCGGCGTCGACATGTTCGACTGCGTCATCCCCACGCGCATCGCGCGCCACGGCACGGCGATCACCCGCAGGGGGAACGTCGCGATCAAGGCGGCGAAATGGATTCACGACCAGGGGCCCGTGGAGGAGGGGTGCGACTGCTACTGCTGCCGCAACTTCACCCGCAGCTACGTGCGCCACCTCATCGCGTGCGACGAGATCCTCGGGCTCCGGCTCCTGACGATCCACAACGTGTACGCGCTCAACCGCTTCATGGAGGATATGCGTGCGGCGATTGCCGACGGCTCCTTCTACGAATGGAAAGAACAGATAAGGAAAGATACGATACATGAATAACCTCCCCTACATCCTTGCCGATGCCGTCGTCACCGCCGCGCCCGAAGGCGCCGCCCCCGCACCGGCCGAAACCGTCGCCCAGACCGTCCAGCCGGCGGACGATAATGCCGCCGCCCCCGCGCCGCAGCCCGGCCAGCCGCCCAGCCCCTGGATGAACATGCTTCCGTTCGTCCTCATCTTCGCGCTCTTCTATTTCATGATGATCCGTCCGCAGCAGCGCAAGGAGAAGGCGCGCCGCAAGATGATCGACGAGCTCCGCGCGGGCGCGAAGGTCATTTTCGCGCACGGCATCTTCGGCACGATCGTCGAAGCGAACGAGAAGACCTTCGTCATCCAGACGACCGAGGGCCGCATGGAAGTTCTCCGCGGCAGCGTCGAAGGCGTCGTCGAAAGCGAAGCTGCGACGACGAATAACTGACGCCGATGTCGCTGGCACGCGGCAGATTCGGAATCGAATACAACCCACGCCCCGCGAGGAACGGCGCTTCCGGTCTCAGCCGGATCGTTGCCCTGGCGCTGGGCGTTGTCGTCGTTTCGCTGGCGGTGGCGCTCGTCAACCGCTTCCGCACGCGCGCGGCGGAGACGCCGCTCGCGCCGCCGCCGGCGGCCGAGGATGGCGAACGGCCCGATGACGGGCCAACCGAGGCCCCCGCGCCCGTTCCCGTACCGGCGGATTTCGCCGAGGTCTACAAGACCCTCCCGACCCGCCCCCCGCGCGTCCGCACGCTGCTCATGCGCTTGCGCGAGGCGCAGGAGCGGGGCGACCTCGTGACGGAGGTCGCGACCCTCGGCCAACTGCGCGAGCTGCCGGGCAATTCGGCGCTCGACCTCAACAACCTCCTGGTGCGCCGTCTGGGCGAACTCAACATGCGCTGGCTCTTCGAGCACTACAATCCCCAGTGGGTCAAGTCGGTGAAGGTCAAGTCGGGCGATTCCGCCAGCCGCATTGCGCTGAACCACGGCGCCACCCTGGGGTCGTTCCGCCGGCTCAATCCCGAAAAGGACGTCGACCGCCTGCGCGTGGGCGACGAGGTGCGCGTGATGGATCATCCGCGTTTCTATCTCTGCGTCTATCCCAACACGCGCAAAGCCGACCTCCAGCTCAAGGGTCGCCTCTTCAAGCGCTACGACCTGCGCGAAGCCGTCACCGGCAAAGCGGGCGAGTACGCGCCCACGGGCAATCTCCGCACGTTCCTCTCCGAACACGGCGTCTGGTTCTCCCTCGCCGACCGCCGGGAACTCGAAATGCTCCTCCCCAGGAAGTTTACCTTCGTAATCGGCGACCTCTGAGCGAGGGCACCCGGCACCGGATGCGAGGCGGTGGCCGTCGCCCGCCGCGCCGGATCGTTCACTCTTCGTTCCCCTTGAGCTGCGCCTTGATTTTCGCGAACGACAGGCGCATGTCGCGCTCGTTCCCCCAGGCGACGCGCCGGCCTTCGGGATCGAGAATGCGGCAGTGGCAGGTGACGATATGCCGCTCGATCTTCCAGCCCTGCCGGGAGTCCATGACATCCCACCAGACGCCTGCATCAATCGTCTTCCATTCGAGGTTGATCTTGTCCTGAACGACCCGGAGCTGCACATTCGTGCTGGGCGTACCGGCGCGGATCTTCTCGAGTTCGGTGAAATAGAACGGCGCCAGGTGGTTGCAGAGACGCTTCAGACTCTCCGACTTCCCCCAGCACGCGTCGATGGTCGTCATTTCGGTGACGGTGGACGGCACGGCGTACTCCACGACGTTCGTCACCGGCCTGAACGTACCATCCGTACCGAGCGACGGCGATTCCTGTCCGCTGATCGTGAAGACGTATTTGAGCACGGTGTCCTGCGGATTCACGACGACGATCACCGGCCGGACGCTGCCGCCGCCCATCTTCTGCACGTCGGGATCGCGCATCGGGATCGCCGGCGCCAGCAGAACGCCCTGATGGATCCGGATTCCCTTCTCCTGGAGCCGCGCCAGCGTGTGCGCGATGATGCGCCCGCCCAGCGAATGCCCGACCAGCGTCAGCCCCGCGCGGAACGCGACGTTCGTCGCGGCGATCTCCTCCGCCAGCTGCCGCGCCGCCTGATCCGCATGTTCCACGGCCGACCACCAGTTGCAGTCGCCGTCCCACCCCCGGAAGCGGCAGGTCGTGTCGGCATAGACATTCGTGCAGCTCGCATACGCCCGCCCGTCCTCATCAGCCGTTCGCATCCACCCGGGGATATACCAGACCTCCGCCGCCCGGGCACCCCGCAGCAGCAACGCCAGCATCACGCCACACACGAACTTTACTCTCATCCGCCCCATTATACCATTTCTCGCCTCGCGGCGGTCGGCAGATCGCCCAAGCGGCGGTCGCGCCGCGTTGCGCCGCAGCACGACCAGGCCGGACAGCATCAGGGCATACCAGACGAGGCATCCGCCGAGCGACCAGGATTCGATCGTGACGGACGCTCCGGGAACCGCCGCCACCGCGCGCGAGAGGTCGACCATCACTTCCGTGCAGACGGCGGTGAGATTATTGAAGATTCCCGCCAGCCCTTCCGAGACGAAACTCGACAATGCGCCGCCCAGACTGCCCACTACGCTTCCCGTCGCCAAAGGCGCCACCAGCAGGTTCGCCATCAGACCGCCCGGGGTAATCCGTCCGAAGACGTGCGCGGCAATCGGCAGACTCGCCATCCACGCCACCCACGTGAACAGGATGAAATCGAGCAGCCGGGATTTCGTGGCGATTCCCCAGCGTCCCCAGATGACGAGCATCAGCATGACGGCGAAGGACATCCAGCAGCCCACGTCATGAAGACATGCCGGCATAAGCGCGTATACGCCGAGAAAGGTCAGCGCCCACGCGGTGACGCCATTGGGACGGCGCCAGAACAGGGGCGCCACGTAACCGAGCGACAGCATCGCGGCGGCGCGAATGGCGCTGGGCGGACAGCCGACCAGGAATACGTACGCCCAGAGCGCGGGGATGAGGACCAGACCGGACATCCGCATCGGAAAACGCGTGAAGGCCAGCAGGAGCGCCAGCACCTTCGCCACGACGACGACGTGCAGCCCCGAAATCGCAAAAACGTGAATCGTCCCCGCCGCGATGAAATCGTCCTTGGACGTACGGTCCAGCCGCTCGCGTTCACCCAGCAGAATCGCCCGGTGGAGATCGGCGATCCGTTCGCCGCCGGGAAGGCCAAGGCCGAGGCGCGCGGAGAGCTCATCCTTCAGGCGGCGGCGGAAGGCCGATGGCGCGGCCGGCGCGGCAGCCACCCGCGCGGCAAACGATCCCTTTCCGCACACCCAGAACGCATACCGCCGGCCATGACCCTCGGGACGGCGCGCCAGCCACCCCGCACACCGCCACCATGTACCGACCTGCGGCGTTTCACCAGCCGGACACGGACAGATGACGCGCACGTTGACGGGGCCTAGAGTGCTGTAAAATGACGCCCAGGTCGTATTTTCAGCACTCTGGCGGAGGGAGACAGGGCCTTCCACTTCAAATACGGCTTCATACGGCCGACCGCTTCCCATCACCAGAACCTCGTCCAATACGGCCTGCCGCGCCGCCGCAAAACGCAGGGATAAGACGAACCCGAGGCCAAATGTCACGACAAACAGTCCGCCACGCCACCGCCGGGCGTAGCCAATCAGCGCCAGCACCGCCACAAACGCCAGCACGACGGGCCAGAGCGCGGCAAAACGCGCCACGGCAAAGCCTGCGGCCTCACCTAACGCCAACGCCGCGCACAACAACAGCCAACGTATTTCATCCGTCATACCCTATCCTCCCGAGTGTCCGGAAGAAATAATAGCGCAGACGGAGAAGGAAATCTTTAGGAAATCTTTAGGACACCGGGGACAAGACCCCGCCCTAGGCGTGGGGACTGTCCCCGGTGAATTCGGTCAGCCGGTTCCTTTCGCCTACTGGACGACCACCGGACGCTGTTCGTAGTGGCCGGGCTGCCAGACGCGGACGATCGTGCCGTTAGGCTGCACCTGATCGACATAGCGCCCTTCAACCCAGACGTTCTGCATCGTATAAACGGGCGTTGCGACCACGGGCGATGCAACCACCGTCGGAGACGCAACCACGACCGGCGCGGGCGCAATCGAGTCGTAGACGATTCCCCCGACGACACCGCCGACGAAACCCGGCCAGAAATTCCGGCCGCCCCGTCCCCAGAAGCTGTCGCCCGGGCGATGATGGCGCGGCGGCGGGGGCGACGGGCGGTGTCCCATACCACTGCCGGGATGCCGCATCGGCGCCGCAGGACCGGGGCGGGGGCCGCCATGGCCGCCGGGATTGCCATGCGGACGCGCCATGCAGACGGTGGTGGCGAAGATTGCGCCGACCACCATCATCATTTTAATTGTCTCGGTTGTCTTGTTCATTTCTCACCTTGCCTTTCTCCGCTTCCTTGCGGCTTACAGAGAGTTAGGCGCGGTTCGCCCCAAGAACTGACAACTATTCTCCGGATTTTTTCAATGCCCGTTCTTCTCGTGCCGCTCCCAGGCCTGACGCATGAACTTCACGTTGCGCGAGAAGATCTGATCGACGTTCGCCGTGGATGAAATCTCCAGGAAATCCCTCGTTTCCTCGCTGGAAAGATGGAATCTCGTCTTGAGAAGATGGACATAGGCGCGTTCGGGATCGAACCGCCAGAGATCGTGAAAGCAGTAATGTGTCGAAATCCAGACGTCCTTGCTGATGATGCGGCCATCTTCCGTAGGCAAATCCATACCCGCCGACGCCCCATCGGAATCCGCATGGGCGGTCTCGATGGAAATCTCACCGTGGCGATTGGGGTTGGCATTGAGCACAAAACCGCGGACATAGCGCTTGAGCCAGCCTTCGAGACTTCCCTCCCCGCGAAAAAGCTCGATTTTCCGGCGACCGATCATCTCATAGTAAAGCATCCCCATCAGATCGCCGGCCGTCAGCGAATAACGCTGCATCATCTCAGCGGAACGCAGCGAAGCGGATTCGGGTTCGATGACGCGCTCCCACACGCGCTTCCATCCTTCGTCCTTCTCCTCACGAATCAAAGCGAGCCATTCCCCGTCCGTCATAGCCAACCCTCATTCAAAGGTCAATGCGCCGGGGACCAGTGGCATCCCATCCCGATGAAGCCAGATGCCCTGCGCGTGCTTGCCGCAAATGAAATCGCCGCAGCGCAGTCGCCCCCGTCCCTCCCGGATGGCCATCCGCGTCCCCGCAAATTCAAAAGTTCCCGTCCCGATCGGCCGTCCCCGCCCGTCCACCACCGTCAATTCGGCTTCGGAGTCGTCGGTCGACCCCGGGAGGAATCTGAGCGAAGCCTTCCACCGCTGCTCCGGATCCTTCATGGGGTGTGAATACAGCGTGAACACAATGCATTTGTCCGCAGGCGTCTTCATGATGAAGATTATAGCAAAAAAACCGCGGAAGACTCCGCGGTTTCCTGGTTGCCTGGGGCAATCGCCCGGCTTACTTGACCTCGACTTCGGCGCCCGCCTTCTTGAGCTGCTCCGCAATCTTCTCGGCCTCGTCCTTGGCGATGGCTTCCTTCACCTTCTTCGGCGCACCATCGACCATGTCCTTGGCGTCCTTGAGGCCCAGACCCGTGATCGCGCGAATCTCCTTGATGACGGCGATCTTGTTCGCACCGGCAGCCTTGAGGATGACGTCGAATTCGGTCTTCTCCTCCGCGGCGGCGCCACCGGCGGCAGGACCCGCAACGGCAACGGCGGCAGCGGCGGAAACGCCCCACGCCTCTTCAAGAGCCTTGACGAGCTCGTTGATCTCGAGCACGGTCTTGCCCGAGAGTTCCTTGATGATTTCTTCGTTGGTCATTTTCTTCGTTCCTTGTTTTACTTGTCAACCCGCAGCGTGTTTCATCTGCAGGAAATCCCTGTTTGGTTTACGCCTGCGCGGGGGCTTCGGCGGCGGGTGCCGCAGCTTCGCCACCCTGCTTGGCCTTCTCGGAAAGAACGCGCGCAAGACGCGTCGCCGGCTCCTTGAGGAGCATGAGCAACGTCGCACGGAGCTCGTTCTTGCCCGGAATCTTGGAGAGGGCCTCGACCATCGCGGCATCCACGATACGGCTGTCGTAGTCGGCACCCTTGACGGTCGCCTTGCCATTGGAGGCCTTGACGAAATCCATGATCGCCTTCGCGACCGCCGTCGGCTCGCCATGACCCGTGATGACGGCGGTATTGCCCGCCAGCATCGCGTTCACCGCATCGCTCCAGCCCTTCTCCTTCGCGGCCTTCGCAAGGAAGGTGTTCTTGACGACGAGCATGCGGCTGTCGAGCTTGCGGAGATCAGTACGGAGCTTGGCCATCGCCGCCACGGTCACGCCGCCGTGGTCAATGATGAAGCAGTAGTCCGAATCCTTGACGCGGGCGATGACTTCGTTCAGAATGGCAACTTTTTCAACTCTCATTTCAAATTACCTCCTGATTATTCGGCATCCGCCGCGGCGATCACGGGAACGCCGACACCCATCGTGGAGGAAATGCTGACGGACTTGATGAAGACGCCCTTCACCGAGGCGGGCTTCGCGGCGTTGACCGCGGAAATGACCGCCTTGATGTTCTGGACGAGCTTCTCCGCATCGAACGAGCGCTTACCGGCGACGCAGCAGACATTGCCGGTGCGATCCATGCGGAAATCCACCTTGCCCGCCTTGGCTTCGGCCACCGCCGTAGCGACGTCATCCGTCACCGTACCCGTCTTCGGGTTCGGCATGAGACCGCGCGGACCGAGCACACGGGCGCACTTGCGGACCTCCTTCATCGCCTCCACCGTGGCAATCGCGACGTCGAAATCGCACCAGCCTTCCTTCGTGACACGCTCGATCAGATCGCCCATGCCGACGAAATCGGCACCGGCGTTCCTCGCCGCCTCGGCCTGTTCGCCGCCGGCGAACACCGCGACCTTGACCTTCTTGCCCGAACCGTTGGGGAGCTTGACGATGCCGCGGACGGCGGTGTCGCCCTTGGTGAGATCCTTGCCCAGATGGAAATACACGTCAACGGTCTCGTCGAACTTCGCGCCGGGATTCGCCTTGACGAACTTGACGGCCTCGTCAACCGAAACCGGCTTCGTCGGGGCCTTCTTCTGCGCGTTGAAATACTTCTTACCGTGACTCATTCGACCACCTCGATTCCCATATTGCGGGCGGTGCCCATAATCATCTTCGCGGCCTGCTCCGGATCGTCGGTGTTGAGGTCGGCCTTCTTCATCTCGACGATCTTGAGAATCTGGGCCTTCGTGACCTTGCCCACCTTGTTCTTGTTAGGCGTGCTGGAGCCCTTGGCGAGACCGGCTTCCTTCTTGAGGAGGACGGACGCGGGCGGCGACTTGAACTGCAGCGAGAAGCTGCGGTCCTGGTAAACCGTGATGATCACGGGGATGACGAGACCGGAATCCTTGGCCGTCTTGGCGTTGAACTCCTTGCAGAACTGCATGATGTTCACGCCGGCGGAACCGAGGGCGGGACCGACGGGCGGTGCGGGATTCGCAGCGCCGGCCGGAATCTGGAGTTTGACAACTCCTGTAACCTTCTTGGCCATTAGCCTGTTTCCTTTTTTGAGGATTCACTCCTCAACCGTGCGACTCCTCCCGGGGATCCTGCCCGGTGATAACGGATCGCAAAACCTGCCGTTTACTTGACTTCGTCGAGCGGCGCCGCTTCATGGTGCTTCTCGACCTGCCAGTATTCGACGTCGACCGGGGCTTTTCGGTTGAAGATGTTGACTTCGACCGTGAGCTTGCCCTTGTCGGGATCCACCATAGTAACCTGACCCGTCCAGCCCTTGAACGCGCCATTGGTAATCTTCACCGTGTCGTCCACGGAGAAATTGCAGATGACTTTCGCCGCGGATTCCAGAGGACCCGACGGCTTGTTGCTGAGAATCGCATCCACCTCAGCCCGTTTGAGCGGCATCGGGCGCTCCCCGCCGACGAACCCGATGACTCCCGGGGTTTCGCGGAGGAACTGCCACGTGCGCTCGTAGATGGCCTTGCGACCGTTGTCGTCCACACCCTTCGCCTCGTCGTAGAGCGCGAGTTCGGCGAGGACATAACCAGGGAAGTACTTCCGGGTGATCGTACGCTTCTTGCCGTTCTTCTTCTCGGTCACCCGCTCCGTCGGAATGATACACCTGCCGACGTAGTCCTCCATACGCTCGAGCTTAACGCGCGCTTCAATCGACTTCTGGGCCTTGTTCTCCTGACCCGTCAGCGTGTGCAAAACAAACCACTGCTTAACCATCGCCCAGCTCCTTCGTCAATCCATCAAGAAGCCCGGGAGAGCAGAAAATCAAGACCACCGCCGATCACATGATCGCATACGGCAATGGTCACGGCGAGAATGAAAATGAACGAAATGACGACGAGCGTCGATTCCCAAAGTTCGCGCTTGCCCGGCCAGGTCACACGCTTGGCCTCGGAGCCAACGCCTGACAGGTAATCACCCGCTTTCTTAAAGATGTTCATTCTCCAGCTTCTCCGGTTCATTTGGCAGGGTAGGAGGGAATCGAACCCCCATAGGCGGTTTTGGAGACCGCTGCACTGCCATTGTGCTACTACCCTAAAAAGGTTTTCGACCCTTACTTACCCTTGGTTTCCTTATGGATCGTACGCTTGCGGCAGGTCGGGCAGAACTTCACCTTCTCAAGACGTTCAGTCATCGTCTTTTTGTTACGAGTCGTGGTGTAGTTACGGCGCTTGCACTCTCCACAAGCCAGAATCGCGAGTTCACGCATTGCTTTACCTCAAGAGCTTCAGACTCTTCACTGTGCATCCCATCTGGAGATCGAGTCCGCCCGCCGCCCCGGCCGACCACACGGTCGGTTCAGACGGGCGGACATCTCACAGAAGACTTGTTGTGATTACTTGATCACGGTCGAGACCGTGCCGGCGCCGACCGTGCGGCCGCCTTCGCGGATCGCGAAACGCATCTTCTCTTCAAGAGCGACCGGCGAGATGAGCTTCACGGTGATCTCGACGTTGTCGCCCGGCATGACCATCTCGACGCCCTCGGGGAGCTGGATGTCGCCCGTCACATCCGTCGTGCGGATGTAGAACTGCGGACGATAGCCCTTCATGAACGCGGTATGACGGCCACCCTCTTCCTTGGTGAGGACGTAGACCTGGCCCTTGAACTCGGTGTGCGGGGTGATGGAACCCGGCTTCGCGAGCACCTGGCCACGCTGGACGTCTTCCTTCTTCGTGCCGCGCAGGAGCGTACCGATGTTGTCGCCCGCCTGACCCTGATCGAGCAGCTTGCGGAACATCTCAACACCCGTGACGGCGGTCTTGGCCGTCGGCTTGAGACCGACGATCTCGACTTCATCGCCCACCTTGACGACGCCACGCTCGACACGACCGGTAACGACCGTACCGCGGCCTTCGATCGAGAAGATGTCTTCGATCGGGAGGAGGAACGGCTTGTCGAGTTCACGCGCCGGCTCGGGGATGTAGGTATCGAGCGCGTCCATGAGCTCGTCGATGCACTTGCAGGCCGGATCGTCGGCGGAAGCCGCCTGGGTCGCCGGATAGGCCGCACCACGGATCACGGGGGCATTGTCGCCATCGTACTCGTACTTGGAGAGGAGCTCGCGGACTTCCATCTCGACGAGATCGAGCATCTCGGGATCGTCGACGAGATCGCACTTGTTGAGGAAGACGACGATCTTCGGAACACCGACCTGACGACCGAGCAGCACGTGCTCACGGGTCTGGGGCATCGGACCGTCGACGGCGGACACGACGAGAATCGCACCATCCATCTGCGCCGCGCCGGTGATCATGTTCTTGACGTAGTCGGCGTGGCCGGGGCAGTCGACGTGCGCATAGTG
>JBJEWD010000008.1:0-18716 GCA_051884875.1 Kiritimatiellia bacterium
CGAACAGCCTGGACGTTCCGCACGCCCGCCACCTCCAGCGCCTTGAGCACCAGGGAGATATAGCCCTTTTCGCCACCGCCCAGCCGCGTGATCGAATCGCCCAGAAAGGCAATCGTCTCTCCATCCCTGACCCGGATTCCGCCCTCGCGCGCACGCATCGGCGTCGGCGCGGCGGCATGCGGCCGTTCATAGTGCTGCGTTTCAAAAAGATCGGGCCGCGCGGCGGCCGCGCCCGCCGAACACATCATCTGCGTCAGGAACCCCCCGGGCGACGTGCGACGGACGCAGAAGCGCCCCGCCAGGATCCCGAAGTTCTCCAGAAGCGCATTCCCTGGCCAATCGGATACGGACGCCCTGCCCTTTTCGCGCATTTCACGCATCCACCAGCGCCAGCCATTCGCCGTCACCAGCAAGCCTCCCCCCTGTCGTACGAAGGCTACGGTCTCCGCCGGGTCAACCGTCTGCAACCCGGCCGCATCCACGTGCCTGAGCGGACCGTTGGCCGAGAGCCACGTCTTGAAGTTCCGCTTAAGCGCCGCGTTCTCTACGGCATCCAGCGCGCCGGAATCATCCGCGATGAAAACTACGCGCCCCTTGCCAAACCGTGCCGCGACCGCCATACAGGCCGGGGTGCGATCCCAATGGCGCGCCGAGAACAGGGGAAACGCATTCGTCTCCACGCAGAACGCCGCCCCTGCCAGGCTTTTGACGGCAAACACGCGCGTACCCTCTACCAGTGCCGCACGATCAGCCAGCTGCTCCGCCGTCAGTTTCTCCGCCCATGGCGCCAGCTGCGGCGCGGGTGCGACACAGGCGGATACGCAGATGCGGCAGCCTGTCGCCCCGTGGCCGATCACCGGCGCCGTCTTGCCGCCCAGGCGCCGGCCCCACGCCGCGCAATCGCCCGGATCGCCGTAGCAGAGGACGGAGCCGCCCTTCATCACCCGCCGCCCCTTGCGGCTGCGGCTTGCATCCGCAGGCCCCACGGGATCCACGCCCGAACAGTCAGCCAGGCTCGTTTCGATGTTCTGGTAGTCAAGACAATGCTCGAAGACGTTGCCATGCATATCGTAGAGCCCCCAGAGGTTCGGACGATAGGAACCGACCGCCGCCGGGCCATACGGCGGGACATTGTTGCCCGCGTAGCGACCGAGCGTGTCGAGAACCCGATCGCGCTTGGCGCCGACGGGAGGCTTGGCGTCCGCGACCGTGTAGGGCAGGGGATCCTCGCCGGTGCCCCACGGCCCCTTCGCGCCGGCACGGCACGCCCACTCCCACTGCGCTTCCGTCGGCAGGTCGAAATCGGCGCGGAAACCGGTCAGCTCGCGCAAACGCCCGAAAAACGAATCCGGCGAGACCTCATGGCCGGAAAGCGGCCAGTTGATGCCGTCGGTGACATTCCCCCGCGTATGGCAATACGCCACTCCGTTGACGGGTTTGAAGGCCCGATGCGCCGCATCGCCAAACGTATCGCCCTTCCAACTGCCCATGACGTTGAACCACTGCTGCTGCGTAAGCTCGTAGACCCCGATGTAGTAAGGCGCGGTCAGCGTGACCCCATGACACGCATCGGCGCCCGTCGTCAATCCAGGATTCCCCATCGTCACCTCGCCGGGCGTAGGTTCGATTCGGCGCAACAAAAGCCAATCGCCTTTCCAGCGGTCCGCCTTCTCGCCGCAGGGAATGTCCGTGCGCGTCGGGTAGAGTTCGATGGCGCCGACGTCCTCGCCCTTCAGGCAAACGCCCATATACGCGCCCTCGACGGGAGTGGTGGCCAGCGGCTGGTACGCCACGCGTTCAAGCCCGCGCGTCAGGTCGGCCGGCGAGGCGGGATAGGACGCACAATCCGCGCACACCTTCTCGGAAACGGGCAGATTCCACGCACGCATCACCGCAGCCATGTCGGTCTTGGCCGTCTGCGAGAAGGTACGAGCGAAGACATCCCACTTCTCGGCATCCGTGCGCGGGCGGGAGAAGCCCGGCCGGCGATAGGCCGCGAACACTTCGGCCAACGTATCCCATCCGTACGTCTCGATCAGGCGCGTATAGAACTCGAGCGCCAGGAAAGGATCCTTCTTCCACAGTTCGAACGTCTTGCCCGAGGCCACCCATTGCCGCACTTTGGCGTCAGTCCCCGCCCGCGCCGAGGCGAAATCGGGGTCACGGAAATTGCGACCCGCAATCCTGTTGATCGCCATCAGCGAAAAGATGTTCACCGTGACCTCCGACGTACCTTCGGGCGTCCAGTCGCGATTCTGGTGGTTATGACCGATTTCATGATAGACGCCCCAAAGCCGACCCCGCGCCAGTTCCGTGCGATCGAGTACGGAGGCGAAGGGCTGACGGTGGTCGACCAGGGCCATCATGGGGTAGCCGTCGTGCAGAACACCGGCGCCCTGCAACTGGATATCGCTGCACAGGCGCTCGGGGTAATGCCGGGGCGGAAGAGCCGCCAGCCACTGGCAGGCGTCAAGATAGCGATCCCAGTAATCGGCGACCCACTGCGGATCCTCGCACTGCCTGAGACCTGAGGTCTCGAAGGTGACGATGAAGTTCTTGCCCTCAATCTCACCCTGCGGCGCGCCGGTCGTTTCGCATTGCGCACGGAAGTCTTCCGCCGTATCGCGTCCGGACTTGAACCACGGTGCCATGACGCCCCCGTCGATGCGAACGGTGAATTTCCTGCCGACGACCTCGCCCCGGTCAGGTACGACGACATAGATCAGCCCCCCGAAAGGCGAAGTCAGTTCGGCGCGAGATGCCGTAACCGGCGCTTCCGTCGTGACCAGGGGAAAGCGCCGCCAGCCTTTCGCCGCGCCCGAAAGATCGTCCTGGGTCGTGCCGATTCGCAGACGCAGATTCCATTTCCCGGCGTCCTCGGGGAAGGCGAAGGAAATGGTCCGGCCGGCCGGCGCGAACAGCCCCGTCGAATGCCAGCGCGGAATCGATGCGTCAATCTCCACCGCCCGCGCGACCGTAGGCGTGCCGGGCTTCACCAGTCCCGGATAAACGGCGGCGGCGGCATCCGCCGGCCAGGCTTTGAGGCGATCGCACTCATAATCGGCCTTGCGCGCCAGAATGGCCAGGCGGGCAAAGACATCCTCGGGTTCGACGGGCGACTCGGGCGAGGGAACCTTGGCGGCATCGGGATGCCGCGTGAAGGCCGCCATCCGCTCGCGGATGCCGTCGGGCAGGGCGGGCGGCAGAACGGCGGCCATCTGCGAAAGAACGACCGACACCTGCCGCTGCTGCTCCTTGTCCTTGTAGTCGCCTTTCGCCGCCAGGGCCAGGGCGTCGTCGGCGCGCGTGCCATAGGGCACCTCCCGCGTATCCAGCGGAAACCCGTTCTCCAGAGGGCGCACGATGCCAATCGCGCCCATGAGGATCCCCATGGGACCGTACACGCGGTTGTCGCCGAAATCATCGGCAAACGAAACCGCCCGGGTGCGGCTGGCGATCTGCTTCCAACCCCAGCCCAGTCCCGCGCCAAGCAGACCGCCGCCCCTCCGCACGTAATCAAGGTACGCGGGAGCCGTCTCCACGCTGAAGTCGATTGACGCGACGACGTCATATTGACCGAGCGACGCCAGATCGTCGAACCGCGTCGCCTCGATGCTAACCGTCCGCAGGACGCCCACGATCGCATCGTTGCGGAACACCCCGACCTTCGGCTTGCGCGCGGACTTCGCCAGCCAGCTGACCGCATTGCGATGGAACGCCTGCGTGGACGCGCAGAGTCCGGCACTCGTCAGGAAAGAGGGATGGCCGAGATAGATCGCCCGTCCGTTGCCATATTCCGCACCGGCGGCCGCGAACGTCGCCGTGCCGTCCCAGTTCTTCGCGCGCGCAATCGGGAACGCCCGGTCGGCGAGCACCATGACCGTTCCGGCCAGGCCCTCGCAGTTGAGGACGTCCACGCCCGCCCCCAGTTCCGCCGGCATCTCAGACGCCCGTAGCGACAGGCCACCCGCCAGAACGAGAACGACGGCCAACCCGACCCATCCACTTTTCTTTTCCTTTTGCATGCTTCTACCTTTCGCACTCATTCAGCGCCAGACGAAATCCTACGGCGACGTGCGCGGTCGAGGGAAGGCACATGTCGCTCAACGAACGCGAATAGCTCGTACACGCGCTCGCGGCGCCAAAAAGGTAATTCCAATAGCCGCCCGAACGGATGACGCGCGTCTGCGACTCCGACGTACGCGGTCCCTGCGGATCGTCGCCGGCACAGGCCGGATCGCCCGCCCGGCGGAACCAGTCCAGGCAGTACTCGTTGGCGTTGCCATGCATATCGTAGAGCCCCCAGGCGTTCGGCGGGTAGGCGCCGACGGGAACCGGCCCCTCCGCACCGCCGTTGCCGTAGTAGCGGCCCAGCCGATCCATCGCATGATCGGACCAGAGGGGGATCTTCCGGTCGGTCATGGGCCGCTCGTACGGTTCGAGCGAAGAACCGTCGTTCCAGGGGGTGGCGGTGCCGGCGCGGCAGGCGACCTCCCACTGGGCTTCCGTCGGCAGATCAAACTCCAGCCCCGTGCGCTGGCGCAACTGTCCCAGAATGGAATCCGCCGTCACCCGGTGCCCGGTCGCCGGCCAGTCGATGCCCTGCTTGACCGACCCGCGCAACCGGTTGTAGGACAGACGGAGCGCCGGCATCGGTCCGCCCTCTCCCGTGCCCGTAATCAGGCGAAGCTGCTCGCGGGTCGTCTCGAACACCCCGATGTAGTACGGGCGGGTGATCCGCACCTGACGCGCTTCGTCGCGCGCCCCCTTCGGCGCACGCGGATCGCCGAGGGTCACGGTGCTGCGCGTCGGTTCGATCCGCCGCAGAAGTATCCACGCGCCGCGCCAACGCGGATCCTGCTCGCCGCCGGGAATCGCCGCGCGACTTTCATAGCGTTCGACCTGGACGCTGGCGTTCGTCAGGGGTGAGTCGATGGGCACGCCCAGATACAGCGCCGAAGCCAGCAGCAGAAATCCGTTCATAGATCACCTCCTGAAATGCAGACGGCGGCAAACGCGGCCTTCATCCGCCACGCCGGCGGATTGGCCATGCGGTTCAGCCCCGTCAGCCGGACGGCCAGCGTATGCGTGCCATCGGATCGGGCGGCGGCGACCGGCACCACGCGATCGCCCATGCACGACGAGGCAACGCGTCCCCAGATGTCATTCCCGATCTGCACCAGCAGCAGCTGGACCGTATACGTTCCCTCGGGCATCTCGAACGAGCACGGCGCCAACGCAACCGCGCCATCGTTGACGACGTCCAGCCGCATCCGCCGCGCCGACGGATGCGGGGCCCCGACGTAGATCTCGATGTCCAACGCCTCGACTTCGCCCAGCCGCCGTCCGGGACAGACCTTCTCCAGTTTGTCACCGAGCCACACGTCGGATTTCACCGCGCGTCCGCCGGGCATGAGCCGCAGGGCGACGATCGCCACGGTCGCCAGAAGAAGAAGCGCCAGTCCCCTCAGGACGCGTCTGACGCGCGGCTTTTCGATCAGCCCGCCCAGGTACACCCGCGCATGGTAGAGACGGGATTTCACCGTGCCTTCGGGAATCGCCAGGATCTTCGCCATCCGCGCAACCGGCACCTCCATGAAGTAGCGCATGAGAATAACCTCGCGCATCTCCTTGGGCAGGGCCTCGATGAGCGCATGGAGCCGCGCGGAATCAATCGCGCGCGCGGCCTCCGACGACGTGTCGCGAACCCCGGCGACATCCGGCGGTTCGTCCGTAATCACCATGCGCTTGAACGCCTGGGTACGGATGGTCTGCCGATGGAAATTCCGCAGGATGACGCAGAGCCAGGAGAAGAACGAGTCCGCCGAGTGGCACGTGTCAATCTTCTCGATCGCACGCTCGAACGTACGGAAGACAAGATCTTCCTCCGTATGCGTATCCACCCCCAGGTCGCGCGCCACGGTCCCCAGCCGTTCGCGGTACTTCTCCACCAGCAGCTTCGCGCCGCGTTCGCGGTCGCGAAGGGTGATCGCGATAATCTCGGCATCCGTGGTCATGGCTGCAGCTCCAGTACGTTCGTCCCCGCCTGAAGCCGCTGCGTCCGCCCCTTCCAGCGGAATACGGCCGGCAGCCCCTCGGGCAGCGTCACCGTGCCTCTGACCGCGTTGCCGGAGAACGTCAGATCGCACGCGATCACGCCCTTGGGATGGGGGAAACGGGTGCGCAGCCACTCCAGCGGTCCCGGCTGCGGGGCAATCTCCACCGTGGCGAACCGCAGTGACGTCGGACGGATGCCGCAGAGTCCCGTCTGGAAATGAAACGCGGGATGCGCCGACCACGCATGGCAATCGCTGCGCGTACCGAGCCAGTTCTCTTCGGGCGTCGTGGCGAACCCGTTGTCCACGGCCTGCCGCCAGATATCCAGGCGCTTCAGGAAAAGATCGGGACGTTCCAGCTTCATATACGCCGCAAAAAGATAGTGCGAGAAGTAGATGCCCGTACGAACCAGCTCGGCCTTCCCATCGCGGCAATTGCGGTCCAGCGCCGCCGCGACCCGCGCAAGCCGTTCGGGCGAAAGCGCCTCCGTCACCACCGCAAGCGCCTGCGCGTGTTCGGTGAAGACCGCACCGCCGGGATCGTCCGCAAGGAGTCCGCGCGCCTCATCCCAGCACCGGTCGACCACGGCCTTGGCACAGCGCACCGCATGCTTACGCAATCCTTCGGCGAAATCCATGTTCCCGGCCGCCTCCTCGGCATCGGCGGCGCGGCGAAGCGCCAGCGCCCAGTGTAGCGTAATCGGAGAGGTCAGCGCCGGCGTCCTGCCGGGCACGTGTCCCCAATCGAGAAAACACCAGCCGGGCAGACGCTCCAGAATCCCCTCGCCATTCTCATACTGCTCGATGGCCGACAAGGTATGGCGCAGGCCGGGGAGCATCTGCCGAAGGCCTTCGAGGTCGTCGCGCCAGAGCGCATAGTCCCCGATCGCCATGGGAATGCAAAGGCTGTACGTGCCGGATTCCTGCCGGCGCCGGGATGGCGCATTCATCGGCAGCAGGCCATCCGGGAAGCGCGACCAGTCGAAAAGGCCGATGGAATGGCGGACGAGGCGCGGGTCGGGATTCATGATCCCCGCGACCAGCCAATCGACCCGGCTATCGCCGCCGTACATCTGCTGTTCAATGAACGGGCAGTCGAAGAACATCTCGTGCGCACACATCTGCATCGCACGATTGCAGATACGGTTGATCTCCTTGAGACAGGGATCGCTCGCCGCGAAATCGTTCAACGTCTCAAGCGGATAACGCGTCTCCTCGACAACAAGCCGACGCAGGGTAAGCGGTTCGTCGGCCGTCTCTATGCGGATGACGCTCCAGCGTCCGCAACGCCACCACGGCGTCGTGAACTGCGCATCCGCCCGCCCGTCGCACAGAAAAGTGTCCTGAAAGAGCGCCGGCACGACCTTCCCCTCGCGCCGGGCGCGGTTACCCTTGGCGCCCTTGCCGGGATCGACGGCCCCTTCCGGAAGCACCAGCGATTCCGTCCATCCCCAGCGCACCGCCGCGCCCTTGCCGCCCGCCGTCTCCAGTCGCGGATAAAGGCAATAGTAATTACCCAGATCCCACACGTATTCCCGGCGCGTATGCGGCGGTATCGTCAACGGCTGATCGCGCTGAACCAGGGCGTCGAACGGCGCGTCGCCGGCGGTGCCGATCCGCCGCCGCGCATGCAGCTGGTCGGGCAAGGTCGAGGGGAACAGCCGGAGATCGCTCTCCCGACGGACGCCGCAGGCATGGCGTTTGTCGATGGGCCGCCCGACACATGCCGCAGGCCGGAGCCGTTCCGGGACGTCATTCCAGAAGGACGTGCCGGCGATCTGTACCTGATGCCCGCCGCCCCAACTCCCGCCACCGGGGCCACAGGCGATCATGGTCCCAAGTACGCCGCACTGCCAATCCCCCTTGCCGGTCGTCAACACGGCATCGTAGGAACCCGAAGCCTTCAGGATGAAACGGGCCTTCCCGGACGTGAGCTGCGCCAGGGGCGCGGCCTCGCCCATCTGCGTCACGATCGCCTTGAGCACGTGACGCCCCGGATCGAGCGTGAGGGCATAACTCTGATAGAGCCAATGCTCCAGGGTGCCGCGATGCGGACCCCGGGCGATCAGCTCGCCGTCCAGAAAAAGCCAGAAACGTTCGTCGGCCGAAACGTCTATCGTCAGCGGCTCCTCCGCAACCTTTTCGAAGGTGCAGACGAAATACTCGACGTTGACCTTCTCGTGCCGCGGCCGGGCGCCATTCGCTGAAATCCACCGCGCCTCGTCAATGGGCGACATGGCCGTCAGATTCACGTTGGCGGGAATCGGCGGCGCGGCTCTGAAATGCCGCGACACGCGGTTCGCGCCATGCACGGCGGAAACCGCGAACAGCAGAAGACCTGCAACCACGATACGACGGATGATACGATCGCTCATAACACCCAAATGATGCTGCACCTCCGGTTTCGGTTCAATCGCCTCCGGACGTCACCTTATGACTATCCTGAGCCCGTCGGCGTAATTGCGGCCGAAGACCTCTATCTCCGAAAACGTCGAACAGTCGTGGTCAAGCGGACCGAAGCAGATCCGCAGCGCGGTAATACGCGAAAACAGGTACTCGCCCTTGGACGCGGCAAGCGAGGCGACAAGTGCCCCCGGCGTCGCATCGTTGCCCACGCCATACGAAAACGGTGCGACCGAATCGACGCGGCGGAAGAACGCCTCCCCTTCTCTCTGCACATGGAGAGTATCTACCGCAATGCCGTCACGCTTGCCATCCGTGAAGTAGGTGTAGAGGCGAATTTCGCTGATTTTCTTCGCTACGGCAAAGCGGCAGTCGACTATCGCATTGGTCTTGCTGTTGTTGCCAATGGGATATATGGCGCCGACGAGCAGCGGATCGACCTTCAGAACGCCGTTGGTAAGTATGCTCAGATCGCCGAGGCACGAATAAAGCGAGTCATGCGGGACATTCTGGACCAGCTCCAGTTCGGCGCCGGGCTTCCGCAGCAGGTTGCACCCCACGGGAAGTTCAACATCCGCCGAACAGTCCCATTGCGCCACCGACCAGGCGAATTGCGAGCTGATGAAACGCGAGGCGCGAACCTCCGCAATACCCACGCCGTCATTGTCCGCCCGGCCAATGGAGACGCGGAACTCCTTGACGCCTGCGGCAATCGGCGAAGTGGGATCGGGGCAGTACGCACGAATGTGATAACGGCAGGCCGAGCCATTGTCATCCAACCCGACGGAAAAGACGTCCAGATCCAGCTTCACCCAAGGCGCCTGATCGCTCGAGCGGTATTCCAACGCCGTGATTTCCAAACCGTCGCGCCCGCCATCCGTCCACTTCGTGTACAGTTCAAAATCCCCCAGATCCTGCACGTAGGGCAGGACGAAGGTCAGACTGCTGTTGCTGCCTAGGGCGTAGCCCGTGGCGCTCTTTCCGTCTCCGTCTGTCAGGACACCGAGGTCATCCAACGTCTCCACGACGGCGGCACAGGTGCCGCGATTGGCTTCAACCGTCGCGCCCTCTTGGGCGAAGAGGTTGAGCGAATCTCCATAGGATGGGAAATCGGCAAGTTCCCAGACCGTACAATCCCATACGGGCACGCCCTTTTGGACATAGACCGGATTAATCGTGACGTCCCCCGTGATCTGCGTAAGGTCCGCATCCCATTTCAGAAAGACATAGCCCTCCACTTCGGGTGGCGACGGCGCATCATCCGTAATGTCGCTTCCGGCGGGAACGTCCGTCAGCGATTTCAGTACGTCACCATTCCGATCGAGAAACGTGACGGTGTAGCTATCCACCGATACGACCTCCCCGATCACCTCTATTTCCGACATCAGGGTGCCATTGTTATGCATCGTACCGAAGCAGATCTTCAGTTTCTCCGCACCAACCGCAAGAAGTCCGCCCGCCGAATCGGCGAGATCATACCAAAACCCATTCTTGCCCGTCGGCATATTCGTGTAATTGGAGACGACCTCCGTTTCTTCATCACCGCTGATGGCCTTTATGTCCAGGATCGCGATACCGACACGTCCCGCCGGGCCGTATATCCAGAAGCGGAGGCGGCTGATGTCCACTTTTCCGGAGAAATCAATCGTTATCTCGGCTCCATCGCCAACCGAGTACACGTATCCGGAGGCGGCATTCTTAGGAATCACCCCGTTCTTCAGAACCGACGGCACCCCCAACACATCCGCACTCCACGCATTGTCGTTGCCGGCGACCGACAGTATCGTGCCTTGACGCAACATTACATTACCCGCATCTTCTGAAGTGGCCGTTGTCTCCGTAGTGTATGTTCCGTCCGTCCATACCGGTTCCGCGGCAACCGTCAGGACCACCGCAACACCAAACAAATCCGCCAGCAACTTCATAGTTGTTTCCTTTCGATTATACCACACCTCAGATGATACTGATGCCTCGAACGTTCTGGCGGTTCAAAGTTTTCCGAAAAAAACCATGACCCGCCATTCATCCGATCCCTTCGGATGGCATCGTGCATCGACCTGCGACTGACGTGCGCGAAAATATGATAGAATTTTCCTCATGCGACCCTTTTCCCTGCTCGTCAAACCCGTCGGCGGCAGCTGCAATCTCAGCTGCCGGTACTGTTTCTACCGCGAACACGCCGGCGGACGGATGAACGGTGCGGCTTTCCGCCGGATGCTCGCCAGCTACGAGGCCCTGCCCTTTACGGAAAAAGCCGTCGCCCTTCAGGGCGGCGAGCCGCTTCTGTCCGATCCCGAGGTGCTTGCAACGCTCGACGCGAGTCCCGTGCAGAAGTCGCTGCAGACGAACGCCACGCTCATTACGGACGAAATTGCCGCGATGCTCGCGCACGGCGGATGGCTGGTCGGCGTTTCCCTGGATGGCCATGCCCTTCACAACCGACTGCGCGTGACACGGCAGGGTGTGGAATCCTTCCGTACGGCCATAGCCGGCATCCGCCGGCTCGAAGCGGCGGGCGTCGACTACAATCTGCTGACCGTCGTGTCGCGGGCGAACGTCCGCGAACCCGCCGACGTCTACCGCTATCTGCGCGACAACTTCGCGACGCGCTACCATCAGTACATCGAATGCACAGGCCCGAGCGAAGAGATCGACGGCGACGAATGGGGTGCGTTTCTGATCGGGCTTTTCGACGAATGGATCGTAAACGACGCACACACGGTCTCGATCCGGCTCTTCGATTCCATCGTCTCCCAGCTCGTGCGCGGCTTCCCGACCCAGTGTTCGTTTGCCGACTCCTGCGCGCAGTACCTAGTGGTCGAGCACGACGGCAGTGTCTATCCCTGCGATTTCCACGTGCGTGACGACCTGAAGCTCGGCAACATCGAGACCCACTCCTGGGAGGAGATGCTCGATTCGCCGCTCTACCGCGCCTTTGCCGCCCGGAAATGCGCCAACCTGCCCGAAGCCTGCCGCACCTGCGACTATTCCGGCCTCTGCCACGGGGACTGTCCCCGCAATCGCGCCCACGGGCGTTCCATCCTCTGTGCGGGCTGGAAGCGTTTCTTCCGCCACGCCCTCCCCCGTTTCATGGAACTCGTCGCCCGGTTATGAGAACCGGCCGCCGGTTGCCCGGTCATTTCGCGTTAAGGTCTCTGTCCTGATGCGGATCCTTCACGACATCGTACCTGCGCCAGGGTTTGTCTTTGCCGCCGGCCTGAAGCGTCACGATGTCGCCCTCGCGTCTCATCCGCTGGTCGCCGCGCACAAGATTGCGCTTGCGCGTGGCGAACTCCACGTAGTCCGCCTCCCCTCCGCGGGAACCGTGATAGGTCGTCTCGATGCGTGAGGGCGTCGCCTTCGCGGCGTCCTTCCCCCAGCGCGGCCAAAGCGAAACCCCGTCGCATTGCGCCGGTTGCGCCACACCTGCAAGCTCGGAGAGCGTCGGCATCCAATCCCAGGAGATGGACGGCATCTTATCCTCATGCACCCCAAAACCACCCTGCCGCCAGACAAACGTCGGCACGCGCATCCCGCCCTCGTAGACATCGCGTTTCAGGCCGTCGAACGGTCCCGCCGACCGGAAGAAACGCGTGTCGGCGCCATATTCGTCAGCCGGACCGTTGTCGCTCGTGAAGATGACGATCGTGTTCTTGGCGACGCCGATCTTTTCGAGATGAGCCATCAGGTCCGCCAGCGCGTCATCCAGCCGCGAGATCGCCGTCGCATAGCGCTGCATGTTCTCGTTCGCAAGCGAACGGTAGCGCGGATCAATCCAGGTGTTGCGCGCCGCGCGCGGTTCGGGCGCGAGCGGCCACGTCACGCCCGCCGCCGGATACGCCCGCCCCGGCACATGCAGCGGATGCTTGTTCTGCAGCGTGTCGTCGCATCGTCCCGAACCGTGGACGGTGTTGACCGCCAGATAGAGGAAGAACGGCTGTTCGGGATGATCCTTCACGGCCTCGGCGATGTCCTTCTTCGCGCGGGCGATGAAGAGATCGGTCGAATAGACGCCCTCGCCCTCCTTCGTCACCTTCGTCTTCCCGTTCCAAAGCCCCATGTATGCGCCACGGATAAAACCGTCGTAGTGGTAGTAGGTGTGACCCGCCATGTGGTCCATGAAGCCGTAGTAGGAATCGAAGCCCTTGTCGAGCGGATGTGCCGTGACGGGCTTCTTCGACTCGCCGCCGCCGCCCACGCCCCACTTGCCGATGGCCATCGTACGATAGCCGCCCTTTTTCATCACCGTACCGAGCGTCTCGGGTTCGGCGAGCGGGTGGTCGAACATGTTGTCGTGGACCGAGCACCTGTCCTGCTTGACCCCCGTCAGGATCGAGCCGCGGGACGGCGCACAGACCGGCGCCGCGCAATAGTGGGACGAAAGGACGACGCCTTCGCGCGCGAGGCGGTCGAGATTCGGCGTGAAGATGCGCGCGGTGTTGACGGGACGCCGCACCGGCCACGTCCAACCCACATCGCCGTAGCCGAGGTCGTCCGCCAGAATGAAGATGACGTTCGGCTTATCCGGCCTTGCGCTTGCCACGCTTGCCGCCGACAGTACGGCGGCGAGGAGCAGCATCTGGATCTTCGACATGGATCTTCCCCCTTTTTTTAAGTTCCGCAATCTGATCGCGCAGATACGCCGCGCGCTCGAACTCAAGATGGTCCGCCGCATCCAGCATGTCGCGGGTGAGTTCGGCGACGAGTCCGGCCATGTCGCCCGCCGGATCCGCCGCCACCGCCGCGCCACCGCCGTTCGTCCCGCCGGGGCGGGTCGCGTTCCCCGCCTTGAAGAGATACGTCGACTCCGTAATCGCCCGCTTGACGGAATGCGGCGTGATGCCGTGTGCCGCATTGTAGGCGATCTGCTTGTCGCGGTGCGTCCGGGTAATGCGCAGAAGATCGCGTATCGCGTCCGTCTCGTGGTCGGCGTAGAGGATGACGCGGCCGTTTTCGTGGCGCGCCGTACGGCCGGCGGTCTGCACCAGCGAAGTCGTCGAGCGGAGGAAGCCCTCCTTGTCCGCATCCAGAATCGCCACCAGCGCGACCTCGGGCAGATCCAGTCCCTCGCGCAGCAGGTTGATGCCCACGAGAACGTCAAAGTCGCCCTTGCGCAGACGATGCAGGATCTCCACGCGCTCGATGGCGTCGATGTCGCTGTGCAGATACTCGACGCGGATTCCCGTCTCGCGCAGATAACCCGTCAGATCCTCGGCCGAGCGCTTGGTCAGGGTCGTCACCAGTACGCGCGAAGGCGTCTCGCCCGCGGCGTCCGACGGAACCGTTTTGCGGATCTCGGCAATGAGATCGTCGATCTGGTTCTCAAGCGGACGAATCTCGACGACCGGATCCAGAAGCCCCGTCGGACGAATCACCTGTTCCGCCACGGTCTGCGCCTGACCGTACTCGTAGTCGCCCGGCGTCGCCGAGCAGTAGACGATCTGCTTCACCTTCGCATTGAACTCGTCGAAGGTCAGCGGACGGTTGTCTTTCGCGCTCGGCAGGCGGAAGCCGTACTCGACGAGCTTGTCCTTGCGCGCCTGATCGCCGTTGTACATGGCGCGGATCTGCGGCACGCTGACGTGGCTTTCGTCGATGATGGTGAGGAAGTCGTCGGGAAAATAATCGATGAGGCACTCGCCCGGCGACCCTGCGGGGCGTCCCGTGAGCGGACGCGAATAGTTCTCGATGCCGTTGCAGTAGCCGAGTTCACGCATCATCTCGATGTCGTATTCCGTCCGCTCCCTGAGCCGCTGCGCTTCCAGAAGCTTGTCCTTTGACGCAAAGAACTTAAGCCGCTCCGCGAGTTCCGCCTCAATGCGCGTGAACGCCGCGGCAAACTTGTCCTTGCCCATCACGAACTGCTTCGCAGGGGTGACGACCGCCGCAGGCATCGCAACGCCGCATTTCCCCGTCAGCGGATCGAGTTCGCGGATGGAATCGATCTCGTCGCCGAAGAATTCGACGCGAATCGCCTTCGTCTCGTAGGCGGGAAAGATATCGACGACATCGCCGCGCACACGGAAGACGCCCGGCTCGAACGCGATGTCGTTACGGACGTACTGGGCCTCCACCAGCCGCTCCAGCAGACCCTGGCGACCGCGGGCGGCGTGCGCCGTACCGGCGGCGCCGGAGAAAACCGAGGAACCGAGGCGAATCTTGACCGCCAGATCGCGGTATTCATCCGATTCGCCCAGACCGTAGATGCAGCTCACGGACGAGACCACGATCACGTCCTTGCGGGCGATGAGCGCATTCGTCGCCGCCAGACGGTAGCGCTCGATCTCCTCGTTGATCGACGCGTCTTTCTCAATGTACGTGTCGGTCTGCGGGATGTACGCCTCGGGCTGGTAGTAGTCGTAGTACGAAATGAAGTATTCGACCGCATTGTTCGGGAAGAACTCCCGCAGTTCCGAAAAGAGCTGCGCCGCGAGCGTCTTGTTGTGCGAAAGGATGAGCGTCGGACGGTTCCAGCGGGCGATGAGATTCGCGAGCGTGAACGTCTTGCCCGATCCCGTGACGCCCTGCAGAATGAGACGGTCGTCGCCACGCGTCAGCCCTTCATAAAGCGCGGCGATGGCCTCGGGCTGGTCGCCCGTGGGCTTGAATTCCGAATGGAGGTCAAACAGCTGTCCGTTCATCGTACCGGCCGCCTCATCACCGGTTGACGAGGTTTTCCGTCTGCTGACGGAAGGCCCGGAAGTCGGTCTTGCCGTTGAGGGCGTCCGTGAAGTCGCACGTCCCGGCCAGCGCGGCGAACTCGTCCGCCAATGCGCCACACTCCCTGAGGATGCGGATCTTCTCCGCCGCGACAATGCCGGCGCGCAGGGACAGGAGACGCATCGAATACTCGCCGTGCGGATAGACGAGGAAGGTGTCGCCCGGCGCCCAGTTGCCGAATGCGGCGTTTGCGTACGGATTGTCCGGCCAGGAATTCGCCGCCCAGCGGAGAAAGCCGTCGAAACCCGAGAACGCGGGGAACGCGCCGAGCCAGAAAGCCTCATCGTCGGCGCTCGTCATGCACGTATTGGGCCGCTGCGGCGCGCAACAGACGTAGAACGTCGTGCGGTGGCCTTTTGCACGGCGTTCGTCCAGTTCCGCCAGGAACTCGGGCGTGACGTCCGAAAGAATCTGACTGTAGTCCTCGATCGTAATGCCGGCGAAATCGGACGGCTTGCGGTTGCCGGCCATCGAAATCCTGAAGCCGGGCACTTTCCGCCGGATGAACGCCGCAATCTGCCGCACGTCCTCCGGCGTACGCTCGTCCATCGCGAGATAGGTGTGCTCAAACCAGCCCTTCGCCTTGAGGTGGTCGGCAAAATCCACGAGGAAGTCGCCCCAGTAGTCCTCGAAGAACGGCGTGCCCGGCCGGGCCTCGGCACGTTCGTTCTCGCCCTTCTCGTTCTGCCAGCGCACGACATACCCCCACGGACACATCGTGTAGCAGGCGATGTCCGGTCCGATGCCGCATTTCCGCCCGAACGCGACATATTCGTCGAACTTCCGGTAGTCGAAGGACCATGAACCGTCCGCCTTCCTCACCCGTCCGATCATCGCGTGATAGGCATCGTAGCACTGGTGGTTCCAGGGCAGCTCGAGGAGCGTCGTCGTCAGCACCTTCTGCCCGCACTCGGCCAGCGTCTCCATGACGGGCTTGAGCTTCGCGTAGTGCTCCGGCGAAAACGGCGCCACGTCCGCATGGCGTGCGACGGCCCACGGATGCTGCCAGAGGTCGAGATGGTACTTCCACTGCGCCGGCGGCGGCAGCACGCGGTCGATCACCCTCAGCTGCAGGGGCCCGAGATCGTAGACGCCCGGCTGGGCGTCGGCATGTACGGCGACGCGGCAGATCGCCGGCGGCATCTTCGTCGTGGCCTTCAGCGCCAACACGCGGTCTCGCCGGAAGGCGAGATGATCGCCGTGGATCCGCGACGTATAGGGCACGCCGTCCACGCCGAAGAGCGTGACCGTCGCCGCACCCTCCGCCCGGATCTGCTTCACCTCCTGCGCCAGCTGATCGGGAATCGGCGCATAAGCCGTCTCCCCGCGCCAGGCCGTGACCGTAAAGGTCGGCCCCTCGTAGGCCAGCAATCCAAGGCTCATCATCACCCCGCCTACGGCCCACAGCCCCTGCTTAGTCACGCTCATCGGCATCCCCTTTCTTGCATTTGTCCTTTTGTTCCCCGTCCTCCCGCCACGATCCATGCGCCCATCAACGCCGTGAACGGAGCAACGAGCACGAGACCAAAGCTGCCGACGAGCGTCTTCACGAGTTCGGCGGAGACGAGCGTCGAGTTGAGGAAATCGAGCGGCGGCGTGCCCTGCGCGGCAAAAACCATCAGCAGCGTCAGGTAACCGCCCGAATAGGCCAGGAGCAGCGTCGTCGTCATCGTACCGACGACGGCGCGCCCCATGCGGAGACCCGAACGGAAAAGTTCACGGAAGCCCAAGGCCGGATTGTGCCGCTTCACTTCGGCGATACCGGCGGCGATATCCATCGCCAGATCCATCACCGCCCCCGACGAGGCGAGCACGATGGCACCGAAAAAGACGTCCTGCAGGTTCAACCACGAATAGCCCGAGTACAGGAGCTGCTGTGCAAACGGCATCGTCGCGCCGTTGACGTGCATCACGCGCCCGAAAAGATGCGCCAGCCCCAGGGACGCGCAGACGCCGAGCATGGCCCCGGTGAAGGCGGAAGCGCCCGTCCGCGTCATACCCGCCACCAGATACATGATGACGCCCGTAAGGACGGCAACCGTCAGAAAGGCGACGAGGGAGGCGGGATAGCCCGTCAGCGAAAGCGGGATCAGAAGTTTCCAGATGGCGAAGCCGCTGAAGACGAAACTGAAAAGCGCCTTGACGCCCGTCCAACCGCCGAAGGCACAGAGGAAAACGCAGAACGCGGCAAAAAGCCCCAGCCCCCAGCCCAGACGCCAGTGGTCGCGCGCCACGAGGATATCGGTTGCCGTGCGTTTCCCGGGTACGGCGACCAGCGCCACATCCCCCACCGCGAATTTCTTGTCGAGCTCCATCTGGGCGCGCAGCTCGTTGGCCGCCGCGCACACGGTTCCATCGGGCAGCCGCACCATGAGGCGCTGGGTGCCGAATTCGACAAGACCGTGACGCGCAACGCCCGAATCATCCGTCTCGACGACCTCGGCGCGAATGGTCGGGCCGCCGTCCTCGGCGAGACGACGCGGACCCGGCAAAAGCCACATCCCCGCACACGCGGCGATCAGCACGGCTATCGGCAGCGCCTTACGCACCTTTTCCTGCTCCTCATCAATGTCACTTCACCCGGGGGTTCCGATTCGGATTATCCCCCGCCCAAAGGCCGGTCTTCATCGTCTGCGCCTTTCGCTGGCCGTTGGCGTAGGCCTCGGGCGGATCCGCGGCCTCATCATACCAGGCGAGTCCGTTGAGAATCATCGTGAGGTTGACGTCAACCACGCCCTTCTCGTGCGGGAGAAAGACAACGCCGCCCAGGCAGCCCGTACGATCTTTCGCCGTATACTGCACCTCGACCTTCTTCCCGAGGATGAGATCGGTTAGGTATTTCCGCGCCGCCTCGCCAAACGGCTGGCCCAGCTCCGGCGCATTAATGCGGATCAGCTGCACCTTCTTCTTCGCCCCGCCGTTCGGCGTCACCCAGATCGTATCGCCATCCGCAACTTGCGTGACGGTGCCGACAAACGACTTCTTCGGTGCAGACGGAGACGGCGATTTCTGGAACTGACTTCCCGTGCGCTGTGCAAAACCCGGCACAATCACCGCCGTGCCGCCACCCGTACCGACCGCCGTCGGACGAAACGAACGATGAACCGTTCGCGCTTCCGCCGCGAAGACGCAACCCGCACTGAAAACAACAAGCAAAATCCGCTTCATGCGCCTATTATAGCGAAAATCCGCCATTCTTGGCAATTCTAGAATTTCAGGAGTTCCCCTCCCGAAAACTCCTTAAGCGCGCAGACAATCCTCACCCGAAGGCAAATCACCATAAAACAAAAGACCTCGCTCCCGCGAGGACCTTTGGCTCTGCTTGGCTCGGGTGGCTGGATTCGAACCAGCGACCAATTGATTAACAGTCAACTGCGCTACCACTGCGCCACACCCGAATCAGGTAAGTGGTGTGTAGTATATCAAAACAGCCTTCCCACACGCAAGGGGGTAAATTAAAAAATCTTGTGGCGGAAAAGTATCCGCCACTTCCAGAACTAAAGAAACAAATGACGTTCGTTTAGTCCCCGTAAAGAC
>JBJEWD010000009.1:0-17272 GCA_051884875.1 Kiritimatiellia bacterium
CGAACAGCCTGGACGTTCCGCACGCCCGCCACCTCCAGCGCCTTGAGCACCAGGGTTATGGCACAGCGGCACCGGCCATGGCACGGCCACTCGCCCGGCCTACGCCCGCAGGATTCCGAGTTCAAAGGCCCTGGTGATCGCACCGGCCGTGTTCTGGACGCTGAGCTTGAACAGGATCGACTTCGCGTGGCTCTTCACCGTTTCGTGGCTCACGCCCAGGATGATCGCGGTCTCTTCGCGGCTCTTGCCCCGCGAGAGCCACTGGAGCACCTCCACCTCGCGCGGCGTCAGCGGCGAGTCGGGCTGCGGGGCGGCGTAGTCGTCCTCGACGAAGCACTTGCCGTCGGACAGAATCCGCGCAAGCGCACGGACGAGCCCCTGCCGCTTGGTCGCCTTCGAGATGTAGCCCCGGGCGCCCATCGCCTTCGCCCGCGCGAGTTCCTCCCGGAGCGGCATGCCCGCCATCAGGAGGACGCGGATGTCCGGATACCAGATCTTCATTTCGGCGAAGATGTCGAAGCCGTTCGCGCCCGGCATGCGGATGTCCATGATGACGGCGTCGGGCCGCACCTTGCGCCGGAACGCGGCAATCGCCTCATCGCGATTGCCCGCCGACGCGACCACTTCGAAGCCCGCCGCCTCCAGCATCGCCTCAAGGCCCTCGCGCACCATCGGATGGTCATCGACGATCATCACCGAGCTCATAGCTTCACCTCCACCACCACGGCCGTACCCCTGGCGGGAACGCTCTCGAAAGTACAGCGACCGCCGATTTCGGCCGCCCGCCGCCGCATATTCTCGAGTCCCAGATGGCCGGTCTGGCGCGGGGTCTCCGGATCGAAGCCGCAGCCGTTGTCCACCACCCGCATCGTCACCGTTTCCGCGCCGAAGGAGAGGAGCACGCGGATCTCCGTCGCCTGGCCGTGCTTGAGCGCATTGCCAATGGCCTCCTGCAGGATCATCAGGAACGCGCCGGAATACTTGCGCACGCCCGAAGGCTCCGTTCCGACCGAGGAGATTGAAACGACGCCCTGCCAGTGCGCCATGCGGCCAACGGCGTAGTCGATGAGTCCCCGGAAGCTGCCCGGGCCTTCCGACTCCTCGTTCATGCCCCAGAGCGCAGTGCGGAGCTGCTGCTGCGTATAGACGAGGCCGTCCTGCGCCTTCTCGACCTGCTGCCGCGCCTTGCCGTCATTCCGGCCAATCCAGGTCGCCGCCGCCTCCAGCCGGAACTGGCAGCTGGCGAGCAGCTGCTGGAAGTTGTCATGAAGCTCGTAGCTGAGCCGCAGGCGTTCGCGGCGGATCGCGTCAAACTCGACCTGCGCCGTGTGCTTCTCGCGAATCGACCGTTCAAGCCGCGCCGTCTGGCGCACGACCGCGCGCCGCAGCAGCGCCGCCCAGATCACGCACACGGCCAGAACCAGCACGACAAGGCCCGTCACGCTCCAGATGCGCGCGGGCGTCCAGAACGGCGCACGGGAGAGCACCTCAACGCCGGAAATGTCGACCGGCAGCACGCTGACATCGGTGAAGTCCACCATGACATGACGCGAATGATCGTCTACGGGCGAATAGAGCATGATGCCCGTCACCCGCACCTTCGCCCCCAGCTCCATGCCCTCGGGCAGCGACGCATTGATGTTGAGGCAGACCGTCGCCTGGAAGCTCAGGTTTCCTTCGCCCAGCTGAATCTGCGTGAAGTGCTGCCGTCGGTTGACGTCACGCACCGTACCGACGCAGGACACGAGCTCGCCCCACCGGTCCGCCGCCGCCGGATCGTTGAGCGGATGGCGATAGAGCTCCCGGAGCGAAACCTCCCGTGGCGCGGGCAGCAGGGACGGGTCCACCCGCTCCGGTGCGCCAAGCAGCGCGTGATTGACGCGCCGCATCGTGTAGGCGGTCAAAAAATAGCCGTTGGTCACGCTGACCAGTTCACCCGGCTCGACCTGCCGTTCGCCCCGCTGCCGCTCGATCCGCCAGACGACGCCGCTTGGCGCCGTCCGCAGGAAGAAATATTCGTCGCACCGGCGCACGAAGGAGACGACGCCCCGCAGCGGGTAGGCAAAGGAGGTGTCCTGACGATAGCCAGGCACAGCGCCGACGGCCGCAAGGCCGCAGCCGAGAAGCATTAAGGCAATCGCGTTCCTCATCCGCCCCATTCTATCACATCCGCGGCTCGTAGACAACGCGGAACGGACGCGCCCAGGCGCCGCCCCGGCGGCGAAGCATAAAGGCCGGTTCGGCGAGCTGCCTGAACTTCGGATCGTAATGGCGGAAGGCGCGCGGACCGAGCAAGAGATAGACCTCGTCCCCCGGCTCCAGCCGCAGATTGGCCGCAAGCGTGATTCCGTTGCGGCCATAATCGAAAACGACCTTGGCCGAGGGCCGGTCGCCGGTCGCCCGCCATCCCTCCTGCACGGTGAAGTAGCCGTAGCCCTTGTGTGCGCCGAGCGACGCACCGTCAACGGGTCCGAGCCGCTCAAGGCCCTGGGCCTCCGCGAGCCGAACGCCAACGCCCACGTTGTGATAGAAGTAGTCGCACAGTTCGCCTTCGCTCCGGAACGAGTCGGTGACATAGCCGTGTCCGCCCCGGCGGACGATTCCGAGCTCCCGCTCCTGCTTCGCCGCAAAGCCATGTCCCGGGTAGGTCGAGGTCACCTTCACGCGCTGCCGGTCGGCCTCCGTATGCTGCTCTTCGAGCGTCTCGAACATCATGCCGGTTTTCTCGTGCATCGGCGAGCCGTTGACGACGACCGTGTTATGGGCGAAGACCTGGCGGTAGTACTCGTGCGTCTCGGCCTGCCAGTAGTCGCCGCCCGAGCCGATGTCCGGCCCCAGCACCTCGCCGCAGCCGTAAAGCTCCATCGTAAGTCCGTTCGGATGGCCGTGGCCCATCTTCGGATTGAGTCCCGCCAGGGAAAACGCGAGATCCTTCTTGGGGTCGCCGTCGGGCGAGAAGTTGCGCGAAAGGACGACGGGGTAGATCGGCGCGTAGTCATAGCGGCGCAGGGCGGTCCCGTCCGTCTGCGGCACCTCCGCCTCGTAGAAGAAGAACGCGAGATCGTCACGCGGATTGCGGTCGCCCAACTGGTTCAGGACGGATGCGGTACGTTGCACGGCAGCCGCATCCCCCTTGGCCTTCGCATAGGCGAGCATCAGTTCCAGCTGGTCGGACCAGATGCGATGATAGCTGGAGTCGCCGATGTTGGTGATGTATCCGTTCGGGAAGACGAGCTGCAGCGAAGCGACCGAGGCCTTTTGCAGGAGCGGATCGCGCGAGAGGAGGTCGATGCCGTTCTTCCAGTAGATGAAGCCGAACTTCACGAGCTGCGCGATCGAACCCTGGCCGTAGCCGCCCGGCGCCTCCGGCCAAAGTCCGGTCGCGGCATCCACATTGGCCCGCAGGACGTCGACGTAGGCGCCGTGCCGGTCGGTCGTCGGGCCGCGCACGAGCGCCGTGACATACCGGCGCCGGTCCTCCCCGTCGAGCGCGAGCGCATAGAGCATCGCGGACTGGTGTTCGTTGAGGTTCCAGTTGCCGAGCAGCCCGCCGCCGCGCGTGAGCTTGTTGTCGATGAACTTGCGGGCGAAAACGCGGAAGGTCTCGCGCTCTGCCGGACTCCAGGCCTCGTAGGTCAGATCGTAGACGAGCGCGGGCGCCCAGTAGTGCCGCGTATCGCCCAGGGTCTCGTAGCTGAGAAAGCCCATGTTCCCGCCGACCTCGTCGGGATTCACCGGCTCGTGCTGGGCACCGGCGCGAACGATGAACCAGGCGAGGTCGTGCGCATAGCCGAGATAGCGGCGGTCGCCCTCAAGATGGTAGAGGATCGCCGCATGATAGGCCGTGGCGAGATACCAGCCGTTCACTTTCTCGTGTTCCTGCCCGGGACGCGTCTCAAGCAGCATGACGGTCGGATAGCGCGCATTGCCCTCGCGCCGGTCGATGCGGTTGTGGGCGGCGTAGAAGCGCGTGTAGCGCTTGCCCTCCTCCCAATGCATATGGAAGCGGCCGATCACGTTGGTCGGGTTCGCCACATGCGCGGCGACGAGCGGATCGACCTCCTTGTGCCAGCCCTGGACGATCTTCCGCGCCCAGTCCACCCGCTCCGCCTTCGCCCGCAGTGCCGGCACCTCGTCGCGGGTGAAGTAGACCCGAGGGTGAGCCGGATTGGCGGCGGCGAGCTGCGCCGCAAAGGCGGCGGCGATCAGCACAAGGCGCGGCGGACGCACGGCGCACCGGCGCCTAACGAACGATAATTGCGCAGCCATTGGGCAGCCAATCGGCGGAGAAGGTCGTCTGACCGGTGGTCGAATCGTAGGTCTTGCGGAGCCGCCAAACGCCCTTCGCAGTATCCGCACAGATCGTTCCCGTGAGCGTCGGGAAGCCGACCACCGTCCCGTCAACCGTGAGCAGCGGCACCGAATCGCCCTTCCGTCCCGCCGTCTGCAAGGCCGCGACGCCGGTCGTGTCCAGGGTGTTCGGGAAGAAGGTGTTCGTCGTCTCGGCAACCGACACGAGCGTCGACGCGTCGGCCGCGTAGACGCCCTTCGGCGCGATCACCTGGCCGCCCGACACCCTGAGCCGGCCCTTCAGGACCGTGTTGGTGCCAGTCAGCGTCCAGACGCCCGTACCGACCTTTTCGAGGTTCAGCGTGCAGTTGTCGTTCTCTTCCGCGAAGTCGCCCGCATAGGTGCCGTCCTGGTTCAGGTAGCCGACCCGCAGGGTGAAATCGGATTGGTAGTGGATGCAGCCGCGGATGCAGACGTTCGAGCTTGCCGCCAGCGGCTCAGCGAACGCGGACACGAGGTTGCCGAGCCGATACTCCTTCGGATAGCTTCCGTCCGAAAAGGCCTCGCCGTTGTTGGGCTTGAGACTGAACCAGTTCTGCCGCGTCGCCTCCATCTTGAGCGTCGCGTTGGTCATGCCGACGTTGGCCCCTTTCGCCCAAATGTGCGCACTACCCGAATTCGGCTCATCCTTGAGCGCGAGCGTACCGGCGAACTGCGACATATCGCCATTCAGCTCGATCGTCGGATGAAAGCCGTTGTTGATCTGAATCGCACCCTCGCCCGTCCACGCGCCCGAAAGCTTGAAGGTCGCGCCGCCGGAAGGACCTTCCAGATGAAGCGTATTGTCCGCGCCGTGAATCTCGAACGGATGGTCCAGATTCTGATAATCCGCGCTCTCACGCAGCCAATTTGACGGCACGGACAGCATAGCCGGTCCGTAGAAGACGATTGGACCGTTGCCAATCGAGGTCTGGCCGTAGAAGCGCACTTCGCGCGTCAGGTTCGACAGCACCGTGCCGCCCGTATGCGTGTTGACGATGGCATTGGCCGAGTCCGGAAGGTTGATTTGCGACGGCGGGTCCCCGGTAATCACATAGCGCAAATTGCCGGAGAACTGATACTTCGTGTTCGAGTTGTAGGCGTAATCGTTAAGGCCCGCCGTAAACGTGCTCATGTGTTCGGCATCCGCATTGTTCACATAGGCAATGCCGCTGGCATCGTTCGTAAGCGCGGCATAACCCGTCCGAATCGACGCACCGTTCAATTCGAGACGACAGTCAGGGGCCAGCCAGACCTTCTTGAAGGTCAGCTCGGCACCAGGTTCGGCCGTCAGCGTTCCCTCCGCAAGCGCCAGGCCATTGGAGAGCACCGTATCTTCGGCAAGCTTTAACTCATTGTCCGTAAACTGCGGCGAAGCCCCCGCCAAGACCTTAACCGCAACCTGATTCTCGCCCACGGCCTTGAAACAGTCCAGGTTCAGGTAGGAACTGTTCCCCGCGCCGATTTCAAGCGCACCACCGTCGAAATTGACGTTCGCTTTCCGGCTCGTCTCGCCGAGCGTACCTTCACCCACCAAGCGGATTGCACCTGCGGAGATCGTGGTCGCGCCACCGTACGAATTATGGCGTCCGAGCGTCAGCGTACCCGTGCCGACCTTGGCGAGACGCCAGTCCTTGGCCGGATAGCTGTCGCTCTTCAGGTTGCCGTAGAAGGCCGTGTCGCGGTTGTTGGCGCCGACGCGCAGGGTGATCTGCCCCGCGTTCGTCGTATTCACGAAAACCACATTGGTCGTCATGCCCTCAGTTTCGAGGGACGCCACGTCCAGCGTCTCGTCCGCCAGCGTCGAGCGGTCGCCCGACCAGCGCACCTGCGTATTCTCCATGAAGACGACCTCGGCCGCATTCGCAAGACCGCTGGCATGCTGCAGCTGAATGTTGCTTGAATTGCCGGCGAACTTGATCCGGCCGCGCACTTCGCTCAGGTCGCCCTTCAGATACGCCGTCGCCGCGGCCGCCACGTCGACCAAAAGCTCACAGCCTTCCGGAACCGTAATCGGTCCGTCAAAGGTAAAGGTCTTTTCCAGGTTCAGCCGGTTCTCGTTCGCCGTGTCGTTCGGTCCCGCAATGACTGCCGTGAACTCGGCCGTCACGCCTGACCCCGTCAGACGGATCTGCGAGCCGTTCATCAGCGTGAGCGGGCCCTTGCCGAAGGCGTCGGAGGTGGTGAAGCGGGGGCGATCGGAGTAGTAGAAAGCGTCAAGCACCGTACCGCCCGTGTGGCTGGAATGGACGCCCTGGAAGGATCCGTTGGACTTGAGCTTGCCGTTCGCATGCACGACGAGCTTCAGATTACCCCCGAACCTGACCATCTGGAATTGCTGCCTGATGTCGTGCTGAGGCGTAATGTCAATCGTCGCCAGGGTTGCTGCAGAGTTCGTCACCATGCACTGCCAGTTGGCCGAGTCCGGCGCAAAGGTGCCGTTGAGCGTCAGGTCATGACCGTTGAGGTCCAGCACCGCATCGGTGCCGAGCGTCAGCGCATCAATCGTCTTCGCCGCATCGAGCTGAACTGTCGCCGCAGCGCCAACGGTAATCGACTCCGCCGACGCGACGAAAGCCGCCGCCACCAGAGCCACCGACAAACCATGCTTTTTCATCGCTTTCCCTCCTGATTGTACCCAACATCATGCCACCCATTATAACTGGTTTGCGCCGCCCGCCAATCCCTTTTTGGGGGGATGAGCGCGCACACTCGCCGCGGCCTCGCTCACCACGCGGAAATCGGCCTCACCGGTGGTCCAGAGGCCGAAATTGAGGCCGCGGTACTTGGCGCCGCCAAGCGTCGCCGTCTCGCCGCCGTTGGCAACGCATTGCCTGCCGCGCACCGTCCATTCACAGTGCAGGACGTCGCCTGCGCGGCATCCGTACGTAAGCGCAAAGTCCGCTCCTCCGTTGAACAGCGCCAGTCCGGCGCGGGCGCCCGGCGGCAGGCGCGAAACGTCGATGTCAACGACGATGTGCGCTTCGCCGTCGTACTGGAGGACGCGCTTGCAGGCGACGTTCGGCGTCCGGAAGAAGTCCTTTTCGGCGAGCGCCGCGCATTCCGGACGCTGCCGGATGCGGAGCCACCCCGGGCGCACGGCAAAGTCCCAGGCGCCCGCCTCGGCCACATGGTTGCACTGCCACGCCTGCTCGCAGCTGCCCGCGCCCGGCTCGATTGGCGGCGCGATTTCGGGCCAGTCGTCCTGCCAGGTGACGGGACACAGATAGGGCGCGCGACCGATCGGCTCCTTCGGCGTGTTGAACTGGGCAATCCACCACCACTTTCCCTCCGGCGTATCGACGAGCGCACCTTGTCCCGGAATCGAAAGCGGAATGTACCGGAGCTCGTATGGCCCGTTGAGGTCCTTCGACCGGAGAAAGTACGAGCCCTCGCCATGCCCGGCCGGGAGGAACTCAATGTGGAACAGGTAGTAGTAATCGCCGCGCCGGTAGAGCTTGTGGCCCTCGGTCGAGCGGTAGGGCGAGAAGCACCAGCCCGCATCGAGCAGCCGCAGGCCGTCGTCGCTCAACTTGAAGAGCCAGCCCGTCCAGTTGCGACTAAGCGAACTCGCCGCAAGATGCCCCGTCCCGTCGGCATCCCAGAACGGACAGGGATCCGTCCAGCGGCCCTCCCGCCAGGGCGTGCCGTCCGGCTTCCGGAGCCAATCCGCCGTCCACGGACCCTCCGGACGCTCCGCCACCGAGACGATGATGCCTTCGTCCACGCTCGGCACATAGACGTAATACTTCCCCCGGTGCGCGCGAATGGACGGAGCGTAAATGCCCTTCCCGTACATCCGCAGCTGATCGGGACCGTACTTCGGCGAGAACTTCGTCAGGTCCGGCACCGCGTGCGCCACGGTCGTCCAGTTCCTGAGGTCATTCGACCGCAGCACCGGCACGCCCGGCGACATGGCAAAGCTCGAGGTGACGAGATAGTAGTTCGTCCCCGTCCGAATCACGTCCGGATCGGAATAATCCCCCGGAATCAGCGGGGATACGGCAATGAGCAACGAGGCGAGCATCAGCGTTTCAGAAGCGTGGAGACGACATTTGCGGCATAGCCGGGCTGGCCGCCGCCGACAAAGATCTCATAATTACCCGACGCAACCGTCTCGCGTCCCGCTGCATCGAACTGCGCAAGCTGCGTGGCCTTCAGCGTCAGTTGAACGGTCTTTGTCTCGCCAGCCTTAAGCGAGATGCGCGCAAAGCCCTCCAAATGGTGGCGGCGGCGATCCTCGGCCGACTTTGGACTGCGCACATAAAGTTGGACAACCTCGTCTCCCGCAACCTTGCCGGTGTTCGTCACATCGACGGAAACCGTCACCATTTCCTCCTGACCATGACCTTCCACGCCGACCTTCTCGTTCGCATAGGCGAAGGTCGTGTAGGAAAGGCCATAACCAAACGGATAGAGCGGTGCCTTCTCGGCGTAGCGGTATGTACGACCTTTGAGCGTATAATCCTCAAACGGCGGCAAATCATCATAGGACTTAGGGAACGTGATGGGAAGACGGCCGGACGGATTGACGTCGCCAAACACGACGCGGGCAATGGCCGTACCGCCCTGTTCGCCCGGGTACCAGACGAGAAGCACGGCATCGCAGATTTCGGTAACCGGCGCGAGATCGAACGGACTGCACCCGAAGACGACGGCGATCAGTTTCGCCTTCGGATGCTTCTGGCGATAGTTCCGCAACATCTTCAGCTGAGTCAGGGGAATACCATAAGCCGTACGGTCGGCCCCGGAATTGTTGAGGCTACAACCCTCCTCGCCCTCATCATCGGCCGTGATGCCGATACAGGCAATGATGACGTCGCTGTCCTTGAATTCCTGTTCATCCGTCACGCGAACCCCCGCGCCCGCAACGCCCGCGAAACCGCTCATGCACGTGACCGGGCGATCCGTAAAGCCGCAGTAGTTGCCGAGAAGCGCAACCTCGTTCTTTGCCTGCGGTCCGACAATAGCGAGCCCGTGTGTCTTCGCGCGATCAATCGGCAGCGTATGGTTCTGGTTGGAGATGAGCACGATGCTCTCCTCGGCCATCCTTCGCGCCACGGCCCGACTCGCCTCCGTCGCGACGTCCTGGGCACCCAGCCGATCCCACGGCGTCGCACCCACGGGATCGAAGCACCCGAGGAGCGCCCGGGTCGTGAAGAGACGCCGCAACGGAGCCTCAAGCTCAGCGGCCGCCACAGCGCCTTCGTCCACTGCCTTGGAGAGGGACGCGTACGTGTTCTCGGAACAGAGGTCGAGACCTGCTGCCATCGCCGCCCGCGAAGCCGCCGCACGGTCGGCCGCCTGCTTGTGTCCGGCGAAAATGTCATTGACGGCGCCGACATCGCTCACGACATGACCCTGAAAGCCCCATTCGCCACGGAGAAGATCCGTCAACAGCCACTTGTTTGCGCAACAAGGGATTCCGTTGATCGCACTGTAGGCCCCCATCACGCTCTCGACCTTCGACTCGGTGACAAGCATCTTGAACGCAGGCAGGTAGTACTCCGCGAGATCCCGCGGCGATACACGCGCATCGAAGCCGTGACGCAACTTCTCCGGACCTGAATGAACGGCAAAGTGCTTGGCGCACGCGGCGGTCTTGAGATACTTCGCGTCATCACCCTGCAAGCCGCACACATAGGCGCCACCCAAGACGCCGGCAAGGTACGGATCCTCTCCAAACGTCTCCTGTCCACGCCCCCAGCGCGGATCGCGGAACATGTTCACGTTCGGACTCCACATCGTCAGTCCGCGATAGATGCCGTAATCGCCCTTCCGCCGAAAGAGATTGTACTTCGCTCGCGCTTCAGTCGAAACGATCGCGCCAACCTCACGCTGGAGCTTCGCGTCGAATGTCGCCGCAGCCGCCATGGACTGGGGGAAAACCGTTGCCAGCCCCGCCCGAGCGACGCCGTGCAGGGCCTCATTCCACCAATGGTAGGGACGAATCCCAAGCCGATCCACGCCCGGCGCACCCATCATCAGCTGCGCAAGGCGTTCGGACGGAGAAAGCTCCGCGATCAACGCCGCGGCTCGGGCCTCCGCTTCCGCACGACGTTCAATTGAAATCGGATTGAGCGGAACCGTAACGGCCGCAGCCAGAACAAGTGAAGAAAGCATAAGAAGTTACTTTGAATGTGAAAGTACGAACGAGAGGGAGTAGGTTCCGGTGCCAGGGATGAACGGCGGAAGCGGCATAGCGCCCCAGCTGTCATCGCCACCGACGCCCATCTGCACGGCGTCGATGTTGACCGTGAGGGTGCCGTCGGGCGCAGGAAGAGCCTCAACATGCGCGGCCTTCGCGAGCGCCTCCTGCGTCCAGGGCCAGACATTGAACCCAAAGGATGTGCCTGCCCCGGCCTCGAAAGCGAGACCGGCGACTTCGAGTTTCGTCGTTCCCGTGCGATAACCGCATTCCTGAGGGCGCACATAGCCCGAATCGTTCAATTCCGTGACCGTCATTGCCCAAGGAGCGGCAACAAGCCCCGTCTTGCGGTCGTCGTAATTCTCGTACGGACCGCACCCGGTCCAACGAACGACGTCATCAGGCCGACCAGGGACGCGGAAGGAAAGGCCGACGCGCGGAATCGGCGGCAGCCCTTCCGGCACATGGAGCGTCCATGCCACGCGCGTTGAGCCGTCGGTCTGCGGTGCGACGGAAAGCTCTTCGGTTACGCCCTTCGGAAGCAGCTGCGTCTTCGTTGCCTCGAACCAGACGCGCGACTGACGAGAGAGCTTCGCGCCGCGGTCATTGTCGGTCTCGGCGCGCGCGAAGTTGCGGCGGAGAGAGGCAAGAACGGTGGGGAGGTGCGGCGGTGTTTCGGTTCTGGGCGCGACGCCGAGGGCGGCGGCGCCACGATGAGGTGCAACCCCGTTCAGGACGGCGGCTTCGTAGGCCGACGGGTGGGGCTTGCGGAACGGGTCGAAGATTCCGTTGCAGTTGGAGTTTGAATTATTCGGCACGTCGCCGAAATCGCCGCCATAATTGAGCACGCCGTCCACAAGCAGGGCCTGATCGGCAAAGTCCCAGATGAAGCCGCCCTGGAAGGACGGTTCGCGTTTTGCGAGATCCGCATAGGCGAAGAGTCCGCCGCAGGAGTTGCCCATCGCATGCGAATATTCACAGAGGATGAGCGGCTTGGACGGATTGTTCGTCGCATAGTTCCCGCACCAGGCAACCTTGTGATACATCGGCGCGAGAATGTCCGAATACGGCTCGGGCTTCCCCGTCGAGTACTGGATCGGACGCGTCACATCGATCGCCTTCATCGCGTCATATTCCGCCTGCAGGTTCGCGCCGTCCCAACACTCGTTCCCGAGCGACCAGAAGTAGATTGACGGATGCGTGCGGAATGTGACAACCATATTCGTGCCGCGTTCGATGAACGCATCACGCCATTCGGGACGTCGTGCGCAACTGCGGAACCTGTTGCCCTGTCCCGAACCGTGACACTCCACATTCGCCTCGGAGACGAGGAGGAGTCCGTACTTGTCGCAAAGCCTGTACCAATACGTGTCGTTCGGATAATGACAGGTCCGAACCGCATTGAAGCCGAAGGACTTGAGAAGCTTCACATCCGCCTCCATCTCGGCGTGCGTGAGCGTATACCCGGCTGTCGGCGACATCTCGTGACGGTTCACGCCCTTCACGACGAGGCGCTCGCCATTGACGTACACGACCGCGTTGGAGATCGCAATCGTGCGGTGTCCCACATTCCACGCATACCAGTCCCCGTTCGGTGCCTGATAGGTGCGCACGTAGAGATTCGGCTCCTCGGGCGTCCATGTCTTCTCGCCCGGACGCAGATCACCCGAGACAAGCGTCGTCGGATCGTGCGGGGAGTCCTGACCTTCCGCCTGCAGCCACACATCGCGATAAATGCCAGAAAGCCGCCAGAAGTCCTGATCCTCCAGATACGATCCGTCACACCAACGGTAAACCTCAACCGAAAGGAGGTTGGAGGTTGAAGGTTGGTGGTTGAGGAAGGTGGTGATGTCAAATTCTGCAGGGAGACGGGAATCTTCGGAGTAGCCGACGAAGGATCCGTTGACGCGCACTTCCATCGCGCTCGCGACGCCATTGAAGTGAAGGATGATGCGGCGATCCTGCCATGCAGACGGAATCGTGAACGTGCGCGTGTAGCGTCCCACGGGATTCCGGTAGACGAACTGCGTGAAGTTCGTCGGCGGATCCTCCATGATGTGGGGCGGATTGTTGACGTGCGGATAGTTGTAGTTCGTGTAGATCGGCGGATCGTACCTCCCGCCGTCCTTGCGCCGCGCAAGCTGCCAGCATCCCGGCACGGCAATCGTCTCGCCAACCACCTCCCAATCCACGTCGGGACGCTTCCTCCAATCAAACGCCCACGTCCCATTCAAGTCCATCACCCACCTGGACGCCGTACGCTCAAGCTCGAGATTCGCAAGGGCCCGCGCCTCCGCCTCCGTCGCACACGGAATCAGCTCATCACGCGGCGGCAGTTTATTAATGGCATTAACCCGCGGATTCTCCCACGCGGGGGGACGATTGGTGCGCGTCTCGAGGCGTCCATCTGGATATGCAAGCGTCGCCGTGTAAATGTCGCCTTCCCAGACCAGTTCCTTGAGACGGATGTTGCCGCGGAGGAGGAGTCCGCGAAGCGCACCCTTCTTCCAGCTCTTCGGCCTTGCGGGCAGGAAGCGGATCGTGCCATCGACAGCCGACTGCACGAGCATCGCGCTGATAAGATACGGATAACCGCCCGAAATGTCGGTATTGAAGCAGTTGTTCCAATCATGGCAGCTCCCGCCACCACGAAGCCAGCTCTTCGCCGTCAGGAGCTTAAGGCAACGCTCGGCCCGCTCGGCATCCCCGAGGTGCGCGGCGGCGAGTCCATTCTGCACATAACCGAATGCCATCGTCTTCGAGCGATTCTCATTGAAGTCCATGCGTGCGTCAATCGTCTGCTTGACCGCAGCGACGAGTGCCGCGTTCGTCACGATTTCCGCCGGGGCCTGATCGTAAAGCGGATAGAGATGCGAGGCATGGCGATGCTCGTTGTTATCCGCCTGATCGGGCGCGAGCCACTCGGCGAAACAGCCCTCCTCGGAAACGGCATAGGGCGTGAGACGCGCGCGCATGGCCGTCCAGCTTGCGAGCGTCTCGGGCGATTCCCCAAGGATGCTTCCCGCCGCCACAACCTCGTCGAGGAATTGCTTGGCAATCGCGTTGTCCATCGTCGCATTGACGGAAGTCGGACGCTTCCCCTTCGGCTGGTTCTCCGGCGAATAGCTCGGCAGGAAGCCAAGCGTCCCGTCCGCCATCTCGACGAGCACGTCCTCATAATAGCCCGCCTGCTCCTTCATGAGCGGATAAATGCGCTTCAGGTAGGCAAGATCCTGCGTGTGCTGAAAACCGTCGTAGAGACGACTCAGGAGCCACGCCGCGCCACCGTGCCAGTACAGATGGGGATAGTTCGGATTAAAGTCCGTCTCCACTCCCGCCATCGTCGTCTGTGCAGCCGCGCGGAAACCACGTGCATGGTAATGAAGTCTAGCCCCTTCGCGCATCGCGGGAAGGCGGTCCTCAATCCAACCCAAGAGCACCTCATTCAACTCCGGCGTGGCACCACGGTTGAAGAATGAAATCGCGCATGGCATATTGCCGTTGACCGTGAAACTCGCCTTCCACGGGGCACTCCAGGTCCCCGCCCAGATTCCCTGCAGATTCGGCACGTGGCGTCCGCCCGTCGACGAGATGATGTTATACCGCGCGGCATTGAACTTGCTGACGATCTCGGCGGCGTTTTTCGGTCCCTCCAGCTCAAAGCTGACGCGGCCCATCAGCTCGCGCATCCGCTCGGCCTGACGCGCGACGAGCGCGTCATACCCCTGCTTCGCCGCCGCCATCGCCTGCGCCTCAAGCGCCGAACGCTTCGTCTTCTCGGTCGCCGTGAACGGAGCCACCGCCACGTAGGCCTCGCGCACGCCCTTTGTCTGGTCGATGCGTCCTTCGACGAGAACGACCTCGTATCCCGCCGAGGGATTCCACGGATTGCTGTGCCTATAGTCACAGCGATAGTACTGCGGCGTGGAGACGATTTCCCTAATCCCCTTCACATAGGCCTGCATGTCCGCGCGGCTTGCAAGCGGAACCCCCGTCAACGCGAATGCGATGCTGCGCTTGCCTTCGTCGGCGACGCGCACGGCAATCACATTCTCCTCGGTGAGCGCAACAACACGCCGCTCGACGGCGCATCCGCGGCCATCCTTGGCGCGAACGAAGCACTCGCCCGTTTCGAAGTCCGTACCGCGCACGTAGTCCGTGGGACGCCGCACGTCCATACCGATGCGCAAGTCGCAGGCCGCCATGAAGCCGTCCCGCTCGACATAGTCGTCCGGACTCGGCTCCGCGCGATTCTGAAGACGTGGCATCTTCGTTCCGGGCTCGGGCAGATAGAGCGCGGCATGACTGATGGTAATCGTCTCCTCGTTCAGGTTGCCACGCACCATTGCACCGATGGTGCCGTTGCCGGTGATTGAGGATTCCTGCCAGTTCCTTGCAGGCTGAGGCTCGGTCCACCCGAGAAAGGCCAATAACAGTGCGATCATGGGGACACCTTACAGTTCGCGAATGAGCACGAGCGACCAGGGGGCGAGCGTGCGCCTGTAGGTGAGCGTGCCGTCCTCCGCCGCGCGGACAAGTTCCCGCAGCGTGGCTTCGGCCCGGGCCTTCAGGGCGGCGGTCTGCGCGATCGTCGGCGCATGGGGACGGCCCATCGCCTCCCAGGCGGAGCAGGCGTCGCCATGCGCAAAGTCGAGCGTCTCGATTTCGAAGGTCGCGCCCGCGGCGAGGCCGGTCAGGGTGAGGTCCACGTCCGTCGCGGACGCCTGCGTCATCTTCGCGACATCGCGCGCGGACGGCACGTGACTTTCGTACTCCGCAGGATACGCATAGATCAGCGCGGCGGTCTTGCCGGTCTTGGAGTTGCGCGTCACCAAGACGGGGTCCGCATTGCAGATCGCCACGTCGCCGAGCTGATGGAACATGCGGAAGGCATGATACGTCGGCTTCGGGATGCCCTGGAAGTTGAGCAGTCCGAACGAGCCGTGGAAGATTTCGCCGCCGCCGCCCTTCTCCTCGAAGATGTCGGAGAAGGTCCAGTACATGAGCGAATCGACCTTGTTGAGGTTCGCGAAGATCGCCTTCGCGAGGTACGCGCACGGCGGCAGGCGGTCGTGCATCGGGTCGCGGGAGTTCGGCGAGGTGGACCATTCCGTCAGATGAATCTCCGCCTGCGGATACGCGCTCCGCGCAAGCGCGGCCCGGAGCCAGTCCAGGTCGTCGCGGAGCGAGTGGACATGGCGAATCGCATCCTTGGAGCGACCCGACTCGGGATCGAGCGCGTAGTCCGTCGGATACGGATGGCAGCTGACGAAATCGACCGGAAGCCGCTCCCGGGCGCACCAGGCGAGGAACTCCTCGATCCACACGCCCTTCCACTGCTGCCGGTTGATCGTCGCCTGCGGATAGAAACGGCTCATCGTGTTGTCCTGGATCTCGCCGTCATGGCGCGCATCGGGAATGAAGTTCGAAGTCGCCGGCCCGCCCACCCGGAGCCGCGCATCCACGCGCTTCAAGGCGGTGGCCGAGACCCGATAGAGCTCGAAATAATCGCTCTTCGTGCCGTGAAAAAAGCCATGGTAGAGATTGGGCTCGTTCCAGACCTCGAAGTACCACGTCGCGATCTCCTCGATGCCGTAGCGGCCGACGAGGTGACGGGCGAACTCCTCGCAGAGGCGTCCCCACTCGGGATAATGCGCGCGATCCGGCTCGACGCAGTTGCGATACCACATCTGGCGACGCGCACCGCCAGCCTTCGCCAGCGCGCTCGGGAAGAACGAGAGCTCGACGAACGGGCGCACGCCCTCGGCCAGCATGCGGTCGTAGACCTCGTCGACGTACTGGAAGTTGAGCGTGACCTTGCCCGACTTCGCGTCCTGCAGATAGACGAACATGTCGTCGTTGAAGGTGTCGTGCATGCGCACATAGCGGAAGCCGCACTCCTTCCGGGCGCGGACAAGCTGTTCGTGCCACGCGGCACGAAGGCCCTCGTTGACCCGGCCGGCGCCGACGCCAAAGCTCCAGTAGTGCCGGAAAGGCGTACCCGACGCCGTCACGTCAACCGAAACGGCCCCGACCGGCATCAGCGCCAGAACCGACAGGAAAAGGACAGTGGTTTTCATGCCCATATCCTATCACAGGAATGCGCTTCCCCCAATCCCTTCATCGGGGGAGTGAGGACGCTACGACCGGAGCGACGCGCAGGACCGGAGGCCGGCCGTGCCGCAGCCGGACGGACGCCGAACGACCGGGGATGCAGGCCCTACCGAACCGGCTCGAAGCGGATGACGAAACCGCCGCGGACGGCGCAGTCAATCGTCAGCGGTCCGACGACATCCACCTCGCGAATCGCCACCGCGCCCAGCCCCTGCGCAAGCGTCGCATCGGCATCGGCAAAGATCCGCGCCTTCCATTCGCCGCCGCCGATGAAGGCGGGATCGACCGCTCGGCTCCATCGCCAACCGAGTACACGTATCCGGGGTCTGTCTTCTTAGGAATCACCCCGTTCTTCAGAACCGACGGCACCCCCAACACATCCGCACTCCACGCATTGTCGTTGCCGGCGACCGACAGTATCGTGCCTTGACGCAACATTACATTACCCGCATCTTCTGAAGTGGCCGTTGTCTCCGTAGTGTATGTTCCGTCCGTCCATACCGGTTCCGCGGCAACCGTCAGGACCACCGCAACACCAAACAAATCCGCCAGCAACTTCATAGTTGTTTCCTTTCGATTATACCACACCTCAGATGATACTGGTGCCTCGAACGTTCTAGCGGTTCAAATCTTCCCCTCCCCCGGCATCTGCCCGTCAGTTGACCTGTTTTCGAAGCTCGC
>JBJEWD010000010.1:0-16620 GCA_051884875.1 Kiritimatiellia bacterium
CGTATTTCATTCTGCCGACGTTGCTGCGGTAGTATTTGTATTCCCTCATCGCGTCTTTGCCGAGCTTGTTCCGTCCGTCCGCCATGACGCAGACGGTCCTTGCGGCGAGATCTTCCGGGTCCCCGCCCCCACGGTGGCGTTCTTCGAGAATTCCAACGAATCGTCGTATCGCATGCCCACGACTTCGCGAATCGTGTCTGAGGATATCCTGAATGCGTGGTTCCTGGAGAAGCCGTCGGCGGCGTCCCCGTACGGATGGCTGACGGCGTAGCGCACCATCTCGTTTGCCGCGGCGGGCGTGTATCGCCCGACGAGTCCGAGCCCGTCGTCGAAAGGACAACGCCCCTTGCGGCCGTCCGCGTTCCAGTAGTAGGTGCGCCTGATCTCCGGGAGTTCGCCGAAGAGGGTGACGATCCTCTTGCCGTGGTTCCCGGCGTTGCGCTCGTCGGGTTCCGGCTCGTGGTCCTTGGCGGTCGCGGCTCCCGCGGCGGGCAGTTCCGCCATGAGCCCGCGGCAGAGCCCGTTCATGTCGTCGAAGAGCGTCTGTTCGAGCTGCGGGGTGCAGGCGATGCCGTCGCGCTCGATCGACGTCGCCGCGGCGTCGACCACGGCATGGATCTTCGCCGCTCCCCTCAGGACGAGGTGCGCGAGCTTTTTTCTAGAGCGGACGATTGCTCCACCAGGAACCTGGTGTCTGCTTCCGAAAGCTCGAGGACAAGATCCCTGAGCTTTTTGCCGGAAGCGAGGGCGTTCTTGAACTCGGTCACCATGCCGACGGGAATGGCCTTCGAATGGTTCTTGCCGTTGAGCGTGTACTGAAGATTGTAGTAGACGGCGGGCGGCCCGTTCTTGCGCGGACACCTGTACGACGAGATGGTTCCCTGGATGGAGGGCGGGAGTGCGGCGATCTCGGCGAGGATTTCTGCGCGAGAACGTGTCTTCTTCGATGGTTTGTTTTGCATGGATATATCATCGTATATGCGGATTGGAAAAGCAACTGGAAAACTGAGGGTATCTGCATAAATGTCTCGGTGCACCCCTACTTGCGCGGCTTGCATATTTTAGATATACTTATCGCTCATTTTGTTTATAGGGATGGCGATATGATTGACAAAGACTGGCTCAGGACGCATGCGGACATGATTCGCGAGGTGGACAAGATCGACCCCGCGCTGTATCGTAAGTTTGGCGTGAAGCGCGGGCTGCGTAACGACGACGGCACGGGCGTCCTGGTGGGATTGACGACAATCGGCAACGTGCACGGATATGTCGTTTCCGAAGGCGAGAAGCAGGCCGTGCCGGGCGCACTCTTCTACCGCGGCATCAACGTCAGGGATCTCGTCCAGGCCGACCGCAAGGAGCACCGCTACGGCTACGAGGAGGCCGCCTATCTGCTGATGTTCGGCAAGCTGCCGACCGCCAAGCAACTCGTGGACTGGAAGATGAAGCTCGGGGGCTACCGCAGGCTGTCCGACGGCTTCAAGGAGACGGCGATCCTGCGCCATCCGTCCGTAGACATCATGAACAGCATCGCGCGCGCGATTCTCTTCGCGATGGCCTTCGAGGACGTGCCCGAGCAGGAGGCGATCAACGACCTGTCGATCGAGAAGTGCCTGGAGCGTTCGATCGCGCTCATCGGTTCGTTCCCGACGATTGCGGCCTACTGTTATCAGGCGAAGGCTCACTACCATCTGGGCGGTTCGCTTATGATCCGCAATCCCGACCCGAAGAAGTCGACGGCGGAGAACTTTCTCGCGCTCATTCGCGAAGACGGCCGGTATACGCATCTGGAGGCGGAGACGCTGGATCTCGCGCTCATCCTCCACGCCGAGCACGGCGGCGGCAACAACTCCTCCTTCGTGACGCACGTCGTCACCTCGGCCCATACCGACATCTATTCGTCGATGGCGGCGTCGGTCCTGTCGCTCAAGGGGTCCCGCCACGGCGGCGCGAACCTCCGCGTGATGCGGCAGATGGATGAGATCATGAAGAACGTCAAGGACTGGCGCGATGAGAAGAAGGTCGTCGCCTATCTGGAGAAGATCGCCGACCGGCAGGCGGGTGACGGCACGGGTCTCATCTACGGCCTCGGCCATGCGGTCTACACGGTATCCGATCCGCGTGCGCAGCTGCTCAAGCGCAAGGCGCATGAGCTGGCGAAGGCGAAGCGGCGTCTGGACGAGATGAAGCTCTTCGAACTGATCGAGACCCATGGCCCCGCCATCATCAAGGCGCGTCATCCGCGGGCGGAGGACGTCTGCGCGAACGTCGACCTCTATTCCGGTTTCGTGTACGAGATGCTCGGCATCCCGCGCGACCTCTACACGCCGCTCTTCGCGGTAGCCCGCTGTGTCAGCTGGTGCGCGCACCGCATGGAGGAGCTGGTCAACCAGGGGCCGATCATCCGCCCGGCCTACAAGCCGCTCTACCGTCCGCGCACGTACGTGCCGCTGAGGGAGAGGAAATAGGCGGTGCGGTGGCGCCAAGCCGCGGCCACCGGATTTCATGGCATTTCCGGTGGCTTATTTGCTATAATACCCTCTCATGCAGAAGGTAAGGATCGTCAAGGGCGGAGTCTGCTCCGCCAAAGGATTTCGGGCGGCGGGCGTCGGCGCCGAGATCAAATACAAGGGGCGCAATGACGTTGCGCTCATCGTCGCCGACGAGCCGTGCGTCGCGGCGGCCGTCTTCACGACCAACAAGGTCGCGGCGGCGCCGGTCGTCTACGACCGCGACATCATCCGCAGCGGCAAGGCCCAGGTCATTCTCGCGAACTCCGGCTGCGCCAACGCGTGCACGGGTCGGCAGGGGTTGGAAGACGCCCAGCTCTCCGCGCTGGCGACCGCCGGCGAACTTTCCGTCAAGCCGGGGCACGTGCTCGTCGCCTCGACGGGCGTCATCGGCCGCCGTCTGCCCGTTGCGCGCCTTCTGGCGGGGATGCGGGCGGCGAAGCGCCTGCTGGGCGCGAGCTACGAGCATGGGCTCGCGGCGGAGAAGGCCGTGATGACGACCGACACGAAACCGAAGCAGGCGTGCGCGCAGGTGAAGATCGGCGGCAGGACGGTGACCGTCGGCGGCATGGCGAAGGGCTCGGGTATGATCGAGCCGAACATGGCGACGATGCTCGGCTTCATCACCACCGACGCGGCGATTTCCCGTCCGATGCTCCAGCGCGCGCTCGGGCTCGCGCTCAACCGGAGCTTCAATCGCGTCGTCGTCGATGGCGACGAGTCGACGAACGATTCGCTTTTCCTCCTGGCCTCCGGCAAGGCGGGTCACGCGACGATCACCCGGGCGGGCGAAGATTTCGAGGCTTTCCGCGCGGCGCTCGAAAGCGTCTGCATTTCGCTCGCGCGGCAGATGGCGGCCGACGGCGAAGGGGCGACCAAGTTCGTGACCGTGACCGTGAAGGGCGCGAAGACGGAGAAGGACGCCGAACGCGCCGCGCGCGCGGTGGCGAAGTCGCCGCTCGCGAAGACCAGCTGGTTTGGCAGGGATCCCAACTGGGGGCGCGTCCTCGCGGCGGTCGGCTATTCCGGCGCCGAGGTCGAGGACATGAAGACCGAGGTTTTCTACGACAGGGTCTGGGCGTTCCGCCGCGGTCGGATAGCCGACGCGGCGCAGCTCGCGAAGCTTGAGGCCGTGATGAAGAAAGAGGCTTTCACCGTTACCGTCGATCTGCATCTCGGCAACGGCGAGGCCTCGGTCTACACGTGCGATTTCTCGCTCGACTATGTGCACATCAACGCCGATTATACGACGTGACGAAAGGAGGAAGCGTGAAAAAATCATTTCTCGTGGTTTTCATATTGCTGGCGGCGCAGGTTTTCGCCGCGCCGCAGGAGGTCCATGTAACGGGTTCCGGCGCGGCGAAGATCACCGTGTCCGTGGCGGTGGAGGGAAGCCCTGCGTTTGTGGCGAGCCTCAAGCGCAACCTCGTCCTCTCGGGCGGCTTCCAGCTCGTCGGGTCGGGCGCGGCGGTTGCGGTGACGGGTTCGGTCGGCAGCGGGGTGACGGCGGCGGGTCTCGGCAAGTCGATGACGCTTCCATCGTCTGCGGCGGACGACAAGGCCGCGCGCATGGAGGCGCGGCGGCTCGCCGACAAGATGTGCGAGGTCTACGCCAGAACTCGCGGCTTCGCCCAGGACCGCATAGCGTTCGTCTCGCGGCGCGGCAAGGGCGTGTCCGAACTCTGCACGTGCTATCCCGACGGCTATGACATCCGCCAGCTCACCTCCGACGGCAAATGCACCGTCGGTCCGCGCTGGAAAGACGGGGATTCGCTCTTCTACACCGGCATCCTGTCGGGCGGCCCGCAGGTCTTCGAGCTCAATACGGCGACAGGGCAGCGCCGGCTGAAGTGGAGTTTCAAGGGCCTTACCACCGGCGCGGCGGTTTCGCCTGACGGCAGCCGCGTGGCGCTCATCCTTTCGATTCACGGCAACCCCGAGCTCTACGTCATCAACCTGACGGCGGGCACCTGGTCGCGGCTGACGACGACGCCGTTCGCAAGCGAGGGCCAGCCGTCCTGGAGTCCTGACGGGAAGTCGATCGTCTACGTCTCCGACGAGTCGCGCCGTCCCCATCTCTATGTCATCGACGTCGCCACGCGCGCGAAGCGCCGGCTGACTTCGCAGGGCACGCAGAACGTCGATCCCGACTGGGGCGCAGACGGCCGCATCGCCTACATAACGAAGCGCAGCGGCGGCAATCAGATCGCCGTCATCTCGTCCGCCGAGGGCGATCGATGCGCGCAGCTCGTCGGCGAGCCCGGCAACTGGGAGCATCCGTCGTGGTCCCGCGACGGCCGGCATGTCGTGGCGGGCTGCGACAAGGCGCTATGGGTCGTCGACACGGCGGCGGAGAACGCGGACGGGCCGGTGCGGCTCTTCACGAACGCCGGCAACTGGATTACCCCGAGCTGGAGCAGGTAAATGAAGATTGACGTCGGATATGTGGCCGAGCTCGCACGTCTCGAGCTCACCGAGGAGGAGAAGGCGGTCTTCCAGCCGCAGCTGGAGAGCATCGTCAGATACGTTGAGAAGATCTCGGCGGTTGACGTTACGGACGTCGCGCCGATGATGCACGGGCGGCCGCTCGTCAATGCGTTCCGCGAGGACGTGGTGCGGCCGTCGCTCGCCCGCGCGGAGGCGCTCGCCAATGCGCCCGCGCGTGTCGGCGAGGAGTTCCTTCTCCCCAAGATCGTCGAAGGAGCCGAATCATGAGGGACGATCTCTGCGAACTGGGCGTCAAGGCCGCCCAGGAGGGCATGGCGAACGGCACGTTCACCGCGCGCGACCTCGTCGAATCCATCATCGCGCGCTACCATGCGAAGAACGCCGAGATCGGCGCGTATCTCACGTTCGACGAGGAGCAGGCGCGGGCGCTCGCGGACGCGAATCCGACGGCGGTGCCGATTGCGATCAAGGATCTCATCAACGTCAGGGGCCAGCCGTGCACGTGCGCGTCGAAGATCCTGAAGGGCTACGTCTCGCCCTACGATGCGACGGTCGTCCGGAACCTGAAGGCCCATGGCTTCATCCCATGCGGACGCGTCAATATGGACGAATTCGCGATGGGATCCTCCACGGAGAATTCGGGCCTCGGCGTTACCCGCAACCCCTACGACCTTACGCGCGTTCCCGGCGGCTCGTCGGGCGGCAGCGCGGCGGCGGTCGGCGGCAACATGTGCATCGCCGCGCTCGGCACGGATACGGGCGGTTCGATTCGCCAGCCCGCGAGCTTCTGCAATTGCGTCGGCATCAAACCGTCCTACGGGCGCGTCAGCCGCTTCGGCGTCACGGCGTTCGCGAGTTCCCTCGACCAGGTGGGACCGATGACGAAGTCGGTCGAAGACGCCGCGATTCTCCTCAAGGCCCTGGCGGGGCATGACGAGATGGACGGCACGACGCCGCGCGATCCCGTTCCCGATTACGTGAAGGCGCTTGAAGGCGCGTCGATGAAGGGCGTCCGGATCGGGTTGCCGAAGGAGTACCTCCAGGTCGCGGGACTCGATCCCGAGGTGAAGCGCATCGTCGAGGCGGCCATCCGGAAGTGCGCCGCTGCGGGTGCCGAACTCGTGGAGGTCTCGTTGCCGCATACCGAGTACGCGATGGCCGTTTACTACATCATCGCGCCGGCGGAGGCGAGTGCCAATCTCGCGCGTTTCGATGGCGTCCGGTACGGGCACCGCAGCGCGGCGGCGAAGGACGTCTTCACACTCTACACCCGTTCGCGCGCCGAGGGCTTCGGTCCCGAGGTGAAGCGTCGCATCATCATGGGTACGTACGTCCTGTCGAGCGGCTACTACGATGCCTACTACGGCAAGGCCCAGAAGGTGCGCACGCTCATCAAGCGCGACTTCGACGAGGTCTTCCGGAAGGTCGATGTCCTCATGACCCCTTGCGCGCCGACGCCGGCGTTCAAGTTCGGCGAAGTGCAGGATCCGCTGACGATGTACCTCAACGACCTCTTCACGATCCCCTCTGCGCTCGCCGGCGTCTGCGCCGCCTCCGTTCCGGCCGGGTTCACGACGGATCTCCTGCTTCCCGTCGGCGTCCAACTTGTCTGCGGCGGCTTTGCGGAAGAGCGGCTGCTCCGTATCGCCAAGGCGTTCGAGGACGTCATGAAGTCCGAGGTCTGCGGTTGTCACTGTAAGGAGAAACAGCAATGAAAAAAGTCATCATGGAAACGAGCATGGGCACGGTTACGCTCGCGCTCAATGACGAGAAAGCCCCGGAGACGGTCAAGAACTTCGTGGACTACGTCCAGTCCGGCCACTACGACGGGACGATCTTCCACCGGGTCATCGGCGGTTTCATGATCCAAGGCGGCGGTTTCGACAAGAATATGAACCAGCGGCAGACGCGTGCGCCGATCCGCAACGAGGCGATGAACGGGCTCAAGAACGCGCGGGGGACGATTGCCATGGCCCGTACGATGGTCGTCGATTCCGCGACAAGTCAGTTCTTCATCAATCTCGTGAACAACGAATTCCTCGATTTCACCGCCCCGACGCCGCAGGGCTTCGGCTACGCGGTGTTCGGCGAGGTGACGGACGGGCTGGAGGTCGTCGATGCGATCGCCAAGGTGAAGACGGGGTTCAACGGTCCCCATCAGAACGTACCCGAGGAACCCGTCGTCATCAAGAAAGTTACCCTTGCGTGAGACTTGCCAAATGCAGAATAAAAGCATATAATTCCCGATACCAATCCAATTAGGAGTTCTAGAAAATGAAGAAGCTGTTCGCATTCGCCCTTGTCGCCCTCCTTATCGACCCGGTCTTCGCCGCCGAAGCATCGGTCTTCGCCGCCGACGACAAGCTGGAGGACGGTGAAGCCGCGGAGAACGCGTCGGTCGAAGTCGCCGCGCCGCGCAAGCAGATCGGCGTCTGGCCGGCGTTCTTTGCGATCTGCGAAATCCCGTCCGCGAGCCAGGCCCCCGACGTGGTCGGTCTGCGGCTGACGTTCCCGTTTTCCACCAAGCAGGAGAGCGTAACGGGCTTCGACATCGGAATCTGGGGCCGTGCGCAGTATTTCGAAGGTTTCATGTGCAGCATTCTCCGCAACGACGTCAAGGATCAGCTGACGGGCTTCCAGGTCGGTCTCTACAACAGTGCGGTACAGGCCGATCTCTTCGGTGCGCAGGTCGGTCTCTGGAATGAGACGGGTTCGCTCCGCGGCGTGCAGGCCGGTATCATCAATGTCGGTGGCAACGTCCAGGGCCTCCAGATCGGCCTTGTCAACCGTGCGGAAGAGCTGTATGGCTTCCAGGTTGGTCTCGTCAACGTCATCCGCGACGCCGAGGTCCCGTTCTGCCCGTTTCTGAACATCGGTTTCTGAAATCCGCTGGACGTCGTCCGATGAACATTCATCCGTTTGCGGCCGTCCGGCCGAATGAAAGGGACGCGGCGCTGGTCGCGTCCGTTCCTTATGATGTGGTGGACGTGGCGGAGGCCAAGGCCCTCGCCGCCGACAACCCGAAGAGCTTTCTCCACGTCTCGCGTCCCGAAATCGACCTGGCGCCGGGTACGGATGGATCCTCGCCCGCCGCCTATGCGCAGGCGCGCAAGGCGTTGGACGGGCTGATGGCCGACGGTACGCTCGTGCAGGACGACCGGCCCAAATACTACGCCTACCGGCAGACGATGGGGAGCCACGCCCAGACGGGCGTTGTCGCGTGCTTTGACACCCGGGACTATCTGGCGGGCGTCCTGAAGCAGCATGAGAAGACGCGCAAGGACAAGGAGGACGATCGCACGCGCCACATCGAGACGCTGGCGGCGCAGACGGGACCGGCGTTTCTGACCTATCGGGACGACAAGGCGATTGACGAGATCGTGGCGCACGCCTGTCGGCAGACCCCGCTTTACGATTTCGTCGCGCCCGACGGCATCGGCCACACGGTGTGGGAGATCGCCACGGGCGATACCTGTCTTGCCGATGAACTGCAGGAGCGCTTCGCGCGCGTTCCCGTCGCGTACATCGCCGACGGGCATCACCGCAGCGCCGCCGCCGCACGTTATGCGAAAGACCACGGTTTTGCGGGCGAATCGCGTTGGTTCATGGCGACGGCTTTCCCGGCGAGCCAGCTCAGGATCCTGGCGTACAACCGGCTGATCCGCGATTTAAACGGGCTCTCCGTCTACGAATTCATGTCGCGTCTGTCCGAGCATTTCACGATCGGCCGGAAGGGCGCGCGCAACTGCCGCATGTATCTGAACGGGCATTGGACCGATCTGTCGTGGGACATCCCCGCCGGGACCGACGTTGTCTCCGCGCTGGATGTCGCGTATCTTCAGGACAGGCTTCTCGCACCGGTTCTCGGCATCGCCGATCCGCGCACGAGTCCGCGCATTTCGTTCATGGGCGGCATCCGCGGCGAGGCGGCGCTTGCGGCGAAAGTCGATTCCGGCGAGGCCGCCGTGGCATTCGCGATGGAACCCGTGACGGTTGAGGAGATGATGGCCATTGCCGACGCGGGCGCAATCATGCCGCCTAAGTCCACGTGGTTCGAACCGAAGCTGCGTTCGGGACTCTTCATCCATAAGGTGTGAAACGCCTCCTTGAATACTTCCGCTACCTTAAGCTCAAGATGCTGAAGGACAGACTGCCGCCCGCCCGGGTGGCGGCGGGGTGGGCGCTCGGCATGTTCGTCGGATGCACGATTCCGTTCGGCTTGCAGCTGATCGTTTCGGTTCCGCTCTCCTTCGCCTTGAAGGTGAGCAAGTTCGGCGCCACCCTCGGCACCTTCATCACCAACCCGTTTACGATCGTTTTCATCTACCCCGTCCAGATCTGGGTGGGGGCGTATCTCCTTGGTTCACCGCTCGGCTGCGAGGAGATACGCGGTTACTGCGAACGCCTGACGACGGTCAGCCTTGTTTCGGCGGAGGGGTGGCGCACGCTCATGGAAATCGGCGGCGCCGTGGTCGGCGGTTTCCTTCTGGGCGGTCTTCTCCTCGCGCTCGTCTGCACGCCCATTACCTATTTCGGCGTCAAACGGCTCGTGGAGACGCACCGCAGAAGAAAAGGGAAAAAGGAAGCATGATCTCCCCCGAGACGATTGCGAAGATTCAGGCGCTTCTCGTTGAGGCATCCGTCCATGAGGAAGATCTGGAGGAGAGTTTCATCCTCGGCGGAGGGCCTGGCGGACAGAAGACCAACAAGACGTCCAACGTAGTGCGCCTCGCGCATGCGCCGTCGGGGCTGATGGTACGCTGCGGCGAAACGCGCAGCCGCGAGACGAATCGCTGGTTGGCGCGGCGGATGCTGGCGGAGCTTATTCTGGAGCGCGCGCACATGCGCAAATCGGCGGCCACACAGGCAAAGGAGAAGATCCGCCGCCAGAAGCGTCGCCGCAGCCGCCGCCAGAAGCAACGCATGCTCGCCGACAAGCGCGCGCATTCGGAGAAAAAGGCTGCGCGTCGCAAGGTCGAATCCGTATGGTGATCCCGTCCGGCCATGTGTTCTGCGGAGGAAATTTGATATAATCTCCGCCAATGAAGTGTGAATTGTGTCATCAGAAGGACGCCGAGACGGCGATCCAAGTGGAACGGAACGGTTCCGAAGAGGAACTGTACGTCTGTCGTGCCTGCGCGAAGAACGCACGTCTCCAGCGGCAGAAGACGAGTCAGCGCACGCGGAAGGTCGGCGGACTGCCGCCGGGCGTCTCCATTTCGGTTTCGGGGGCGATGGGTGACGGCGCGCCGCCGCCGCAGGTCGTGGAGGCCCTCATGCATGCGGTCTCGGACATGGTCTCGGGCATGGGGCGTGCGGAATCCCGTCCGAAAGCCGCGCCTGAAATGCACGATTTCCCATGCGCGCGCGCCGAAGAGGCCTATCGCATTGGCGAGGGCATCCATCTCGAAGGGCTTCATCTCATCGGTGAACTGGAGGCCGTGCACCGTTCCATGCGGGTGCTCGGGATGCAGCTCGCGGGCATCGCCGCCGACGGCGTGCGGGAGACGGGGCATGTCTACCGTCTGCGCTATACGGGATCGGCCGCGCGCGCCGCGCGCGTCATGGAGGATCTGTTGGCGCAGGAGCGGAACGCGCGCGTGCGTCTCTTCGAGGAAATGCCGCGCGTGTTCGGCGACGCGCTTTGCCGCGCGCTGGCGATCCTCAAGAACTGTCGGCTGCTCTCGCCGGGCGAGCTCTTTGATCTGCTTTCGCCGCTGCGTCTTGCGGCCTTGGAGAATATGCTCGATGGCATCGACCTCGGCGAGATTCAGGCGCTGCTCGCATCAATCGACCTGAGTTCGAACGAAGAGAAGGAAACCGCCCAGGAGCGCGATCGGCTTGATGCGGAGCGGGCGGACGAGATGAACCGGCGCTTCGAGGACGTGGTCCTCAACGAGCGTGCAGAGGAGAAGTTCCTGTGAGTGCGACGTTTTCAAAACACGCGATGGACGCCTTGAATGCGGCGTCGAGCTGTGCCCATCAGCTGGGACATGACCATATCGGGTCCGAACACGTGTTCCTGTCGATCCTGGCGATTCCGGACTGTCAGGCCTGCCAGCGTCTGCAGCGCCTCGGCCTTGGGCTTTCCGATCTCGCCGAATCGCTCCGAACCATGATTTCCAGCCATGCCGGGGCGCTGCAGCTGCGCGGACAGCTGCCGCTGACGGCCCGTACCCGGAAGGTGCTGGAGATCGCCGAACTTGAGGCGGGCAAGGGCAATGTCATCGATACCGTCCATCTCGTCTCGGCCATGCTCCGCGAGGGCGAGAACGCGGCGGCGCAGCTTCTGTTCAACGCGGGCGTGACGCTGGAGCGCTTTCTGACCGCCGGGCTGCAGGGACAGGGTGCCGCGCCGCAGGACGGTGCGCCAAATGCCGAGTCCGCCGCAGGCGGCGCCGACGGTGCGGACGAACCTTCCGACAAGCCGGGCGCCAACGGCCGACAGCAGAAGACGCCGACGATCAATGCGTTCGGCCGCGATCTGACGGATCTGGCCCGTCAGGGCCGGCTCGATCCCGTCATCGGGCGCACGCGCGAACTCAATCGCGTCGTCCAGATCCTGAGTCGCCGCACCAAGAACAATGCGGTGCTGATCGGCGAGGCGGGCGTCGGCAAGACGGCCGTCGTGGAGGGTCTTGCCCAGGCGATTCACCGTGGCGAAGTGCCAGAGAAGATGCAGCAGAAGCGTGTCGTGGCGATCGACATGGCGCGTATCGTCGCGGGTACGCAGTATCGCGGACAGTTCGAGGAACGGCTCAAGAAGATCATCGACGAGACGAAACGCGCGGGCAATGTCATCCTCTTTCTGGATGAGATTCACACCATGGTCGGCGCGGGCGGTTCCGAAGGCGCAATGGACGCGGCGAATATCCTCAAGCCCGCGCTTGCCCGCGGCGAACTGCAGTGCGTGGGCGCGACAACGCTCAAGGAATACCACAAGTCGATCGAAAAAGATGCCGCGCTCGAGCGGCGGTTCCAGTCCGTGCAGGTCGACGAACCATCCGTTGCGGACACGATCCGAATCCTGAAGGGCATCGTGTCGAAGTACGAAGAGCACCACGTGGTGAAGTTCTCGCCCGAGGCGCTGCGGGCGGCGGTCGAGCTGACGGCGCGCTATCTGCCGTCGCGGCAGCTTCCGGACAAGGCGATCGATGCGATGGACGAAACGGGTGCGCGGCTCAGGATGGGGGCGAGCGAACGTCCGAAGTCCCTCATCGAGAAGCAGGAGCGCATCGATACGCTGCGCGGGCGGAAGGACGCGGCCGTGAAGGCGGGCGATTTCGATTCCGCCGCCGAATACCGCGAGCAGATCCGCCGAATCTCCGCCGACTTCGAGGAGCAGCTGAAGAAGTGGAAGGCGACGCATGAGGAGACGCCGCTGGGGGTTTCCGAGACGGATGTCGCGGCGACCGTCAGTTCCATGAGCGGCGTTCCCATCGAAAAGATGAACGCGACGACGGCGGAGAAGCTGCTGGGAATGGAGAAGGCGCTTGCCGAGGTCGTCATCGGACAGGAACCGGCGATCAAGGCGATTGCGCGCGCGCTCAGGCGCAGTCGGGCGTTTCTCGCCGATCCGAAGCGTCCGATCGGCAGCTTCCTCTTCCTCGGACCGACGGGCGTCGGCAAAACACACCTCGCGAAGATGCTGGCCGAAAAGGTCTATGGCGATGACAAGGCCCTCATCACGCTCGATATGAGCGAATTCCAGGAGAAGTATTCGTCCGCGCGGCTCGTCGGTGCGCCGCCGGGCTACGTCGGTTACGAAGAGGGCGGACAGCTGACGGAGAAGGTTCGTCGCCGCCCCTATTCGGTCGTTCTCTTCGATGAGTTCGAGAAGGCCAATTCCGATGTTTGCAATATGCTGCTGCAGATTCTGGACGACGGGCGGCTCACCGATGGACAGGGGCGCGTCATCGACTTCCGCAACACGATCATCATCTGCACGGCGAATCTGGGCTTTGACTTCGCCAGAGAAGGGCACACGCTCGGATTCGTCACGGCGACGAGCGAGACGAGCTATGACGTGCTCAAGGAGAAGTTGCTTGCCGAATCGAAGCGCACGTTCCGTCCCGAGCTCCTGAATCGTTTTGACGAGACGGTCGTCTTCCGTAAGCTTGAGAAGACCGACATGGCGGAAATTCTCAGACTCGAACTGACGAAGCTCCAGACGCGGCTCAAAGATCTGCATATCACGCTGACGTTCGACAGAAAGGCGCTGGATTTCCTCGTGGAGAAAGGCTACGACAGCGCACTTGGCGCGCGCCCGCTCCGCCGCGTGGTGCAGGAGTGCGTGGAGGATCCGCTCGCGGATCTCGTCCTTGCGGGAAAGACGAAGCCGCGGATGCGGCTCCATCTCGCGAAGGACGGCAAGTCGCTGAAGTTCTAGGCACCGGATACGGGGCGTCTGTGGTTTGCGGCTGATATTTGCTATAATGTCCGCCTATGAAGGCAAAGACGTTTATTGATCAGGTCGAGGTACTGGTGCGTTCGGGCAAGGGCGGCGACGGTTCCATGTCGATGCGGCGCGAAGCCCTGGTCGAATTCGGCGGTCCCGACGGCGGCGATGGCGGGCGCGGCGGCGACGTGGTGTTCGTCGCGTCCGACCACATCAACTCGCTCCTGTCGCTCTATTACGATCCGAAGTGCTTTGCCCAGGACGGTGGTCCCGGCCAGTCGCAGAAGATGTACGGCAAACGCGGCAAGGATCTCGTCATCCCCGTGCCGCGCGGCACGGAGGTCTACGATGTCGATACGGGACTTCTCGTGGCCGACATCACCGAGCCGGGCCAACGTGTCATCGTCGCCAAGGGCGGTGCGGGCGGTTACGGCAACGTTCACTTCAAATCGTCGGTCAATCAGGCGCCGACGGAGCATACGCCGGGCGGGCCCGCCGAGGAGAAGCGTCTGCGGCTGGAGCTGAAGACCATCGCCGATGCGGGGCTGCTGGGGTTTCCGAACGCGGGCAAAAGTTCGCTTCTGACGGCGCTCAGTTCGGCGACGCCGAAGATCGCGAGCTATCCGTTCACCACGCTCAACCCGATCGTCGGCACGATTCGCTACGACGACTACGCGAACATCGCCATGGCGGACGTCCCCGGCATCATCGAGGGCGCAGCGAAGGGCGTCGGCCTCGGTCTCGCCTTCCTCAAGCACCTCGAACGGTCGCGGGTTCTCGTTTACATCATCGACATGGCGGGGACGGACAACCGTCGGCCGCATGAGGATTTCCACGTCCTGAAGAAGGAGATCGAGGAGTATTCCGCCGAACTTGCCGGACGCCCCTGCCTCGTCGTCGCCAATAAAATGGATGCCGAGACCGCGCCGGAAAACCTCGTCGAATTCATCCGCGAGACGGGCGTGAAGCCGATCGAGATCTCGTGCGCGACCCGCGCGGGACTCGACGTCTTCAAGGAGGAGCTGCGCCGGATCGTCAATCCGAAGGTCAAGTTCCACCACACGCACGCGGACCACGGCATGGATCTGGCCGAGATGCCCGACACGACGGGCGAGGAGATTCCCGCCGAGGCTTTGAAGTTCGCGACTTTCCTGAAGCTCGAAAAGCCCAAGGCCAAGTCGCATCCATCCCGGGGGAATATTCACTGATGAAGAAATGGACTGTCGCGACCGTCCGCGCCGCCAAGGGCGTCCGGAAACTCGGCTGCTGCACGGCCTACGACGCGTGTTTCGCGCGCCTCGCGGACGAGGCGGGCGTACCGATCGTCCTCGTGGGCGATTCGATGGGCATGGTTGCGCTCGGATATGAAACGACGCTTCCCGTGACGATGGGCCAGACGCTGTCGGCGACGGCGGCGGTGGCGCGCGCGGCGAAGAACGCGATGGTCGTCGGCGACATGCCGTTCGGATCGTACCAGTGCGGCGACGACGAGGCGATGAAGAACGCCGTCGCCATCATCCAGGCGGGGGCCGACGCGGTGAAGCTCGAGGGCGGCGCGCGCGTGTGCGGGCTCATCCGGCGCATGACCGAGGCGGGCATTCCCGTGCTCGCGCACGTCGGCATGACGCCGCAGAGCGTCAACCAGTTCGGCGGCTTCAGGAAGCAGGGGAAGGGCGAAGCGGCGGCGGCTCAGGTCGCGGCGGACGCCCGGGCGGTCGAGGCGGCGGGCGCGTTCGCGGTGACGCTCGAGTGCATCCCGTCCGACCTGGCGGCGAAAATCACCGCGGAACTGAGGATCCCGACGATCGGCATCGGCGCGGGCCCTGCCTGCGATGCGCAGTGGCTGGTGATGCACGATCTGCTGGGTCTGAACGAAAAGGCGCCGTCGTTCGCCAAGCCGTACGCGCATCTGGCCGCGGCCGCCCGCGCGGCCTTCGCCTCGTATGTCGAAGACGTCGCCGCCGGCGCGTTCCCCGAGGAGTAACCATGGCGAAGAGCTATGCCTGCCCGAAATGCGGACGCGAGGTGCCGCTGGAAAACATCAATGTCGCGAAAGACGTCATGCTCTGCAAATCGTGCGGCGAAACCTCGCGTTTCTCCGAGGCCGCGGACGCGATCGGCGAGGCGCTGTTCAGGCGCGAGATTGGGCGTTTTTGAGTTTCGATGAAGGTTCTCCTCCATACCTGCTGCGGGCCTTGCGCGAGCGCGTGCGTGCCGCGTCTCAAGGCCGAGGGACACGAGGTGACGATGTTCTACTCGAATTCGAACATCGATACCGCCGGGGAATTCGAGAAGCGACGCGTGGCGGCGGCCAGACTGGCGGCGGCGGACGGGGTCGAACTTGTCGTCGACGATTACGACCACGCCGCGTGGCTCGAAGCGGTCGCGAAGGGGCTGGAGAGCGAGCCGGAGAAGGGCGCACGGTGCGCCAAGTGCTTCCGCTTCAGTCTGTCGCGCACGGCGAAGTTCGCCGCCGCGCACGGGTACGAGGCTTTCACGTCCTCGCTGACGGTAAGTCCCCACAAGGACTCGTCCGTCGTCTTCGCCCAGGGCGATGCGCTTTCCCCGGATTTTCTGTCGGCGGATTTCAAGAAGAAGGAGGGCTTCAAACTCTCCGTCCGCCGCGCCAAGGAGCTGGGTCTCTACCGCCAGACCTACTGCGGCTGCGAATTCTCAAGGAGGGGGAGCGGGGAGCCGGTGCACGAGCTCAAATATCCCCGGTTTTGACCCCTAAAATCGACCGCACCCAGTAGAATCAGGGTACGGTCGTTGTTCTCCGAGCCGTATGGCTTTCGCTACCGCTCCGCCGAATACCTAGGGCTTCGCTCCCGGCATTCACCTTCGACGAACGGTGATGAGGATGTTTCAAACTGCGGCTTCGCCGCAGGAAAGGGAGGGAAGGATGAGCTGTGAAAATGGGTGTAGCGTCAAGCGCACAGGGCTTGTACGGATGGTTGGCTTGCCATGTGTCGCCTTGTTGGCAGGGATTGCGCTTTGGCTCGGAAAAAGAGATGTGTTTTAGCCGCAAAGGACGCAAAGGATACGAAAACGCGAAGAAAGAAAGGAGGGTGGCTACGAAGGTAAGCGGTTGACCAGCGCGAAGCAGCGGAGCGGGACAGCCGAGCGCAGCGAGACAGCCGAAGGCCGCGAGAGCACGAACCATCGGTGTTTATATAAATCGGGTGGACAGTCCCCGTTCCCCGCCTGTAAATTTAACACCGATCCGTACGGCTCTCGCTACCGCTCCGCCGAATACTTGTGGCT
>JBJEWD010000011.1:0-71081 GCA_051884875.1 Kiritimatiellia bacterium
GCCGCACAAGCCTCCCATAAATCCTCCATTTCGATTGAGCAGGTATTATACCAAATTTACCGAGCGTGAACTTCAGCCTGTAGGTGCGCGCGCCGATGAGGCGATGGTTGTCGTGTACGGGCGCGCCCCAGGAGTCGTCGCCGCCAACGCCCGTCATCGCGGCATCAAGGTAGACGTTGAGCTTACCGTCCGGCGGCGGCAGTTCCTCGGCATGGCGCGCCTTGTCCTGATCGAAGGCCGTCCACGGCTGCACGTTCCACCCGAATGGCGTTTCGGACGCAATGACGAGTCCGCCGACCGCGAGCTTCGTCGTGCCCTCGCGGTGCCCGCACTCCTGCGGGCGGATGTAGTGGCTGTCGTTGAGCTGCGCGACCGAGCCCCGCCAGGTGCCGTGCGTCACGCCGCTCCTGCGGTCCGGATAGTTCTCGTACGGACCCAGACCCTCCCAGACGACGCTGTCGGACGGCTGGCCGGGCACGACGAACGAGAGGCCCACGCGCGGAACGTCGGGAAGCCCCGCCGGCACCGTAAGCGTCCAGTCGACCTTGTCCCCCTCGATCTTGAGTTCGCTCGTCACGCCCTCGGGCAGGGTCTGCGTCTCCGTCGCCTTGCGCCAGAGGTCGGTCCGGCGGTCGAACTTGTTGCCGCGGTCGTTGTCCGTCGGCGCACGATAGAAGTTGAGCCGGAACTCCGGCATCGTCACCGCGCCGCCGGCCGCCTGGATCGGCTCCGCCGCGACCGGCTGGTTGAAGTCCTTCAGCTCGATCGGCCGCTTCCCGCCATACCAGTAGGCGACGTCATAGGCGCCCGGGTGCGGATTGCGGAAGGAATCGACGATGCCGTTCGAGTTGAAGTGCGTCGCATTCGGCCGGTCGCCGAAGTCGCCGCCGTACTTGAGCGCGCCGTCGACGAAAAGGCCCTGGTCCGCGAAATCCCAGATGAAGCCGCCCTGAAAGCGCGGATATTTTTCAATCAACGCCATGTACTCGTCGAAGTTGCCGCTCGAATTGCCCATCGCATGGGAGAACTCGCAGAGGATGTACGGGCGCACGATGCCCTTCTTCATGAAGGCGTCGATCGCCTGCGGCTTCTCGTACATGGGGCAGACGATGTCCGTACCCTCGCAGTCCCACGCCTTCTTGCCGTACGGGCAGAGTACGCCCTCGTACTGCACGGGACGCGTCGCGTCCATCGCCTTCACGGCATGGTAGGCGAGGCGGGCGTTGTCGCCGTTCCCGCTTTCGTTGCCGAGGGACCAGATAAGGATGGACGGATGATCCCGCAGCACCCTGACGTGGTTCACGTTGCGCTCGACGAAGGACTTCGCCCAGCTCGGGCGATGCGAGAGCGTCGTGTTCTTGTTGGGGTGGCCGCTGCCATGGCATTCGATGCTGGCCTCCGCGACGAGCATGATGCCGTTCTCGTCGCAGAGATCGTACCAGTAGGGATCGTTCGGATAGTGCGAGGTGCGCACGGCGTTGACGTTCAGCTTCCGGAGGAGCTCGATGTCCCTGCGCATCTCTTCGCGGGTCATCGTATACCCGCCGGTCGCGCTCATCTCGTGGCGATTCACGCCGTGAATGACAAGGCGTTCGCCGTTGAGCTTCAGGATGCCGTCCTCGATGGCGACGGTGCGGAAACCGAAGCGGCGGTCGTATTCCTCGCCCGCGCACATCACGCGGATGCGGTAGAGGTACGGCTGCTTCGACGACCAGAGCCGAACGTTCGGGATGACGAACTCCTCGCCCCCGCGGCAGCGGCAAAGCTCGTCGCCGCGATGGTCGAACACCTTCCACGTGACGTCGTCAGGCAGGGTTCCGCTCTCGCCGAACGTCTCCCGCGCCATCACCGCCTTGACACTCACGATGCCATTCTTGCCCGAGACGCGCGTATTCACGGTGAAATCGTAGACGCCCGCCAGCGGCTCGGACAGCAGCTCCACGCTGCGGAAAAGTCCGCTCAGGCGCCAGAAATCCTGATCCTCAAGATAGGTTCCGTCGCTGTGCTTGAGGACTTCGATCTCAAGGTCGAACGCCGCGCCGCCGTTCTGCCGCGTTTCGCCGCCGACGTACTTGGTCAGATCAAACTCGTTCGGCAGCCGGCCGTCCTCGCCATAGCCGACGGTCCGGCCGTTGACGCGCACGTAGACCGCGCTCGAATAGCCGCGAAGGCGCAGGATGACGCGGCGGTTCGTCCAGTCGGCGGGCAGCTGGACCTTCCGGCGGTAGATGCCGCGCGGATTGCGGTAGACGTAGCTCGTGTAGAGCTTGTCCTTCGGTTCCGTCAGCACGTACGGCGGATCGAACTCGATCGGATACGGATCGCAGGAATAGAGCGGCGGATCGACCTGCATCTTCGACCCGTCCGCATTCTTCGCCGCGAGCTGCCAGCAGCTGGGGACGGCGATCTTGCCGTGCCGGACGACGTCGGCGTCGGGATGCACGGGCAGACCGGGCGCCCGGTTCACCCAGGTGAAGTCCCACTCGCCGTCGAGGGAGATGAGTCGGCCGGAAAGGTTGGAGTTCATCACCGAACGGGCGGGGAGGCGGTTGATTTCGCTCACGTATTCGTCCTGCCAAGGCTCTTCGAGCTGCGGGACGAAGGTATCGCGCCAGTCAATCGTCATCGTGCCGCGCTCGGAGAAGGCGATCGGGAGCCACACGTAGCGGCCGTCGATCGCGTTGTCGGGACGCCACTGGTCGAACATGGCGAACGAGGTGCCGTTCACCGTGAAGATGCCGGTGGACTGCCCGTTCCACGTGAGTTCGACGTTCCTGCCGCCGCGGCAGGGATTGGCGATCCGCTCCCAGGGACCTTGAATGGACTTCGCGCGGTAGAGATGCGCGGCGTTCGGACGCCAGCCCGTGCAGCCCGAGCCGAGGAGGTAGTACCAGTCGCCGTGCTTGACGACGGCCGGCGCCTCGGTCCAGTCGCCAGGCGTCATGCGCCACCAGCGGCCGGTATAGCCGAGTCCGTCCGGCTTCAGCTCGGCGAGGTGGAGGCAGGAGTTCGCCTCGCTCGCGAAGATGTGATAGACCGTGCCGTCCTTCGGGTCGGCATAGAGCGTCATGTCGCGGCTCATCTGCCCGCCGTCCACGAACCGGCGCCAGAGCGAGACCTTGGCGTCGCCCCACGGAACGCGCATCTCGTCGGGATCGTCGTCCCGCGCGTTGACGGGGGCCGTCCCCGCGTTGGGACGCCCGGTCCACACCAGCGTGAACGGACCCGTCGGCGTCTTCGCCTCGGCGATGCCCGTATACGCGGCGCTGTAGGACGACAGGCCCTTGAGTTCGAGATGGAAGTACATCACGTAGCGCGAACCGTCCTGCGCCTTGATCACCTTCGGACGCTCCAGGACGCAGCCCGCCTCGACCGCGGCGAGCTTCGGATCGGCCGCGACCTGCTCGGCGGTCGCGACCCGGAAGGCCGGGCCCTCGTTCTTCCAGTCGAGGAGGTTTCTCGACGAATAGCAGCTGACGCCGACCCAGGCCCGGTTGCCCGCATTGCCTTCGATCTTGTGCTCGCCGTACCAGTACCACGTGTCGCCGTCCTGCATCAGCGCACCGCCATGGGCGTTGATCATGACCCCGTCCGTATCCTTCCAGACGCCGCCGTTGACAAGACCCCGCGTCTCGGCACGCGCAAAAAGCGCCGCACCGAGGGAAACCGCTAGAGCTGTGATCGTTCTCATCGTCCCATTCCTTTCCCTGCCTAGAGTTCCACTACCGTCAGGCTGTTGGCGGGCACGGTGATCCCGCCTTTCAGTTCGCACGCCGTCTCGACGGGACGTACCGTCTCGTTCCCGCGCACATTGATCGCGTTCCGATCCGCCGCCGTCAGCGTGATGACGCGCGCCATACCCGCGCGGTTCATCCGCACCATGCGCGGATGGTCGGCGGTGTTGACGAGTTTGATGATCGTCCGCCCGCCCTTCGCGCCCGCGCAGGCGTAGAAATCCTTCTCGGTCGACAGCGTGACGGGCAGCTCGACGTCAGGACGATGGATCGAGAAGAGCTGCTGCACGTAGTAGTTCGGGGTGAGCCAGCTCTCCGTGCCGTTGAACCAGATGAGATCCGGCGACCACTGGTCGTGGCCTTCGCGGGCGAAGAGCGGCGCATAGCTCGTCATCTCGACGACATCGCTGTTGCGCTCGAAACCCGTCATCGCCGCCGCCTCGCAGAGCGCGCTCCAGAACGTATTCTGTTTGCGGTTGCCTACCCGATGGTGACAGGCGTACTCGCCCGCATAGACCTTCGGCTTGGTCGTGCGGTCGTAGCCGTCATAGCGGTGCGCCTGCGCGAGGAACCAGTTCGGATCGCAGTAGAAGTGCTCGTCCACGACGTCGGCGGATTCCTTCGTAACGCGATTCCAGGCATACTTGAAACGACCTTCGTCGGGCGCGGGACCGGCGCTGCCGATAATCTTGATCTCGGGATGCTTCGCGCGCAGGATCTTCGCGATCGGCTCGCAGCGGTCGAAGAACTCGGCGTTCCAGTTCTCGTTGCCGATGCCGACCATCTTGAGGTTGAACGGCGCGGGATGCCCCATCTCGGCGCGCACCCGGCCCCACTTCGTCGTTACCGCGCCATTGGCGAATTCGATGAGCTCGAGGATGACGTCCGCGAAGTAGTCGACGTCCTCCACCGCGCACATCAGCGGCGGCTTCTGATACTGGCAGGTGAGACCCGACAGGCAGATGGGGAGCGGTTCCGCCCCGATCTCCTCGCAAAGGCGGAAGTATTCGTAGTAGCCGACGCCGAACGTCTCCCAATAGGGCTTGCCGGGACGCGCCCAGCGGTTCTGGATGCACTCGCGGCGCTCCTTCGGACCCACCGTACGCCGCCAGTCGTACCAGTGCTGGAAATCGCCCTCTTCGACGATACAGCCGCCCGGAAAGCGCACGAACGCGGGCTTCAGGTTCGCGAGATGATCGACGAGATCCCGGCGGAGACCCGCCCGCACGAGATTCGGCCCCGTCGGCTGCAGCGAGACGTTGTCAAACTCCACGGCACGACGGCCCTTCACGAGAATGGAGAGCGTGACGCGGTCGCGATCGGGTTCGAGGATGATGTCAAAACGGTCGTTCGTCGCGAGCGCAACCGCCGGGGATTCGCCCCCGGCCGTAAACTCCACCGTCTCGCGCTTCCATGCGCCCAGTTCGTAATCGATTCCCGCAAGCCGGATTTCGCGCCAGTCGTAGCTGAGACGGTACGGCTCGCCCGACTTGATCCACATGCCGTCAAGACCTCGGTTCCGCACGCCCGCACGCCCGGTGCCGAACGTCTCGATGCGCAGATGCTTCGCCGTGTTCGGATGCACCGGAGCACCATACTGGAACGAAAGCCGCGCCATGCCACCCTCGCGGAAATCGGCCTCCCAGCCGTCCTCGACCGAATTCCACGCCCGGTCGTCGCGCGGATTGTTCTGGTGATCGGCCTGCAGCCAGTCGAAACCGCCGTTCGCCAGCATCTCGGGATTGAGTCCGCCGTCGGCGGCCCAGTTGATGTCCTCGAAAAAGATCCCCCAAAGGCTCTTCGGGACGTCAAATCCCTTCTCCCCGATCGTCAGCTCAACGGTGCCGGCGGCAGCATTCCCAGACTCCGCCGACGCGGCGAACACCAGCGCGGCGGACAGCATCAATAGGCCATTCTTCATTTTCATGCGTTTATTCTAGCAAAGGAATCCCCCAAGGCAAATCCCCCTTTTGTGGGGAAGAGTCAAATGACCGGACAAGCATGAATCGGCGGATCCTCCCCATGCCGCAAAAGGCAAGGGCCGCAGCTTTCACTGCGGCCCCCTTGCCCTGGCGTCTCGGCCGAATCGTCTTAGGCCTGCTTGGCGATTTCGACGATGGCCTTGAAGCCCGCAGGATCCTGAATCGCGATCTCGCTGAGCATCTTGCGGTTGAGCGTCACGCCGGCCTTGATAAGACCCGCCATGAACCTCGAGTAGCTGATGCCCTCGGCACGGGCCGCCGCGTTGATACGGGCAATCCAGAGCTGACGGAAATCACGCTTCTTGAGCTTGCGGTGGATGGTCGACAGACGCATCGCGCGATCGACCGCCTCGGTCGCCGTGCGGAAGAGTTTGGAGCGGGCGCCGTAAAAACCCTTCGCCAGTTCAAGGCGGCGGCGGCGACGTTCGCGGGAAGCGGGAGCATTGGTAACGCGCATGGTTCTTTTCCTCCTCTATTAGCCCTGCAGTGCGCGGGCGTAAGTCTTCGTGACCTGCTTGCTGCCGATGGCAGTGATACCGCAGAGGTGATTCTTACGGGAACGCTTCTTGCCGTTGTTCAGATGGGCGTGACCGCCCTGAGAACGCATGACCTTACCGTTCGCCGACATTTTCATGCGCTTGGTGGCGCACTTCTTCGTTTTCATCTTAGGCATTGTCTTGTTCCTTAATTAGACCATTCCTTACCGTTCGGGCAGTCGGTTTATACGCCCGATCCAGACGGAATGAGCGCGTAGTATACAAAAACCTCCCCACTCTCGTCAAGTCGGTCCGCCCGCAACCAAGGAAAGCCGCACCCGTCCAGTGACCGGGCGCCCCGGCACCACGCTCCGTCCGAGCGGACCCGTCACCTTCGCCGCGCCGCACTTGTTGCCGACGGCGGGGAAGACCTCCAGGACGCTCAGGCCCAGCTCGGGCATCACGTAGAGCCAGTTGTCGCGGCCGTCCCGCGGCGCGAAGACGCCAACCGCCGGCGCGGCTTCCAGCAGCTCCAGGCGCAGGGTGCGACCGTCCTTCAGCTTCAGCTCCAGCCACCGCGTGTCCGCGAACCAGCCCTTGAACTCGGGGAATATCCAGCTCTCGCCGGGGACCGTGTCGTTGTAGTCGTTTTCCCAAAGCCCGAAGCTGACGCCCTCGGGGCGGTTCCGCCAGACGCGGTACGGACCCTGCCCGAGCCAGCGTTTCGCGACGACCTGCGCTTCGTCGATGCCGAAGGTGACGCCGAGCAGATCGACCGCGTTGGTGCAGACGATCGTCCAGGCGACTTCGAGCGAACCGTCGGCCAGCGCCCGGGCCTCATGCTGCAGCTGCGCCGGCACCGGCAGCAATTGCGACCGGCGCTGCGCACCATCGCTCACGAACGCCACCAGGCGGGGCACGAAATGACAGGGCTGGATCCGGAAGACCGACGGCGGCGGAGCAGGCGCGGGGGAGGCCGGGTCTGCGGGCGGGAGCGCGAAGGCCTTGGTCAGGACAAGTTCGTTCCGGGCGTCGTAGATCCGGACTTCGAGGGCGCGGGCAACGCCGTAGTCAACGATCCGCTTGTCCACGCGGACGCCCTCCAGCGAAAGGAAGTCATAGCGGTTCTCGAGTTCGACGTCCCACTCCGTCCCCTTCCGCACGAGCCGAGGCACGACCGGCGACCAGATTTCCCGCACCGCCCAATAGCTGCCGCTCTTCTCATGATGCGGGCCGACGATGCCGTCGCACCCGAGATTGCCGAAACAGTCGAGCGCGCCGTCGTGCAGCAGCCCCGCGTCCGCAAGATCCCAGAGAAACCCGCCCGCGCCATTGGACGACGCGCGCATCGCCCGCCACATCTCGCCCAGCCCCGCCGCATGCCCGCCGTCATAAAGCCCGTGCTGGAACTCCGTGGGCAGGAAGACGCCGTCCCGGTCGAGATAGGTCAGCGTCTCCCCGTAGTTGCGGTAGTGCTTGGTCTGATAGCCGCCGAACTCCGCCCAGGGATGCAGCACGCTGCGTCCCGACGGGTCCCACTTCGCGAACTCCCCGTCGAGCGCCGGGTTGAATCCGCCCTCGTTCCCGTTCGACCACCAGATGACGCTCGGGTGCGTCTGGTCGCGCGTCACCATTTCCGCGACCAGCTTGCGGCCGATGGCGTCGCCGTAGGTCGCCTGCCAGCCCGTCAGCTCGTTCTCGACGTAGAGCCCGTATTCGTCGCAGAGGTCGAGGAACTCGGGATCCGCCTGGTAGTGTGCGAGACGGACGGCGTTCATGTTCATGGATCGGATGAGCCGCACGTCCTCGAGATTCTTCGCCCGGCTCAGCGTGCGCCCCGTTTCGGGCCGGAAGGAGTGCCGGTTCACGCCCTTGACGAAGACGCGGCGCCCGTTGATCCAAAGCCCGTCCCGGCCGCGCGGCTCGACCGTGCGGAAGCCGAAGCGCTTCGTGACCTGATGCACGACCTCGCCGGCCGCGTTGGTCAGGGCGAACGTCCGCGTGTAGAGATGCGGCGTCTCGGCCGTCCAGAGCTTCGGGCGGTCGTAGCGTTCGACGATGGTCTGCACGGTGCCGTCGTTCGCGTAGAGCCGCGCGTCCAGCACGCCGTCCGCGCCGGCGACGATCGTCAGACGGTCGATGTGCGTCCTGGGCAGGACTTCGAGATAGACGGGCCGCCAGATGCCGCCGAAGACCCAGTAGTCGCCGCGGCGTTCGGCAAAATTGACGGACTCGTTCGCGCTCTCCTTCCGGACCGTGACCACGAGCTCGTTGCGGCCATCGCGAATCGCGTCCGTCACGTCGAAGCGGAAGGTCTGGAACCCGCCCTGGTGCGTGCCGACGAGCGTGCCGTTCAGCCGGACCTCGCAGTCCGTGAAGACGGCCTCGAAGACGAGTTCGACGCAGGTGCCGTCCGTCTTCCGGAAATCGAAGGCATGGCGGTAGATGCCGGTCTCCGCGCTCACGGGGTCATTGCCATGCCTGTACTTGGCCTCGGGGCAGCGGAGGTTGAAGCCGTACTGCGCGACGCCGAAACCCTGCGCCTCCCAGCAGCTCGGTACGGGAATCGTCGTCTCCTCGCCGGCCCGCCGGCCTCGATCGATCGAGAACCCCCACGCGACGGCATCGTCGCATCCGCGTCCGGAAAGGTAGATGCGTTCCGTTTCAACGCCGGCGCACAGGACGGACGGGAGCAGCAGGACGACGGCACTAACGGCGATTCGATTCATGATTCCAAACCATAGGGCCTCGGCGGGGACGGCGGACGCCCGGACGGCGAACGGCAATCCAACGAAGACCGTTCGCACGTCCCGTCATGACACGCCGCATCCGAGGTAATCCACCCGTCGTGCCATCAGCGGATAATTACGCAACAGCCCTGTCCGATCAGCCGGGCGACGAGATCTCCGTTCTCATCCACCGACAGCTTAACCCGGTACAACGGCTTGTCGGTCGTCGCCTCAAACCGGTAGCGATCCTCCTCCGTCAGCTTCGCTCCCGAGATGACCGTGAAGTTCTGCGGCAGTGCGGACGAAGCGACCAGATTCGTGAACTGGAGCGTCACCTTGCCGTCCGTCGGCAGGATCAGGAGGGGCTGGTCGTAGTTGCTCGCAAGGGCCAGCCCGTTGACCGCAGTTTCCGACACCTGGACCGCCAGCGCGCTCCCAGCGGCGAAATCAATGACGGTATCCGTGAACGCGAGGCCGCCTTCGCCCGTCGCATCCAGCGTCTCCCCCGCCGCGACGACGCGGCAGGCGGTCCAGGGCTTCGCCACCACCGTCACCAGCTTTTCGACCTGTTCCGCCGAAAGGGCCATGTCGTAGATGCGGAATTCGTCCAGCGCGACCCCGATGCCGCGCACCACGCCGTCCAGCGCCGTCTGGTCGGTCTTCCAAGGCATCAGCTTGCCGTCCATGCCGCCGAAGGTGATGTCATTGCAGGGACTGCCGCGGTCCAGATAGTAGTTCCCCTTCGCCACGCATTCGCCGTCGACGTAGATGCTGAGCGACTCGTCCGTTCCCGTCGAATCGAGCGGATGCACCAGGGTGATGGTGTGGAAAATCCGCGATGCGCGCGGCACCGCAAACGCACAGCGCGCGATAACCGTACTGCTGTTGCCGAACTTCCACTGGCGATATTCCAGCTTGTCCTTGCCCGCCGAAACGAGGCCCCAGACGTTGGTCGTCGTGTCGTTCGCATACCCGACGATCACCAGCGCGGCATTCGTCGTGTCGACGCTGCGGACCGTCATGCTCAGCGTCCACTCGTCCTTGCTGTCGTAGAACGACTGGCCAAAGCTGCCCTTGACATGGCAGACGGAATTCTCCTGCAGCATCACGGCCGCATCGGAACGGTCGGCGCTCCAGAGGAAATTCGTCTCCGGGCCATCAAAGCCGTTGTACGTGTTGAGTTGCGACGTCCGCGAGCCCCAGAAGTCGCCTTGCGCGACCGAGCCGACGAACTTGTGCGCCAGCGTCGGCAGTTGCAGAGCGATGGTCGGGTCGACCGGGCAAACGGCATATTCCTCGGCATAGCCGCCGATTTCCTCCGCCGTCAGCACACTGCCGTAGATGCGGAAATCGTCGATCACCGTGCCGAACGCCGTCGTGAAGCCGCCGTTTCCGGTCGAGTTGCCCCGGCCGAGACAGAACTCGTTGCCCGCAACGGCATAAGGATAGTCGGTTGAGGAGCAGACCAACTCCCCGTCCACATAAAGCGACAGGGTGGCGTTCGGATGGTCGTTGACGAGGGCGAAGGTGTGCAGCTGCGTCGTCAGCTTCGCCGCCGTGCCGGACGCCAGATCCTCGTGACTGTTCTTCGACGGCGTCGTGTCGCCCGTCCGGCTGAGCTTGAGCTGGCCCGCGCCGGCCGACGCCACGACTACGCTGTTGGAGTTGTTCTCATGGCCGAGGCCGAAGAGCGCCACGTTGTTCTCCTCCTTGCCGAAACAGCCGCGCACCAGGACGGTCCAGCTCCTGGCGGAATCGGAGAGGGCCCCGGTGCCCGCGCGGAAACCCGCGTGCTCGCCCATGAAGCAGAAGGCCTGCCGCTCGCCCTCGTCCGTCGCCACCCAGCTCTCCGGGAGCACGTACCAGTTTTGGATGCCACACGTGCCCTTGTAGGTGCCGTCGTTGTAGGCGCCGTTCAGATTCAGATAGACCTGCGGCTGCGCCGCAATCCCGACCGTCGGCCAGGGGGCGTTGGCGGCGGCCATCTGCGCAATCTGCTCCTCCGTCAGGACCACGCCCGAGTAGACGCGGAAATCCGCCACCTCCAGCCCGCGCCCCGTCGACTGGCAGTCATAGGCATTGTAGAACTGCGAGGAGTTGGAGTTCGCACGGCCGAAGTTGCACTCGGTGTTGCCGCCGTGGCTGAAGTAGCCCGCCTGTTCGCCCGCCTTGACGCCATCCACATAGAGCGCCAGCGTGCCGCCCGTCTCGCTGGAAGCATAGACATAGGTGATGAGGTAGTGGTGGAAACGCGCCCGCACGTCGACTCCCGTCGCCGCTGCGATCTCCTCCGGCGTATTGCCGTAGGGCATCATGTAGAGGGTCGGCGTTCCGTCGTGCTTCACGCCCAGCACGAAGTTGGTGGGGTTGTTCTTGTGGCCCAGCCCGAGCAGCGCCGTCTTGTACCCCGTCGTCTCATGATAGCTCGAACGCGCGGTAAAGGAGACCGCCCAGTGCTTGCCGACCTTGATCGAATCGCCCACGCGGAACCACGGCGCGCTCAGCGCACTCTGGGACAGCTTATCGACCCGCACCGCCCCCTGCGCCCCTTTGCGCGAACGCGCCAGAGCCGTCCAGTTGTTCTTGATGTTCCCATTGATATAGTCGTTCGAGTCGTTCGCCCCGAGCGAATGTTCCCCGAAGAAGTTCCCGGCGCAATCCCACCACATAAACGGCACCAGCCCGTTCTCGTCCGGGGTCCGCGTTCCGGCAGCCGCAACGGCAACCGTCACGGCCGTGGCGAACAGGAACAGCAACTTCAGCTTACCCATATCAGCACCTCCCTTTCAACGTTATGCCATGAGTATAGCAAAGAACCCCCCTGAAACGCATCCCCTTAAAAGGGGAGGGCCGATCGGCGGGCATGGCGAGGATCGGCCTCCGCGCCTGTTCGAAAGACGCCCTTTATTTCGCCACCTTTCTGAAGACCCGCGCGTCATGGGCGGGAATCATGACCGTCGTGCCCGGCCGCACCCGCTCCTTCGTCGCCACGTCGAGATAGACCCCGCTGCCCTTGGGAAGCGTATAGTCGCGCGACTTGGCGGCGGGATCGTCGTTGATGCAGACCTCGTAAGGACCCCAGTTCACGTGGTAGAAGTCGGCGCGGCCGCCGCGCCGGGCGACCGGCTCCGTCATGCCGCCGCGGACGTTCTGCGGCGGCCAGGCGATGCCGAGTGCCGTCGAATAGGCGTCGGTCCCGTCCGGATCCGGCTGGCGATAGCCGTCGTAGAGCTTCCCCTGCCAGCCATACTGGAAGTAGTTGTGGACGTATTCCGTCCGGTCGCCGTCCGGCTGAAACTCCTCGTCGCACCAGACGGTGGCCGCGAATTCGCTGTCCGGCCGCACGAAGTGGATGCGCGCGAGATTGTTGATCGCCCCGCGCGCCCGGTAGTAGGCGTTCACGTACAGGACCTCCTCGCCGTACTTCGCCGCGACGACGGCGTTTTCGCTGTCGCACCAGACGAAATCATCCCCCCGCATCGGCAGGTGCGGCACGACGAGCTTGCCTTCCTCGATGCGCTTCAGCGCCTGCTCGAAGACGGGATAGTCCTTCAGGAAGAAGAGCTTGTCCAGCAGCGACATCTGCTTCTCGCCCTGCCCCATCGCAAAGCGCTGGAACCAGCCGTCGTCCCAGGCGTCCTTCAGAATGCCCAGCATCGTCTTCGAATGCGTGAGCGCGAAGGGACGCAGCAGGCTCGATCCGTTGCTCAGGTAGTCGGGCATCCCCGGGAAATGGTCGTTGCGCCAGCTGATCACGTTTTCGAGGCGCATCACCCGCGATCCGTCGCGCCGCACCCCGGGAAAGCGGAAGTGACTGCGCACGAGAACGGCTTTCCCGACCAGCTTCCGCAGCTCCGGATCACCAAGGCCCGTCGCGCGGTCAACCGTCACGTCATACGCGGCGCACGCCGCCCAGATGGTCGATTCGCCGTAGCTGCCGACATAGCCGTCCTCCTTGGACAGCCCCTTCTGCGTAAGCGCGACATAGCCGTTCGGACAGGGCTTGAGCCCCATCGCCTCCCGCAGCTGCTCGACGGTCACGGCCAGCGCGGGTCCCCGCGTCGGATCGCAGAGCTTCAGCGCACGGTTCACGCGATGGGCGTTCGTATCGACGATCTGCCCCTGATTCGCGAAAAAGCGCCGGTGAGTCATCAGCTGCCGGCAGGACGCCTCCAGCGCATCCGCCCACTTCACGCGGCGCGAGCCCAGCCCCGCGATCTCGCCGTCGAGGGCGGCCCTGAGCGGCTCCTCGCCCAGGCGCCAGATGCCGTCCGCAATCGGGCCCAGCCCATGCCAGCTGTCGTCATCAATCACCGACGCGCTGTCCGCGGCAAACTTGCGCGCGAACTCGTCCATCACCGCGACAATCGCCGCCACGACCTCGTCGCTCCGGTAGACGGACGTTCCCTCCGTCCAGTAGCCCTCCGCGAGGAAGCCCGCGTCGTCGGGACGCCGCGCGAGCTTCTCGACATTCAGGCGGTCCTTGAGCGCCGCGTTGACTTCGCGGCGGATGCGCTCGAAATCGACGGCGGGGACTTCCTTGTGGAAGCAGTCCGCCGCCGGGTCGCACGGCGTCACGACGACGTCCGTGCGCGAAAGGTTCGGAAACGGCTCGTCATGGCAGAGGATGCCGTAGATGCGGCGCGAGTCCATTGCGCTCGCCTTCTGGAACTGCCTGAAGTTCTGGCCGTAGCCCCAGACGTGGCCCGTGGCATAGATCGCGACCTTGATTTCCGTCTTGCCCTTCACGGCCTGCGCCGGCAGGAGGAAGGTGCGGAAGGTGCGGACACCCATGTGCTCCGGGTCGGCCTTCGCGGGATCGCTGTCGCGCGGCCAGCAGCTCTCGTAGTCGAGCAGGTCGTATTCGCCGAGATGCATCTGCCCCATCGCCTTGCCGTCCACCAGCATGAGCAGGTGTCCGTGACTGACGTCGCTGCCGTCCAGCCGCACGGTGAGGTAGTTCGTCCGGGCCGGGTCTACCTTCAGCGTCGCCTCCACCGGACCCGACCGCCAGAACCCCGAAGCGGACTTCGCAATCCGCACGCCCTCCGCGCCGCCGAAGTCGACGCGGTCAATCACCGCCCCGGTCAGCTGATGCCCGACCAGCGACAGCGCCAGAAAAAAGATACCATTAGCTTTCATGCCGCTATTGTATCAAACGACGACCTGCGGCATCATCCCCCCAAAGCGGTAGTCCGCGATGCGCCCCGCTCTCGGCGAGCGGGGCGGTTTCCGACTACGGACGACGTCTCATTCCGCGCCGAGGGCGAGGCCGACGGACGCAAGATCGGTCGCATCGACCGCATAGGCGGGGTCGATTTCGATCGGGAGGTCGCCGGTGACGGTGACGCCGACGGCGGCGAACCACTTGCGCCACTTCGCCTGCATATCCGCCTTGCACGTCGCGGGCGAGTCGTTGCCTTCCGCATTCTTGACGGGAGAGAACTCATCCTTCTGGTCGAAGGCGAGAAACGCCGCCGTCTTGGCGTTCGGGAGGATGTCGAAGATGAACTTCTCGAACTTGTAGCCGTTCGGCTCCGTTGGCTTCACGACCTTGCCCTTCGCATCCACGTACGGGATCTTCTTAAAGGCGAGGTGCAGCGGCATCGGCCGCGACGCCTCGCGGTCGAGGAACGCACGGTCGAAGACATGGATTGCGGGCGAACCGTAGAGGAAGTAGAGTTTCCCGTCCTTGCCCTTGCGCTCGCACTGCTCCTTCGTCATCTCGGTGTACTCGACCATGCGGCAGACGCGGCCGAACTGCATGGGCATGCCGACCTTCTCGTACGGGTCGCGCTTGGCGCAGAGTTTGAGCGAATATTCCGACTTGTTGAGGACATGGTAGCCGACGAACGCGGGGTCGGCGATCTCGACGAGCGGATTGTCGACCTGGAAGAAGAAGACGGAGGTGATGCCGCGCTTCTTCATGTCGGCAAGCGCACCGGACTTCTTGAGCGCCGCGAGCAGCCCGCCGTGTCCATCCGGGGACATGAAGATGTGGCCGGGGGCGTCGAGGATGATCTTGCCTTCCTTCGTCATGCCGGGCCACATGCCCTGGGTGAAGAAGAATACGTCAGCGGGGTTGAGTCCGAAATAGTCGTTTTCCTCGAAACACTTGACCGTCGCGGCGTTGTTCGCCTCGGAGGTCATCACGTAGAACGGGATCGTCGCGCCGTAGCGGATCGTACGCGCGAGGATCTTGCGCGCATGGAAGTAGAAGAGCGGCGCGCCCGTGATCGGTCCGATGGAGTAGCAGCCCTTCGGTCCGTCGTAACCGAGGCGCGAGCCCTGCCCGCCCGCGACCAGAAGCGCCGCGACCCGCCCGGCCCGGAGCTCCTTCTCTCCCGCGGCGACGGCCTCGGCGAGCTTCTTCCCCTTCAGCACGGCGACCTTCGGCGCCTTGCCCTTCGCGCTGTCCGCCGCGACCGCCCCCGTCTCCAGCGCCTGCCGGCAGTACGCGAGATTCCCGGGCTCGAGCGTCGCGATCTGCGCCAGGAGCGCGGTCTGCTCCTTTTTGCCGAGCTTCTTCCAATAGGCCAGGACGTGTTCCTGTCCGCACTTCTTGAGCATCTTTTCAGCTTCCGCGTAGTTCATGAGGTCTCCTCCTTCTTTTTGACGGGTTGCAGAATCCATCGCTTGTTGTACCAGAACCAGTGTTCGGGATGCGCCTGGACATGCCGGTCCAGCATCTGCATCGCTTCGCGCGTCAGGCGCATCGCCTCCGCCTTCCCGTCCGGCGCGGACGGATCGGGGCGCAGCGTGCCGATGTGGTCGAAGACGTGCCGCCCCCGCCGGCGGCGCATCGCGGCGACGACGAGCGGCGCCCCGCACTTGACCGCAAACATCGCACCCGCATGGGAGACGTTCGCCTTGCCGCCAAGGAAATCGACCTCGACGTCGGGCTGGGGCACGCGCAGGTCGGGTAGAATCGCGAAACAACGCCCCGCATCGAGCCGCCGCTTGATGTCCACGAGCGTCTTCGCACTGCCGCGATCGAGGATCTCGATGTCGCCGTACTGGCGCTTCATCCACGCGTCGATCTTCGGATTGCGCTGCTTCGCGGCAATCGAGATGAGCGGCAGCCCGTACTTCGCCATCGACCACGCCGCCATGTACCAGTTGCCCGAATGCGGCACCATGATCACGACGCCATGCCCCTCGTCGGCATAGGCCTGCAGCTTGTCCTTGTACCGCCGACCGTCGATGATGTGGCGATCCATCCACTGGCGATCGAGCTTCGGCGCACGGATCATCTCGACGCCGTTCTGCAGGACGTTGGCGAGGCTGCGGTAGGCGATCCACTTCAGTTCGCGCGCGGACTTCGCCGGGAATACGCCCCGGAGCCGCGCCAGCGTCCGCGTCCGCTTGAGGCGGAAGACATGGAACGCCAGCCAGGCGAGAAGCGCCGCCGCATGCATCGCGCAACGGTATGGAACGAGGTTCACGACACCGCAGAAGACCCGCAGCGTGCCGTACTCGAAATTGATGGCCAATCCGCTCTTGTTCGCCACGTCGTCCCCGTCTCAGCGCATCAGTTTCCCCGCCGCGTCCCGGATTGCCGCGCACACCGCCCGCGAGGTGATGGTGGCGGAGGTGATCGCCTCGATCGCGCCGCCGTCCTTCTTCACCTTGAGCGCCGAACCGTCCTTGCCCGCGAACTGCCCCGCAAACGCCGGCTCGCCGAGCTTCATGCCGAGTCCCGGCGTCTCCGTCGCCCGAAGCGTCTTGTACGCGACGACCGTCCGGCGATCGCCCGCAAAACCGACCATCAGCTCGACGTCGCCGCCGTAGCCGCCCGCCTTGCCCGTGACGGCATAGCCGCACGCCGTTCCGGCGGCATCCTTGCCGACGAACGGCGCACCGGCGGCACCGCCCTCGACCGACACGACGACCGCCGGCATCACGGCCTTCGCGGCCTCCTGCGTCTTCTGCGCCTGGACGGCGGCGATCGCCTCCTTGGTCACTTCGTTGACGTAGGCCAGCACCGCCGCGCAAACGCCCGCGATCAGCGTCAGGCTTACCAGCAATCCTGCAATCTTCCGCATGAACAATCTCCTCACTTCACCTTAGTTAGTCATTCTTCACTTCGCCCCGAACGGCCGCGGCTGCGTCCACCGGTTGATGAGCGGACAGACCGCGTTCATAATGAGAATCGCGAATGAACAGCCTTCCGGATAGGCGCCGAACTGACGGATCAGCATACAGAGGAGTCCGCAGCCGAAGCCGAAGACGAGCTTGCCCTTCGCCGTCGTCGGAGAGGTGACGTAGTCCGTCGCCATGAAGCACGCGCCGATCATCACGCCACCCGTCAGCACCTGCAGATGCGCCGGCGCCCCGCCCGCGAAACAGCCGTAGAGCCAGACGGTCAGCAGGAAGACGACGGGGATATGCCAGGTGATGACCCGGCGGACGAGGAGATAGACCGCACCGAGCGCGAGCGCGAGCGCACTCACCTCGCCGATGCAGCCGGGCATGCTGCCGATCAGAAGGTCCCACGTCCCGGGGATCTCCGCCAGCGCCTGCTCGACGTGCGAGGTCGTCTGCGCGGCGGCATCGCAGGCAAAGAGCCCCTTCATCGTCGCCAGCGGCGTCGCCGTCGTCACCGCCTCGGGCGTCTTCCACCAGTACGGCTTCAGCCAGGTCGTCATCGGGCCCGTAAAGCTGATGAGCATGAACGCGCGCGCGGCCAGCGCCGGGTTGAACGGATTCATCCCCAGTCCGCCGAAAACCTGCTTGGCGACGCCGATGGCGAACACCGAGCCGACGATCGCCATCCAGAGCGGAATGCCGGCGGGGAGATTGAGCGCGAGGAGAAGACCCGTCAGCACGGCCGACAGGTCGCCCAAGGTGCTTTCGCGCTTCATCGCCAGCCGGCACAGGGCCTCGGTGACGAGGCACGTGGCGACGCACGTCAGAACCGTCCACAGGGCCGGCAGACCGAAGAACCAGATGCCGGCGGCGGTCGTCGGCAGCAGCGCGAGGATGACATCGAGCATGATGCGGCGCACGGAGCACGCCGCGTGCGCATGCGGACTCGAACTGAGAATGTAGTGAACTGAGGTTTCCTTCGGCTTCATGGCATCATTTCCAGTTGTTCGTTCTACGTTTCACTTCGCCTTCGCGGCGGCGGCTGCGGCGGCCCGCTCGGCGGCCAGCCTCGCGCGGATCGACGCCTTCGCCTTGCGGCAGAACTGGGTGATCGGGCGGTACGCGGGGCAGCTGAAGCTGCACGCGCCGCACTCGATGCAGCTCATCACGTGCAGTCCCTCGGCGGCCTTCATGTCATCCGCCTCGACCGCCTTGGCGATCTCCGCCGCGCTGAGGTTCATCGGGCACACGCGCACGCAGCGGCCGCAGTTGATGCACGGCTCGGAATCGTACTGGAAGACGCGCCGCTTCGTGAGGAAGAGAAGACCCGACGTCGTTTTCGTGGTCGGTATCCCGGTCGACGCGACGGCAAAGCCCATCATCGTGCCGCCCGAGATGACCTTGGCGGCGGGTTCGCGCAACCCGCCGCAGAATGCCAGCAGATCGGCGTATTTCGTGCCGCACGGCGCCAGTACGTTCTTCGGATTCGCCACCGCATCGCCGGAGACCGTGGTCACGCGCGAGACGAGCGGTTCACCCGTCTCGACCGCATCCGCAATCGCCGCGACCGTCCCCACGTTCTCCACGACGCATCCGACGTCGATCGGCAGCGTCGGCGGCTCGGGCACGATGCGCCCGACCGTGGCGTAGATCTGGTGCTTTTCGGAACCCTGCGGATACAGGACCGGCAGGACGACGATCTCGACGTTGCCCTCGATGTCCGCAAACGCCTTCTCCAGCGCGGCGATCGCCTCGGGCTTGTTCGCCTCGACGGCGATGCGCACGGCGGGCGTTCCGAGGATGCGCCGCATGATCTCGACACCGGTGCGGATGCGATCCGCCCGCTCGCACATCACGCGGAAATCGGCCGTCAGATACGGCTCGCACTCCGCGCCGTTGAGGATCAGGTACTCGCACCGCTTGCCGGGCGGCGGATTCAGTTTCACGTGCGTCGGGAAACCCGCACCGCCCATGCCGCAGATTCCGGCCTCCTCGATGCGCGCAAGCAGCTCGGGGACGCCGGCCGTCCGCCAGTCGATCGGCGCGAGCGGTTCGACTGCCGGCAGATCGTCCGGCAGCGCCGCCGTCGTGTCGAGGACGATCGCATCGGCCATGCCGCCCGCCGGCCCGAGACGCTTCTCGACCGCCGTGACCCGGCCGTCGGCGCTCGCGCGCACGCCGACCGAGATGAAGCCGTTCTTCGCGCCCACGAGCTGGCCCCGGCGGACGAAGTCGCCCGCCTTGACGAGGCACTTCGCCGGCGCGCCCAGGTGCTGGCTCATCGAGATGACGAGCTCCGCCGGCACGGGCATTGCCTCGATCGCCGCGTCGCGCGCGAGTTCCTTGTTGTAATCGGGATGCACCCCGCCCTTGAACCTAAATGGACTTTTTACCGTTTTCATCAGCCTTCTCCCTGCCCCTGCACTACACGCCAGACACCTTCACCGCCCCGTTTCGAAGTGCGCGTCCTCCACCATGCACTTGGCGGGACATTTGGCGACGATCTGACCGTCGGTCGGCGGATTCGCGTAGTTGACCTTCGCCAGGAAACCATCGAAGGTGAAGTGCCCCGCCGCCGCACCGCCCGAATTCCTCTCGCAGAGGTGGCAGCCGAGGCACCCGACGCCGCAGACCTTGCGCACCTCGGGGCCGCGCACGGGGTTGTTGCAGAGGACGTGGATCGTCGCCGACGCGGGCACGAGTTCGATGAGGTTCCGGGGGCACGCCTTCACGCACTTGCCGCAGCCGATGCAGAGCCGCTTGTCGACCTTCGCAAGCCCGTCCGCAATCGCGATCGCGTGCTGCGGACAGACGTTGGCGCACGCGCCGTAGCCGAGACACCCGAACCGGCAGCCCTTGTCGCCGCCCGCCGTCACCGCCGCCACGCCGCAGTCGCAGATGCCGTTGTAGTCGCCGATGCGAATCGCCTCCGTGCGCGTGCCGCAGCACTTGACGAGCGCGACGCGCCGTTCGGTCGCCGCCGCCGCGACGCCGAGGATCTCCGCCACCTCGGCCGCGCACGCCGCACCGCCCGCCGCGCACGCGCCGTTCGGCGCCGTGCCCGCCACGAGCGCGCGGGCGTAGTCGCCGCAGCCGGCGAAACCGCAGCCGCCGCAGTTCGCACCGGGGAGCGCCGCGAGCACGAGACCGATGCGCGGATCTTCGCGGACGCTCAGATAACGGTCGGCGACGGCCAGCACCGCCGCCGCGATGAGACCTATGCCCGCAATGCAGAGAACGGCCAGCAGAATCGGATTCATTCCTTCACCTCCCCGGCGACCGGCGCCGCACCCGCGCCCGCCATCGCCTTGTCAAAGTCCTTGTCGCCCACGAGACCCGAGAAGCCCATGAACGCCAGCGCCAGCAGCCCGCCCGTCACCAGCGCGAGGGCGATGCCGCGGAAGCAGCGCGGCGGATCCGCATGATCGAGCTTCTCGCGGAGGCCCGCGAAGAGGATAAGCGCCACCCCGAAGCCGAGCGCGCCCGCGAAGGCGAAGAAGACCGAGGTGAAGAACGGATAGCCGCCTTTCGAGTTGAGCTCGGTCACGCCCAGCACCGCGCAGTTCGTGGTGATGAGCGGCAGGAAGATGCCGAGCGCGGCGTGGAGCGGCGGCGCGAAGCGCTTCATCGCGATGTCGATGAACTGCACGAGCGAGGCGATCACCAGGATGAACGCGAGCGTATGGATGTAGCCGAGCCCGCGGGGTTCCAGGAGATAGTGCTCGAGCGGCCACGTGACGGCCGCCGCGACCGTCATGACGAAGACGACGGCGCCCGACATCCCGAGGGCCGTCGAAATCTTCTTCGACACGCCCAGAAACGGACAGCACCCGAGGAAGCGGCTGAGAACGAAGTTGTTCACCAGCACCGCCGTGACCAGAATGATGACGTAGTTCATGTCTTAATTATACCTTTATTCGGAAACCATATCAAGTGAATCCCAGTCGATTTCGCCGGAGAAGACGCGCTTGACCGGACCCGTCAGCGACACGTCCGTGAACGCCGCGCCATCGTAGACGCCGTCCACGACGAGCTCGTACCCCTGCACCGTCTTGACCTGCACGGGGAACGTCAGCCCGTAGTCGGCGACGCCAATCACCGCCGCCGCGACGGCCCCCGTGCCGCAGGCGCCCGTCTCCGCCTCGACCCCGCGCTCGTAGGTGCGGATGTTGACGCGGTGCGGCGCCCGGTAGGTGACGAAATCGACGTTGGTGCCGTCGGGCGCAAACGCCGCACGCAGCCGGATGCGACGGCCTTCGCCCGCGACGTCCGTCGTCGCCAGATGCTCGACGGGGACGATCTTGTGCGGCACGCCCGCCACGCAGAAATCCTCCGCGAAATCCCTCGGGGCCGGCATCGCGACGCGGACGAGGTTCAGCTCCAGAATCTCCGCCTCGATCATGCCGGCGGCGGTCTCGAAGCGCATCTTGTCCGACTGCACCGCGCCGATGTCCCGCGCGAACGCGGCGACGCAGCGCGCGCCGTTGCCGCAGAGATCGACCTCCGTGCCGTCCGGATTGAAGAAACGCATGCGGAAGTCCGCCACCTCCGAGCGCTGCACGAGGATCACGCCCTCGCAGCCGATGCCGCTGCGATGCGTCGCCAACGCCGCGATGCGCCGGTGATCGTCGCACGGGAACAGCCCCCGCCGGTCGTCGATCAGCACGAAGTCATTGCCCGCACCATGCATTTTCGCAAAGGATATCATCTTCATCGTCAGAACCCCAGAATCGCGTTGTACCAGTCGATCTGCGCCGGCGGAAGCTTCGCCCCGCCGTTGAGGCGGATGAGATCGGCAAGAATGTCGTAGGCCGCATCCAGCACGACGTCATCGCTCCTGAGCTGGTTGCGCCGCCGCCGGGCCGGCTTCTGCCCGCCGTCCTCGTCGCCCGCCGCCGCGTCCAGTTCGCGCATCGCGCGGTCCTGCCGCATCATCTCCTTGCGCGCCTGGCGTTCCAGCGGCACCCGCTCGCGGTCCCCCATGCGGCGCATCCCCTCGACGTTCGCGAGATGCCGCACGTAGCGCGGATCGTCCTTCAGCCGTTTCTCCGAACGCGCGGCCAGCTCCGGAATGTAGTCGTCGAGATTCCAGCACTTGGTGTAGCCCGCCTTGCGGATGCGCGTGAACGGCAGCGCGTAGGTGAGTTTGTCCTCGCCGATGTCAAGCGAATCGAGCAGCGAGGGCAGCCGGATGTCGGCCTCCACGCCCTTCACCTGCGTCGAGCGTCCGTCGATGCGGTAGAAGCGCGCCGTGGTGATCTTCATCGAACCGTACCGCGCCGGTCCCATGCCCAGCACCGTCTGCACCGTGCCCTTGCCATGCGTACGCACGTCGCCGAGCACGACCGCCCGGCCCGTGTCGCGCAGATGGCCCGCGACGATCTCCGACGCGGAGGCGCTGGCGCGGTCGGTCAGCACCACCATCGGCTTCCTGAAGGCGACCGGATTGCCGGCGGGAATCGGCAGACTCATGACGGTGCGCGTATCGCGGATCTGCACGACGGGGCCGCTCGGCACGAAGAGCGCCGAAAGCATGACCGCCTCGCGGAGGCTGCCGCCGCCGTCCTCGCGGAGGTCGAGGACGAGTCCCTCGACGTCCCGGGCGTTGAAGTCCGCAAGGTAGCGGGCGACGTCGTCGGCGCAGCTGCGGAAGCCCTCCTGCCCCGGCCGCTTGTCCATCGTGCCGTAGAAACCCGGCAGATAGACGTAGCCGACGCGGTTCGTGACCCCCTCCAGGACGACGGTATCGACGCGCCCCGTCGCGGCCTCGTCCTCAAGCCGGATTTCGTCGCGCACGAGTTCGATGCGCTTCTTCGCGATACCCGTGCTGTCGGTGCGCGGGATGATCTCCAGCGTCACGCGCGTACCCTTCTTGCCGCGGATCTTCTTGATCGTCTTCTTCATCGGCTGCCACATGATGTCTTCCATCTCGCCGTCGCCCTGCTGCACGCCGACGATCCTGTCGCCCGCCTTGATGCGCCCGTCGACGTCCATCGGCCCGCCCGGCATCACCTCGGAGATCTTGAGCGCACCATCGTCCATCTGCAGCACCGCCCCGACGCCGCAGAGCGTCAGGTTCATGTCCATGTCGAAGTCTTCCTTCGAGGTCGGCGAGAGGTAGTCCGTATGCGGATCGTAGGCGTGGCAGACGGCCGAGAAGTAGTGCTGCAGAACCGCCTCCTCGTCCGGCTCGGTCAGCACGGTGAGGTACTGGCGGTAGCGCTTGATGAGATTCTCGGCCGGCGTCTTCGACAGATCGTCCGCCGCATCGTCGGCGAGTTCATCGCCGGCCGCCGCATCGCCGGTCTCTTCCGCCGCACCCTCGGCCCCTTCCGCCTCGGTCGCCGCGTCCGTCTTCCGCGCCGCCGCCGCAGCCTTCTCCTCGGCGTCGAGCTCCCGGCCCAGGATCTGCACCAGCAGTTCGTTCTTGAGGCGTTTGCGCCAATGTTCCTCCGCCGCCGCGCGCGTCGCCGGCCATTCGACGTCCTTGCGCTTGATGCGGTAGTCCTCTGCGACCGAGAAATCCCACGTGGCCGTCGCCAGCAGATTGGTCGCAAAATCGATGCGCTCCCTGAGGCGCGTGCAGTAGAGCCGATGGACGTCATAGCCGAAGCTGACGTCGCCCGCGCGCAGTTCGTCGTCCAGCGACCGGTCGCGCGCCGCAAGCCGGTCGAGATCGTCGCGCAGGAACACCGAACGGTCGAAGTCGTAGAAGCTCACGAGGTTCGTCCAGGCGCGGCGGGAGATTTCGTCGTCCAGCGGCTTCTGGAGAACGTGGTTGCGCGGCAGCATCACCGCCAGACGCTGGGCGATGCGCCCGTAGTAGTCCTGCGGCCTGACCTCCGGCGCCCCTTCCTCCGCCCAACCCGGCGTCGGCGCCGCGAGCAGCGTCAGGGCGCCCAGCACACCCGTCAATAGGACATTCTTCATTGGCAGTTCTCCATAAGGCTCACCAGACGTTCGAGTTCCGCCGGCGGAATGACGACGCGATTGGTCTCGAAGCCGCGGCGGAGTTCACAGGAATTGATCACCACCGCCCCCCGCACTTCGGCGATGTGCGCGCGGAAGGTGTCCGACGCAAAGGCGAGAATCGGCGTGACGCTTCCGTTCCAGCCTGCCTTCGCCAGCGCGGCCTTCACGCGCGCCGTCTCCCGCAGGAGCTGCGCCAGCGGCGGACGGCTCGGCAGCTGCCCGTCGACCAGAATCTGATCGTCTTCGACGGTGACCTCGCCGCGCCAGTTCTTCGTCTCGACGGCAAACACCCCCGCAGGGCCCACCACCACATGGTCCACGTGAAGCCCGCCCGCGACGAAATCGTTGAAAACGTGGTAGCGGTCGGGGAGACTGCGGAGGATGCCCGAGACGCGCTCTTCGCCGCGCGCGCCCTTGAAGAAACGCTCCACGCGCCGGAGACCCACGAGATAGCTGAGAATGCAGCCGACGAGCGACAGCACGGCCAGCACGCCCCCCACCGCATAGTGGCCGGACACCGCCAGCGCGGCGGAGAAACCGCAGAAGAAAACGCCGATGAAGAGCGGCCAGAGGCCGAGCACCGTACCTTTGACGCGAGCCCATTCGCCCGCCTTGCCATGAATTTCAGCCATTGGGAGTCGGGGGTTGGATAGTGGAGATGGAGGGGTGATGACAGGCGCGGGATGCCGCGCCGTCCAGCCGCGCCACGATCGATTCGACGTCGAGCCCGTACCGGCGTTCGAGTTCGGCGGGTGCGCCGTGGGGGATGAAGACGTCAGGCCAGCCGAACTTCACATCGGCCCCGATCGCCTCGCCGAGTCCGCCCGCCACACAGCCGTTCTCCAACGACACGATCCGCATACCCTCCGCACGCTCCGCCGCCAGCAGCTCCGCATCGAACGGCTTCAGGTAGCGCGCATGCACGGCGACCGCGCCCGGCACCCGCGCCGCCACCGCCTGTGCCTTGGCATACCAGTCGCCGGTGGCCCAGATCGCCGTGGCCGGCGCCGAGGGCCGGGGACCGGGGGCCGGGGATCCGGTGGCCGGCGCCTTCCCCTTCGGATAGCGGATGACCGTAGGCCCGTTCCTGTCCAGCGCCTCCTTCAGGAGCGCGCGCAGATCATCGGCGTCCTTCGGCTGGCAGATCGTGAGGTTGGGGAGACATCTGAGCAGGGCGAGGTCGTAGAGGCCCTGGTGGGTGACGCCGTCGGCGCCGACCACGCCCGCGCGATCCACGCAGAAGACGACCGGAAGCCGCGCGATGCAGACGTCATGCATCACCTGATCGACCGCCCGCTGGAGGAACGTGGAGTAGACGGCGACCACGGGACGCGCGCCGCCCGCCGCAAGCCCCGCCGCATACGCCACCATGTGTCCTTCGGCGATGCCCACGTCCTGGAAGCGCGCGGGGAAGCGTTCGGCGAAACCCGCCAGCCCCGTGCCGTCCTTCATGCCCGCCGTCAGGGCGACGATCCGCGCATCGACCGCCGCCAGCTCGGCGAGCGCGTCGCCGAAGACGTCGCTCCAGGCGGGTGCGGCGGACGGCGGGACGAGGGGAACGGGAAGATCGGCGCCCGCCCGGGCGGCGTTCAGGTCGAACGGACCGACCCCGTGCCAGGCGGTGGGATTCCGCTCGGCCGGCGCGAAGCCTCGGCCCTTCTGCGTGACGATATGCAGCACCACGCTGCGGTCGTCTTCCCGCGCCACGGCCAGCGCCGCCTTGAGCGCCGCGAGGTCGTGCCCGTCCACGGGCCCCATGTACCGCAGCCCCATCTCCTCGAAATAGCTGCACCCCACCAGCATGCGCTTGAAGAAGACCTTGAGGCCGTGCGCGGGCGAATAGACATGCAGTGCCCGCGACACCCGCTTCAGCGCGCCCCTGAAACGGTTGTAGCGACGGCCGGCGATGAGGCGGCCGAGGTAGCGCGAGAAGGCGCCCGTCGGTCTGGAAATCGACATCTCGTTGTCGTTCAGGATGACGATGACCTTGCGGCAGGACGACATGCAGTTGTTGAGCGCCTCGAAGCACGTTCCGTTGACGAACGACGAATCGCCGATCACCGCCACGACCTGCTCGTCACCCAGGCGCTGATCGCGCGCGGCGGCAAGGCCCTCGGCCACGGAAAGCGCCACGCCCGCGTGACCCGCCACCGCCGCGTCCGCCGGGGATTCGGCGGGGTTGGGGAAACCTGAAAGCCCGCCCAGTTGGCGCAGGGTGTCGAGCCGATCGGCCCGCCCCGTCAGGATCTTCCAGGCATAGGCCTGATGGCCGACGTCCCAGACGATGCGGTCCTTCCCGGGATCGAACGTCTCCGCCAGCGCCACGGCGAGCTCCACCGCGCCCAGCGAGGACGCGAGATGGCCGCCGGTGCGGGAGACCGCCGACAGGATACGGGATCTGATTTCGTCGGGCGTCACGGCGTCCCTCCGTTTTCCCCGGACGCCGGCGGGGTCTTGCGCTTCAGCACCAGGAGCGTCGTCGCATTCTGCCCGAAATGGGCTTCGGGGAAGACCAGCTCGTAGTGCTTCCTGAGCAAATCCCAGTACCGCACCTGATCCGCAAGCGGCCGCTCGTCGCAGCGCGGCGGATTGATGGCGAAGGAATAGCCGCTCATTGCCGCGACCGGACACGGCGCCGACTCCAGAAGCGCCACCCACTCCGCATCGGACAGGATGCTGAACGGCCCCATCTCCAGCCCCTTGGGCACCTTACGCCCCGTCTCGATGGCGAGGTAGAGATCCTGGGTCAGCAGTTCCCGTCCGCCCGGATCGAGGCGCTCGATCATCGCCGCGGCATCCTGCAGCTGCGCGAGTTCGCTCCTGTCCTTCTTGAGCGGCCAGAAGCGGTCCCGCCCGTTCGTCATCCATTCCTCCAGCAGCGGCGAACCAAACGACGCAGCCCAGGTCATCCCCAGCGTCAGCAGCACGGCGACCTGCGGCCGCGCGTCCCCGCGCACGACGGCAACCGCCGCCAGCACGGCGAGAAGCCCCATTACCGGCACCTGATAATCCTCGTATGGGAACGGCGCCAGCAGCTGAAAACCGGTCACCGCCAGAAAGCCGACGCCCAGCAACCCGCCCATCAGCCCGAGATCGCGCAGCCGCGGACGCAGCACCGCCACCCCCATCCCCAGCAGCACCAGCACCGGCAGATACCCGCGCACGAGACGGCTGACGCTCCCCACCGTAAAGACGATGTCAAAACCGCCGCGTGCGGCATGATAGGCCTGGGCCGCGCAAAGTCCCGCACGCGCCGCGGGATCGCACAGAAACGGCCCGTAGACGACCGCCAGCCCCAACGCCCCGCCGAGGCCGAACCAGAGAAAGCTCCATCCCAGACGGCGGCACGCGAACAGAAGCGCAAAACCGCAGACCGCGAGCAGCAGACCGAGGCTGATGCGCGTGCCGGCCGCAAAAGCCAGCGAAAGACCCGCCACGAAAAGGGCGAACCGGCGAAGCCGCCGCCCGCGATCCGCCAGCCCCCACCCCAGCAGATAGAAGCCCATCATCACGAAAAGCGCCGCGAGCGCATAGGTCTTCGGAATCGCCGTGTAGTAGACGTGATAGAGATTGCAGCCGAGCAGAAGAAAAGCGATGATACCGGCCGCATCCTTGCGTTCCTGCGGCGCCAGCAGCCGCGCCAGCGCCGCCGCGAAGACCATGCCGACGAGACCGAGGGCGGCGGTCAGGATGCGCGCCCCCAGCAGTCCCCCGTCACGCCAGACCCACGCCAGCGGCGCGTAGAGAATCGGCATGAGCGGACCCTGCGTGTAGAAGAAGTCGCGGTAGAGGACGTTCCCCTCGCCGACCATCCGGGCGGCGTAGAGATACCAGCCCTCGTCCTGATTCAACCCGCCCAGCCAGACGGCGGCCGCCGCCAGAATCGCATAGGCGAGGCAAGCCAATAGCCCGTAGCGCTTCATTCCTTCGTCGCGGCTTCCGGCGCGGCGTTCGTCGCCGCCGGCGATGCCTTCGCCGACGACGACGACTTCTTCTCCGCCTCATCGATCTTCTTCAGCGTGTCCTTGACCTCGGCGGAATCCGGTAGGAGCTCCAGCGCCCTGAGGGCGTTCTTGCGGGCCTCCGCGAGCCGCCCCAGCCGGTACTGGATGACGGCGATGTTGTTCCAGATCGCCGGTTCTTTGGGCTTGCGGACAAGCGAACGCTTGAGATATTCCTCCGCCCGATTGTACTGCTCCTCCATTAAATAGCTCATGCCCATGCCGAAGTTGGCGTCGGCGTCTTCGGGGTCGGAATCGAGAATCGGCTCGGCATAGCGGCGCGCCAGCGGGAAGTCCGCACGCACCAGCGCGAACTGCAGACCCTCGCGCGGCGTCATCTGGCGCATCGTGTTCTCCCGCAGCCGCATCATCCCCTCGTGAATGCGCTTGAGCGAGGCGTTTCGGTCGTCCAGCGCCTCGGCCATGGCGAGCGACTCCTGGGCGCGTTCGAGGTCGCCCCGACGGTCGAAGATCTCGCTGCGGATGCGCGCAAGCCGCGCGAGCCGCCACTGGAGGACGAGGAAGAGATCATTGACGTAGCGCCCCGCGCGCGGATCGGGTCCCCCCTCGCCGTAGAGCGTCAGAATCCCGCCGATTAGCTCGAGCGCATGCCGGATGCCCGTCTCGCGCACCTCGTCGGAAGGCCACGTCGTGCGCGCCAGTACGCCGGAGACCGGCGGATAGTCACGGCCGCCCCGCACCTTCCAGAGCTCCAGCCCGAGCATCATCGCCGAAACCGCAATCTTCTCCGGCTCATCCTTCTGCCACGTGCGCAGGATGTTGCCGCCGCCAATCTCCGCGCACAGACGGTCGGCGTCGTTCTCCATGAGCCGTCGCAGCGCGTAGGGTTCGCGCGCCTGACGCGTCCGCATCAGCGGGATGCAGCGAAGTCCGCCGCCAAGACCGTGGCGCCGAACCGCCTCCAGCTCGATGCCGCAGTCCAGCTGCCCGTCGGTGAAAAGCCACCGCGCATCCCCGGCCTCGTCCACGATCTCCCGCGTAAAATCGGCGATGAGCCGGTGCATCCGCAGCGTCTTGGGCTGCCAGCGGCCGGGCAGCGCACCCGCCAGCAGCAGGACCGCAATGCACCCGAACAACACCCGACGCAGACGTCGCGTCCTGCGTTGCGGCGCGTCCTTTTGCTCGTCGCCGAACATCTCCGCAAGACGTCTGTAGTTGCGGCAGTGGGTATCCACCACGAGAACGGAGAGCGCCCCCACGATTGCCAACATCGACAGGACGGAACCCACGAAGAGGATAAGCGGACTGTTGACGGTCACCGAATCGCTCAGGCACCAGAACCAGAGCGGTTGGAACGCGGAGACCTGCGAGTAGGCGAAACAGAGGCACAGGAAGAAGATAAGCCCGGTGCGGTAGCTGAGGACGTATTCGACGTCCGTCGCCCGCTTGAGGAGCGCCACGACCAGCACGAACGGCATCACCACGAACCCGAACCCGACGATCCAGCCGCCGGTGGAGGCCGCCGACGTGACAATCCCCCACAGCTCGACGGCGTAACTGAACGGAATCGCCCCCAGCGATCGGCCGGTGGCGGCCAGACCGTCCATCATGATGAAACAGCAGACGTTGAGCGCAATGCCGATCAGAAAGCCCGCTGCCCAATTAAAGGTGAGAATCCACCGCGAAGTCTGCATCACCAGCGGATTGAGTATCTGGACGTTAAAGAGCGCCCCTCTCCTCAGCAGCAGGTAGAACGCCCCCCAGAAGAATGCGATCATCCCTATTCCCATCGGCGAGACGGCGGCAAAGAAACCGAGAATGAGCATCGAGCAATAGGCCGCTCCCATCGAACCCGATCGCAGGAAGTGCGCAAGCAGATAGGCGGAAATCAGGAACTCCAGCGCCAGCAGCGTCGCCGGCGAGAAGGACTGCCCGATCGTCCAGACGGGATCGGCGCACAGGAGGAGCAACGCCGCCACGATGGAAATCTGCCGTGACAGACGATGCGTCCAGACGAGCGTTTCGATGCGGATGCGCACGAGAATCGCCAACGCCTCGCGGCAGAGGAGGTAGCCGAAGGCGACGATGACGCCGACCGCGATCTTGCCGAGGATGCTGAGAACCATGCCGCCGCCCGCCACGCCAAAGCATGCGTAGATGCCGCGTGCGATAAGCCGCCAGTGACCCGACAGCAGCGTCGTCGGCGGGCGCAACCCCACCGCCAGGGCGCATTCGCCCCAGACGCTCGGATGCAGTCCCCTGTACGAAAGCGCCCAGATGAAGGCCGTGGCGAAAAGACCGAGCACGCCGGTGATGAGCCAATCGAACCCGTCCATGCGCATCGGTGGAATCGGTGCCCCCCCTAGTTGGTTCTCATCCCGCGCTTCACCATCATAGTAGTCATCACGATAGGATCTTCTGCTTCTGCCGAACATAGTATTTCCCTTTGGTACTGGCCTTTACCGCAAAACCTTGGTGTCGTATTATACCAAAACGCGCCCCTCCTGTGCACGCAATGCCCATCGTCAGCCGCAAGGCGCTTAAACCCTTCTGCGATGTTCGACGGAACAGAAAGCGGCACAGCAAACGAGGCGATTGCTTGCGCAACCGCCCCGCCATCCTAAATACGAAAGGCCGCTCAAACCACCTTCCGGCGCCGCAACCCCAGCAGAGACGCGCCAAGGAGCATCAACAGCCCCGACGTCGGCTCCGGCACCGCCGTGTAGCTACTCCAACCCGAATAAACGTTGGTCGCCTTCCACTCGGAACTAAACTGATTCGCCGAATCAATGTAGCTAGTCAATGCCGATCCGCTAACCAGAGACGACTGGTAGGTCGCATCACCTGAGGAGTTATACAGTTCAATGTAGAAGGACTGCGAAGCATAGTCAGATCCGATGCTCGCCCCAACTACTCCAGTAGGCAACGAGATCGGGTTGCTGTTGCTCGCCGTCGAGTTTGCAAAGTAGTTGTTCAATGCCGTACCACTCAGCACATCACCATCCTGCCCAGTATAGGTGAAGATTTGTGCATATGATGCCTCAATACCCGCACTTGCTAACGACGAACTGTCAACCTGCCAGTAGAGGATACCTGCCTGAGCGGAAACTGCCGCAAGCACAGTGAAAAGCACACTCAATAGAATTTTTTTCATTTTATCACCTCAATCGATAGGTAGTGTATCATATTTACCACGACACGGTCAAGCTGGTTGAAGCCGTGGTGACATACCAGAATCCCTGCCCCGGCTCAACCTCGACATCAGCCGCCGTCCACACCATTTTATTTACCGTTATTCCACTGGAAAGCGTTACCTCTGTAGCCTTATAATAGCCCCACTTCTCACCTTCATCCTTCGAACTATCGTAGCGGAACTCCGTGCGGCCAAGCGCGTTATCCTTATTTCCCCACACAATCAAGTCGCCATCCGAAGGAGTGCCGCCGGCAAACGTCAGCGAGTTAATCGATTTCTTTTCCGTCGTCGGATTGCCGACCATCGTATAGGCCGGACTATCAGAACTTCCGCCCACGATTTGGACAGACTCCGCTGATCCCGCCGTCGGCATCTGACCATAGATGTAGAATTTATTGCCGGGCGTCTGACGGTTCACCCAAATGGCATCGCCGCGCTTGAACGTCGTATCGGCCGCAGGTGCCGTCGTGCTCATGCTCGTTCCCTCTGCAATCGTGGTCGCCGTCCAAGCACCGTCCGCGATAATCCACGCATCCCATTTCGAGGTGTCAGTATTCCAATGGAAAATCGTATCGCCATCCTCAAGGTTATCGGTCAGGACGAGACTCGTCGCCGGGATTGCTTCATCACTCCCTGACGCGCTAATCTTCGTCAGCGGGACGGCAACGATCGTACTCGCCGTACCACTGTCAATCTCGATGCGGCAGAGCGTATTGACGGTGGTGACTTCGGCGGTCGCCGCACCAACGGCGGTCACCGCCGCGAGAGCCAGAAAAGGTTTCATCTTCATTTTAATCTCCCCTCGGAATTACTTGCGAATGACCTTGAAGAAACGGTTGTCTTCCGGACTGTCAACGACGAGCGTCAGATCTTCAGCCGTACCGTTGATGCCCTGAACGAGATCGGTCTGATCGAGCTTGTCCGGGGTCTTGCCGGCGGAGATACCGTACTGGAGATACGGCACCGTGTCCGTGACCGTGACGACGACTTTGCCGCCTACGACCTTAATCGCCGCGACCTTCGGCATCGGCGCATCGGCGGGAACCGTCGTTGCGACCGCCGCAGCACCCGTCGTAAGGTCGGACGTCGCCGTCGTCTGCGAACCGCCCTGAACCTCCGCCGCGACCACCGTCGTGGTGTTGACGGCGGTGAAAACGCCCTCGGAGGAGATGCCCGCGACCGTCTTCGTGCCATCCGCCGCCGCAACGCGCGTATCCAGAAGATAAACGCTGAACGTACCCGTCGAGTCGAGGTCGGCATTGGCGCCCGTCAGCATGTACATGACCGGCGGACAGTGCGCGTCCTTGGCGATCGGCACGGCGGAGACGAGCTTGTTGTTCGCGGCATCGACGAGCGAGCCATCCGCATTGAACCCGGCGAACGCCGTACCTGTCTTCGCCCAGACGAGCGCATAAACCTCGCCGTCCAGCACCTCGGTGCCGTCTGCATACTTGTCCGGACCCGTGGACGAGAACATCACATAGCTCGGCAACGCGAACGCACCCGCCGCCATCGCCGTAACCGCCGCCAGAAGTGAAAGCTTCTTCATTTTAACTAACCCTCCCTGAATCTTAATTGGCCGATGCCGCCGGGGCCTTCGCCTTGACCTGGAACTTGAGAACCTTGCCTGAAGCCGGCGTAGCCTCGATCTTGACACCCGTAATCGCACCATTCTCGCGGACGAAACTCCAACCCGTATCGTCAGCCTTCGTGTCGTTAATCCAAAGCTCGTAATCCTGACCGTTGTCATACGCGCATGGAACCGTAACGGCAACCTTGCCATCCGCCGCCGGAGCAATCGCCGTCGCGAGGAACGTCGTATTCTCATCCTTCGGCTTGAGGCCCGTCGCAACACGATCGGCAACCGTCAGACCGCCATACTGTGTCACTTCATCCGTGAGATCGCTCTTCGAGACACCCAGATCTTCCAAGAAGACTTTGCCATAACCCTCCAAAACCGGCGGCAACTCACTCGTGGCGACCGCCTCGTAAATACTGACATCATCCACCTGAGACGAACCGACCAGAACAAGCGAAGAGACATTCGTCGAAGTATTCTCAGGCTGCGTTATGAAATCGTACGGGGTAAACTCCGTCTGAACACCATCTTCCACGACTGAACCCCGAACCTTTTTGTTCGCGTAATCAAATTCGAGATTGATGGTGAACCACGCACTCGGCGTCACGGTGGCGGTCGTCGCAGTCCACGCGCCATTCTGATAAACCATCACCTTGAGCTTGCCGCTCTCCTCCAGAAGAGCCCCCGTGGTCACGGCAAACTGAGAATCCGAATACCCACTCATGAGATCCACATCCGGATCATCCGCCGCATCCCCCTCCGGCGCCTTCACCTGCAAGGAGAGTTTGGAGTACGACGAAGGCGTTCCGGCATTGTCGCACGTCACCGTACCATCAACGGCGAGGACCTTATCGGTGTCAGACTCGCTCTTCTGCTCGATCGTGCCATCGCCCGACCAGCCATCCGGCAACTCTGTCGCCTCGTTAAAGTTCTGGTCAATGGCTGCAAATACCGCGCACGGCAACAGTGCCAGACCTGCAATTAGCGATGATTTCATCGAATCTCCCTCCTCGTCGTTACACTCCCCTAGATGGGTTTGGCTAAATTGTATCATTTCCGCGCTTCCCCTGCAAGGGGGAAGAGTAAAAAATTTTTTGGGCTAAATTTCCGATTGGTTGGAGCTCCCGCGACCTTCGGCTGTCTCGCTCCGCTCGGCTGTCCCGCTCCGCAGCTCCGCGATGGGCAACCACTTTTTATCAGGGTTATAGGGTTATCAGGGTTATAGGGGCGGCTCGAAGAGCCGACCCTGACTTTCAGGCGGAAAAGCCGCAACCTAAACTACCCTTCACCGACCGTCGAAGGTGAATGCCTAATTTCGTCTATGGCAAGCCCCCGTGATTTTTGATATAGTATCCACCGCAATGAGCGACTTCTGGAAAGACTTCAGGGAAAGCGACCCGACGAGAAAGCCTGCGCCAGACTGGTATTTCTGGCCGGGCGTCGTTCTCATGGCGATTTGCGCGCTCTGCGCAGTCGCAAAGCTTCTCGCTCGCTGAATCATTCCGCCGCGCCCCTCTCGCGTTCCAGCCGATCACGAATCTCCTTCAGCGCGGCGGAATACAGTACCTGCATCCTGGCCACGTTCGCCTTCAGGCATGCCCCGCCCTCGACCTGCACCGCTACGACCATCGCGTTCAGCCGCGAGGGCGTCTGCTCCATAATGTCGCAGTACGAACGGACGCGAAGCCCTGGGTATTCGGCGGAGCGGTAGCGAGAGCCGTACGAATCAAATAACGGGCTGGGAACAGGGGCTGTCCACTCAATTTAAACACCGATGGTTTATGCTTTCGCGGCCTTCGGCTGTCTCGCTCCGCTCGGCTGTCCCGCTGCGCGGCTTCGCGCTGGTCAACCGCCTGCGTTCGTGATCGGCAAAGGAAGAAAAAAAGATGCCGCTCGCGCGCGTACAATGGTCAGCTGGCCGCTGTTGCAGGTGGAGATGATGATATGTATATGTGTGGGAGGGGGATAGGTGGGATACGATTTGGTATAATACCGCGCAACAATATGGAATCGATGGCGAGATCTGGAATCACTCAGGACGAGTTGATCAAATGGGGCGGACCCGAGGTGTTCAATCAAGCGCTGGGCCTCTGCAATTCGGGGGACGTGACCGATGTCACGTATGATGACGAAAAGGTATCGATCAGCGGCAAGATCGCACGTTCGGACGGATGGGCCATGCCCGTTTCGCTCACACTCGCCGAACAGGGGCGCATCGTGTCGCATTGCCCGTGCTACCAGAACCAGAAGCTCGGCCAGGTATGTCCCCATGTCGTCGCCCTCGGCATCGCCCAGATGGTAATGGAGATGGAGGACACCGAGGCCGCGCAGCGCACCGCACATGCCGCCGAGACGGCATCCAAGGCGCCGCCGACCGCCGCCGAGGCGGAACCCTTCGTCGAGATTCCGATGGCGCCGCGCTTCTATGCGCTCGTCTCCGGTTCGCGTGCCTCGCTCTCCATCATTCTCGACGCCTGGTACGGCGACATCGACTTTCCCGCCTGTTCGCTGCAGTCCAATCATGTCGTCTATCTGCCCGACCCCGACGATCCGCTCGTCCGCCGCGTGCGTTCGGTGACCGCCGAGCGCGAGGCCGTCAAGGCCGTGCAGGAATGGGGATTCGAACCCGGCTACCGTCAGGGCGATCTCAAGCTCTACGTCACGGATCCGCAGAAGGTGCTGAACTTCCTCGGCACCGGGCTCCCCGCCCTCCGCCGCCGGGGATGGCGCGTCGATCTTTCCGAAAAGCTCATGAAGCTGACGGACACGATGCCGTCCGTCGTGCCCGTCGTAACCATCCGCGACGCACCCGACGGGGCCTTTGACGTCCGCTACCAGTTCGATGCCATGGGCGAGGACATTCCGCCCGTCGAAATCCAGGGTGCGCTTAATCGCGGCGACGGCTACATTCTGCGCAACGGCAAGGTCATCCTCCTCGACAACAGGGCCATCGAGACGATGCACGGCGTCTTCCGCGACTGCGCCACGACGCAGGGCGGCGCCCCCGCCGGCTGGTTCCGCGTCCGCGGCGTGCATGCGCCCTATGTCAAGGCGTCGCTCGACGGACTCGACTGCATCGACCTTGACGACACGCATGCGGACAAATGGCGCAAGACGGCGAGCGAACGCAACCGCGAAGGCAACGCCAGGTTCGAGCCCGTGGCGCTCGGCCCGCTCGATACGGTGCTGCGTCCGTACCAGAAGCAGGGCGTCTACTGGATGCGCTTTCTCGAAAATGCGGGACTCGGAGGACTGCTCGCGGACGAGATGGGGCTCGGCAAGACGCTCCAGACCCTTGCCTGGCTTTCGCTGCCGCGCGTGGGCGCAGCCAACGGCGCCCACAGGCTGCCGGCGCTCATCGTCTGCCCGACCTCGCTCGTCATGAACTGGCAGGCGGAGGCGAAGAAGTTCGTGCCCGGGCTGAAGGTGCTGGTCATTTCGGGTGCCGACCGCGCGGACTTCTTTCAGTACATCCCGAAGGCGGATATCGTCATCACCTCCTACGCGCTTCTGCCGCGCGACTTCGAAGACGCCTACTACGCCCGGGAGTTTTCGGCCGTCGTCCTCGATGAAGCCCAGCACATCAAGAACCGCCAGACGAAGAACGCGAAGACGGTGAAGCTCCTGAAGGCGCGGCAGAGGCTCGTCCTGACCGGCACGCCCGTGGAGAACTCGGTCGCCGACGTGTGGTCCATCTTCGACTTCCTGATGCCCGACTATCTCGGCGACTACGAGACTTTCCGCCTCGGCTACGAACAACCCATCGCCGACGGCGGCCGTCCGGCGGAGGAGGCCCAGGCGCGACTCAAGCGCAAGCTGCATCCGTTCATCCTGCGCCGACTCAAGAAGACCGTCGCCCGGGATCTGCCGGACAAGATCGTCAAGGTGTCGTACTGCCCGATGGACGACGACGCGCAGCGCGAATACGACGACGCGCTCGCCAAGACGCGGCGGCGTGCCGGCGACATGATCAAGGCCCGGGGCTTCGGCAAATCGCGTTTTGAACTGCTGGCGATGCTGATGAAACTGAGGCAGATCGCCTCGCTCGGCAAACTCGCCGCGTTCATGGAGCAGCTGCAGACGGCGGTCGACGGCGGACACAAGATCCTCGTCTTCTCCCAGTTCGTGAAGATGCTGCAGGTCATCGCCGGGGAACTGCAGGAGGAAGGCATTCCCTTCTGCTATCTCGACGGCGCCACCCAAGACCGGCTCGGCGAATGCCATCGCTTCAACCGCGATCCGAAGATCCCCGTCTTTCTCATCTCCCTGATGGCGGGCGGCACGGGGCTCAACCTCACGGGGGCGGATATGGTCATCCACTACGATCCGTGGTGGAATCCCGCCGTCGAGGATCAGGCGACGGACCGTGCGCACCGCATCGGACAGAAGAAGACCGTCTACGTCATGAAGATGATCGCCTCGGGATCAATCGAAGAAAAGGTCCTCGCGCTCCAACGCAGGAAACAGGCCGTAATCGCCGCCACCGTCTCCACGACCGATGCCGCCGTCATGGAAAAACTCACCGCCGAAGACCTCGCATCGCTGCTCGCGTAACCGGGTACGGGAAAACAAACGGACGCGGATGCCGTAAGGCCGCCGCGCCCGTCTTTGCAAAATTGGCTATCGTTCCGGTTTAGCCGAGGATCGCGTCCTTGAGCGCCTTGCACGCGACGATCTTGGCAACCTTCTTGGCCTTGATCTTAATCGTCTCGCCGGTGGCGGGATTGCGGCCCGTGCGCGCCGGACGCTTGACGAGCTTGACCTTGCCGATACCCGGGAGCATGATGCCCTTCTCCTCCTGCTTGGCACCCTTGACCGCGATGTCGACGAGCTTCTCGTAGACGGCGACGGCCTGCTTCTTCGAGATGCCGGCGGCATCCGCAAGCGCAGCCATGATACCACTCTTGGTGGTCGGGACGATTACCTTCTTAGCCATGTTGTTTGATCCTTTTTGTTTCGCATGGGATCATCCCCTTGCGAGTTTGAGCATAATATATCAGTATTCATTGGGTTTGGCAAGGGGGATTTGAAAAATATTTAATAAAATCGGGGGTCAAAATGTTCTCGACACGTCCGCACGCCCAAGTTTGCCGGTCCGAACCGCCGCGCCCGTCCGGAGGATTTCGGGCGACCCGGAAAACCCGGCGACGTCAGCGGGACGCGAGATGCTGGATTCGGCGGATGGCCGATTCGGGATCGGCGCTGCCGCAGACGGCGCGCACGACGGCGAAGTTGCGCGCCCCGGCGGCCAGCACCGCCGGCAGCGTCTCGCAATCGAGTCCGCCGATGGCAACCGCCGGATAGGGGACGGACGCGATCATCTGCGCGGCCGTCGCCACGCCGAGCGTCGGATCGGGGATTCGCTTCGTCGGCGTCGCGAAGACGGGCCCGACGCCGATGTAGTCCGGCCGGACCGCAAGCGACTTGAGCGCCTGCGCGGGATTGTGCGTTGAGAGCCCGACGATCGCCAGCCCGGGATAGCGGCGGCGCACCTCGTCGACCGGCATGTCGTCCTGACCGACGTGTACGCCATCCGCCTCGACCTCCGCCGCAATCGACGGATCGTCGTTGACGATGAACTTCGTGTCCGTTCCACGCGTAATCCCGCGGAGCCGATGCGCCACGGCCACGATTTCCGCGCGCGGCGCATCCTTCATCCGCAGCTGCACCATCCGGACGCCCGATCGGACCGCCGCCGCGCAGCAGCGCTCGTAGCCGACGACCGGATTGGTCATGACCAGATAGAGCCCGAAGTCCTCCATCGCGCCGTCCCTTACGCCTGCGTGCGCAGGTCGTTCGCGACGATTTCGGCGATCTTCCGGCCGCTCTTCAGCATGCCGCCGAAGATCGGCCCCATGCGGAAGCCGCCCTGCACGTTGTTCGCGGCCATACCCGACGCATAAAGCCCCGGATAGAGACGCTTCGTGTTGACGACCGTCGTGCGCTCGCCGTCGGCCATCCACATCGGCTTCTCGCCGAGGATGCCGCCCGTCGGCGAATCGACCTTCACGCCCGCCTTGTGGACGGCCTTGTTGATGATCTCGCTCGGATGGCCCGTGCCGTCGATCAGCGCGCGCGTCGTCACGACGAGCGGGTCGACGTGCATCTCCAGCCGGGCGACGGGATTCCAGTTGATGACGACGCCCGAGACGATGCCGTCGTGCATCACGATGTCCTCGACCTTGACCGTGTTGAAGACGACCGCGCCCGCCTTGCGCGCGCCGAAGATGAGACCTGACGCCATCTCGACGGAGTCGACGGTGTGGTAGTTCCCGTCATAGGGGACGGTCGTAATGCCGAACTCGTGCAGGATCTCCGCCGCATCGTTCTGCACCGTCACCTCGTTCATCAGCATGCCGCCGCCCCACGTGCCGCCGCCCGGCGCGAGCTTCGACTCGTAGACGGCCACCTTGAAACCGGCCTTCGCAAGATCGTGCGCCGCAACGAGTCCGCTCGGGCCCGCGCCGACGATCGCGACGTCAAGCGCCAGGTTGTCCTGCAGTTTCTCGAAAAATCTCCGCACGATGGCGCCGGAGATCACCTCTTCCATAACTTGCTTATGGTCCACCATATCATGTACTCCTTTCCTACGCGGGCATTACCCCACAGGTTCGATCGGTCTTATCTCAGCCGCGGCGCACCTTGCGCCCCAGCACCCGAAACGGCGCATAGTATATCACATCTTGTCTGAGCGCGGCAATTGGTCGCTACGGATCACATTGGACGAACCGTTCGTCGCGACCTCCGAATCAAGAAGCGGCGGAACGCCCCGTGTCCCAACCGCGATTTCCTTCGCGGATGGGACAACGCTCAGGCACGCGGCCCGGAAGAATGAAAGGAGGAATTTCAGCACAAGGGCCCTATGGGGACCAGATCCTCCCCATATTTCCGGAGATCACGCTCATCCTCTAGTCGAGCCACGTCCAGAAATAGGCGTAGGCGGCGATCACGCAACCGACGACGATGACGGACGAGACGACATCAATCCAGTTCCAGCTCGCGCGATTCTCCTTCCTGAACGCCGGATCGAGTCCCGCAAAGGTGAGACCCGTCGTATGCTCCGCCGCCGGCGGCGGCGCCGAAAGCGAGGCGACGACGACGATCACGACCGAGGTGACGAGGAGCAGGCCCGAGAAATAGAAGTCCTGAATGAACGCGAATCCATCCTTACCGCCCCAGATGACATTCGCGCCCAACTTCGCCATACCGAGGATGAATCCGAGGGAAAGCCCCCACACGGCCCCGCGGAGGTTCATGCGCTTCCAGCAGAGCCCCATCACGAAGACGGCGACAATCGGCGGCGCGAGGAACGACTGGACGGCCTGGATGTACTGGTAGAGGCCGCCGCCCGCAATCGCCTTCATGATCGGAAGCCACAGGAGACCGAGCAAGGTCATCACGATGGTCGTCGTGCGGCCGATGGTCACGAGCTTGCGCGCCGGCGTCTCAGGCTTCAGCTTCTGGTAGACGTCCACCGTGAAGAGCGTCGAGACGGAGTTGAAGAGCGACGCGAGCGAACTCATGAGCGCGGCGATCATACCCGCGACGACGAGACCGCGGAAGCCGACCGGCAGCAGGTTCTGCACGAGCGTCGGGAAGACCTTGTCGCCGTCGATCACCTTCGCCCCGTCGACCATCTTGAACATGAGTTCCTGGAACGGTGTGCCGTTGACGGTCACGTTGTTGTGCCAGAGCGCGAAGCCGAGCATGCCCGGCACGAGGAAGAGGAAGACCGGGCAGAGCTTCAGCGCACCGCCCCAGATCGCGCCGCGGCGGGCGTTGGTGAGGTTCTTGGCCGCCAGCGTGCGCTGGATGATGAACTGGTCGGTGCACCAGTACCAGACGCCGATCGTCGCCGAGGCGATCGCGACGCCGAGCCACGGGAACGCCTTGTGGGAGAGCGCGTGCCAGAGACCGAACGACTCGACGTTGCCCGTCGACTTGATCGTCGCCTTGAGGACCGCCCAGCCGTCGCCGGCCGAGGCCGCGACCGTCCCATCGGGCAGCGCCACGCCGGAGTGGCCGAGATGATAGAGCGCGAACGCCGTCACCGAAAGCGTGCCCGCGAGGATGATGCCCGTCTGGACGAGATCGGTGTAGACGACGGCGGAAAGCCCGCCGATCGAGGAGTAGACGCCCGCAAGGATGACCGTCGCGATGGCGCCGATCCAGAAGGACGAGATCACCGTCGAACCGATCGTCAGCTGGACCTCCGGCATCATCACCTCGAAGAAGAGCGCACCCGCAAAGACCGTCACCGAAATTTTGGTGAGCACATAGGCCGCCAGCGAGACGAGCGAGAGGATCCAGCGCGCCTTCGCGCCGAAGCGCCGCTCCAGGAACTCCGGCATCGTCGACACGCCGCTCTTGTAGTAGAAGGGAAGGAACACCCAGCTCATCATCACGAGCACCCAGGAGTGGAACTCCCAGTGCGATTGCGAAAGGCCCGCCGCCGCACCCGAGCCCGCGAGACCGATGAGGTGCTCCGAGCCGATGTTCGCCGCAAAGATCGACGCGCCGATCGCGAGCCACCCGACCGAGCGCCCGCCGAGAAACAGGTCCTCGCCGCTCTGGATCTTCTGCCGCATCATCGTAATGACGACGACGCCCGCCAGAAGCGCAAAGTAGCCTCCGATCATCAGCCAATCAATCCATGTCAGCATAAGACTTCCTCTCCCTTTGGTTTGTATTCCGCCATTTTACCGAATGTTTCGCCGCTCGTCCACCCCCCGAAAGGGTAGGGTCGGCGACGCGAACCCGCGCACCGCGCCCGGTCCGGTCCGGCTGCACCGACCACCGCAAGCCGACCGGCTGCGCCGCCACCTCTTGGCGCGGGAACGGACTAAACGAGTTCTCGCGCCAGCGCCAGAGTGTGTTCAACGGTGAAGCCGAATTCCGCGGCGAGCACCTTATACGGGCCCGAGGCGCCGTAGCGGTCGAGCGAGAGGTAGCGCGTCGTGGACGCGACCGCCGCGAACTCCATCAGTCCCTTCTTCGATCCCGCTTCCGCCAGCACGCGCTTCGTCATCGCGTCCGGAATCGTTGCCGCGCGATAGGCGGCGTCCTGCCGCCGGAAGCGCTCGACGCACGGCATCGAGACGACGCGCACGCTCCGCCCTTCCGCCGCCAGCGCCTTCGCGGCTTCGCGGCAAAGATGCACTTCCGAACCCGTGCCGATGAAGAGGACCGTCTCCGCATCCTGCGCCCCGGACTCAAAGAGGACATAGGCCCCCTTCACGACCTTCTCGGGCGCGGCGGGCAGAATCGGCAGGTTCTGGCGCGTCGTCAGAATGCAGCTCGGACCCTCCGTGCGCGCAAGCATCGCCGCCCAGCAGGCGCCCGTCTCGTTCGCGTCGGCGGGACGGTAGACGTCCACGTTCGGCATCGTCCGCAGCGATTCGATCTGTTCGACCGGTTCGTGCGTCGGCCCGTCCTCGCCCACGTAGAAGCTGTCGTGCGAGAAGACGAACCTGGAGTCGAGCCCCATCAGCGCCGCAAGGCGCAGCGCGGGCTTGCAGTAGTCGCTGAACACGAAGAACGTCGCGCCAAACGGCTTCAGCCCGCCGTACGCCGCCATGCCGTTAACGATCGCCGCCATCGCCAGTTCGCGAATACCGAAGTGGATGTTGCGCCCCGTGAAATCGCCGGGGGCGATCCAGCCGTACTTCTTCAGCCCCGTCTTGTTGGACGGCTCCAGATCCGCACTGCCGCCGACGAGTTCGGGGCACACCTCCGCCAGCGCATTCATCACCGTACCGCACGCCGCGCGCGTCGCCACGGGCTTCGCGGGATCGAATGCCGGCAACGCGGCGAAAAAGGCGGAAAGCCGGGATTCACCGGCAGGGCGTACCGCTCCGCAACCGTCGCCACCGGCGGACGGGAGCGTCGCGGCGATCTCCGCCGCCCGCGCGGCAAAAAGGCCGTAGACCGCCTGTGGCACCTCGAAGGACCTGGCGGGATCGTAGCCGAGCGCGATCTTGGTGGCCGCCAGTTCTTCGGCGCCGAGCGGCGCGCCGTGCACGCCGGGGGTGTCGTGCTTGGACGGCGCACCCTGACCGATATGCGTATGCGAGATGACGAGGACGGGCTTCGCCGTCTCCGCCACCGCCGCGTCGAGTGCGGCGCGGATGGACGCGTAATCGTGCCCGTCGCAGGTGACGACCTTCCAGCCGTAGCTTTCGAAACGCTTCGCCGTATCGTCCGTCATCGCAATCGTGGCGCGTCCTTCGATCGTGATGTCGTTTGAATCGTAGATCAGGACGAGCCCGCCAAGCGCGAGCGTGCCCGCGAAGGAACACGCCTCGTGCGAAATGCCCTCCTCCATGTCGCCGTCGCCGCAGAGGATCCAGGTGCGGTGCGTCTTCGCCTGCATCTTCGCCGCGAGCGCCAGGCCGACGCCCATCGCGAGGCCCTGGCCGAGCGGCCCCGTCGACACGTCGATGCCGCGAATCTGCTCACGCTCGGGATGGCCCGCCGTGCGCGAACCGAACTGGCGGAAATTCTTCAGCTCGTCGAGACCGAGGCCGTCCATGCCCGCGAGATGGAAAAGCGCGTAGACGAGCGGGCTGCAGTGACCGCCGGAGAAGACGAGCCGGTCGCGATCCGCCCAAAGCGGATTCCCGGGATCGACCTTCAGATACTCGAGCCACAGCGTTGCCGCGACATCGGCCTGCCCCATGGCGCCGCCGGGATGCCCCGAATTCGCCTTCTCCACCATATCCGCGACGAGCACGCGAATCGCATTCGCCGCCGTCCTCAACTCCGTCTCGCCAACTTTCATCCGTGAACTCCTTGTCTGCTGACTCCATTTTAACCAAAGACAACCGCCGTGCACCGTGAATGGCGCGCCTTCCCGATCGCGCAGGCCCGGCGCCCTCAGGGGTGCGCGCTCATCAGCCGGAGGCCGAAAAGCCCGCCCGCGAGCCCCCCGTTGGAGGCGGCGAAGGCGACGCGAATCTTTCCGTCCTTGCGCAGTGCCGCGACCTCGGCCGGAATCGGATACGTCTCCTCGTAGAAGCGATTGCCCCGGCGACCGTCAAGCGTCACCGTCTTCAGGACGACGCCGTTGGCAAGAACGTCGAACGTCCTGCCGCGATCGCCGCCCCAGTAGGTCGCCTCCAGGCAGAGGTCCTTCGCGCCGCGCGGATCGAGCGTATAGGCGAACCAGCTGCCGTGCCGCCAGTGGCGGCCGGCGTGATAGCCCTTCGCGCTGTTCTGCGCCGTCGCCATCTCATGCTCCGTCTCGGGCTGCTGTTCGCCGGGCGCGAGGCGATCGCGCGTGCGCCGCTCGCGTTCGCGCTCGGCGGCGGCCGCCTTCTCCTGCGCCGTCCGGCGTGCGGCCATCTTCTCGGCGCTGGCGAACTCCCAGTAGATCTGGTAGCGGCATTCGTGCAGGCGGTAGAACGGAACGAGCCCCCTGGTGTCGAGCGGGGCGTCCGCCTCGCGGTACGCCACCTTATCCGCATCGACGTACGGTCCGTACGCGACATGTCCCATCCGCGAATCGTCCGCAAAAAGGCCCTGGAGATCGTTTCGGCCGCAGTCCCGCCCCATCACGATCGGGCCGCGCAGGATCGCGCCCCAGTCGCTGCCGTCGGGCAGCTTCTCGACGTGCCAATCCATCGGACGCGACGCGCGGATCGTCTCGCCTTTCCTCCACGTGCCCGTATGCGTCGCGTACGCCTCCCCCTCGCGCACCTTGACCGTGCCCGTGAACGGCGCGAGGAAGGTGAGCGTCGTCGTGCCGCCTTCGGGGAAATCGGTGGTCTGGCGGAGGATCCCCTTCAGCTCGGAATCGACGAAGAGGTTGACGTAGAGCGTATTCCCGTCATGCGCATAGATGAACCGGCCGTATCGCCCCGGATTCTCCATGCCCGTGCCGACGCAGCACCAGAAGCAGTTCGTCGGGGTCGAATAGACGCGGTAGTGCCCGGGTCGCGTGGGCGTGAAGTAGACGAAGCCCGGATGCGCGACGTTGACCGACGAAAGGAGATGGTTGAAAAGCGCGCGCTCGTAGTAGGCGGCGTACTCGGCCTTCGGGTCATGCTCGAAAAGCCGCTCGGTGAGACGCAGCATGTTGTAGGTATTGCAGGTTTCGGGGCCTTCGCGATCCCCCATCAGCTTCGCGAAACTGTCGAGCGCATGGAAGTGCTCGCCCACGGAATTGCCGCCGAAGGCGACGCTGCGGCGGGTGACGATCGTCCGCCAGGCGAAGTCCGCAGCGTCCCAGCGCGCGGCATCGTCCGACAGCTGCGCCGTGCGCGCCAGCCCCACGAACTTCGGAATCTGCGTGTTGGCGTGAAGGCCCGAGAGGCGGTCCTCATGCCGGTAGAGGGGATCGAAGACGCGCGCGTGCTCCCAGCGCCGCGCCTCCGCAAGGTACTTCCGCTCGCCCGTGATCCGGAAGAGGTCGGCGAACGTCTCGTTCATGCCGCCGTACTCGAGATCGAGCATTCGCTGCATCGCCGCCGTGTCGAGCCGGCCGGTCACCTCCATCGCCCAATCCGCGAGCCTAACGAGCGTCGTCCGCGCCTTCGCGTTGCCGGCGAGTTCATAGGCATCGCGCAGACCGGCGAAGGTCTTGTGGACGTTGTACCACGGCACCCAGCGCTTCCAGACCGCGCCCGCGTCGCCCGCGCGCAGGGCCGCCCAGACCGCCGCGCCCTTCGGCACGCCGTCGAGACGCCCGTCGCCATGCGCCGCCTGACAGGCGGCCAGTTCATCGACGATGTAGTCAAGCCGCCGCGCGAGTTCGCCATCGCGATCATTGCCGGACGCTATCAGATTCGCGAGCGCGCTCAGATAATGCCCGAGCGTATGCCCGTCGAGGCCGCAGCTCTCCCAGTTGCCGTACGGCTCCGCCTTCTTCGCCAGCCCCGCTTCGCGACGGAACGGCGCCAGCAGCCGATCGCCGTCAAGCGCCGTCACGTACCGGATGTCGGCCGCCACCGCCGGCGCGAATACGCTTGACTCGGCAAGGCGAACCTGGGAAAGCGGATAAAGCTCAACCGCCGCACCTGCGGATGCAGACGCCAGCAGCACGACAAAAGCGAGACCATTCCTCATGCCGCTATTGTAGCACAGGACGGCCCGGCAGGTCAGTCCCCCAAATGGATGATGAACGCGACGGCGGCCGGCGGCGCCCTGAGGCGCGCCCTAGACGCGCAGGAGACCGAGGGAAAAGGCACGGGCGACGGAGGCGGTCGTATTCGTCGTATCGAGCTTGCGCATGATCGCGCGCAGATGCGACTTCACCGTCTCCGAGCTGATGTCGAGAATGATGGCGATTTCGTCGCGCGTCTTGCCCGCGCTCGCATACTGCAGCACCGTCAGTTCCTTGTCGCTCAGGATTCCCGTGTTCTGGTTGAAATCGCCCGACACGAAATCCGCCGTCACGTCCGCCACGCGGCGGATCGCCGAGATGAGGCGGCGGCCCTCGATCGATTTCGGCAGATACCCCGCCGCGCCGTCCGCGCGCGCCCGCGTCTCCTCATCCTTGAGCGGCATCCCCGCCAGCAGCAGGACGCGCGTCTTCGGGCAGGCGTTCCGCAGCGCGCCGAGCATCGCGAAACCGTCGCCCCTGGGCATATGGACATCCGACACGACGACATCCGGTCCCTGCGCATGCGCCTTGCACCAGGCGACGGCCTCGTCGCCGCCACCTGCGGCGGCGACGACCTCGAGATCGTCCTCGATGGAGAGCATGGCCTCCAGTCCGTTGCGCACCACCGGATGGTCATCGACAATCATCACGCGTATCATCTTCGTTCCTCCAGCACGATTTTTACTTCCGTCCCCCTGCCGGGCACCGAACGGACGTGGAAGCGCCCGCCGATCTTCTCCGCACGCGTCCGCATACTCTCCAGTCCGAGATGCACGCCCGTACGATCCGCCGGCGGCTGCGACATGTCGAAGCCGCAGCCGTCGTCCTTGATGATCACGGCGAAGCCGCCGCGCCCGAAGAAGGTCTTCACGTACACGTGTTCGGCCCGTCCGTGGCGGAGCGCATTGCCGACGGCCTCCTGCAGGATCATCAGGAGCGCGCCCGCGTAGCGGCGATCCAGCGGCTCCTCCTCGCCCAGCGATTCGAACGTCACCTTGCCCTCCCACTGCGGCAGCCGCGCCGCGGCGTACCGGAAGAGCGCGGCCATCGCCGCCGGTCCCTCCGCCTCCTCCTTCATCGTCCACAGCGCCGCGCGCAGCTCCTCCTGCGCATGCGTCAGCGAACTCTGAAGCCCCGCCAGCTGCTGTTCGGCCTTGACGATGTTGCCGCGCCCGAGCAGCGTCTGGGCGGCGGTCAGGCGGAACATACAGCCCGCCAGAAGCTGCTGGCACCCGTCGTGCAGATCGTGCGAAAGCCGCAGACGCTCCTGCTGCACGGCCTTGTTCACGCGCGCCTCCGCCCGCTTCTGGTGCCGCAGGAAGAAGGCCCAGCCCAGCACCGCGAGAAAAAGCTGCAGACCGATCACCAGCGCCGTCACCATCCGCGCGGGCGTCCACCAGCCCGGCACCGCGACGACCGTCAGTTCACCGTTCTCGTCCATCGTCAGGCGGAAGTCGGCGCCTTCCGAGACGAGGTAGGTCAGTTCACCGTCCACCTTCACCCGCTCGCCGTATCGGAGCAGTTTCTCCGCGCCCATCGTCAGGCCTGAAAGCGTGACGCGGCGCGGCTCGGCGGGGGTGGCGTCCGGCGCGCCGGACGCCGCCTTCCGCGCCCGCATGCGATCGGCGCCGATGAGATTCTCGAGGAACGCGCGCGAAACCGCAAAGGCCGTGCCGTGGCGGGCGCCGCGCGGCATCTCAAGCTCAGTCGATACGTCCTGCCAGGTGCGGCCCCGGTCGCGGCTCCGCAGCGCACCGTAGCGCCCCATGCGGTAGACGTCGAAATAGAGGTAGAGCGTGTCGCCCACCCAGAGCGGACTCGGCCCCTCCGTCCAACTCGACGTCAGCGGTGCGCCGACCTCCATCGGGAGCGCCTTCGCCAGGGAGGCCGTGCGCACGACGCGGATGTTTTTCTCGACGGGCGTATGATTCTCGTTCTTGGCGAACACCAGCCAGTCGCCGCGCACCGCGTCCCGCACCGCCGCCGCATCGATGACGCTGAAGCCGGGGTTGAACCACAGCCGCGCCGGCGAGAACGTCTCGAAGTCTCCGGTCGTCATGAGGTAGATGCGATGGTTGAGCCCCGCCTCCTTCTTGTCCATCTCGGGAATCGGCGCATGGCGATCGGGAATCGTCGTCGCCCAGTAGATGTAGAAAAGCCCGTCCTCGGGATTGTAGGTCACTTCGGGCGCCCAGCAGTTGCGCGCCGTCGGCTCGTCCGCCATCACGGGAATCGCCCGCTGCTCGCTCCAGCTGAGGAGATCGCGCGAAGAGGCGTAGCCGATGCTGCGGCCGCGCCAACCCGTCGTCCAGACGAGATGGAAGGTGCCGTCGGGGCCTTGGCAGATGGACGGATCGCGCATGAGCCTGTCCTGGCCGATCGCCGGCTCCAGAATCGGTTCATCGTTGTTGAGCGCCGTCCATTTGAGCCCGTCGTAGGAATACGCGAGATGCAGCCCCGCCGCTTCGCCGCGCCGGCCGTTGGCGCCGTGTTCGCTGAAATAGGAGAACAGATACCCCTCTGCGCCGGCGGCGAAGAGGGCAGACGTCATGCCGCAAACCAGGATCAGGCGTCGCACCATAGGTGAGGGAATTATACCATTTTCTCCCGCGCCCGTCGGCGGCGGACGAGACGCTGCCAGTCGGCGGGGGTCTTGTCAAGGCCGCGACCTTCCTGGAAATTGTAGAGCGCGAGATTGAGCACGTCGCCGATACGCTCCCAATCGGGCGCGTTCGGTTCGACGAACGGCAGTTCGTTGCGGCAGAACGTGTATCTGGGCCGCTTGGCCTCTGCGATGCGGATGCCGAAGGCGGCGGGATCCTTCGAAATCGGCGAATGGACGGTGAGGGCGAAGCGGTGCCAGAACGCGCTCTGGACGAGACCGTCCCTGAAGAGCCCGCGCACGAACTCGAGCGCACCGTACGCTTCGTCCGCGGTCTCGGTCGGGAAACCGTACATGAGGTAGGCGTGCACCATGATGCCCGCGCGGCGAAAGGCCCGCAGCGCCTGCGTCGCCGATGCCAGCGTAATGCCCTTCTTCATCAGCTTCAGCAGACGGTCGTCGGCGCATTCGAGCCCGCCCGCCACGGCGACGCAGCCCGCCTTCGCCATCAGCCGGCAGAGTTCGGGCGTAAAACTCCGGTCGAAACGTACGTTGCCCCACCACGCCACCTTCAGACCGCGACGCAGAATCTCCCCGGAGACCCGGCGGATCAGCGCCGGGGGCATCGCCTCGTCGACGAAGTGGAAACCGGTGCGGGGTGCGGGGCGCCGGGTGCGGGGGGCCGCGAGAAGGGACTCCATCGCATCCACGATCTGCGCGGCGGCGGGCTGCCCGACGCAGTTGACGTAGGGCAGGATCACATCGCAGAACGCGCACCGGTGCCAGTAGCAGCCGCGCGCCATCTGCAGCTTGCGCCAGCGCCCGACGCTCCACAGGCGGTGCATCGGATTCGCGGTCTCGACCACATCGAAATACTCGCTCCAGTCGATGCCGTCGTAGCAAGGCGTGACGAAGGGAGGAATGGCAGGTGCATGGCGCGCGGCGCCGGACGCTGGGCGCGCGCCCAGCACCTCCAGCATCGGTTCGTACCCCTCGTCCAGGAGGAAATCGTCGAAATACCTGCGGGGACGCGGATCGTTCATCTCGCGCAGTTCGGTCGAGACGAAGCCGCCACCGAGCACGAGACGGATCGTCGGATGACGCCGACGCACGTACTTCGCGATCTTGAACGCAGGGACGAGCGTACCTGGAAACGGACACGTCACGCCGATGACCGTCGGCCGCGTTTCGCGGATAGCCGCCGCAAGGTGGCGCTCCAGCGGTTTGTCGATGACGCCCTTCCGGCGGATCAGCTTCTCGACGGCGCCGAAATCGGCCGCCTGGGCGCTGATGCGCTCGGCATAGCGCGAGAAGCCGAAGGAGGAATCGACGTTATCGCGAATCCAGATGGCGACCTCGTCGATGAGCGCGGACGCCTCAAGCTTGTCCTCCGGCGGCAGGTCGCCCTGCAGCAGCTCCAGCAGCTGGTCGGCCTCGTCGCCGCCGTATTCGACAAGGACATCCCGCACGACCTTGATGCCGAGGTCGCGCTGGTGGACGTCAAAGCCGCGCTCTCGCAGGAACCCCGCCAGGTGCATCGTCGCCGGATACGGCGTGTTCGTCTGCACGAGCGGCGGGATCAGGAGCAGGAGTCGCGGACGCATGGCCTCACATGGCCGCCGCGAGCGCCGCGCCGAATTCGGAGCACTTGACCTCGGTCGCACCGTCCATCTGCCGGGCGAAGTCGTAGGTCACCGTCTTGGCGGCGATCACCTTGTCCATCGCGGCGATGATCTTGTCCGCCGCCTCGGTCCAGCCCATGTAGCGGAGCATCATCTCGCCCGAGAGAATGAGCGAGCCGGGATTCACCTTGTCGAGCCCCGCGTACTTCGGCGCCGTGCCGTGGGTCGCCTCGAAGACGGCGACGCCGGTCTGGTAGTTGATGTTCGCACCGGGGGCGATGCCGATGCCGCCCACCGTCGCGGCAAGCGCGTCGGAAACGTAGTCACCGTTGAGATTCAGCGTGGCGATCACGTCGTATTCCGCCGGACGCGTCAGAATCTGCTGGAGGAACGCGTCGCAGATGCAGTCCTTGACGACAATCGTGCGGCCCGTCTCCGGGTTCGCGAAGCTGCACCACGGCCCCTTGTCGATGAGCGTCGCACCGTATTCGCGCTGTGCCAGCCTGTAGCCCCAGTCGCGGAACGCACCCTCGGTGAACTTCTGGATGTTGCCCTTGTGGACGAGCGTCACGGAGGCGCGGTCGTTTTCGATTGCGTAGTCGAGCGCGGCGCGGACGAGCCGTTCGGTGCCCTCCAGGGAGACGGGTTTGATGCCGATGGAGGCCGTCTTCGGGAAGCGGATCTTCCGGACGCCCATCTCATCCAGGAGAAAGGCCTTCACCTTCTCGACCTCGGGCGTGCCGTTGAGCCATTCAATGCCGGCGTAGATGTCCTCGGTATTCTCGCGGAAAATGACCATGTCGGTGAGTTCGGGACGCTTCACGGGAGAAGGCACGCCCTTGAAGTAGCGCACGGGGCGGAGGCAGACGTAGAGATCGAGTTCCTGACGCATGGCGACGTTGATGGAACGGATACCGCCGCCAACCGGGGTCGTAAGCGGACCCTTGATCGAGACGAGACAGTCGCGGCAGGCATCCAGCGTTTCCTGCGGCAGCCATTCGCCCGTCGCCTTGAACGCCTTCTCACCGGCGAGCACTTCGCGCCATTCAATTTTGCGCGCACCGCCGTAAGCCTTCTCGACCGCCGCATTCCAGACGACCATGGCGGCCCGGGTGATGTCCGGCCCCGTGCCATCGCCTTCAATGAAAGGCACGATCGGATTCGCGGGAACGCACAGTTTCCCGCCCTGCATGGAGATTTTTTCGCTCATGGCCGGATATTATAGCACAATAGATGGCGCTTGGTGCCGGGTTTCTCTGACGTTCTGCGCGTTGACGCGAGGGACTGTCCCCAACACCTGCATATCCTGTAATAATCGAATTGCTTGTTTACATACACTGTAAAAGACCGGCCGATTTTGTCGGGCCGAACAGGTTGGCACGCAATCTGCTCTTTCTCCTTTTTTGGGAGAGCACTATGCAAGCAGAACAACAACGCGGACTGTATGACAGCAACTTTGAACACGATGCCTGCGGCGTCGGACTCATCGCCAATCTGGACAATATCGCGACGCATGACACCGTCGTTCACGGGCTGACGGTTCTCAAACGTCTCATGCACCGCGGCGCGACCGGCAACGACCCCGAAACGGGCGATGGCGCCGGCCTTCTCCTGCAGATTCCCGACGCCTTCTTCCGCAAGACGGTTGCGGGCCTTCCGCCCAAAGGCGAATACGGTGTTGCGATGATCTTCGGCGCAGAAGGCGAAGAGGCCCTTTTCGAGGATACGATCCGTGCCGACGGCGCGACGCCCCTCGCCTGGCGCGACGTCCCCGTCGTTCCGTCGGCGATTGGCCCGGTCGCGCGACGCGCAATGCCGAGAATCCGGCAGCTGTTCGTCGGTCTGGGAGGGCGGACCCCAGGCGATCAACCGGCCGGCGCCGACCACGAGCGGCGGCTCTACGTCATCCGCCGCGAAATCGAGAAACGGCTGAAATCCGGCTATATCTGCTCCTTCTCCGTGCGCACGATCGTCTACAAAGGGCTTCTCCTCGCGCCACAGGTCGAGAAATTCTATCCCGATCTCGTCGATGCCGACTTCACCTCCGCCCTCGCCCTCGTCCATCAGCGCTATTCCACCAATACGTTCCCGACCTGGGAGCTGGCGCATCCCTTCCGCATGCTGGCCCACAACGGCGAAATCAACACGCTCAAGGGAAATCTGAACGCCCTGAAGGCGCGCGAGAAAGACCTCTCCTCGCCGCTCTTCGGCGCAGACATCGCCAAGATCCTTCCGCTCATCCCGGACGGACAATCCGACTCGGCCTCGTTCGACAACATGTTTGAGCTGCTCGTGGCGGCGGGGCGCGACAGTGCGCACGCGATGCTCATGCTGATGCCGCAGGCGTGGGGCGCCAAATACCACATGGGGCACGACGTGCGCGGCTTCTACGAATACCATTCCGCCCTGATGGAACCGTGGGACGGCCCGGCGGCGGTGGCGTTCACCGACGGCATCTGCGCCGGCGCGGCCTTGGACCGCAACGGCCTCAGGCCCGCGCGCTGGACGCTCACGAAGGACAACCTCTTCATCCTCGCCTCCGAAACGGGCGTCATCGACGTTCCGCCCGAGGCGGTCGTTCGGCATGGTCGGCTCAAGCCGGGCTCGATGGTCTATCTCGACCTGCCCGCGCACCGCCTGATGGAGGATTCCGAGATCAAGGTGAAATACGCCCGCCGCCGTCCCTACCGCCGCTGGGTGGAGGAGAACCGCCTTTCGATACAGGGGCTGTTCACGGAGGTCGTCCCGCCGGAGATTCCCCATGATCTCGCGCGCCGCCAGCGCGAAGCGGGCTACACCGACGAAGATCTCGAGCTCATCCTGGCGCCGATGTCCAGGGACGGGAAGGAACCCGTCGGTTCGATGGGCAACGATGCGGCGCTCGCGTGCCTTTCGGAGCATCCGCGCACGCTCTTCGACTACTTCCACCAGGTCTTCGCGCAGGTCACGAATCCGCCGATCGACCCGATCCGCGAAGAGCTCGTGATGTCGCTGATGACCTACATCGGCAACAAGGGCAACATCCTCGACGAGGCGCCCGAGCACGCGAATCTCATCAAACTGCGCCGGCCGGTGCTGACCGAAGACGAGCTCAGGCGCATCGAATCGAGCTGCGGGACGAAGTTCCCCGTGCAGCGTCTTCCGATGTTCTTTGCAGGCGATCTCGAAGTCGCGCTCGGGGAGCTCGGCGCCCAGGCGGTCTCGATGGTCGGCAGCGGTGCGAAGATCATCGTGCTGTCCGACAAGGCGTCCCTCAACGTCCGCGGCGGACGGGCGCTTCCCTCGCTGCTCGCAACCGCGGCGGTCAACCGCGCGCTCATCGAAGCGGGCATCCGTTCCTCCGTGGGGCTCATCGTGCAGACGCGCGAGGTGCGCGAAGTGCACCACTATGCGGTTCTTCTCGGCTACGGCGCGACGGCGATCAACCCCTATCTTGCGCTCGAATCGGTCTGCGCGCTCAACCGCCGGGATCCCGTCACCGCCGCGTCGAACTACATCAGGGCGGTCGACAAGGGGCTGCTGAAGATCATGTCCAAGATGGGCATCTCAACCCTGCGCAGCTACCGCTCGGCGCAGATGTTCGAGTGCGTGGGCCTCGCGCAGGAGGTGATCGACAAGTGCTTCCCCGGCACGCCCTCGCGCGTGGGCGGTCTCGGTTTCGCGGCAATCGGGCGGAAACTCGCCCGGGACGATGCGAAATTCGCGGAGCTGGACGAAGACCTCCTTCCCGCCGGCGGCCTCTACCGCCACCGCAGGGGCGGCGAAGACCATCTCTGGACGCCGACGGCGCTCGCGAACTTCCGCACGGCGGTGCGCGCGGGCGACTACGCGCGCTACCGCGCCTATGCGGACGAAATCAACGACCAGTCGAAACGCAGCTGCACCCTGCGCGGTCTCCTGCGCTTCACGAAGGCGCAGCCCATCGCGCTCGATCAGGTCGAGCGCACCGAGGAGATCATGCGACACTTCGTCGGCGGCGCCATGTCGCTCGGTTCGCTTTCGCCCGAGGCCCACGCGACGATCGCGCGCGCCTTCAACGCCATCGGATCGATGTCCAACTGCGGCGAGGGCGGCGAGAACGTCGAGCGCTTCGGCACGGATGAGAACTGCGGAATCAAGCAGGTCGCCAGCGGACGCTTCGGCGTGACGATCGAATACCTGCGCGCCGCCAAGGACCTCCAGATCAAGCTCGCCCAAGGCGCGAAGCCGGGCGAAGGCGGTCAGCTGCCCGCGCACAAGGTAAACGAATTCGTCGCGAAGCTCCGCCATGCGCGGCCGGGCACGACCCTCATCTCGCCGCCGCCGCACCACGACATCTACTCCATCGAAGACCTGGCGCAGCTCATCTACGACCTCAAGTGCGCCAATCCCGCCGCACGCATCTCGGTCAAACTCGTCTCGGAGGCGGGCGTTGGCACGATTGCCGCCGGCGTCGCCAAGGCGCATGCGGACGTCGTCCTCATCTCGGGCTTCGACGGCGGAACGGGCGCGACGCCGCTGACGTCGATGAAGCACGCGGGGCTTCCGTGGGAACTGGGACTCGCCGAGGCGCAGCAGACGCTGGTGAAGAACGACCTGCGCGGACGCGTGAAGGTGCAGGTCGACGGCCAGCTCAAGACAGGACGCGACATCGTCATCGCCGCAATTCTCGGCGCGGAGGAGTTCGGCTTCGGCACCACCCTTCTCGTCGCCCTCGGCTGCATCCAGGACCGCCGCTGCCACTGCGACACCTGCCCCGTGGGCATCGCGACCCAAAAGGAATGTCTGCGCCGGCACTTCGCGGGCAAGGAAGAGCACGTCATCAACTTCCTCCGCTTCCTCGCCGAGGACGTGCGCGAGACGCTCGCCCGGCTGGGGCTTCCCAGCCTCGCGGCGGCGATCGGGCGAACGGACCTCCTGGAGCTCAACGGCGAACTCTCGCGCGCGGCGGGTTTCGACTTCTCGCGGTTGCTCGCGACCGAACCGAATCGCCTCCGGCATTTCGCGCCGGATGCGAACCCGTATGTCTTCGACAACTACGATCGCCACGAGCTCCTGCCCGCCATCGACTGGGACGCCCTCGCGACCCCCCAGCATCTCAGCCGCACCATCACCAATCTCAACCGCACGGTCGGCACCGAGCTTTCGGGCGAGATCGCCGCACGTAGCGGGGCGCAGCAACTCAAGGACGATACGCTTAAGATCGACTTCACGGGCGTCGCGGGACAGTCCTTCGGCGCCTTCCTCGCCACGGGCGTCACCTTCGAACTCAGGGGCGCGGCAAACGATTTCGTGGGCAAGGGACTTTCGGGCGGAACGATTGTCGTAAGGCCGCAACTCGATCCCGCGCGCTACGACGCCCTCGCGTTTCGCCCCGAGGAGAACATGATCGCCGGCAATGTGATCGCCTACGGCGGCACGTCGGGCAAGATTTTCCTGAACGGCCAGGCGGGCGAGCGTTTCGCCATCCGCAATTCGGGCGTCACCCTCGTCACGGAAGGCGTGGGCGACCACGGCTGCGAGTACATGACCGGCGGCAAGGTGGTGATTCTCGGGCCGACGGGCGTCAACTTCGGCGCGGGCATGACGGGAGGCGTCGCGTATGTCCTGGACGAATCGGGCGATTTCGACCTCCGGTGCAATCTCGACTCCATCGACCTTGCGGTCGTCGAGGCGGGCAGCGCCGACGAGGCGGAGCTCCTTTCGCTCATCGACGAGCATCTCGCGCGTACGGGTTCGCCTCTCGCGCGCCGGGTACGCGACGACTGGTCCAGATTCCGCCCGAGGTTCGTCAAAGTCGTGCCCGTGAAAGGATAGGTCCGGGATCTGACCGCTTGACAGTTTGACGGATTGAGAGATTGAGAGGACTCAAAACGATGGAACGAATTCACGACTACTACCGTCCCGTAAACGAGCGCGTGCACGACTTCGCGGAAGTCGAGCGCCGTCTCACGCGCGAAGAGGTCGCCGCGCAGGTGGAACGCTGCCAGAACTGCGGGCTGCCGTTCTGCCATGGTTCGGGATGCCCTCTCGGGAACCTCGTTCCCGACCAGAACCGCGCGGTCGCGGCCGGTGACATGCGCCGCGCGTATGCGCTCCTTTCCGTACGCAGCGATTTCCCCGAATTCACCGCGCGCGTCTGTCCCGCCCTCTGCGAATCCTGTTGCGTGCGCGAACTCGACGAAGAGCCGGTGATGGTGCGCCAGTCCGAAAAGCTCATCATCGAAACCGCCTTCGCGAACGGCTGGGTGACGCCGCACGGTCCCGTGCGCGAAAACGGCCGACGCACGGCGGTCATCGGTGCGGGTCCGGCGGGACTTTCCGCCGCGATCACACTCCGGCGGCGCGGCTATGACGTGACGGTCTACGAGAAGAACGCCAACATCGGCGGACTTCTCCGCTACGGCATCCCGTGCTTCAAGCTCGACAAGGCGGTCATCGACCGTCGCCGCGCGGTGCTCGAAGCCGAGGGCATCCGTTTCGTCTGCAACACGAACGTGGGCGTGGACATCTCGGCCGATTATCTCGCCCGCGAATACGATGCGCTCGTGATCGCCATCGGCACGCCCGCGGCGCGCGACCTGAAGATCCCGGGGCGTGAACTCGACGGCATTCATCTGGCGCTGGAACTCCTCGGGGAACAAAACCGCGCGCTGACGGGCGAAATCGCCACGTGCCCGATCAGCGCCAAGGACAAGGACGTGCTCGTCATCGGCGGCGGCGATACGGGTTCGGACTGCGTCGGCACCGCGCTCCGTCAGGGCGCCCGGCACGTCACGCAGATCGAGATCATGCCGCAGCCGCCCGAAAGCCGCTCGCCCTCGACGCCTTGGCCCGCCTGGCCCTATATGCTGCGCACGAGCTCCAGCCATCAGGAAGGCTGCACGCGCCGCTGGAATCTCAACTCGCTCAGGTTTCTTGGCACGGGTGCCGTCACCGGCGTCGAGGTCGAGACCGTCGAATGGGATTTCTCGCCCGAAGGCCGTCCGCTGGCATTCAAGGCCGTTCCCGGAACCCGGGAAGTCATCAAGGCCGACCTCGTCCTGCTCGCGATGGGCTTTACCGGCGTGCCGACCGACCATCCGATCGTCAAGGAGCTTCAGCTTGCGCAGACGCCCCGCACGGCACTCGTTTCCGACCCCGCCCGCCACATCCACTGCGTCGGCGACTGCGCCTCCGGCGCCTCGCTGGTGGTGAGGGCTCTCGCCAGCGGCAGGAATCTCGCGCTCTAAAACAGCGCAACATCCCCTTTATCCCCTCCCTCTTCCGGCGCGCCGCATGGCGCGCCGGAAGTCTTTCCGCCTGTTCACGGCGATGCACCCGGGGCGGCGGAAACTGAAGCGGGGACCGGCACGCATGCCGGTCCCCGCTTGTTTCCGATCTTCGGAACGATCCTACATGTTCGAGAAGAACTGGAAGGAGGCGTAGGCGTCCTGACCGTGTTCGGTCAGATCCAGACCCTTGAGCTCCGTCTTCTCGCTGACGCGGAGGATGCCGAGTTTCTTGAGCGCGTAGAAGATCGCCAATCCGGCGCCAAACGCCCACACGGCCGTCATGCCGACGCCGACCGCCTGCACGCCGAGATACTTGAAGCCGCCGCCATAGAAGAGGCCGACCATCGAGTTGCCGTAGCCCAGCGCCTCCGGCGCGGCGAAGAGACCGACCGCCAGCGTTCCCCACACGCCATTCACGCAGTGGACGGAGACCGCGCCGACCGGATCGTCGATGTGGAGCTTGTCCATTGCGAAGACGGAGAGGACGACGAGTACGCCCGCGATGAGGCCGATGACGACCGATGCGTTGCACGTGACCTGGTCGCACGGCGCGGTAATCGCGACGAGACCCGCGAGCGAGCCGTTGAGCGCCATGGTAAGGTCGGGCTTGCCCATGATGACCCAGGCGGTGACGAGCGCGGCGATCGTGCCGGCGCAGGCGGCGAGGTTCGTGGTCATGGCGACGCGGCCGATCGAACCGATACCGGCGGTGTAGCTGCCGGGGTTGAAGCCGAACCAGCCAATCCAGAGCAGGAAGACGCCGAGCGTGCCGAGCACCAGGCTATGACCCGGGATCGGATTCGCCTTGCCGTCATGGCGGTATTTGCCGATACGCGGACCGAGCATCATCGCACCCGCCAGCGCAATCCAGCCGCCGACCGAGTGAACGACCGTCGAGCCGGCGAAGTCATGGAAGCCCAAAGCCTCGATCCAGCCCTGCGACGCGCCGCCCGCCAGCGATCCCCACATCCAGTGTCCGCTGATCGGATAGACGACCGCGCTCACGAGGACGGAGTAGATGAGGTAGCTTTTGAACTCGATGCGCTCGGCCACCGCACCCGAGACGATTGTCGCGGCCGTGGCGGCGAACATGGTCTGGAAGAAGAAGAACGTCCAGTCCCAGACGCCCTCGCCCGTCGCGAGCGACGGCATGCCCAGTCCACCCCAGCCGAACCATCCCGCCGCCTTCGAGACGCCGAACATCAGCGCCGCGCCGAGGACGTAGAAGCCGAGCGAGCCGGCCGCGAAATCCATTAGATTCTTCATCATGATGTTCGCCGCGTTCTTCGCCCGCGTAAAGCCCGTCTCCACCAGCGCGAAACCCGCCTGCATCGTAAAGACGAGAATGCCCGCGATAAGAGTCCATACTACATTCAGGTTGCTCTGAACGGCATCGGCGGTCTGCGGCTCGTCCGCACACGCAACCCCTGCACCCATGGCAACACCCAACGCCAGAATCAATCTTTTCATAACACTCCTTGACTCATCAACCAATAGCCGCACTTCCCCGTTCGCCGGTCCGAATGCGAATGCACTCGTCCATCGGCAGGACGAAGATCTTTCCATCGCCGATATCGCCCGTGCGCGCACCGGCGACAATGCCCTCGACCGTCTTCTCGACATAATCGTCGTTGACGGCGATTGCGAGGCGCAGCTTCTTCAGCAGCGTCACCTCCTCAATCGCACCACGATACTGGTGCACATAACCCATCTGCTGCCCGCATCCGAGCGCATTGGAGACGGACATCTTGTAGACCTCGCGTTCATACAAGGCCTGCTTTACGGCATTCAGCCGCTCCGGCTGAATGTAGGCGATAATCAGTTTCATCTTGTCTTCCTTTACCCTATCTACCGCGACCTGCGGTTTTCACAGATGGGTAAGCAGAACGCATGCCAAGGGCTCTTCGCCCTTCGGCATACGCCTTTCATTACATCAGGTGTAAATTTCCGGTACATACCGCCCAAATCATGTCGCGGGAAAGCCGGAATTCGGGGAAAGAAGCCGCGCAGGGGCTGTCTCCCGTGGCGGACGACTTATCGGAAACCTAGGATCTTGTGGAGCTGGACGGAAAGCGACCAGCCCTCCAGCTGGGCGAGAACGGACTTGGCGCGGGCGAAGTCAATCTTCTCCCCCTCGTCGCACGGCGAGATGTAGTAGTCCGTCGCACGGATGGTCTCACGGATACGGCGCGCGAACGGCACGACCGCATCGGAGGACGCCACGATACGCACTTCGTCCGCGCGCGTGATCGCCACGCGGTCGGCGTACTCCGCCTTCGGCGAGCACGCGATGTAGTCGAGGGACTTAAACCACGCGGGTTCGTTCGTCCCGTTCGTCTCCACGGCGATCCAATAGCCGCGGGCCTTGAGCGCCGCCACGAGTTCGGGCATACCTTGCTGAATCGTCGGCTCGCCGCCCGTCAGGACGACGCTCTTCGCCCTGTGCGTTCCGATCTCCGCAACCAGTTCCGCCAGCGGGAGGGAAAACCGCTTCGCGACGTCCGTATCGCACCACGGACACGCGAGATTGCAACCGGCGAAGCGCACGAAAACGACGGGACGCCCCGTATTGCGCCCTTCGCCCTGCAGCGACGCGAAGACTTCGACGAGATCGTAGTTCATTTCCTCAGCGCATCAAGGGCGAGTTCCGCAAAGGGGATCTTGTCGCGCGGATGAACGTCGTTCGGGGTGCCGAGGCCCGCCGCAAAGGTATCGACGAAAATGGCGCCCTTCTGTTCGCACGCCTTCCGCTGCGCCGCGCGATACGGCGCCCACGGACGATTCATCTTCGGCAGCCCCATCATGATGAACGGAATCTTCCTGTCGCCGCGCAGCTGGTCGATGATGGCGAGATTGGTCTCAAGCATGTAGTCCTCCGCCAGCGGCACGTCGGGCCGCACGTTCGTCGTCGCGTTGGACTCGCCCTGATACCAGAGCACGCCCGTGAGCGGAAGGTGCGCGAGCCGCTTGATGCCGCGATCGTAGAGATGCGACGTCGGCCACATGGCCGCCTCGGACGCCTTGCCTTTCCGCTGCGGATATTCGCGCTTACACCACGTGCACGGGAAATCGTCATTGGCGTCGATCGGATGGCGGTTGGTGGCGATGGCGGCCAGCTTGGGGTAGACCGACCGTCCGTCCGCGCCGACCTGGCACATGACCTGTTCGGAGAGGAATGACTCGGTCGGCGCACCGCCCGCCGCCACGTAGAGGAGGCACACCGTCTTCTTCGTCATCCGCGCACGGCGGATGCAGAAGCTGACGCCCATCGCGCTTTTTGCCCGCGCATTCCCCGGCGTGAGCCGTTTCCAGCTACCGTCGTTCACGTCCCAGAAACGCACGTCCACCGTCGCCAGCTGCGCGAGCTCCGCCGTGACGCGCGCCTTTTCCTCGGGCGACGCGTTGAACTCGCCCCAGCCCTTCTGCATATTGGACTGCCCCGCGCACAGCCAGACTTCGCACGGCTTGCGGATATCCGGCGGCAGCTCGACCGGCGCGGCGGCGGGCGCGGTCAGCGCCGCGAAAGTCGCCTTGGCGATGATCCGCGCCCCATCGGCGTTCGGATGGATCTTGTCTTTCGCAAAGACCGCGTCCATTACATCCCGGAACGGCTCCTGCATGTCGATGCCTGTCGCCTTGCAGCGCCGTGCGACCTCCTCCAGATCGTTCTGCATCAGGAACGGCTCGGGCGAACGGTAGAAGCGCTGGCCCGAGGTGAGCGGGGAGAGTTTCGTCCAGATGTAGAGTTTCGTCGCCTTGTTGGCCTTCTTGAAATCGGCGAGGAGCGTCATGTAGTCCTTCACGAACTGACCCCGCGTGCGCCCACCCGTATATTCCTTGATGTATTCGCCGCAGTCGTTGATGCCCAGGTTGCAGATGACGATGTCGGGTTTGAACGCGAGCGCGGCGGCGTGCTCCTTCATATGGCGCCAGCCGCGCTTCTCGCGGCCGCGCATGGAGTCGAGGTAGACGCCACGCCCCGAGTTGCCGAAATTGCGCACCTCGTAGCGCCCCGCGTGCTCTTCATCCAGAAGCTTCTGCAGCTGCGCCGGATACGCTTCCGCCGCGCGGTCCGCAAGGCCATAGCCGTAGGTAATCGAGTCGCCGATGCACGCCACGCGCACCTTGTCGGCAGCGCCTGCAGCCAGCGCCCCCAGCGTCAGCGCCACGATAAAAGTCCTCTTCATGAGGGATAGTATAGCATATACTCTGCGCCGTCTGGAGGGTGGGGCGCGGTTCGCGCCGTCAGATCCGCAATCACGTCCGCACGGTCAGGCGGAGCGTCATCCAGCGGCCCTCGGGCGCAAAGGCCAGACCGATATCCGCCCGCTTCGCGCGTTCGCGCATACCGGAAAGACCGTAGTGCCCCGCCTCCGGTCCCAGCGCCCGGTCGGGTTCGAACGGCCTGCCGTCGTTCGCAACCGTCAGGACGAAGCCCGTTTCCGTCGGATCGCTCGCCAGGACGATGTTCCGGCACTGTCCATGTTTGATCGCATTGGTAATCGCCTCGCCGACGATGAAGACGAGTTCGGCGAAAACCGCGTCCGGCAAGGTCTCCGGAAGATCGCGAAAGCGCGTGCGCACCGTTACGGCGCCGGCGGCGTTCAGCTTCGCCGCCATGTCCCTGAAGACGCGTTCGGGTCCGCGGGTGAAGAGGACGTCGCTGCGCATATCGAAGATGCGCGCGCGCATCTCCGCCTTCGCGTGGGCCAGGATCTCATCCGCCTGGGACACCGCCCGCTTCACGCCCGCCGGCACATCGGGGGAGAACGTCATCGCCGTATTCAGCACCATGCGGGCGCCCGCCAGATGCTGTTCCAGCGTATCGTGCAGATCCGCCGCCATGCGCTTGCGCTCCGCCGTCAGAATCGCCAGCCGCCGCCGATCGATCCGCAGCCGGACCAAATAGGCGATTCCCAATCCGAGCAGCACCACCAGCATCCCCGCCATCGCCTGGACGATTCTCCGCCACCCGATGTCGCGGCGATGCTTCCGCCACGCGGCATCGGGTACGACGGACACCTTCTGCACGTCGTCCACGCGGAGCGTCCATCCGCGAATCGCCGGAATCTGTCCCGCAGGCAGTCCCTCCTCCTCCGTCAGCTCCAATACACCGGCCACCTCCAAGGTGGGCCGCCAGGCCACGTCGGCCGCCGTCAACCCGAGGCCGTCCGACGGACAGCATACGTTGATGCGGGTGACCGCATCGGGCGCGTCCCCCACGTGCTCCAGGACGAGGACCGTCTCGTCCAACCCCTCTACGCAGGAAAGCATCCGTCCGCGCAGCTTCACATAGCGCCCGTCGTAGTTGAGGAACTTGCCGAGCGCGTCGACGGGATAGCCGCTGAGTTCGGTGTGGCCGACCGGCGTCGGCGCCGGGAGCCCGGGATGACCCGTCACCCGCACGGTGGCCGCCGTCAGCTGCCCGAGCCCGTGCGCCCGCGTGACGAAGCCGACGGCCTCGACCGCATCGCCCGGCCGTGCCGTCGTCTCCGGCGTGCGGACCTTCAGGGTCGAGATCCCCTCCTGAAGCCACAGGAATTCGCCCGGCCGCACGTAGGTCACCGTCCCCCGAACGTGACGGCGGTGCAGATCGACGCCCTGAGGCGAATACGGCAGCAGCGCGTCCAGCTCCGAGAACGGCAAGGCGAACGGATCGCCCGCCGGCGCGGCGACGGCGACATCTGCGGCGGCAACGATCTCCAGCATCACGCCGATGAACTCGCGGCGGATGTTGAACATGCTCATCGCCACGCCCGTCAGCCGGAGCCGGGCGTCGATGAGCGTCGGCCAGTCGGCCGCCGTCGCAGGCGCCTCGGCGGCAAAGGCGCCTTCCGCCGTGGCGAGGGTCAGGCGGACGCAGCCGGGCGCGCCCGGCTGCACTTCGGTGAGGACGCCTGCCAAGGTGACGCGCGCATTGTCCAACCGGCCCCAGTCGAGATCGCTCAGCCGCACCTCGCGGGCGGGGCCGAGCGATCCCCGGCCAAGCGACGTGACCGTATGCGCCGCCAGTCCCGGCGCAAAGCCAAGACGCGACGTCTCGCCACAGACGACGACGCGGTCACCGGGCGAGAGCCGGTCGGCCCCGCGCAGCGTGGCGACGACCGTACCGTTGTTCTCGCCGGCAAACCACATCGCCGCGCGCCCATCCGACGGCGCCAGCACGCCCGACAGCGCTCGGTCGCGCGAGACGAACGTCACCGTTCCCGTCACGCAGACGGACGCCGTGAGCACGGCGACGAGCGTCGTCATCCGATCAACCCCCGACGGATGCCCTGCGCCACGGCCTCGGCGCGGTCGGCGACCCCGAGGTTCAGGAGGATGCTCTTCAGATGCGACTTGACCGTATTGAAGCTCACGTCCATGAGCCGGGCGATCTCGTCGTTCGAGAGGCCCTTCGCAACGTAGCCGAGCACTTCGCGCTCGCGCGCCGTGAGGCCGCGTTCGCTCGCCCGGATGTCGTAGATCTTCCGAATCTCGGGAGAGATCGCCGTGCCGCCCGCCGCCACCGTCCGGATCGAGGCCAGCAGCGCCTGCGGATCCGTTTCCTTGAGAACGTATCCCTTCGCCCCCATGGTCACAGCACGATAGATATCCTCCTCGGTATCGGAGGTCGTCAGCATGACGACCTTCGCCGCCGGATTGTCCGTCAGGATCTCGTCAAGGGCGGCGAGTCCGTCCGTCCCCGGCATGCGGACGTCCAGCAGGACCACCTCGGCCCCGCACGCCCGCACAAATGCCGCCGCATTCTCGCCGCCCGTCGCCTCGCCGACACACATCATGTCGGGAGCGAAGGACAACATGTACTTAAAGCCCATCCGCACGACGCTGTGATCGTCGATCACGCACACGCGAATCTTATCCTTAGCCGTTTTCATCTCAGGTTTCATCCTAACAACCCCCGATAAGGTGACGCCATGGGAGATGCCGTTATACTATCCTATTTCCGCGCATCGGCAAACTACCCGTTCGGGTGACGGGCTGCCCGGGAATTCCCCGGATGCTCCCCGTGCCAGCACCCCGTGTCACATTCCGTGCACGCGTGGACATTTCCCGACCGACATCGCGGCAGCAGGCGCCAAGCACGAGAAACCACGCCCCGCCATTATTCCACGCGGAGCCAGTCGGCGTCCAGCCAACCGCGGTCGCAACCGGGATCGTGGATGGCGTAGAGGCCGAAGGTCGCGCCGATCCACCGGCCCGTCGTCGCGGTGAACGTCGTGGGGCAGGTCGTCCAGATCCGGCCGTCCGTCGAATAGGAGAAGGTGCAGACGGGGGCGCGGCAGAGGCCATTCTCCGGCACGTCCCCCGGCGCGACCGCAACGCGCAGATAGATGTCGGCGATGAGCGCAGGGTGGAGACCGGCGGGGACGATCTGCGCCGGGATCGTCGCCAGAACCTGCGCCGGCCGCTCGCGTCCACCGCAATCCGCGTCCATACATTCCACGTAGACGACCTCGAAGAACGGCGCCGCGTCCTTCATCTGATTGCGATAGCGAAGCCCCAGTCGCGCGGAGCTGCGTCCCGCGATGACCAGTCCCGACTCCACCACCCGTGATCCGTCGGCCGACCAGACAGAGCTGAACCAATTGCACCCTAAAGCCGCATCCTTCTGCTTCGCGCCGACCTGCGCCTTGAGCGTGACCGTGAAGCGCTCGGCAGGGAACTTCTGCACCATCAGATTCGGCGTCGTCCAGAGCGTTCCGCCGCGCAGTTCCGTCGTATAGAGTCGGAAGAATCCCCGAGTCGTCGGCCAGCCCGCGAGATCGGACGATTTGCCGAGAAAGTGCCATTGCGGGCCCAAGACCGGTTCATTGAACTCGTCGGAGACGGCGAGACCGCCGAATTTCCGCTGGGGTTCACCCGCGTATTCCGCCGCGAGAACCGGCTTGCCGCCATCGCCCACGACCGGCCACGCCCCCGGCGACCATTGCATCGGCTCAAGGTAGACGATGCGTCCGTAGGCCTCGCGGTCGGAGAAGTGGAGAAACCACCACCTGTCCTCCCCGTCTTTCCCGCCCAGGTTCACCGCCGCGCCCTGGTGGGGCCCGTTGACGGGAGTGTCGCCCTGCGCCAGCACCGTCTTCGCCTCGTAGGGGCCGTAGGGCGATTTCGCGCGCGCGGCGACCTGCCAGCCCCGACCTACGCCGCCGGCGGGGAACCAGAGCCAGTATTCGCCGTCCTTCTTGTAGAATTTCGGCCCCTCCGCCGTGGAATCGCCGCGCGGAAGACCATCGTAGACGAGCACGGGATCGGAAATCGCGCACGTCTCCCCGGCATCGAGTTCGCGGACCGTCAGTACGGAGTTCATACCCGCGCGACTGTTCGCCCAGCCGTTCACAAGATAGACGCGCCCGTCGTCATCATAGAGCGGGCACGTATCGATCAGCCCCTTCGCCTCCACAACGAGACGCGGCGCGCTCCACGGCCCCGCCGGATCCTTCGCGCTCACGCGATACGCACCCCGGTCGGGATCGCCCCAGTAGATGACGTATTCGTCCCGGTCGGCACGATAGCGGATCGCCGGCGCCCAGACGGAATTGCCGTGCTGCGGCGTATCCGCCCCTTCCGGAAACGGATGACGCGTCAGCGCGTGGCCGACATACGACCAGTTGACGAGATCGTCCGAAACGAGAACGGGCAGCCCGGGCAGCGCCCCGAAGCTCGACGCCGTCAGGTATGCGCGGCCATCGCGCCCGATACAGACATCCGGATCGGAGAAATCAAAGTGCAGGACGGGATTCCGATACGTTGCCGCCGGCAAAGCGGCGGTGAAAAAGGCACAAGCGGCGAAGAGGGAAATTTTCATGTCCATATTGTAGCAAAAAAACCATCCCATACCCTTACCCCTTAAGGGGAAATTCCGCCGAGAGGATCGTCGGCACCTGATGGCGACGGCAGTTGCCGCAAAAGAAAATGCCGCTCCCTGCGGAGCGGCATTCCTTCGCGTCGCCAAAGCCTGCCGATCAGGCTTCAGCCGCAGCGGCCTCGTCAAGAATCGTGATCTTGCACTTGGCCTCGACGCCCTGACCGAGGTCGATGACCGCCGCGTAGTCGCCGACTTCACGGAGCGCGTCCGCGAGCGAGAACTGGCTGCGCTCGATCTTGACTCCACGCTGGGCCTCGATGGCCGCGAGCAGGTCGGTCACGCTGACGGAACCGTAGAGCTTCTTGCCGTCCGTCGTCGCGGCGGAGACGGTGAGCTCGAGGTTCTGGAGCTTGCGGGCGACTTCGAGCGCGGCCTTCTTCTCTTCGGCGGCACGCGCGGCGCGCTCGGCCTCAAGCTTCTTCAGACGACGCTTCGCCGCCTCGGTGGCGAGCGCGGCAAGACCCTTCGTGAAGAGGTAGTTGCGCGCATAGCCGGGGGCGACCTTGACGATCTCACCGGCCTTGCCGAGCTTCTTCACGTTATCCATGAGCATAACTTCAATAGCCATTGTCGTGCTCCTTTCGATTAGGCCATCAGCCCCATGTTACGGGCACGCTTGACGCCCTGGCGGATCTGGCGCTGCTGCGCGGAGGTCACGCCGGTGATGCGGGCGGGCAGGATCTTGCCGTAATCGGTGATGTAGTACTTGAGGGTCTCAATGTCGTTGACGTCGATCTGGTCTTCGGGACCGAGCGGCGGACGCTTGCGCGCGGCGAACTCCTCGCCGGCCGAGCTGTTGGATTTCTTGAAAGCCATTTTTGGATTTCCTTTGAAGATTTTCTTGAATTGTTTAGAACGGAATGTCGTCAGGGTCGCTCTCCATCGCAGGGGCCGCCGGAACCGGCGCCGCAGACGCGGACGGACGGTCTGACCTCGCGGCGAGGAACTTGATGGTGGTCGCACGCACCTTGAGCTTCGAGTGCTTCACGCCATCCTTCTCCCAGCTATCCATCTGAAGCCGCCCCTCGACGAGGACGGAACTTCCCTTCGACAGGTACTGCCCGCAGAGTTCGGCAAGCTTATCCCATGCGTCGACATCGACGAAAACGGGAAAATCCTGCATCTGCCCGCTGCGGTTCCGCCGACGCTCGCTGACCGCGAGACCGAGGCGCGCGACTTTCATGCCGCTCGTGCCGGCCAGGCGCACGTCAGGATCGCGCGTCAGGTTGCCCATCAGGATGACTTTGTTGAAAGAGGCCATGCAAACGATTCCGTATTCCGATTAGGCCTCGGCCGCGACCTGCGCGGCAGCCGCCGCAGCGGCGTCCTTCCGGGCCTGACGCTCGGCGCGCGCGGCACGCTCGGCGACGATCTTCGCCTCACGGCGCTCATCGACGGCGAGAATCTGCACGCGGAACACCTCTTCGACGAGGGCGTAGCGGTTGACGAGTTCGGCGACCTTGGACGGATCGAGCTCCATGCGGACCTTCACGTACACGCCGTTGTCTTTCTTGGACATCGGACGCGCGAACGAACGCTTGCCCAGCGACTCCTTCGTCAGGATGTTGCCGCCGACGCGGGTCACTTCCGCAAGGGCCTTTTCGAGGTTGGCATTCAGCACCTCGTCCTTGGTGATGCCGACGAAAATGTAGAGCGCATCGTACTTCTTCATCATTTGGCCTCCTTCTTCTCGTCTTCCTTACCCTTCTTGATGACATCGGGAGCCGCCGCCGGCGTCGCCGCCGCGCCCGCCGCCGCATCATCCGGGGCCTTGATGACGGCCACGGGAATCTCCCCGCGGGTCACGATGGTCTGCTTGTCGCCGAGCTGGAGATCACGGACGAAGAGCGTCTCATCGACGTTCATCTTGGAGACGTCAATCTCGAACTTCTCCGCGATATCCTCGGGAAGGCACTCGACGTCGACGGAACGGAGCGTCTGTTCGAGAACGCCGCCGCCGAGCTTCACGCCGACCGCCTCGCCCACGAGATACAGCGGAACCGTGACGCGCACCTTCTGGGTGAGCGACACTTCGCTGAAATCCACATGGATGGGGGTACCCGCGAGGACGTCGTTCTGCATTTCACGCATGAGCGCCGGAACCTCGGTACCGTTCATATCCAGCGTAACCAGGAGCTGCTTGCTCGCATGGCCGCGCATCGCCATCATGAACTCGTGCTGCGGCATCTTGATAAGTTCGACGCCCGCCTTGTTCATCTTCATCACCGAACCGGGGATCATCCCCGCACGGCGCAGACGACGGACTGCGCCCGTACCCTGTTCGGTACGCGCCTCCGCCTTGATCTTGATCTGATCCATTTACCTAACCTTATCGAATTTGATCGCCTACACTCGCGCACGCGCGCTACTCTCGGCAATAAAACGGCGAAAGTATATCAAAAATGGCGTTTAGGCGCAATAGCGCGGCGGGCTGCACCATTATCCCGGAAAATCCGGCAAATCGCAGGGCAAATCCAAGCAGTTCAAGGCAAATCCGTGCCTTCAAAACACAGAAACCAGCGGCCTTCACCGACCTACCGCCGCCACTGCCCACTTACTTCTTCAATCGACATCGACAGCCCAAGTCCGCCAGAGACTGCGTTTCCCATCCGCAATGCACCGACGCCACCGCCTCCCATCACCGGCTCGTAGTGGCGGTAGTTGTAGTAAACCGTCGCCGTGTCATCTTCGGCGTATTCGGACGAGAAGCGCCAGGGATTGCTTGCGGCGACAGGCGCATTTCGCACACGATGCGGGAATGCGCGAACGCATCGAAGTGGCCGCAAGGTGCCGCGTCGTCGGGTAACCTCGGCTCGCTATGAAACGAGATAGGCAACACCGCGAAATGCGTGTAAATAACTGTGAAATCCAGTAGAATGCATCCTCAACCCTGACATGGCACTATATGCTATTCAATGTTCAGCAAACAGATTTTTTACTACGCTGTATTGGCTTCTCAATGCGTTTATGATATTATGTTCACCGTCAACAGAAGAAAGGTCTTAGTATGATTCAAAAACGCGAGAGAACAGCTCCAGCAGGGGTTAACTTCAGCATTCGCATGAACAGCGACCTCAAAACCCAGAGCGAGAACTTGTTTCGTGCCCTTGGCATGAACATGACTACGGCTATACAGATATTTCTAAAGAAGGCCGTTAGCGTGGGCGGATTGCCGTTTGATGTGCGAGTGCCAAACTACAATCCAGAAACACTTGAAGCCATACGCGAGACAGAGGAAATTGGCAACGATCCCACCAGGCGGGGAATGCCTCTTGATTTAGCCTTGGCGGAATTGAAACGATGAGTGGCGAGCTACCACTAAATGTCGAATGGACAAATGTGTTCAAGCGCGACTACAAACGCGCAATGAAACGCAATCTCGACATTTCTCTCTTGGATGACATCATCGGCAAACTCTCACGCCGCGAAACCCTGTCTCCCAAAAACAAAGACCACGCGCTGCACAACAACTGGGAGGGGTTTCGTGAATGTCACATCACACCCGACTGGCTTCTCATCTATCGCGTCTTCGACGAAAAGCTCGTCCTCTCCCTAACTCGTACAGGATCGCACAGCGACCTATTTTGAGAAAAAAGACTCAAAATGACACCTCCAAAATATCACGACCCTTCTTCTTTGAGCGTTTCCGCCATACTCGGTGATATAGATTAGGGCAATATCGCCGTACCGGAAATTCAGCGTCCGTTTGTATGGCGTAAAACACAAGTCAAGAAATTGATCGATTCGCTTTTTCGTGGCTATCCTGCTGGATATATCATCATTTGGCAAAGTCAAAAACTTCAAGCAAAAGACGGGCAACTTGCAGGAGGCCGCAAAATATTGATTGATGGTCAGCAACGCATTACAGCGCTGATGACCGCAATCGCCGGGAAGACAATCATTAACGCCGATTACAAACCTGACCGTATAAAGATTGCTTTCAACCCCTTTGCGGCAGTATCAAACGAGCCTGATGCGGAGATATTTGCCGTTCAAGACCAAAGTCATATCAACGACAAACGCTGGATAAGCGACATTTCTCGCGTTTTCAAAAACGAGTTCAATCTCTGGGCCTTTGTGGAAAACTATCGCAAGGCTAATCCAGATATCGACCCGAACACACTCAGCTCTGCAATCACCGCACTAAAAGAAATCGGCAATCGACGGATTGGCGTAATTGAGCTCACGGAGAACCTTGACATAGACATCGTAACTGATATATTTATCCGCATTAACTCGCAGGGAACAGCATTAAGCCAAGGCGATTTTGTTATGTCAAAGATTGCCGCGGACACAGGTCACGGCGGGAAAAATCTTCGTAAGTTGATTGACTATTTCGCCCATCTTTCTAAAGTCCCTGCATTTCATCCTGTCTTGTTGGATACAGATAAAGAGTTTGCCAATTCAGACTATATGAGGAAGTTGGACTGGCTGAAACATGAAACCGAAAGTGTCTATGATCCAGATTGCGATGATGTAATCCGCGTTGCATTCATGTTGCAATATTATCGTTCAAAATTATCAGAACTCGTTCTGCTACTTTCCGGCAGAGATTTCAAGAATAGAGAATACAAAGAGGAAATTGTTCAGCAATCATTCAACAACCTCGAAAAAGGCGTGCTAGAAGTAGTCAACGAAAACAATTTTAAACAGTTCATGCTCATAATTCGAGGTGCTGGATTTGTATCGCCAAAATTGGTCAACTCCAACATGGCACTTGATTTTGCTTATATGCTTTTCCTACGACTTCTCAATTCAGACTGCAATCATAACGAAGCCAAACGAATTGTCCAGAAGTGGTATGTTTTGTCAGTATTGACGGGTCGATACAGCGCGTCTCCTGAAAGTGCGTTTGGTCGAGACCTATTGCTCCGGCGACGAATTATTGTGAGTCGGCCGCATAGGAAACGTGCTTGTC
>JBJEWD010000012.1:0-16399 GCA_051884875.1 Kiritimatiellia bacterium
GCACCACGCCCTTGCGGCGAATGATGCGGCAGTTCTCGCAAATGCGACGAACGGAACTACGTACTTTCATGTTTGGTTTACTCTATTGGAGTGGTCGAATGAAATGAAAGTATAGCATATTGCGCCACCTGGGCGCAAGGGGGTAAAAGAGAAAAAATCATACGGGCACCGTCATCTGCGCCTTAGGACGACAAGCGTCTCGAAGCGGGCCGTGCGCGGGAACATGTTGAACCAGCGGACGGATTCGACGTCGTAGTTGCGGCAGATCGTGCGCAGATCGCGCATCAGCGTCGCGGGATCGCAGCTGACGTACATGATGCGCGGCGCCGACGAATCGGCGAGGGCCTGCGGCACGTCCGGCTCCAGCCCGCCGCGCGGCGGATCGACGATGACCGTCGTCCGGGCGTCGGCGCAAAGGCGCCTCAGGGCGCGCCCCACCCGATCGACGAAGAAACGCGCCGTCGCCGCGCCCTGGGCCGCCGCATTGCGCCGCGCGAAATCGACCGCCTGACGGCCGGATTCGATCCCCGTCACCTTCACGGTCCCCTCTGCGCAGCAGAGCCCGAAGACGCCCACGCCGCAGTAGAGGTCGAGAAGCTCCGCCGTCGGGGCGGTGCGAAATTCCGACACGACCGCCTTCGCAAGCGCTTCGCCCACCTCGGGATTGACCTGATAGAAGCCGTCGCAGGGCACCTCGAAGACCTTGCCGCAGGTGACCTCGCGGAGGCCCTGCCCCTGCGGCGCGTCGCCAAGCCACCACTGCACGCCCGACTTCGCCGTCCAGCGGACGGTGACGTTGGCCTGGCGCGCAACCGCGCGACGAACCGCCTCCGCGCCCTGCGTCAGCAGCGCCATCACGCTTGTGCGGATCTCCGGCAGCTTGGCGTTGATCTCCGGTCGCGCGAGCGGATCGGCCGTCACGTCGAGAATCGCGTGCGACGGCTCCTGCCGGTAGCCGAGCACCCATTTCCCCTGCTGCCGGGCGAAATGGTAGACGACTTTGTTGCGGTAATGGTAGACCGCCTGATTGGCCGTTTGACGGATGGGCGGAATCGGAATGCGGGCGCGGTCGAAGAACTCCCTGAGCTGCTGGACCTTGGCGGCGCATTCGCCCTGGTAGGAGACGCCCGCATAGACCATGCCCGGCATCGGCCCGTCCGGCAGATCGGCGGCGATCTCGGCCGCCGACAGACGAGCCGGACTCGCCTCGACGACTTCGACAAGCCGCGCCTTGACGAAATGCCGCTTCTCCTCGACGATTTCGGCCTTGACGCTCTCGCCCGCCAGCGCGCCAGGCACGAACACCACGCGTCCATCGCCCAGTTTCCCCATGCCGTCGCCGCCATAGACGTTCTTCGCAATATAGACACCGGAAGTCATGCCCGTCATTATAGCATTTTTAGAGCACGTTGGCGTGCAGCGCCTCCACCGCGCGGGCGGATTCCCCCTACTTGCGGATCGTAAAGGTCTGGTTCGGGGGCGGCGGACAGTATCCGTGGGTGGAACCCTGGACGAGATGCGCCTTCACGGGACACTTCATCTCGTAGTAGCTCAGCATGACCCCGCGCGGCGGACAGGTATAGTCGCCCAGCCCAAGACGCATGATCTCCACCGTGCAGGTCGCCGGCACGCGCCGTCCGTGAAGCGCCGCATCGAAATAGAACGCACCCGGCACATGGGGAATGCCCCAGCCGTTGGAAAGGAACCGGCTGCCGCCGCAGGAATTGCCGATATCGCATCCCCAGGTGATGCTCGGCCGCGCGGCGGTGAGACCCTCGACGAGACCCGCCGCCCACATCGCCTGCAGACCGCCCTGACTGCCGCCCTCGGCCTCGAGGTCCCGGCCGTTCCATTCGGGACGCGACCTCACGTAATCGAACGCCCGCATCACGCGCAGCGCCATGTAGTAGAAGTAGGTTTCGCGCGGATTGTCGTAATCCGAAGGCTCCAGCCCATAGGTCGCCCGCCGCGTCTGGCCTTCGCCGATGCCGTTGACCGCATTGCCGAACGCCTTGTAGTACGCCGCGTCCTTCCCTGTCATCTCATAGCCGTGCGCATTGATGTGCAGCACCATCGCCCAGGCGTTGCCCCAGTGCGGCGGCTGCGGAACGCCGAAACTGTTGCCGTTGTAGCCGTCGAACCGGCAGACCGCCTTGAGCGATCCCGGCTGGGCGTTGGCGGGGATCGTCAACCAGCCCGTCGCGGGACGCGGGCCGAAACAGTCGATCGCAATGCCGTAGACGTGGAATCTGCCCTTGAGATTCCCGGGCGTGACCTCGGTGAGCGTCGCCTTGACCGGCACCGTCGCGAGCTTCGCCTTCGCCTCCTGCCAGAACGCATCGAAGTCCGCCGGCTCGACGGTCGTGAGCTTCATCTTCTCCGTTTCCGCACCCGCTCCGCCGTCAAAGCGAATATCCTGCGGATTCGAGGCGGCCGCCTCGGCGGTGTTGCCATCCGCCCCCACGAGCCGCGCCTGATAGCGGACGAAACCCGGCACCTTCAGCGCCGTCGTCAGCGAGAAACCCTCCGCGAGCGAAATCGTGTTCGTTCCCGTCTCCGTAATCTGGTCATCGCCCGTCCGCGTCCAGTGTACGCGCAGCGGCGGCGTCAGCCCTGCGGGCAGTTCCTGAACACCATCCAGGAAGAAATCGAAGCGAATCGGCTCGCCGACCCTGTAGTCGATCGGATTCGCCTTGTCCGTCCGCGCCTTGAGCCTGACGTCCTTCAGGTCGGCGGCGGACGCAGATGAAACCACAAGACCCGCCAGCACCGCCGGCACCCATGACCGAATGTTCATTGTCTTCTTCCTTGTCGGTTCGTTAATCACTGTGCCCGGCGAACCGTAATCGTGCGGTTCGCCCGCGAAGAGGCCGTTTTCGCCCAATCCTTGAGGAGCGGCGTGTAGTCACGCGGCAGCATGACCGCCGGACGCGACGCCGTCTCGCGGGTCAGTTCGACGCGGACACGGGCCCTGTCCGTGCCCGCGTCCAGCGTCTCTGCGGTCGCATCGAACGCGTACCAGCGCGCGGACGGCGCCAGGGGGTTGACGATGGCATAAGCCTCAGGCAGATGTTCGGCGAATGCGTAGCCCGGCGGGAAGGTGATCCGCACCGTCACGCGCTCCGCCGTCGCCGCCCCAACCCCCAGCGGCGTCTCACGCACCGTGTCCGTCAGGTTGAACGGCAGAAAACCGATGGCCGGCACGTTGAGCGACATGAGTCCGTTCGCCTGCGTCGCGTAGTTCGGAATGAAGGCGCTGAAGGTACGCTTCGCGGGATAGCCCGTGATGTCCGTCTCCAGCATGCGCGTCGCGCTCGCGGCCTGGGCGAGGTCGCCCAGAAGCGACTGGAAATGACGGCTGCGGTCCTCGGGCAGCATCTCCGCATACTGCCTGCGGAATCCGCCGACGCCGGGTCCGTAGCTGAGTTCCGTGACATCCACGTCCGCCGCGCCGTTCTCGCGCAGCGTAATCTCGATGAGGCGCTCGTCCTTTGGCAGATACCCGCCGTCGGGCACGCGGTCGATCACGCCCGTCTTCGGGTCAAGGTAGTGGCAGCGCGCAAAAGGCGTCGCGCCGAGCGGCGTGTATTCGTTCTCCGTCCCGAGGAAGTAGGTTGTCGTCCGTCCGCCCCAGCCCAGGAAGCCGCCTTCGCGCACCGTCACGCGGCAGAGCGCCGATGCGAACATGCCCACGTTCGGATAGGCGACGAGGTTGCGGCGCGAAAGGCGCGGCTCGTCATCCGCATCCTCCGCGGCAAAGACGACGTCGGCCTCGAATCCGGCGCCTCTCAGGAGCGCGCAGAGCGTGCGCACGTAGTCGAGCCGCGTCGCGTAGCGTTCCCTGAGAACGGTCGCGGGATCGGTGAGCTGTCGGGCGAGCGGCACGTCGTAGAGTCCCGGCCCGGCAATGCGGACGTTCTTCGCCATCCAGTTGCGAATCTCCGCGAGCGTCTGCTCCTTCGCCGCCTGGAGGATCGACCGCGCCACGCCGTCCGGCAGCGCCGCCGCGCCGACTTCCGCCGCCGCGCACAGATGCCGGGCCACCGTGGCGAAATCGCCGCGCGCGCACGTCCGGACATCGCGCCAGAGCACGCCGTCGGCCTGCATCGTCTCGAACCGGATACGCTTCTTCGGGCCGTCAAACGCAACGGGCCCCGTGAGGACGTAGCGGTCGAACGGCTCCGGCGAATCGAAGAACCACGTGCCGTAGAACGGCTTCGGCGAATCCTTCACCGTCGTCACCGTCGTGTAGGTGATGACGCTGCCGACCTCGACGGACGGCAGGTTGACGACGAGCTGCTTCGACGCGGGATAGCGCGGCGCATCAGCCGCCCAGCCGCAGTCGAGGACGTTCTTCTCCCGGTCGCTCAGCACGGACACCCGGCCGTTCCGGTTCGAAACGGTCGCGGAAACGACGTCAATCCGCTTCCACGTCGGGTTGTAGACATAGGTGAGCTCGGAGGAACGCTTCTTGCCGTCATAGGTGAGGATTTCCTTAACGACGGTGTTCGTCACGCACCAGTTGTAGTCGTCGACGAAGGCATAGCGCTCCTCCTGGAGGATGAAGCGCACGTTGGCATCCGCCAGCGGATCCTTGCCGAAGACGGGTTTCGCCCGCTCGGCCGCCTCGACGCGCTTGATGTTCTCGCGCAGTTCGGGGTACGCCGCCGCCGCGACCTCCACCGTATTGATCGCGAGACGCCGCTTCGCCGTCAGGACGCCGTCCGTCACGTCGAACGTACGCGTGAATTCGTAGGGACCCTCGATCGACACGGCCTCCGGCAGCGCCAGCGGTTCCCCCAGCGCCCCTTCGAGCTTCAGCGTCAGAGTCTCCTCCACGCCGGCCGTCGAGGAGAGGTCGAGCGGATAGCGGCGGCGCTCCAGTGACGTGTTCCCCGCCAGCAGCCAGTTCGCGGCCCCGAGCACCCGCGAGAACATCGGCACCACGAGTTCATCGCGCGTTTCGCCGCGCAGCACCATCTCCGGCATGCGCACGTACATCTTCACCGTCAGCGCCTGCGTCGTGTCCTGGAGATCGGCCGGGGAGAGATCGAACTGCAGAAGCTCCGTCCCCGGCGCCACCGTCCGCACGAGACGCTCGAACAGCTTGCGGCGCAGCTCGGGTTTCCGGCGCAGCAGCGTGCCGCGGTAGATGTTGTCGTTGATGCCGTTGAAGACGGCGGTCGTCTCCACGAGCAGCGAACCGTCCCGGTCGAGCGTCGCCGCATCCGTCACCTTCACCGCATTCGCCGCGGCGGCCGGCACCGGCGAGGTGAGCAGCTTCTCGCCCTGCGGACAGGCGACAAGATACGACCGGTCGCTCAGATACGACGGCAGCAGGTCGCGGCTCGACTCATCCGTCGGATCCATCAGGATGTAGCCGTCGGCGTTAGCGCGGGGATCGCCCGGCGCGCGCACGCCGCAGATCGCGTGGTTGAAGAACGGGAGCGCCACCTCGGGATCCATCTTCGCGCCGGCGTGGATCAGCACGGGATACGCCTCGAAGCCGGCGATGCGGAGCATCGCCACGAGAAGCGCCGCCTTGTCGCGGCAGACGCCATAGCGGTTGTCGAAGGTGATGCAGACGTCATGCGGCGCATAGCCGGGCGACGTGTCCTCCATCGTCAGGCCCATATAGCGGATCTCCTGGGCGACGAACCGGTAGATCCGCTCCATGTCCCTGCCGATTTCGGCGACCTTGTTCGTAATCGCAGGCGTCGTCTTCGCGAGATGCGGCGTGCAGAGATCCCAGTACCAACGCGAAAGCGTCGGCCAGTCCGCCGCCGTCGAGACGCGCAGCAGCTGCGCCTGCGTGTAGAACGGCGGCATGTCCGGTTCGGGGAACGCCTGCGGCGAATTGGTCGCCGTCCAGGCGTAGAGAATCCTTCCGTCCGCCAGCGTCCGCTCCGTATGCGTCACGTTGCCAAGCGGATTGCGCACGGCCCATTTCGCAAGCGGACGCGCCGCCGGCGCCGTAATCTCGACGGTCGCCCGCAGCACCGGCGCGGGGAGTTCGAGGAGCATCAGATCCGCATACTGGTCCTTCACGCGCGACGTCCGGTTCACCTTCTTCGTGCGATAGTGGATCACCTCGCCGACCTTGACCCCCGGCACCGTGCAGACGATCCGGCGGTCCTGCGGATCGTAGATGTTCGCCGCCACCGAGGAGTTGTCCGTCGCGTCCTTCATCGTGTCCGACACGTCGACGGCGCGCGCGGCGCCATCTGCGCCGATGACCCACACGCCGAGGATCTCGGCCGTCCCGTACCGCGCGTTGTAGTGCAGTTCGATTTCGCTCTCTTCGCGCCGCCCCTTCTCGGTCAGCACCTTGATCCAGTCGTCGCTGATCCTGACGTACGAACCATCCGGCTCGTAGGCGACTTTCTCGGTGGTGTCGATGACGACGGCATCCGCATCGGGGTACTGCGCCGTCGTCACATCGTCGTAGATGGCCAGCGCACCGAAGACCGGCAGCGTGGCAAATGCAAGGGAGAACAGGGGATTAGTCATGATTCTGGGCATTATAGCAATAAGTGCCCAGGCTGTCAATTTGCGGCATTCGCCATTCCCGGCCGGAGGCAGACCCTCGCCGCCGACTGGAACGATCTCATCAGGGCGGGATGCCGAATCACGCTGCGCCAGTTCGCCGCGAGACACGGCCTACGCCAAAGCCGCATGAAGGAGACGATCAATGAAAATGTTCAAACTGCTACCGAGACCGCTCGAAACCATCCTCGGAAAACTGACCCGCTTGACTTACAATTTCCCCTGAACTTCAATTTTCCCTTTTATCCGATGCGGCAGAAATGATATAATCAAGGAAATGAGTTCGTTATTCCATAATTTCTTGTTGCCGTGGCTGATTGTCCTACCGACAGTGCAGCTGTTCGCCCTTGAGGTTACCAACGTCGTCGATATCGCCGCCTTGGCCGCCTGCCAAACCGGTTTGACCAACGGCTGGGAAATCGCCGGTCTGGACTCCTACACCGACAGCACAGTCAACATCCGTCTCAATGCCACCGGCGAATATGCGCTTTCGCCCGATTTCGGCGCCACTATCCTCCGCATTGAAATGAAGTTGCACTCCTCGTGCCAGTCGGGGCGGAAGCTTGCTTTCATCCCCATGCGCAACGGCGAGGAGTTTCCCGCCGACGGATTGCTCTGCGACTATTCGCCGAATAAGGACACCTTTGTCGCCCAGACAATCGAGGTGCCGGCCACCAACGTGTTCTCGCGCTTCAAGCTGACCCTAACGGAGGCCAACAACTCGTCCACCGGCTGGGGAGTATCACAGCTTAGCGTCATCACGTCCGACGGTTCAGCTGCTCGCGGTCCGGAGAATCTCACCGTTGCCCGGATCTACGCCGACCGCTTCACCGCCATCTGGGAGGCACCCGAAGGCGCCGTCTCGAACGAGGTGGTCGTAACGCGGGAGGACTACGTGCCGTTCTCGGCCGATTTCATCGACGGCTACAACTACACCTTCGACAAGTTCAGCAACGACAAGACACTCACCGATTTGACCGATAAATTCGTCGAACTCTATCCGGACTTCAGCGGCGAGCGGCTCTATGCTCCGACCAACTCGTCGGGCATTGTGCGCCTCGGCTCATCCGACTACCGCGGCGAACTCGTCTTCAAGGGCTATTCGGATTACAGCGGCCTTTCGCTCGTCGTCTGCGCGAAGAAAGGTGCGACGGCGAAATACGCCGCCCCGGTAGCCTGGATGGACGAAAGTGAAGGCGTCACCGTCACCAACATCATTGGCACGATCACGGCAACAACCAATGCCTACGAACATTTCGTCATTCCACTGGACGGGGTTCCTGACGACGAGGAGCTGCACATTTTCTCCTGCGTCGGCGATTTCCAGACCAAATCCAACACCCAACTCTTCGTCGATTCGGTGGGCCTCGCCAGACGCGCGGTCGCGGCGCACACCAAAGAAGTGACGATCTTGCGGACCTTTACGACGCAATCGCGTTTGACCGTCCGATCACTTGCGCCCAGTACGATTTACCACTGGCAGGCGCGTTCCTACCTGGGGGACGGCAGCATTACGGCATGGTCGAGCCGACAGACAGCCGCCACCACCGACGAACCGCCTGACGGTTTAGCCCTCCATATCCATTAGCGGCGGCTGGCGCCCGGCTGTTCGGGGCGGAACCCCGAACAGCCCGAAGGATCACTTCGTGGAGATGCGGTCGTTATAGTCGCCCGTCTCCGTATTGATGCGAATTACGTCGCCTTCGTTGATGAAAAGCGGCACCGCGCAAACGTAACCGCCTTCAACCGTGGCCGGCTTCGTCACCTTGCCCGAAGCCGTGTTGCCCTTCACGCCCGGTTCGACCTTGATGACCTTGCGCTCAACGAGCTGCGGCAGATCAACACCGATGACCTTGTCGTTGAAGAAGAGCGCCTTGACTTCCATCTCATCCATGAGAAAGTACTTCTTGTCGCCCATGACATCATAAGCAACGCGAATTTCCTCAAAATTCTCATCGGTAAAGACGAACGCCTGACCGTCATCGTACGAATACGTCACGGACTGCTGGATGAGCTCGGGCTTCTCGAACTTATCGCCCGAACGATAGCTCTTCGTCATACCGCCGCCCGTCATCATGTTACGGAGCTTGCAGTTGTAAATGGCCTGACCCTTGCCCGGCTTCGAAAAATCGAATTCCGTAATTTCCCAGGGTTCACCCTCAATCAGAAGCTTCACGCCCTTGTGCAGTTCACCGGCTCCAATAACTTCACCCATTTCTTTCTCCTGTACATTAGATAGTGGAAGATATCCCCTTCAGTATACCAAATTATCGCCATCTCCGACTAGTGCGGAGTTTATTGGAATATCCCCGCCCGATGGACGGCGCCGCCGAGAAGGTTCGCGGCGGTCCACGGCGTCCCCTACGGAACATGGCGCCGCGAATACAACCGAGGCGCGGCCTGCGGACCTCAGCAGGCCCACGAGACGGCGGATCCGGCGGCTCGAGGACGGGATCGACACGATCCACAGGGAATCACCGAATGGCGAGACTGCGTATGCTTACGATTCACGTCTGGCCCAAGCGGTTTAAGGAGCTTTTGCCAGCCCATTCCCTTTACAAGTCACCCTTTTGCATTGCAGATGCCTGTTGGTCGCAGCCCAGAAAGGCGAGCTTCTGCGGTCAGGCGTCAAGTTGGCGAGCGATCCATGCCATCAGAAAATCGGCCATGCGCCGTTGGCGTTCGGGGGAGATTTCGACTCCTTCGGGAACTTTCCACCATTTCGCGAGGCACCCCCGGCAGCAACAAGCGCAGGCGTGCTGCGCCTTGAATACGGGATGTCCGCGCATCGGCGTCTGCCGACCGTCGTTGGGCGGATTGGCGGGGGCCAGACGCGTGCGGATGAAGTCTTCGCAATGCCGACGGATCGTTTCCATGCCCTTGTCCGCGATATACTTCCTGTCCGCCTCCGAGAGGCGGAAGCGGCTGCGGAACTTCGACTTCGCAAGTCGTCCGAACGCGGCATCGACAGCGGTGGTCATGGTTCGGATTGCCGGCCGTTTGTGCGCGTTTGACGCCTGTCGCGCGGACGGCGCGGACGCTTCAACGGTCTGGAACGCGCCGCGCGCGCTTTCCGGAACGTTTCGCTGGCTTCTGGCGAGTTTTTGCCGGACGGTACATTCCCGGTCTGGTTTTTTTGCGCTCAAGCCAGCGCTCATATTCTTTTCCCCGCAAGCCCCACATCCCTCATCTGCCCGGCCCAGTACATTTCCATAGCTTCGTCCATGCGCGCAGGAAGTCGGCGTTGAATCGCGAAATGATTTCATCCGCACAGCCACGTGCCGATTCTCGGAATACGGCGAAGCGCAAGGGCAACAAGGGCGGAGGCGGCGAAAGTGGCGAGCGCCGCAAGGAGGATGCAAAGCGCTGTCGGCGTATGCGGCCTGATCGCGGCGACGGCCGCCGGCAAGATGAACATGTGCATCAGATACATACCGTAGCTTGCCTCGGATACGGGGCGCACAAGCCAGCGGTAGAACGCGCCTTGGAAATCGACCTTGCGCAGGATCAGAAAGGTCGCAAGGGTCGTCAGGGCCACGCCGAGCGAATTGTATTCGATGCTCATTTCCATGCGGACGGCATGGGAATACGTCGCGGAAAACGGAAACGCATCCGCGTACAGGAAGAACGGAACGCCGATGATCGTTGCGCCGACGAGCCACATGGGAAGCGCGACGGCCAGAGTCTTGCGCCACGACATGGCCGTGCCGAATTTGCGCAGCCAAAGGCCAAGGAGCATATAACCGAAAAAGCCGCTGACGTAATGGAATGCGCCGAACGGATTCCACGGACACTCGCCCCAGAGATAGGGGACCGCCCCGAACGGCGGTTCGCCAAATATCCCGCCCCAGATTCTCCGCAGGAACGGGAAGGTCGTGGTGGCGAGCCACAGCAGAATCCAACCGGCCAGTTCGCGCTTGCCGGCTTTCTCGGCCCACGGCGAGAGCAGCGGCATCGCCAGGTAAAGCCCGAGGAGCATCGGTACGAACCAAAGGTGACCGCCCTCGTCGGGAAAGTTGAATGCGAGCTGCCGCATATCGCCGCCGGCGGCGATCACGTACGCCGCCGCCCAGATTGCGAACGGAATGAATATCCGCACAAACCGCCGCCGGAAGAATTCGCCCGTCGGACGTGAAACCGGGAACAGCAGATATGACGAAGCGATCACGAACAGCGGAACGCAGGCGCGGCAAACGCATTCGGTCGCCGTCACCCAGAATGCGTCCGATCGGCTGGCGATGAACGCGACGTTCGGCGCTTCGCCGCCGAGATAGAAGCATTCTGCCGCATGAATGGCCATAACCATCAAACATGCCGCAATGCGAAGATAATCGAGAAAGACAATTCGCGTTTTCATGGTTTTCCTTGCTGCCTTGGTGTTTCGCTTTGCCAGCGCCAGCAGCCTGGGCCGGTGTTCGGCAAAGTCGGCGGCGAGGTTGTCCTGCGCAGAAGCTTCCACGCCGCATATTTTAGCATGTTTTCATGACAGCAGCCATTTCTACGCGTCATGTTTCGCGTATGCTGGAAAAGTCTGAGTCACCCGCGCCGGGTTCTTGGTCTTTGTAAAACCAATAACCGTCGAGCATATCGTTAGGGGCAGAATCTATAGATGCCGCAATGAATCAGATGGATATTTTTTAGCCGCGCGAACTTTGCGTTCTTTGCGGCTCGAATCACAACATTTAGCTGCCGAAGCAATAGAATCCTAACGCGCATGAACTTCCTCATAGAGGCGACGCTTGGACTCAGAAACCGACATGAAGCCTTTTTCGCCCGATGCTGCACGGCGGCGACGTTCGGCCAGAATGTCGCCATGCCAGGCCGGAGGCTCCGGCTCTGCGACGGCGGTCATGGCCTCCCACAGGCCTTCCATCGTCTCGACGCTCTCTCTTCGGACGACATCCTGACTATCGCTTCCATTACTGCGGGCATATCGTTCTCGCTCTTGACGCGAACGTTATGCCATATTCTCCTTGTCGACAGTTTTGCTCCGTTCCAAGTCGTTTCAGATTTTCTGTAGAAAATTGCGAAGGAGCGCGTTCCTGTGGATGGATGGCAATGGTGCCGACCAGAATACGAAAGGAACACAACCATGAACCGACAACTTCTCGTCCTTGCCCTATCGGCCTTTGCGATTTGCGTCTTTGCGCAAGCGCAAGGAGAAAGCTCAGGGCGTGGCGGATCGCGCGAGCGCGGCAAAATGCAGGCGAATCCCGAGATGAAGTTGCACCGCTTCTCCACGACCATCGAAAAGGAGCGTCCCGAGCTGAACTAGGAGACGAAAGACCTCATCGCCGCCTACCGTCGCGATCCGTCCGAAGCCAACCGCGCCGCCGCGTCCTTGCGCGTCGTGCCTATCCGCTATTCGCGGCACTTTTGCCGCGATGGCGACTGCCTTTTACATCGCCGCAAATAGAAAGTGAGATGGAAAGTATAAAAGAAAGTAGAAATTGAGTATGAAATAAAGTGATAAAGAAAGTATAAGAGAAATTAAGCCTGCCATATTGTCGAACGGGCTAGAAAACACTATGATATGCCCATCTTTTGCAAAAGATGAATAAGTATTATGGACATGTCAGAATACATTGGCGAGGCGACCTCCTACGACAAGAAACTGATGCTTGAGCGAAAAGAACCATTGAGTTGGCTCAAAAGCATCAGTGCGTTCGCCAATACATCTGGCGGATTGCTATTATATGGGGTAGATAATGACGGCAACCCTGTCGGGCTTGGGAATGCCGAGCGCGATGCTGAGGGCATCAGCGAAATGATCAAAAGTCTGATGGATCCCATTCCAGAATTTGATCTGTCTCTTCATGATGAAGAAGGACGGAAGTTCATCGTTGTCTCAGTCAAGGCCGGAACGACGACGCCCTATTACGTGTTTCTCAAGGGACACCGAGACGCTTACATCCGAATCGGCAACGAAAGCGTAAAGGCCAATTCGATAGACTTGAAGAGGCTCGTGCTCAAAGGCGAGAAACGTACTTGGGACTCCCTGCCGTCAAACCACAAGCGAGCGAATTTCGCTTTCGAGACATTGCGGGCCGAATATTTCGCACGGGCAAAGATAGAGTTTGCCGAAAGCGATTTCGATTCCTTCGGCCTTGTTGAGGGTAGCTCGTTAACCAATGCCGGTGCTGAAGTTGCAGCCCATGCCTTTTCAACCACATTGGCGGAAGGACGCAATGCAAAGGTTATCATTCACGCAATGCGGGCAAATGGTCGCGTGACGATACTTGACCTTTGCCGCAAAACACGCCTCTCGACAAACGGTGTCTATAAGATTATCGCGGCGTTGAAAGCCGCCTCTAAAATCCGTCGCGTCGGTCCGACTAAAGGCGGATGTTGGGAGGTGACGGATTCCTCAATGATCCCAAGCCAAAGGAGATAGATGATGAGGTGTTTCTGCGCACCTACAAGCAGCATTTCACTGGGAAAAGCGGCTCTTCCCGGCCATCGCCCCATTCACTTTGCTACGGCAACCGAGGTCCCTGCCTGACAACACCCGGTACGAAACACGGCACCCGGGGAGGCCGCCTCGGGCACTCGCGCACCAAGACCCCCTACCGGCCCTTGCCCATGCCGAAAAGCTTCAGCGTGGCGCGGAAATCGGCGGGAAGCGGGGCGTGGACCCTGATCTGCTCCTTCGGCACGCACGGGTCGGGCATCTCCAGCGTCGCGGCATGCAGCATGCAGCGCGCCACCTGCATCAGACGCGGGTCACGGGCGTTCTTCAGCCCGAAGACGCGGTCGCCGACGATCGGGTGGCGAAGCGACGCCAGATGGCGGCGGATCTGATTCGTGCGCCCCGTCTCGATGCGCACACGCAGGAACGAGGCGTCAGACCCCACCGCCTCGCGCGTGATCTTGGAAAGGGCCGGCTGCCCGTCAATCGGCGACTCGACAACCTGATGCGGGAATTTGAAGCTGCCGGCGACAATCGCATTATAGATCTTGGTGACCCTGTGGGTCTTGAAGACCTGAATCGCCGCCACCAGCGCCGCGCGGTTCTTGGCGAACAGGAGACAGCCCGTCGTCTCGCGGTCAAGGCGGTGCACGGCCTCCAGCGTCGGGATCTTCTCCTGTTCGCGCAGAATGGCCTCGGCGGATTTCGGATCGTCGCAGGAAAGACACCCCGAAGGCTTGTCGCAGACAAGAAAGTCATCGTTCTGCCAGAGTACGCGCACATGGCGGTGCGCGACGGACGGCGCCGTCTGCCGCGCGGCGGGCGCCGTAGCGTGTACGGACTGTTTCCGCGCCCCGTTGACGACGCGCTGCGGCACTTCGACCACGTCACCCGTCTTGAGTCCGAAGCGGGCAATCCATACGCACGTGCGGTTGACCCACACGGAACGCCCGTCAATCATCGCCTTGGCCGCACGGCGGGTCAGCGAAAACCGGGATACCAGAAAGTCCTGCAGAATCTTCGGATCGGGCTTGTTGACGGCCAGGGAAAGGATTCCTGCGGCATGTTGGGGCGCACGGCGCATCGGATCAGACCCTTATGACACTGCCGACGACGCCCTTGATCTTGCGGCCGTCACGGTTTGGCGCGAGGCTGATCTCGATTTCATCTTCGTCCGCACCATCTTCCGTCTCGGCGACGATGCCGATGGTGGACGATTCGCCCGCCAGCGCCTTCCGAAAATTCTCCGGCAACGGATCGTCGGACATGAAGTCGGCAAACACGTGCTCACACGCCTCTTCCTCGTTGGCAAGGCCGAACATCTGAAGGAAAGCGTCGTTGACCTGCGTAAACCGCCCCTCGGAATCGCAGGCGAAAAGCGCGGCCTGCGAAATCTGGAACGCATTCTCCTTCGCCCGCAGCATATCCCGGACGCGCCGACGGCGCTCGACATTGCGCACCGTAAACACCAGATCGCCCGGATCTATGAGATCGACAATCGAAACCGCCACCTCACAGGCAAACTTGACACCCGCCTTATTCAGGCCGTTCGCGTCGATCAGCATGTGATGACCTTCCTCCAGACCCTTGCGGATACGCTGGACGATGGTCGGCGCAAGCCCCGGAATGCAGAATGAAATCGGCTGATCAATCAGTTCTTCCTGCGTGTAGCCGAAATGCTCTTCCGTACGAAGGTTGATCTCGAGGATATGTCCATTCGGATCGGTAATCACGACCGCATCATACATACTCGCCAGGAACTGGCGAAACAAGCCTTTACGATCTTTGGGTATGAAGAGTGGAGCCATATCGGTGTCATATTTTACCAAAAACGCCGTAAAGGAAACAACCCCCTGTTTTGATGAGCCTTGCGCATCCTTCCCAAGGCGATTGCCACCGGTCTATGGGTTCCTTCGTCTTCTTCAGCATCCCCTCGCGTATCCGTCTCCCGCATCCTCAGGGCGACGCCCTCCTTCAACCGTCCGGGACGCCCGTTGCAGACGCCCTTCTACAGCCGTTTCGCCCGTTCCGGCGCATGGACGCACGCCGTTTCGGAACTGGTCTTCAGTTTAGCCGTGCCATCGCGTAGCGGTCGTGCCCCGCATAGTCCTTCTCAATGCGAATATCGGCGAACCCGTAGTCGGCCATCAGCTTGGCCAGTGCTGCCCCCTGGTCATCGCCGATTTCAAAGAACACGGCGCCGCCAGGCTTGAGGACATGGAGGGCATCCCCGAGATAGCGGCCATAGAAATCCAACCCCGTCACACCGCCATCGAGCGCCAGCCGCGGCTCGAAATCCTTCACCCGAGGATCCAGCGTCTCGCAAACCGCCGTCGCGATGTAAGGCGGATTCGAGACGATTACGTCCACGCACTCGGGTTCGTCGAAGTCATCAAGCCCATCCATGACCGCGAACTTCACGCGGTTCTGAAGTCCACAGATTTCGGCATTCTCCTTTGCGAGCGCAATCGCCTCCTCGGAAACATCCGTCCCCAAGAACGCCGCCGCGCCCGTGAACTCCTTCGCGAGCGCCAGGACGATCGCGCCCGTTCCCGTGCCGATGTCAACGACAAGGGGCGGGGTGGGGATAAAGGACGTCGTGGACAGGTAGGCGAGGACACGGGTCACGAGTTCCTCGGTTTCGGGACGCGGAATGAGCGCCCGACGATCGCATTTGAGCGTCAATGCGCGAAAATCCCATTCGCCCAGGACATACTGCAGAGGTTCGCCCTTGACGAGCCGCGACAGGCCGCGGCGCATGGCCTCCAGACACCTCTCGGGCGCATCCTGCCGAAGTGCGCCCGCAAGCATACCGCGACCGCACTTCAACAGCCGCGCCGCCAGCAGTTCCGCCGCGACCTGCGCCTCCGGCACCCCTTTGGAATCAAGAAAGGCTGATGCCTTTCCGATCACATCGCGCCAAAGCATCTCAGAACGGCATATCGTCCACATCCCCGGCATCTTCCGGGAAGTTGGGCTCGGCTGGCGCGGGCACGGGTTCGGTCGAGGAGCCGTCGGCATTGAGAACTTCGATCTTAAGCGCCGTCAGATCGACGAAATACTGCGTGCCTTTCGGCCCATCCCAGCGGCGACCGTCAATGACAAAGTGAACCTTTACGTCCTGCCCCTTGCGGATGTCGTTGAGCAACGCGCAGTTATCCTTCTTGAACGTGAACTTGACGGGATTGGGGAAGCGGGACTGCGGATCGCCGACAATCACCTCGCGCTTCTGAAAGCCCTTCGTACCGACCGTCATCGTCTGGCCGACCTCTTCCACAACCCCCGTATAATCAAAGAACTGCGACATGCAACCAACTCCTTCTTTCGTGATTAAATCTGTGTTTAGGTATTATATCATTTTCAAAGCCAGACGGAGTGAGATTTACACCCTTATCCCGGAAAATCCGGGATAAATTATCCCAGATATTCACCAGAGCCAATAAA
>JBJEWD010000013.1:0-16289 GCA_051884875.1 Kiritimatiellia bacterium
CCGGCACCAGATGACTCGTCGCGGTAGGTGGTCATCGCGATCTTGTTGCCGTAGATGTCGTAGGCGTAGCGGACGGGATAGGTCGCGCCGCCTTCGTAGGTTTTGTTGCCGCGAAGATCGTATTCGTATCGTGTCACGTTGCCAAGCGCGTTGGTCGCGGCGACGAGGCGCCCCATCGCGTCGTATGCGTAGCAGGTCGTGTTCGTCGCCGCGTCGGTTTGCGCGACCAGTCTTCCGGCGGCATCGTAGCGGTAGACTGCCGTGCTGCCGCGCCCGTCGGTCGTCGCAAGCTGCCGTCGGAAGGCGTCGCAGGCAAGCGTGTTAGTGACCGCCGAGTGCGAGACCGTGCGCACGGTTGCTCCGTCGACTAATTCCTCCTCGGCGAGGTTGCCAATGCCAGCCTGCTGCGACCAAGTTGTGCGCTTCGCGCCAGCCGGATCTTGTGCGCTCCAGGTGTGATTGGTATTGCCGCGCACGTCGACCGCGAGGCTCTCGGACAAGGATGTGGCGAGGGGTGCTTTCATTTTATATCGCTGGGCATGGGACCCAGGTTCCAAAAAAGAAATCTCCAGGACCAGTTATTAGTTTTAAAGCAATTACCATTATGAACATGCGTATCTTGCAATCGGTGCATCAAGTCCCTCAAACGCATGGGGACGTTTGTTAATCAAAGCAGGCCGCTCACTTTTCAGTTGCATACATCGCAATTATTTTTTTCTGAAATGGAGTCAATGGCTGGTTTAATTCTTTGACAAACTTAGAAAATCGATCTTTAATTTCCTCTGAATGCACATAAAACAATGCTAATGCTGATTCTTTCAGCACACATTCCTTTTCGACAAAATCAGTCGCTAAAGACATTTCTCTTGCAATGTCATGTAGTATCTTTAATTTCATCTCCAAATTCATTTAACACCTCCTTTTTTCATAGAAGCGGTAACAACACCAACGCGCCTGTACCACTCGTTGATACTACATATATAACACCTCCCACCACCACAAGCGTTCCAACAGCCCACTTGTTTTCTTCTATCCAGCGAGTAGTTATTGAAATGCATTCACAAACCATTTTAGAAACCCTTTCAACTGCATTATCCGTTACACAATCCATATATTCTTTAAGGCATTTGGTTGTGCAAAACGCATAATGCCCTCCATCTCCTTTTCTGATTGGCCATGGAGGTATGGAGTTCCAGCATCTATTAAAGCACTCGTTGTGCTCCGAATCGCAGTCTCGAAGCAAGCCAAGTAAATCGTACGAGAAAATAGAATTATTGTCCACAAAACAATACAAATCATGAGAAATTGTATTATAACCAACCGACGAACTATTATTTGTCACGTTTTGCGAAAGGATATTCGTAATAGGATCTCGTGTTGCCCATCGTCCGTCCATGGAATTGTAGTGGCGATAATTATAATACAAAAGCCCAATCACATCATCGGCATACTCCGCCGAGAACCTAAACGGATTGTACTCGCGGGAGTCATAGGCCGTCACTGGCGTGCTACGCGTTGCCGCAGTGACCGCGCCGAAGGGGGCGTACTCGTAGTGCGCCGCGATTCCGTTCGCCTGCTGGAAGAATACGAGCTCCGACACATTCTTGTTCCCGTCGTGGGTGTAGAAGAGGTTGTACTCCCCACACTTCTGGAGAACGAGCGGGCGGGTCGCGACAGGCTCCGACGGATCCCAGCCAAACACAAGGTCTATAGAGTTATTCGCCGCTCCGTTCAGACGCTGGATGCAGACATACTCGTTGTATACGAAGCGGTGGTTAGTGTTGGTGACGGAGTTCACCGTCTCGACGTATTCGACGCGCCGCCCCATCCGGTCGAAGGACATCACAATGTTTGTCGCTCCGCAAGTCCACAGGACTGGCCGGTTCTCGCCGTTGTAGGTTACCGACCAAGTACCGGTAGCGGTTTGGATGAGAGTCTGGTTGCCGTCGTCGTCGAACTGGGGGAAGAATCCGCCTCCGCCTTCCACGATGTTCGTGTACTGGTTGAGGGCATTGGCTGTATAGGTTCTGTTTGTTCCGAGGTCAAGCGACGACAGGCGGTTGCCTATGTCGTCGTACTGGTAGGCGTACTCCGTCAAGTTCGTGGACGCCGTGTCTTTCGTACCGGATACGAGCTCACACCTCTCATTGTAGCCGTAGCAGTCGATGCGAGGTTCAGACATTGCGGATCCCGAACGCGCAATCTGCACACGGCATCCCGCCGCATCATAAGTGTAGTCGTACTGCGATATGACATTGGTCGGAAAGGCGTTACAGACCTGAAGCAATTGGTTATTGGCATCGTATTGCCAAGTGGCAGTAAGGCCATTAGGATATGTGAGGGACTGCTTCAGATCGCTGCCCAGATAATTCCACATAGAAGGGCCTTCGGAGTCTGACCCCAATGGTGGAGTAAGAGTGGTGGAACAGCTCACAAGACGCCCCTTCTTCCCTTGGCCGCGAGACGATGCTTCCTCGTCCGCAAGCAAGAACGCACGATCGGCGATCCAGCTAACCAGGCGGCGGCAACGATCAGGCTTGAAGTTGCGCAGAGCTCTCATACCGCGTATTGTAGCAAATTGGCGCGCATCCCGCTCTCTGGAATATCCCTATCCAGTAAAATGGTGCCGAAAGCATCTGTCCACAGAAAAAATGACGAGCGCACCCCTAGTTCTGTTGAATGCGGTCGGGTTTGGGGTCAAAACCAGGGGATATTCCGGCAATTCTATTGGTAGCGTTCGATTCTACGGGTTAAAACAAAGGGATATTCCAGGGCAAGAGGCTCGATGCCGAACAAGCAGTACTTGCGTCCGACCCTCGCTAAAGCCCTTCGGCTCGACAAACTCCAAGGATACCGGCTGCGGAGCGAATTTCAAATATCACCGGCTCGCTTCTGCGCGCAGCGGGATAGCAGCACCAAAGCGAGTTATCCAATCGAAGTCATAGCGAACCATCTCAACGCGCACGGCGCATCAGCGCGGCCAGGTAGCCTTCGCGGATGCCGGTTTGGCAAACCTCGAGCCGACTGGCTTTCGCCAAATCGAATATGGCCGACATTATCATCATGCCGGGAATTATGGTATGGGCCCGCGACGCGCACGTGCGGACGATGAGATCCACGGCCTTGCGGTTCCGCGAAAAAACCAGTTCGGCCAAATCGTAAAAGCGCTCCGCCGGAATGGAATCGGACGCATCCTTGCCGCCGGAAAGATTCCGCGCCAGTTTCAAGATCGCCCGGGACGTGCCGCCGATGCCGACGATCGCCGCGCCCTTCTCTTCGATGCGGAGCGTCGAGCGGTTGATGGTCGCGCCGATTTCCCTGGCCATTTTCTTGCGTTGCGCCTGGCTGGGCAGGATATCGCTTTCCACGCACCTTTTGTAGAGGTTGAGCGAGCCGATGGTGAACGACTGCGCGCTGGCGATTTCGTCGCCGTCGAAAACCGTCGCTTCGGTCGACCCGCCGCCGATATCGACCAGAATTCCGCGGCGGGTCTGGATATTGCCCCTGACGCCGGCGAACCCGAGCCGCGCCTCGTCCTCCCCCGACAGCACGTCGACCCTCCAGCCGGTGGCCGCGGCAATGCGCGAGAGAATCGCGGCGGAATTGACGGTGTTGCGCAGCGAGGCCGTGGCGAAAACGGCGACTTTGCCGATTCGGAAATGGCCCATCGCCGCCTTGATGTCCAAAAGCGCCGCGCACAGGCATCTGATGCCGTCTTCGCCCATCACCTTTTTCTTCGACACGTAGCAGGCGATGCCCGCCATGATCTTGCGCGAAACGATCGGCTCGCATCGTCCATCCCGCTTCGTCGCATACACGTTCATCCTGATGGTGTTCGAGCCGATGTCGACGATGGCGATGTTCATTTCGCGGCACCTTTCGCGTAGAGCCTGCAGAACTCGTCCTGGGAACGGAGCGGCTTTTCGCCTTCCTGGACGGTCCGGCGGCGATAGACCGAATCGGGGCCGAGTTCGTGCGCCTGGCAATTGTCGCGCAGCATGAGCCGGAAGCCGTCGAGGATCTGCGTTTTCACCGCTTTGTCCAGAACCGGCGCGGCGATCTCGACGCGGCGGACGGTGTTGCGCGTCATGAAATCGGCGCTGGCGATGTACACGGCGCTGTTGCCTCCGGCGCCAAAGATGTACACGCGCGAATGTTCGAGGAATCTGCCCACGACGCTCACCACCCGGATGTTCTCGCTCAGACCCCGAACCTGCGGAACGAGCGAACAGATCCCGCGCACGATCAGCTCGATCTTCACGCCCGCGCGCGAGGCTTCGTAGAGCTTGGCGATCAGCACCTTGTCGGTGATCGCGTTCATCTTCAGCCCGATATAGGCCCGCCGGCCGCGTTGGGCGAGCTGCATCTGCCCGTCGATCAGCTCGACGACCCGGTTCCGCAGGCCGTTGGGCGAAACCAGCAGGGTTTTCATCGCGTCCGGAACCTTGCCGAGCGCCAACGCCCGGAAGACGAGCGCCGCATCGTGCCCGATCGCGGCATTGGTCGTGAAGAGCGCGAAATCGGTATAGAGGCGCGAGGTCTTCTCGTTGTAGTTCCCGGTGCCGATCTGCGTATATTGGCGCAGGACGTTCCCTTCCTTGCGGATTATCTGGCAGAGCTTGGAATGGACTTTATAGCCGTCGAGCCCGTAAATCACCTGACAGCCGGCCCGCTCGAGCTGTCGCGACCATTCGATGTTGTTCTCTTCGTCGAAGCGCGCCTTCAATTCCACCAGCACCTGCACTTCCTTGCCGTTTTCCGCCGCTTCGACCAGCGCTTCGACGACCTGACTGTGCCGGGCGACGCGGTACAGCGTCATTCTCACGGCGATGACGTCAGGATCCTCCGCCGCCGCGTGCAGCATCATCAGAAACGGCTGCATCGAATCGTACGGGTAGGCCAGCAGCCGGTCTTTCTCGCGTATTTGCCCGAAGATGTCGCCGCCGCGGTCGAACACGCGGTCTTTGGCGGGTGAGAATTTGGGGTAGAACAGCTCCGTCCGGTTCCGCAGGATGTCGCGCAGTTCGTCGATGAAGGCGAAATCGAAGGGATGGGCAACCTCGCAAACCCCCTCCGCGTCTATTCCGACGAGCGCAACGAGCATTTTCAGAAGCGATTTGGAAATGCCCGGCTCGACTTCGAGGCGGACGGCGTTGAGCCGCCGCCGTTTCTTCATCAGCCGCGCCATGAACTCGCGGTAGTCTTCCTCGTCGTCGTATTCGCTGTCGGGGTTTATGTCGGCGCTGCGCGTCACCCGGAAAAGGACAAGTTCCTTGATCGTCCAGTCGCCGAACATTTCCTTCACGTTCGCGCGTATCGCGTCCTCGACGGTGGCGAAACGGTTTTCCCCCACCAGCGGAATCAGGGAACTGGCCTGCGGCAGGCAGCACGCCACCAGTCCCAGGCGGATTCTCGCGTCGCGGCCGTTCTTGCGCACGATCCGCAGCGCGAAATACGTTTGCTTGTCGCGGATGAACGGCGAGGTTCGGTGCTTGCCGATGATCGAGGTGGAAATCACCGGCTCGAGCCGGGAGCCGAAGGCCTTGGCCGCCTCGCGCCGATCCTCCTTCGTCCACTCGGCGATGCCCTTGACGAAAACCTTCTGCCCGGCCAGCTCCGCCGTCAATTCGCGCCAGATCGCCGTGCGTTTCGCGTTCAGCTGCTGCACTTTGGCGCGAACGGCCGCCAATTGGGCGCGCAATTCCGGGCAATACTCCATCCGGTCGATGAGCGAACCTACCCGAACCTTGAAGAACTCGTCGAGATTGGTCTGGAAAATATGGAAGAACAGCAGCCTCTCGCAAAACGGAACGTCTTTCCTCGCCGATTCGTCCAACACGCGCTCGTTGAACTTCAGCCAGCTCAATTCGCGATCTTCAAATACAACTTCGCCATTCATGGTCAATAGACTCCTTTCGGGGGATATTATCCCATGGCAATGTTAGATTTGCATTAGAACCGCATTAGAATTGCATTAACCGGCATACGGGCGCAATCTCAAAACACAACTCTGCCGTGCACAACCCCGCCGCCACATTGCACGACTGCCAAGCGAACGCCCGCGTCGGGCCGCGAGATAAATCAGCAGATGATGGCGGGCGTCCGTTGCCATATAGCCTTCGAACGCGTTCGCCTTGACCCGGATGCCGACGAAGGAAAGCGGAGTTTCTGGTGCCGCGAAGAACTGGCGATTGGTGGGGGGCTGAGCGTATCGTCCAACCGCCAAAGGAATCTCCTCGCCGGCGTTCGCATCCTACCCGTTTGAGTACTCCGCTTCTCGCCGCCGTTTTGCTATAATAGGTGAGTATGAAACTCGCCGCCTCGTAAACCCCGGCTTTTCCAGGAACAAGGGAAACAAGACAAACGACCATGAACCGACTCCACCCCTGCCTTATCGCCGCCGCCTTGGCCACCGCCGCCTCGGCCCAGGATTCGCGAATCGAATACCGCGACTGTCCGAAATGCACGCAGCAAATCCGCATCGCCGCGGATGGCGCGAAGGCCTACATCAACGAAAGCCGGCTTGGCGCCACCACCCGGGCCGAAGCCGAAAAACGCGCGCTGCGGCTGCTCGAACTCGGCCAGCTGCCGCCCAAGGGCGAAACCATGCGGCCGCTGATGGGATGGTCGAGCTGGAACACCTTCGGCGTCAACATCAGCGAGGCGATCATTCTCGAAACCGCCCGGGCGATGGCGACGAACGGACTCAAACAGGCCGGCTACGAATACGTCAATATCGACGACGGCTTCTTTTACGGGCGCAATCCCGACGGCACGCTGCGCTTTCATCCGCAGCGCTTCCCGAACGGCATGCGGCCGGTCGTGGACGGCATCCACGCGCTCGGCCTCAAGGCCGGCATCTATTCCGACGCCGGATCCGACACCTGCGGCAGCATGTGGAGCAACGATCCCGCCGGCAAAGGCTCCGGACTCTACGGGCACGACCGCCAGGATTTCGATTTGCACTTCGATTCGCTCGGCTTTGATTTCATCAAGGTCGACTACTGCGGCGGCGCGAAGCTGAAGCTCGACGAAAAGGCGCGCTACACCGAAATCGCCGCCGCGCTGCGCGCGTGCAAACGCCAAGGCGTGCGCTTCAACATCTGCCGCTGGGCGTTCCCCGGGGTATGGGCGGCCGACATCGCCGAATCGTGGCGGACGACCGGCGACATCCGCGCGAACTGGAAATCGGTGCGCGCGATCATCGCCGAAAACCTCTATCTCGGCGCCTATGCCAAGCCCGGCCACTACAACGACATGGACATGCTCGAAATCGGCCAGCGAATCGGCAAAACCGTCACCGAATTCACCGCCCACGGCGACACGGGCCTGACCGCCGACGAGGAAGTCTGCCACTTCGGAATGTGGTGCATGCTCTCATCGCCGCTGCTGATCGGTTCGGACGTGCGCAACATCGCGCCAGAAACGCTTGCGCTCGCGACCAACCCCTACCTGCTGGGGATGAGCCAGAACGACCTCGGGCTGCAGGCCTACGTGGCCGCGCGCCAGGGCGAAACCTACATTCTCGTCAAGGACGCCGACCGCCGGCACGGCACCGCGCGCTACGTGGCGCTCTACAACGCCGACGACACCGACCACGCGTTCGTCGTGCGCGGCGAAGACCTCGATCTCGGCGGGAAGCTGCGCGCCTTCGACCTCGTCGAGCGCGCCGATCCCGGTCCGTTCGAAGGCACGCTGACCGTCCGCGTTCCGGCCCATGGCGGCAAGTTCTACCGTTTCGACGCCGAACACCGCCTCGACCGGCGCGTCTACGAGGCCGAAGACGCCTTTCTGCCGGCCTATCAGGAACTGACCGACGCCGCCAAGGCCGGCACCGCCCACCCCGCGCCGTCGGCGATCGCCTCGGGCGGCACGATCGTGCGCTACCTCGGCAACCGGCCCGGCAACGAGCTGGTTTGGCCGGAAGTGACCGTATCGGCCGAAGGCGAATACGATCTTGAAATCGCGTTCGTCGCGTCCGACGACCGCCAGATGCTGCTCGCCGTCGACGACCAACCGCCGCGGCGGCTCGATGCCAAGGCAACCGGCGGGGCGGTCGGCGCTATCCGCGTCCAGACCCGCCTGACGGCCGGTTCGCACCGGGTGAGCCTGAGCAATCCCGACGGCTGGATGCCCGACATCGACCGGCTGAACGTCGCCCGACACCAGACAGACGGGCGCTGAGCGCCGGCCCATCGCCGTCAACGGGCGGCAGCCATCAACACGGGAGGGGAACAATGAAACGAGTTGTGTTTTTGTGCGCACTTTGCAGTGAACTGCCCTGGGCCGCGGCCGCCGTCGGGCCGCTGATGTCCGAGGTCTGGCGGCAGGAGGACGATTTCAACCAGTTCTCCCCCGTCGTCGGCGGCGCCCGCGCGCCGTGCGGTTGCGTGGGCACGGCCATGGCGCAGATGTTCCACTACTACCAGTGGCCACGCTACACCTACGGCATAACCGAAGGGACGGTGCAGGTCAAGGAAGACCAGATCGCGACGGTCGAGCTCGCGATCGACGGGCATCTTCCCTTCGACTACGCCCAAATGGCCGACGACTGGGGTGCGCGCACGCTCCCCGAGGCCTACCAGACCTCGCGCTTCGTCCTTTGGATCGACGCGCTTTCGCGGATGATGTTCGATTCGGGCAGCGGCAACACCGACTACCACTTCACCGCCGACCACGCTTCGTGCTGGTACGAAAAAGGCCACGCGCTCGATCCCTACGACGAGCAATCGCTCAATTCGCTGATCGCCGAAATCGAAGCAGGCCGCCCGGTGCAGATGACGGTCGAATTCGAGGGCGACGGCGGCCATCAGGTCGTGGTCGACGGCTACCGCCTCGACGGGAAAACGCACGAGGTGCACGTCAACTACGGCTGGGCGGACGAAACCACCGCCTGGTACGCCCTGAGCTGGAACGGCGCGCGGTACGCGATCGCGCCGCTCGGCGGCGGCACCGCGCGCGGCGTGATCGAATGGTGGGCGGGCCTGGCGCCGAAGAAAACCGTGCAGATCGATCCGCCCGGACGTTTCGCGACGGCCGACGGCGCGATCGGCTGGCACCTGCCCGCTATCCACGCCGACGCGGTGGAAGGTTTTACGCTCAGCGACACGACCTTGACCGAAACGCTCGGAGACGTCGACGAGAAGATGTCGCTATCAATCGCCATCGACCGCGAAGGCTACTATCCGCTCGGCACGCTCTACGGCATCGAAAAGGATTCGACGCTCGCGGTCGAAGTGTCGAGCTACTACACGCGCGACATCCGCCTCGCGCTCGAAGCGCGCGCGAACGGCGGCGACTGGCGCGAGATCGCCGACGTGGAGCTTTCGACCAAGGAAGACACGACCGACAAGAGCGGGAACGTGGTCGAGGCCGGTCGGCTCGACGTCACCGTCACGCCGTCGCTCGCCGCCTTCGCGGGGCAGGCGGCGGAATTCCGGCTCCGGACCGTGCGCGGGCCGAACAACGCCGACAACGGCAACGGCGGGGAATACATCGCCTGTTCGCGCTTCGCGCTGGCGGGCGTGCGCCTGCCGGCGACGAGCGAAAGCACGCTCGCGAAATCGGCGCGGAGCGCGGAACTTGCCGGACGCGCCGCGGGCTTCCACCGCTTCGTCGTAACGCCGATCGTCGCCGGCGCGATCGCTAGCGAATCGGCCGGGGTGGAAATCGTCGAGACGCTCCCGCCCGCGCCCGCGATCGAACGCATCGCGACTTTCGCGAACCCCTTCGCCGACGAACTGGTGCGCCCCGTCGAACCCGGCGGCATCGTGCTGCTCGTGCAGACGAGTTCGAGCGTGACGGGACTTGCCACCCGGTGCAGCCACCGCAGCTACATCCCCTCGGTCGACTCGAAGCCGCTCGGCGAGGGTTGGTTTCTGTTGACGATGAGCACGTCGGCGGACGTGAAACGCAAATCGCAGATGATTCTGACGCTCGACGCCGTCGACGCCGACGACCAGCACGCGCTGAAGGAAATCGTGCTCTCGGCTTCGGAGAATTCGCTCGACGACGAAGAATACCTCATCGGGGTGGTGCAAAACGCCCTCGTCGTGCCGCCCGGCACGACGAATACGCTTTCCGCCGCCTCGCCGCGGAAGGTCGCCGGCATGGGCACGGTTATTTTCAGAAACACGGCGCCCTCGTACGAAGACAGTTTCACTTTCGGATTCACCGACGAGCTTGCCTGGCAGGGCTGCGTGATTCTCGACAACATCGAGGCCGACGACGAGTACGCCGCCTATCTCAAAAACGGCAAATCGACGCTGCTCTACGCTACCGTCGCCGACCCCGGAACGGAGGAACCCGTCGAGAAGGAGGTGGCGGCCAGCTTCGACTGGACGCCGGGGTCGGATCCGTCCGGCTGGTTCACCGCCTGGGACGGCGAAAACGTCGGTTCCGCCCGGACGGTGACCGGTCCCGACGGCGTCATCGCCGAGGCCATGGTCGTCTATCACGACAGCAATCTCAATGCGGACAAGTGGCACCCGTGGAAAAGTTCCGCTGCGGCGAAAAGCGCCTACACGTTCGTCACCTACGGCTCGGCGGACATGGTGACGGCGTCGGCCGGCAAACTGGCGGTGCTCTGGTGCATGGGCGGCAGGAACGGACAGAAGACGGCGTTGGTCAAGGACGAAAACGCCCACTTCAAGCTCGTGCAGGTAGCGGGCGCGACAACCGAAATCGCGCAGGAAATCGACGCGGGCACGGCCGCAGGCTACCATCTTTTCACCGTCCGCTTCGACGAAAAAGCCGGTGCCTCGCTGCAAATCGACGCGCGCGCGGCGCACACCAACAGCGCTTTCGCCGCCGTCGCCGGCGACGGCTTTCAGGTCGGCTCGGTATTGAGCGGCACGACCGGACTTGCCCTGGAGCTCGGCGACGGCTTTGCCGTGCTCAGAATGCTCGCCTACGACGACGCCGAACTGCCGCCGGCCCAATACGCCGCCTTGCTCGAAGCGTTTCCGTCCGCAGCGGTCGATCCGTGCGTCCACACCGTCGGCAAAGACGACGGAACCGTGGTGATTCCCGCCGGGGCGATCACCGGCGCGATGCGCGAATTGCCGGAGATGGCCGGGAAAAGCGACGCCGAAATCGCCGCGACGGTGCAAGCCAACGGGTTGACTCTCGCCGGCAACATCGTGCTCGGTTTCGACCCGGTTGCCGTCACGGCAAAGGATTTGTTCTACCTGAACATCGCCGTCGACAAAGACGGCAAGGTGACGCTGGCCACGTCGATCGACGGCAATACGCTGCTTCCCGGATATGAAAAGGCATTTATGGGTGCCACCTCCCTTGCGCCGACTCCCGACTGGGCGGAAATCACCCACACCGACGGGCTCCGGTTCTTCAAGGCGATCGTCAGGCGACGGGAGAAATAGCGCGACCGGTTCCGCCGCCCGATGCCCGAAGGCCTATTCGATCGCCTGCGCGCCCTTGCCGGCCAACAACTCCGGGTCACCCTCGTCGCGAAGGGCCCGGAAACGGGCAGACCGGACGCGAAGAGCGATGCTACTGCACCCGCTCGAAATCGCTGGCCGGATGCTTGCACAGCGGGCAGATGAAATCGGCGGGAAGCGTCTCACCCTCATAGAAATAGCCGCAGATCAGGCAACGCCAGCCCTTCTTGGCCGACGTCTGGTCCGGCTTGGGCTTGATGACGCGCTGGTAGTACGAATAGGTGGCCGTCTCCCGCGTCGATTTCACCACCGCGTCGGTTACGTCGGCGATGAACATCAGGTGCGTGCCGAGATCGACCTTCTGCACGACCTTGGCGCAGATGACGGCATTCGTGCTCCAGTTGACGGCGCGCACTCCGTTGGCGCAACGGGGCGCATCAAAATCGGCGGCGAACTTGTCGACGTCCCGACCGCTCTGGAAGCCGAAATGCCGGAAGAGCTGGAACGAGGCCGACTCGTCGATGACGGACACGTTGAACACGCCCGTGCGCTCGATCATGCCGCAGGTATAGTTCGCCTTGTTGACGCACACGCTCACGCGCAGCGGATCGCTGGTAACCTGCTGAAATGTATTGACGATGCACCCGTTGTCCTTGCCGTTTTCCGCAGCCGTGAGCACATAGAGTCCGTATCCTATTTTAAACATGGCTTTCGTATCCATTGCCATTCCTCCTTGATTTGCCTGTCGGTGTTATTCGATTTTCCGGCGCGCCGCGCCACTTGCGCGAAGCTTCCCGCGCCGCCCGTGGCGAAATTTCCTGTCCGCCGTGCGGCACTTTGAAATCCGCTCGCGGAGCGGGGCGGGAAGTCCCGCAGGAGGGGGCTACAAGTCGGTCTTCCACAGTCCGTGCAGATTGCAGTAGGCATACACGGTCTTGGGACGATCGCCTTCAAGCAGCGCGAACTCCGCGGCGGGCCGATCTTTGCTCGTGAGCACGACCCTCTGGTTGCCTCTGGCGGTTTCAATCGCCACCCATTCGATAAAATGGGCGTCAACCATCGGGTGCGGCGACGAGCCGATCTCGACCACGAGCTTGCCGGGCAGCGTTTTCGCCACCGGCACGTGTTTTTCGATGGCGCCATCGCTTGCGCCGGCGACCAGTTCCTTCATCGCCTCGCCGCAACATACCGTAGGAACAGATGTCGCTTGTACGATGGCGATCACTTTGCCGCATTTCTCGCATTTGTAGAATTTCATGTTCCTCTCCTTTCTGTTGGTTAGAGGCGGAACCATTCCGCCAACTAGGGATTATATCAAAAGAACCAATGATTTGTCTTCCATGGATTTTGCGGGTGCAGTTTGCGGAAAATCGGAGACTGCTCATCAAATGACCTTGCGGAACCATTTTTCCTCCACGCCTTCCTCTTACTGACCTGGCCGATTACCCGCAAACGGCTTCACCACCGCTGAAATCCGGAAAACAGGTCGGTCGCAGCCTGAAACGTCCTCATCACAAGCCGTAGAAGGCGAATGTAAAGTTCGTTTATTTCTAGACGCGATGACGGCCCTTCATCCGGGATGATGGCCGGGAACGCAAAAAACGGAAGCCGCGCCCGAAGGCACGGCTTCCGTTTCCGCAGGTCAGGAGAACCCGCGCGTCAGTTGAGCTCCATACGCCCGCGACGCGAGCGGTTGCGGATGCGGGCGCGCTGCGATTTCTTGCGCGCCTTGACGCACGGCTTCTCAAAGTAGCGCTGGTCGCGGATCGTCTTGAGGAGGCCCTCCTTGTCGAGGATCTTCTTCATGCGCTTGAGACCGCGCTCGACCGACTCGCCCTTCTTGAGCTTCAGTACGATTGCCATATCACTTCACCTCCTTCGCCGGCTCTTCCGCCGCAGGAGCGACGGCCTCGCCGGCCGTGACCCACTGCAGGATGCACATCTCAGCCGCGTCGCCCTTGCGGGTGCCGAGCTTGACGATGCGGGTGTAACCGCCCTGGCGATCCTTCATCGCAGGGGCGATCTCCGCGAAGAGCTTCTGGACGGCCTTCGGCTGCAGAAGGCGGCTGGAGGCGAGACGACGCGCGGCAAGATCGCCCTTCTTGGCGATCGTGACCATCTTGTCGGCGTCCTTGCGCGCCTGCTTGGCCTTCGGCAGGGTCGTCTTGATCGACTCCGCGAGAATGAGGTTGGTGACCAGGCTCTTCATGAGCATCTTACGATGCTCCATGGAGCGCCCGAACTTCTTCATGACTCTCTGATGACGCATTTTCTAAACTCCAATCAATCTTACTTGTTGCTGGCGAGCAGGTCCGCATCGAACTTGTAGCCGAGCGAGAGACCGAGCTGCACGAGCTTCGCCTTGATTTCGGTAAGCGACTTCTTGCCGAAGTTGCGGTACTTGAGCATATCGGCTTCGGTCTTCGAAGCCAACTCGCCGACCGTTGAGATGTTCGCATTGTTGAGGCAGTTCGCCGCACGCACGCTGAGTTCGATCTCGTTGACGGACATATTGAGGAGCTTGCGAAGACGTTCACGCTCGTCGGCTTCCTTCTTCTCGGCATCCTCGAACTCAAGGCTTTCCTCACCGGCATAGTCCACGAACACGTCAAGGTGGCGGCGAAGAACCGCAGCCGCGGTCTTCAGGGCCTCCTCGGGGTCGATGCGGCCATCGGTCCAGACGTCGAACACGAGCTTCTCGTAGTCGGTACGCTGGCCCACACGGGTGTTCTCGACAAGGAAGTTGACGCGCGTGACGGGCGAGAAGATCGAATCGACGGCGATTCGGCCAATCTCCTGATCCGGCTTCTTGTTGCCCTCGGCGAGGCAGAAGCCGCGGCCGGTGCGCACATCGCATTCCATGTCGAGTTCGCCGTCGACGTCGAGCGTGCAGATCTCCTGGCGGGGATTGAGCACCGTGACGTTGTTGGCCTCGGCGAACATCTCGGCCGTCACCACACAAGGCCCCTTGGCCTTGAGCATGATCGTCTGGGGTTCGCGAGTGAAGGTCTTGAGGAGAACACGCTTGAGATTGAGGATGATGTCGGTTACATCCTCCTTGCAGCCCCTGATGGTCGAGAACTCGTGGTTCACGCCGCGAATCTTCACGGACGAAATCGCCGCGCCTTCGATCGAGGAAAGAAGGACACGACGAAGCGAGTTGCCGATCGTCCGCGCATAACCGATCTCGAAAGGCTCGGCGGTAAAGCGGCAGTAAGTCGCAGTCGCGGTGGACTCGTCTTTCTGGACGCCCTTCGGCATTTCGAAACGGCTCAAACGGATAGGCATTGTTTATCTCCTAAAGTGGTTGATACAATGGGTGGTCTTCAGCGCTCAGCGGGAGAAGAATTCGACGATCGGCTGAACGTCGATGTTCTCCGGGATCTCCGCGCGCAGCGGAACGCTCACGAGCGTACCCTGCATCGCCGCACCATCCCAGCTGAGCCAGGGCATCTGGGCGGAACGGGGATTCTTAAGGCTGTCGACGACGGCGATCATATCGCGATCCTTCTCGCGGATCGAGACCACGTCACCCGGACGGACGATGTAGCTCGGAACGTTGCAGACCTTGCCGTTCACGGTGACGTGGCGGTGGGTGACGAGCTGACGGGCGCCCGGACGCGTCGGGGAGAACCCGAGACGATAGCAGACGTTGTCGAGACGGCACTCGCAGAGCGCGAGGAACGCATCACCCTTGGTGAAGCCCTCGGACACTTTCGCGCGCTCGAAGAACAGACGGAACTGCTTCTCACGCATACCGTAGATGGCCTTGGCCTTCTGCTTCATCGCGAGCTGCTGGCCGTATTCGGACACCTTGCGACGCTTGTTCGCACCATGCTGCCCCGGCGGGTTGGGACGACGCTCGAGCGTCTTGCCCTCATTGCCGAAAACCGGCTCCTTGAAACGACGCGCAATCTTGCAGCGCGGACCAGTGAAGTGACCCATGGATTAGACCCTCCTACGCTTACGTGCACGGCAGCCGTTGTGCGGAACGGGCGTCGTATCAGTGATCTGAGTAACCCGGATGCCCGCGGCCTGAATCGCGCGAACCGCGCTCTCGCGGCCGGCACCCGCGCCCTGCATGCGAACCTCGCACTCGTGCATGCCCTTGGCGACCGCCGCACGGGCGGCATCCTGGGCGACCATGGTCGCGGCAAACGCGGTGGACTTGCGCGAACCCTTGAAGCCCGCCTTGCCGGCCGAACTCCAGGAAATCACACCGCCACGCGCATCGGCGATTGAGACCTGGGTGTTGTTGAACGTGCTGCGGATAAAGGCGATGCCGGCCGGAATGGACTTGCCGGTGCGCTTCTTGGCGGCAACCTCACCCTCGGCGGACGGAGCGGCGTTATTCTTGATTTCTTCTGCCATTTTAAATCACTCCCTTAGCGACCAGCCTGCTTGGGCATCGCGATGGAGACGCGCTTGCCGCCCTTGCGGGTGCGAGCGTTCGTCTTCGTGCGCTGACCGCGAACGGGCAGCCCCTTCTTGTGACGGTTACCGCGGTAGGACCCGATCTGAATCAGACGGCGGATGTTCTGCGAGACCTCACGACGGAGATCGCCCTCGACGCGGAAATGATCCTGAATGTACGTCGTGAGCGCGTGAATCTCATCCTGTGTGACATCGTCCGCCTTCTTCAGCGGATCGACTTTGCAAGCCGCCAAAACGTCATCAGCGCGTTTTGGCCCGATACCATGGATATAGCGCAGGGCAATGCGAATGTGCTTCTTGCCCGGGATATCCACACCCATCATTCTAGGCATAGTATGTTCTACCTCTTTGTCTTTCTTAGCCCTGACGCTGCTTATGGCGCGGGTTAGTGCAGATCACGCGCACCACGCCCTTGCGGCGAATGATGCGGCAGTTCTCGCAAATGCGACGAACGGA
>JBJEWD010000014.1:0-16071 GCA_051884875.1 Kiritimatiellia bacterium
TTTTTCCCCGCGCCTCCCCTCACCGGGAGGCGCGTCCCTTTTTTGCGGAAAGGATGATGTTGTATTGCTGATTTGATTATGGCATGCCAAGCAGGGTTGTGCTATAATCATCGCATGGGAAAATTTATTTTCGTTGGTGTAGTAGCGCTGGTTGCAGGGCTTCGCGCTGAAATCAAGGCTGATGCGCTTGTTGTCGTCGAGGCACCGTGGGCCACCATTGAGTATCCCAGGCAATGGGATCCGGCGACGGGTAAGGGGTTTACCGTCAAGGTGAACATCAAGAAGAATGCGGAAATTCCTCCGCAGGCGGAAGTGACGACGTATCTCGATTGGTTTCGCGCGGGAGGCTACGGTGGCTTTGCGGCGTGGCAACCGGGCAAGAAAGCCGAACCCGGGAAGACGTATACGTTTAATTTCCATCCGAAGAAAATCGCCGAAGACTGTGTGCGCTTTGATGCACGTGCTTTTCTTGCGCCGAAGAGCGATTGGAATCAACGGACGGCGGAGGCACATTGTGAAGTGCAGCTGCCTCCGCCTCCCGCTTATCTCGATCGTCCGACTTCGGTGACATTCAAAAAGAGCTATATCTGGATAGAAGATGTGCCGCCGCCGGTTAAAGTCGGTGATGAGTTCGTGCTCTCCGTCCATTATTATCTCGATCCGTCTGATACGTGGGGGCCCAAGCAGACGCGTCTTTCCGTTACGCCGTTGGGTCCGTGGATTGACAATCCCGATGGCAAGATCAATAAAACACGCCACCATGTCTCCTACGGAGGGTCGATGTTCACGCAGGAGCAGAAGGTTGACCCCGGCGAGCATGTGGCGGAATTTCGTTTTAGGCTTGGGAAGTCCTATCGTTATAACATGTGCTTCTTCTTGTGCAAGTTCAAGCAGCCCGACGGCACGGATTGGCCTTGGGATTGGCGTGGCGGCACCCTGCGAATCGTGCCGGCGAATGAGACGTTCCGTCTTGTGCCGGATAGCCGTGGCGGACTCTTCGCCTATGATGAGACGCCCGCCATTCATCTCCTGTGGAGCGAGAAGTGCGTTGCGGGGACCTTTGTCGGGAAGGCCGTTGTCCGCGATGTATTCAATCGGATCGTACTTGAGAAGGACGTGAAGCTCTATCCTTCACGGCGCGTTCAGCGGCTCACCTTCCCTGAGCTTGAAAAGCGCGGCGTCTTTTCCCTGACGCTGACCGTGCCGAACTTTCAGGATGGCCGACAGGTGGAGGAATTTTGCTATTTCGGGAGGATCCCACACTTTGAGCGGAGGGATGGGGTGGATACTCCCTTTGGCGTCACGCATGTCGATGATGAAGAACTCTCCGTCCTCGCCGCGAGCCTGGGCTTTACCTACGCGCGTCACTTCGTGAGCTGGAAGTCCATTCAGCCCGCCCGTGAGAAGTGGCATCTGAAGTCTCTGGATTGTGCAATAGGCGCGAACGCGGCAGCTGGCCTTAGGCCGTGGATCATGCTTAATGCTCCGCCCGCCTGGGCGTTGCCCGCCGGAATGGGGAGAACAGGCGAATTCGAGCCCGCGCCCTTTGATCTGACCGCATGGGGCGATACCGTTGAGTCTCTCGTCAGACGTTATCAGGGGAAGCTCTGGGGCTTTGAGTTCCTCAATGAGATCGTCCCCGGGCGCGCCTGCGCCGATCCCGTGGCGACGTATGTGGATATTTGCCGTGTCGGTCATGAGCGGGTGAAGAGGACTGACCCCCGTGTCCTTTGCCAGCTTGCGGGGGGACTCTGGCCCCATAGCTTTCGCGTGGACCTGCTGAATGCAGGGGTCGCGAAGTATGTCGATTTCCTGCCTGTCCATTACGGCAATTACGAGAGCGTGATGGAGGCTAAGGACGATCTCGCCGCTCGGGGCTTCTCGACGGTGCGCGTCTGTGACAATGAAAGCGCGAGCGGTATGTCCATCTGGAACTATCCGCCGGAGATGGCCTTTGAGGCATCGCTTAAACAGTGTCACCATGTGATGACGCGCTGGCCCGATGAACTCTGTGCGGGCGCGCAGTTTATCTGTTATTTTGGCGGACAGGCCGATGCGTGTGGCAATTGGAGCTATCTGCTTGACCCGGTTTCCCCGCGTCCGTGTGCGGCGACGCTCGCCGTCGTGCAGAATGAACTCGCCTATGCGAAGCCGCTCGCGAAGTTCTACCTCGGCGAGACGGTCGCCCATCTGTTTGAGAAGGAAGATCGGGCCGTTCTGTTCCTGTCCACGCCGAATCGTGAGAAGGTCGCCGTTCGACTCCCGGCGCCGCAAGGCGTAACCGTAGTCGACTTTCAGGGCAACGTGACCAAGTCGGCCGATGGTACCGTCTTGACCGGCGATATGCCCGTCATCGTTCGCGGCGCAGACCTGCCGTCCCTTAAGCTCGCCGCCGCGCTTCATCTGGGGGCTTCACATGCGCCTTCGGCCTTGCCGCAGGTTGTCGCGGAAGATGCTCCCGTTCTGAAAATTCCCTTTCGCCTGAAGAATTTCCATGGACAGCGGAAGACCTTCTCCCTGACGCCTCAGCTTCCGGCGTGGGCCACGGCGAAGACGATCCGACTGGCGCTGGACGCGGGAGAGGAGCGAGTCGGGGCGCTCGAGTTTCAGGTCACGGGGCAGAAGGAATCCCGTGTGCGCCTTTCGGTCGCCGTATCCGTGGACAATCTTGCGGCCGTTCAGAAGCCCTATCAGCTGTTTGTGAGCGATTCGCGTGCACGGGGGAACTTTGTCGCGAACGGCACTTTCGACGACCCGATCACGCCATGGAAAGGGCAGGGACGGATCGTGTCGGCGCCGCTTCCGGGATTGCCGAAGAATACGGCGCTTGAACTCGTCGGTCGCGGCAAAGGCTACGTGCATCAGACATCTCAGGTCGAGCTGCCCATTCCGGGGGCGACCTATCTTTACGCGGCATGGGTGAAGGGCGAAGGAATGGGCGGAGGATCGAACCTCGATGAAATCGATTCCAAGGGGCGGAACAAGAATTACATGAAGCTTCATGTCTGGACGCTTCCGGATACGGGGTCGAAGGGGTGGCAATACCTTTCGAAGAAGCTCAAGGTCGGCCCCGATGCGCGGAAGCTGGCGATGACGCCGGTGGCCCAGGGGGCGCAAGGTGCGCGCGTTCTCTATGATAACGTTCAGCTCGCGCTTTACCGCGGTTCTGATTTCATGGCCTTTGCGGCGCAGGACCGGAAGCAGTCCTCTCCGATTCCGCTCCTTTGTGAAAACCAGCTCTTTGCGCGGAACGGCTATTCGTTTGATGCGCAGAACGGCGGCGGAGTCGCCCATTTCTCGTGGACAAAGGAAGCCCTGCGCCTCACCGTCGTCGTCGAGGATGATGTGATGGATGCCAGGCCCGTCCTTTCCGCAACGGGAGAAGAGACGCTCGCCGGCGATGCGCTTGCGCTCTCCATCTTTCCGCAAATAGGCCCCGATGATCGCCCGAGTGCCGAGCAGTTGCGCTGGTACATTTCGGCGGCATCGCCCGGCGGTGGCTCGGGTGCGGCGACCGTCTTCCGGCCCAAGGCCTATTCAATGGGCGCGAAGGCCGGGCAGCTGTGCAAGGATTCGTCCGTCTACCAGGTTGAAATCCAGCGCACGGGGACGCAAACGCGGTACGATTTGCATATTCCCTGGACCGAGATACCCGGCTTCGCGCCTGGGAAGGGGGCGCGATTCGGCTGCAATCTGAGCTTGTTTGATTCGGATAAGAATGCACAATCCGGCGAATTCCGCTGGGGCGCCGGTCTTAAGGATACGGCGGCGGATTGCGGACTTGTGACGCTTGAATGACTTGCCGCGTCACAGGAGCGGAAGGCGTCGGTCTTCAGCGCCGTGATGATGAAATGCCGTGCATTCCTCGGCTTGGGCTTTCACAGGGAACGGGAAGGAATGCCGTTCCGTCGTCATGTCATTATGCTATAATGTCCGCATGTTCTGCAACAGAGTTCTGATCTCCTGCGGGCTGCTGGCGGCAGTAGGGTGCGTTGCGCCGGTGGCGGATTTTCGCGACACGGTGGCGGAGGCGAAGCGGGCCGTGTTCCCCTCGCTCGTCTACGTGCGCGTCATCTCCGAAGGCAGCATGCAGGGGAAGCTGGAGAAGATCCAGGCATCCGGTTCGGGTGTGATCGTGTCGGCGGATGGCGAATTTCTCACCAATCACCATGTGATCGACCGCGCGACGCGCATCCGCTGTCAGCTGACGGACGGATCGATGTATGATGCGAAGGTAATCGGTACGGATAAGGATCTCGACGTCGCGCTGGTGAAGCTTGAGGCGCCGGCGGGCGCCGTCTTCCCGGCGGCGAAGCTTTCGGATCGTCATCTGGAGGTGGGCGAGGTCGTGCTCGCGATGGGTGCGCCATGGGGGCTCGCCCGCTCGGTCTCGATGGGCATCATCTCCTGCAACGACCGCTACCTCGACGGAGCGGGCGACTACACGCTCTGGTATCAGACCGATGCGGCGATTTCGCCTGGCAATTCGGGAGGCCCGCTCGTCGACACGCACGGCGAGGTCGTGGGACTCAATGCGCGCGGCAATAGGGATGGGGCGCAGGGGTTTACAATTCCCGCGACGACGATCAGCGAGATTCTCCCCAACCTGCGCGAACACGGCGATGCCCACTGGGCGTGGTTCGGCATCGACTGGCAGCCGCTCAAGGATTTCGAGCGCGACATCGAATTCGCGGCGACGAACGGCGTCATTGTGGCGGGCACGGATCCGCAGGGGCCCGCGCGCAAGGCGGGGCTGGAGCCGAACGACCGCGTCATCGCCATCGACGGCGCCCCGGTAACGGCCGCGTTTCGCGAGGATCTCCCTGCGCTGAACCGTCTTCTTGCGCACAAGGCGTGGCATGAGGCGGTGACGTTCGACTTCGTCCGCGACGGCACCGTGCGGCAGGTGAAGATCACAGCGGCGGCGAAGGGTGCGGTCGAGGGTGCGGAGGTCGAGTTCAAGCGCTGGGGCTTTACCGCGAAGGACGTGAATCGTTTCGGTACGCCCGACCTCGCGTTTTTCGCGCCCGACGGCGGCGTGTTCGTCTCCTCGGTCGCCTGGGACGGCAATGCGGACAATGCGGGCTTTAAGGTGCGCGACATCATTCGCAGGTGGGACGGGAAGGACGTGAAGAGCGTCGCCGATCTCATGCAGTACTATGATGAGGCGATGAAGAATTTGGGTGAGGTGACGCAGGTCGGAGTCGATCTCCTGCGTAAGGGTCGCCCCATCCGTTATGTCATCAACTACCGTACGGATCCGGACAAGGAGGATGAGTAAATGCAGTTTTGCCGCGAAGGAAGGATGGGTGCGCGGGCGATTGCCGCGTGGGTTGCCGTGGCGGCGCTGTCCCCGATGGCGGGGACGGCGGCGGAAGAGAAAAGTCCTCTGGAGGTTGCGCAGGAGAATGCGGCGCTGGCGGAGAAGTACGGGAAATCCATCGTGACGGTACGGTATTTCGTCAGGAAGAATGACGAAGGCCGCGAGCCGAGGTTCGAGGTCCCCTACAGGTGCCCCAACTGCCGGAATACGCACTGGCGGTGGAGCGAGGTGTCGAGCGAGAAGGGGATTCCCGCCGAGTTCGCGGGGTTTCTGATCGCCCCCGATCGCGTGTTGATGCAGGATCTGCAGATCGATCCCGCGTTTGTCGAGCGCATCGAGGTGATGTGCGGCGGCGAGACGCGCAAGGCGGTGGAGTTCGAGTCCGTGCCCGCGCGCCGTGCGCTCATCCTCAAAACCGAGACGCCGTTTGCGTCGGGCCGTCCGCTCGCCTTTACGGGCGGTCCCGCGCCGAAGGACCCGAGGTACTTCTATATTGTCCGCGAAAACGGTCTCACCGTGTCGGGGTGTGCGAGCTCCAAGGCGGCGGCCTTCACGTACTTTATCGAGCCGAATGTCGCGAGGTATGAAGGCAATCCCAATACGGTCGTTCTTGATGAGCGGGGCGAGCCGGTGACGGTTGCCCTCGATCCTGATATCGTCCTCGGGCAGGAGGTGTTCACGCCGCCGTCGACATGGGAGACCGAGCCCGCCGCGAAGCGCCATGAACGTCTTGAGGCGATGCTCGCGCGCGTCGGACGCGGCGCGCTGCCCGTCTACCTCCAGTTCGAGGCCAAGGCCAAGGACGGGGGACGCGGCATGCGTTTCCGTTGGAGTTCGGATGGCGACGATCTGAAGAACGACATGGATGCCGTTGGCCTCGTGATGGCGAACGGCAGGGTCATCGTCCTCGCCAAGCTCGCGGCCGCCGATACGGCGCGTCTCGTCAAACTGGAGGCGACGCTCCCCGACGGCACGAAGGTCGAGCTGAAGTTCGAGGGGACCTATGCCGAGGAAGGCGCCTTTTCCGCGACGTTTCCAAACGGCATCCCGGCGGGTGTCGAACCGTTCGCGTTGGATGGGCGTACGGCGCTCGAACTCTTTCTCGGCGTGTACGACAGCTGCCGGCTGGCGAATAACGGCGGTAGGCTGAAGATGACGGCGGGAGCCGTGCGGGTGACGGAGTTCGAGCGGATTCGCGGCAACGTATCCGTTGCGGAGTTCGCCTATTGGCGCGGCCGGTGTTCCGAAGACGAAGACAGGGAGGCGACAAGGATTGTCCTCTCCGCCGACGGCAAGCTTATCGCGATAAAGATCAATGGGCGTCACGAGAAACGCCATTCGGAAGCCGCCGGCGTGCAGGGGGCCCAGTTGGCGATGATGGTCGAGCATCCCGCGTACGATCCCGAGAACGTGCCGCGCGAGGCGAAGGACCGCAAGCGGACGCCATGGCTGGGCGTGGACGTGCAGCAGGTGGGGGCGGATGTCCTCCGCGAGAAGAAGGCTCGCGCCTTTTTCAAAAGCTACACGGTCGATCGTGCGGCGCTGGTGACGGAAGTCGCACCCGACTCGCCTGCGGCGACGCTGGGCATCAAGGTGGGCGACATCCTTATTTCCGCGAAGTATCCCGGTGCCTCAAGCGAGGAGGAACTGCTGGTCGAGCGCGATTCCCTCTCCAGTCTGAACTGGGAAGAGGTCTTCGGCGACGACCGTTTCATTGAAATCGGCTCCATGGGCGGGATGACGCCGTGGCCCAACGTGGAAGGTGGCGTGAACGAGGTGCTGATGCAGTTCGGCGTCGGCGCGGAGGTCGAGATCGCCTGGGTGTCGGATGGCGTACGCAGGAGCGGCAAGGTGAAGCTCGCGCTCGCGCCCGTTCACTTCCGCAATGCGCCGCGCGTGCGTAACAAGGATTTGTCGATTACCATCTGCGACATGACGGCAGAGGTTCGCAAGTACTTCAAGTTCGACGAGAAGTCGCCCGGCGTCGTCATCTCGAAGGTGAAGGGCGGCGGCACGGGTGCGGTTGCGGGGCTCAGGCCGCTCGAACTCATCACCGAGGTCAACGGCGAAGACGTGACCTCCGCCAAGGATTTCCAGGAGAAGACAAAGGACAAGAAGGAACTCAATCTGACGGTCCGCCGCCTAGCCAACACGCGAATCGTCCCGATCAAACTCCCGTAGGGAGGTCGGCGCACGCGGCTCGGGCGGGATCGTCTCCTGCACGCCGCGTACGAATCATGTCGTCTCGGACGGGAGATGCGGATCCGTCTCCGCCGTATTCGGCGTCAAGCGCGGGTTAAGGGATTTCCCGCCGTCGAGATGGCGGAGGCGGAGCTGGCCGCAGGCGGCGTTGGCGTCTTTGCCGCGGCTCCGGCGGAGCATGGTCTGGACGCGGTGTTTCATCAGCACGTCGAGGAACATCAGCAGCATCTGTTCATCGGGCGTCTGGAAATCGGGGCGATGTGCAACGGGCGAGAGGGGGATGAGGTTCACCTTGGCCATCGGCACACGGCGGACCTGGCGGGCGAGCTCTTCCGCACAGGCGCGCGAATCGTTCACGCCTTTGATGAGCGTGTATTCGAAGGTGATGATGCGCTTCGTCGTGCGGGTGTAGTCCGCGCAGGCCCTGAGCAGCTCGTCGATCGGCCAACGTGTATTGACGGGCATCAGCTGCGAACGAAGCCCGTCATTCGGCGCGTGCAGCGAGACGGACAGCTCGAACTGAATGCCCTCCGCCGCGAGTCGGGCGAAGCCCGGCACGATGCCGCTGGTGGAGATCGTGATGTGACGGGCGCCGAGATTCGGTCCGCGCCCCGCGTTGATGAGCTTGAGCGCGCGGATCGTCTCGTCATAGTTGGCGAATGGCTCACCCATGCCCATGACGACGAGGTTGGTGATTTCGCCGAGCCGCCGCCCCGCCATATATTCGGCGACGATTTCATCGGCCGTCAGCGAGCGGACGATGCCGCGCGCGCCGCTCGCGCAGAAGGCGCAGCCCATCGCGCAACCGACCTGCGTGGAGATGCACTGGGTGAAGCGCCCTGTCGCGGGGATCAGCACGGTTTCGACGGAATTGCCGTCGGCGAAGCCGATGAGCAGTTTCTGCGTACCGTCGGCGGCGGTGGAGACCTCGAGCGTTTCGGCACGGGTGATCGGGAACTCGGCCTTGAGCGTTTCGCGGAAGTCCTTCGGGAGGGTCGTCGCCTGGTCCCAGTCCGTAATGTAGTCGCGATAAAGCGATTGCAGGATCTGGTCGGCCCGAAAGGCCCGTAGACCCCGTTCGACGAGAATTGGCTTCCACTCTTCCGGCAAAATGCTCCACGCAGGTTTCATGGGCGCATATTATACCATAGAGGAACGCCGACAGGCGATTTTGCCGTTTGCCTGAAAAGTGAGGAAATGCTGCCGAAAAGAGAATTGTCGGCGAAAGGGGTTTCGCGGTATAATGGCGGCAAATTCCACATTGACGGAGAAAGGGAGATTCCCATGCCCAGTTTGGCAAACATGCGTACGAAGGCCAAGGAAGCCGGCCTCATGAAACTCGACAAGTTGATCGCGAACCGTCAGCACATCCCGAATTGCGAGATTCCGATTCCGGTCAAGGAGCTTTGCGAACGCTACGAGAAGCTCTACACGGGCGCCATCAACGACGTGATGCGCGAACTCTGCCTGCTGAACCAGAACCTGCCTTCCGACATCATGCCGCTGCGGGACGAGATGGTCGTCTGCGGCGAGGCGTTCTGCGTCAAGTCGGCCCCGAACGTGATGATCGAAGGCGAGATGACGTTCCGGGCGCAGATGCTCGACGAGTTCAAGCCGAACGGCGTCGTCGTGTGGGACACGAGCGAAGACACCGAGGCCTCGCTCTGGGGCGGGGTGATGACGGCGACGGCGATGACGAAGGGCATCCGCGGCGCGGTCATCGCGGGCGGCATCCGCGACACCAAGCAGATCCTGGAGCAGAAGTTCCCCGTGTTCTACAAGTACCGCACGTCCAACGGGTCGCTTGGCCGCTGCATGATCACGCACTATCAGGTGCCGGTCCGCATCGGCAAGGTGACGGTCCGCCCCGGCGACATCATCTTCGGCGACATCGACGGCGTCCTCTGCATTCCGCGCGAGATCGCGTATGACGTCCTCCTGCGCGCCGAGGGCATCGAGCGCAACGAGGTCGACATCTTCTCGTGGGTCCGCCAGGGCGACACGATCAGCCAGATCATCGACAAGGGCGGATATTTCTGAGCAGCGGGAAGGCAAAAGAGAAGGGGTCGTCATGTTGAAGGCGTTTTGCAGTTCTTGTCCCGCGTCCCGAGCCCTCGCGTCGTTCGTCCTCCTGTCCCTCGTCGGACCCTTGCCCGTCCGGGCGGCTTTTACGGTCGATCGCTCGGTCATGAGTCCGAAATACTGGGAAATCTGGAATGATGACGTGCAGGCGAAGATCGATGCGGATATCGAGGCCTATCGCAAGGCCGACGCCTGTTTTCCGGTGGATGCGGCAGCGGGTACGGTCGTGCGAGTCGAACAGATCGACCATGCGTTTCGCTTCGGCGCACATATTTTCAACTACGATCAGCTCGGCAAGCAGGAGTGGAACGACGCCTACAAGGCGAGCTACGGGAGGGGCGGCATCTTCAACCAGGCGACGGTGGCGTTCTACTGGAATCGCTACGAGCCGGTTCCGGGGCGTCTTCGCGCCTCCGGCGACTACGAGGATACGGCGCGTTTCTGGAATTCGCTGACCCGCGCGGAGGCGATGGCGCATCCGTACTGGCGGCGTCCGGCGCCGGCGCCCGTCATCGACTACCTTCGGTCGCGCGGCGTGGCGATTCACGGCCATATCCTGATCTGGGGCAGCGCCAAGCCGGACTGGATCTACGATTGGTATTGTCCGGAATCCGAGAAGCGCGCCTTCGACGCGCTCGGCATTCCGCGCCGCGATGCGCCGGACATTCCGAACGGAAGCGGGAGTTACAACGCCTATTGGAAGCAGTGCTGGAGAAAGGCCTATGCAATGCCTGGCGTCAGCGAAGCTTCGATTGCGGCGATGGCGCCGACGTTCGTCAGGCGCATGCCGGAGATTTTCCGCAAGCGCGTCTTCGACGTAGCGAAGGGGTTTGGGGAGGTCGTCGACAGCTGGGATGTCGTCAACGAGAGTTCGCAAGACTGGGTCAAGTACCGCAAGTCGCGGACGAATCTTCCCGTCTGGGAGTCGAATTACGGTCTGATGCCGGGCGACTATCCGCTTCACGCGCTTCTGGACGCGAAGGAGGCGTTTCCGGCGAAGGCGAAGCTCGCGATCAATGACTATAACATTTCCGACGACTTCCTCGCCCAGGTGAAGGACCTCGAATCGGAGGGCGCGAAGATCGACATCGTCGGCTGCCAGATGCACCTGTTCGATACGAACGACTGCATGCGGCTCGCGTTGGGTGCGGACAACATCAGCTGGGTCGGTACGCCGCAGACGATCGGGCAACGGCTGGACATGATGGCGAAGACGGGCAAGCCGCTGCACGTCTCCGAGATCACGATCACCTCGCCGGGCGCGGACGAAAGATCCCGCATGATCCAGGCGGTTCTCACCTACAACATCTACCGGAAATGGTTCTCGCACAAGGCGCTCATGGGCATCACCTGGTGGAACACCGTCGATGGCGGCGGCGTGAAGGGCGAGCCGCTCGTCTCCGGCCTTTTCACGGCGGATCTGAAGCCCAAGCCCGCCTATTGGGCGCTGGACCAGTTGATCAACCACGACTGGTGCACGAAATGCGAAGTGACGGCGATGGACGCAGGTGCGCAGCGGACCGTTTCCTTCCGGGGCTTCCGCGGCCGGTACCGCCTTTCCTGGACCGATGCCGCCGGCAAGACCGTCTCCCAGGTCGTCGAGCTGAAATGATCGCCAACCCTCAAACCCATCAACCCTCTTCCGCTCATGAACATCAACAGAATCAATCCCGCTACGCTGAAGATCACCGACATGCGCTTCGCCGACATCGACGGCGCGCCCAAGCGCTGCACGCTGATGAAGCTCTGCACCAATCAGGGGCTCGTCGGCTACGGCGAAGTGCGCGATGCGTCGAGCCGCACCTATGCGGCGATGCTGAAGTCCCGCATCCTCGGGGAGAACCCCTGCAACGTCGAGAAGATCTTCCGCCGCGTCCTGCAGTTCGGCGGCGACTCGCGCCAGGCGGGCGGCGTGTGCGCGGTCGAACTCGCGTGCATGGACCTCTGCGGCAAGGCGTGGGGCGTTCCCGCGTGGCAGCTGATGGGCGGCAAGTGGCGGGACGAGATCCGCTGCTACTGCGACACCGACTCCGAGGGCGGCGGACGCGACATGGGCAAGGCGCTGGCCGAGCGCATGAAGATGGGCTTCACCTTCCTCAAGATGGATCTCGGCATCGAGCTGCTGATGGACGTGCAGGGCGCGCTCGTCGCGCCGCTCGGCTACCTTGACTACATGCGGAAGATGGCGCACGTGGTCAGGACGCCGCACGGGTCGATCGATCCGCGCGCGATGCGCGGCGAGGCCTACGACCTGTTCAACACGGCGCACGGCTTCACCGGCATTCACATCACGGAAACGGGCCTCGACCGCCTCGAACAGTACATGGCCGATGTCCGTCGCGAAGTCGGCTGGGAGGTGCCGATCGCCATCGACCATCTCGGGCACATCCCGTACGAGGACTGCGTACAGCTGCTGCGGCGGCTGGAGAAGTATCACCTTTCGTGGGCGGAGGACGTGCTGCCCTGGCGCAACGTCGAGCAGTGGAAGCAGCTTCACGCCGCGACGTCGACGCCGCTCGGAACGGGCGAGGACATTTATCTCGCGGAGAACTTCAGGCCGCTGCTGGAGAGCCACGCGCTGGCGGTCGTGCATCCCGACCTGCTCACGGCGGGTGGCTGCCTGGAGACGAAGCGGATCGGCGACCTGGCCGAGACCTACGGCGTGCAGATGAACCTGCACATGGCCGAAAGCCCGATCGCCTGTCTGGCGGCGGTGCACGTGGCGGCGGCGACGCGCAACTTCATGGCGCTCGAGCTCCATTCCGTCGACGTTCCGTGGTGGGGCGATCTCGTTCGGCCCGCGCTGTCCTGCAAGGGCGGCTTCATCAAGGTCCCGGACAAGCCGGGCTTCGGCATCGACGAGTTGAACGAGCAGCTCGTCACGGAGCACGCGTGCAAGGATTTTCCGCCGCCGTGGGCGCCGACGGACGAATGGGACCGGGAATGGGCCAACGATCGCCGCTGGTCGTGAACGATGAAAGGAGCGTTTGATGCTGAAGGAGAAGTTTGACCTGACGGGGAAGATTGCCCTTGTGACCGGCTCCACGCGCGGCATCGGCCAGGCCATCGGCGATGCGTTCGAAGAATACGGAGCGAAGGTGATCCGCCACAATACGAAGGTCTGCGATCTCGCCGATCCGCAGGCGATCGACGCGTTCTTCGACCGGCTGGAAGCCGAAGCGTCGATGCCGGACATCCTGGTCGCGAACGCATCCGTTCAGGCGAAGATCCCGTGGCTGGACTTTCCGCTGGGCGAGGCGCAGCGGGAGATGCAGGTCAATTTCTTTGCGACGCTGCGGATGTTCCAGCGCTGCTGCCCGAAGATGCGGGCGCAGAGGTGGGGACGGCTCATCGTCGTCGGTAGCGTGAACGAACGACGTCCGCATCCCGACATGTGCGTGTATGCCGCCACGAAGAGCGCGCAGGAGAACCTCGTGCGCGGCATCGGTCGTCAGCTGGCGCCGGAGGGCATTACGGTCAACAACCTGTGCCCCGGCGTCTTCGTCACCGACCGCAATCGCGACTGTCTCGCCGATCCGGTCTACGGCCCGAAGGTGACGGCCGCCATCCCGATGCACGACTATGCCGTGCCCGAAGATGCCGCCGGCGCGGCGCTCCTCCTCGCCTCGGAGGCGGGCCGCTACATCACCGGTGCGACGATCGTGGTCGACGGCGGGTTCTCTCTGCCGGGCTGACGGGGCCGGAATACGCGATGAAGCGGCTCGACTACAAATGGACGGCACTCATCCTGCTGTGGGTGGCCTTCTTTCTCCAGCAGGGCACGCGGCAGCTGTTCGGCCCATCCGTGCCCGCGATCTGCGGGTCGCTCGGCGTCGACAAGGTGGCGATCGGGACGGTCGGGACGGTCTTCGCGATGATGTACGGCTTCTGCGTGCCGTTCGCCGGCGTGACGGCAGACCTTCTGAACCGCAAGTGGATGGTGACGATTGGCGTGGCGGTCTTCTGCCTCGGCATCTTCCTTTCGGGCTTTGCCGCCTCCGTCGGGCTGCTGGTTCTCGCCTACGGCATCCTGAACGGCTTTGGGCAGACCTTCTACTATCCGTCCGCGACCTCGCTGGTCTCGCAGCTTCACCAGGAGTCGCGCGCGACGGCGATCTCCATTCTGCAGCTCGGACTCTACGTCGGCATCGTCGGCTGCGGCGGCCTCGCGGGCTGGCTCGCGGGGAAGGGTGGCGCGAGCTGGCGTACGCCGTTCTGGATCTTTGGCGGCCTCGGCCTCGTCTGGGCGCTCGTCCTGGCCGTTTTTCTCAAGGACACGCGTCCTGCGACGCCCCCGATGTCCTGCGGCTCCCGAACCGCTTCCGTGCGCGAGGCGGTGTCGGCGGTGATCGCCCATCCGGTGGCCGTCGGGGTGATACTGGGCTTCGCCCTGATGATCTATGTGGATATCGGCTTCAAGAACTGGATGCCGACCCATCTGCAGACGGCGTTCCGGGACGGCTGCCCCTGGCTGCGGCAGTGGGCGGGTCTCCACGCCGTCCTCTGGCACTACCTTGGCGCCGCCCTTGGCGTGCTCGCCGGCAGCCGCATCGGCGACCGTCTCGTGAAAAAGCGCGCCGGCATTCGTCTGGAGCTGGGCGTTGCCGGGTTGGGGCTGGCGATTCCGTTCATCATCTGGATGTCCCTGACGGATTCGTTCGTGTGCTGTTGTGCGGCGATGTTCGGCTTCGGCATCTTCCGCGGCGTCTACGATTCGAATTTCATGGCCAGTTTCCTCGACGTCGTCAATCCCCGCCATCATGCTTCCGCCGTCGGCATCATGATGTGCGTCGCCTTTCTCTTCGGCTCGCTTTCGTCAACGGTGCTGCCGTGGATTGCGCACGCGCTGGACGGCAACATGGCCTACGCGATGTCGTCGCTCGCCATCTTCTATCTGGCGGGAGCGCTCGTCATTCTGCTGGCCCGTCTTTTCTTTCTCAAACGCGACAAGGTGACCTGAAAGATGACTCCTCTCCTCATGACGGCGATTGTCCATTGCTATGTTGGCTGCAGCACCGGTTCCGCCGAGGGCCAGGCCCTGCATGTTCTCGAATGCGATACCGACACCGGTTCGGCGAAGATCGTCCAGTCGGTGACGGGCATTCAGGGGACGACCTATTTCCAGTTCGACCGTGATGGCCGGTATCTCTATTCCGTCCTCGGGGAAACGCATGCGGGGAAGTCCGTCGGCCAGATAGTCCGCTTTGCGATGGACGATTGGCGGATCGGTCGGATGGAGCGTCTGGCGGCGCTTCCGTGCGAGACGCCGTGCCATGTTTCGCTGACCCCCGACGGACGTCGCGTCGCCTTTGCGGCCTATTCTTCGGCCACGGCGGGTACCATCCGCACCGACGGCACGGATCTCAGGACCTTCGTCTTCCCGAATGACGCGATGGGGCCGAACAAGCAGCGCCAGACCAAGGCCTTTGCCCATCAGACGTTCTACCTGCCGGACGGCACGCTCGGTGTCGTCGATCTCGGCTGCGACCGGATCTGGTTCTTCGATGCGGAGACGATGCGACGGAAGGGCGCGCTGGAAATTAAGGCGGCGGCGGGCGGTGGTCCGCGTCATGCCGTCGTCTCCAACGACAACCGCTTCCTTTTCGTCCTGAACGAGCTTTCCTCAACCGTGGCCGCCTACGCCTTGCCGTCGTTCCCCCCGCTCCCCGACGCTCCCCGTCCCGATTTCTCCCGCATCGGCGAATGGTCGATGCTGCCGGCGGGCTTCAGCCGCTGGGAACCGGACGGCGCGACGCTGGCCACCAAGGCCGCCGCCATCAAGCTGACGGCCGATGGACAGATCCTGATGGCATCCAACCGGGGGCACGACTCGATCGCGTTCTATTCGGTCGCCGCAGATGGTTCGCTGGCGCTGAAGAACGTGGCGAAGCTGACGGGGCGGTTCCCGCGCGACTTCGAGCTTATGCCGGGTGAGAAATTCATGGTCGTGGGGCATAAGATGTCCAACGAGATCCAGGTCTATCGTTTCGACCGTACGGCGTGCACGCTGACGCCCGTCGGCGCGGCGATTCCGGCCTGGCGCCCCCTCTGCTTCAAATTCGGCCTGCGGTAGCGGGGGCTTGGGCGCATCCCCGCTTGGGTCGGGAAAATTGCCGGTGAAGTGACGCGGCAGAATCCTAAGCCGCCTTGGCTAGGCGTGAATGACATCCCTGTGCGGATTCGCCTGATGATGCGGCTGACGTTCCCGACCACGCCCTTCCCGTAGGAGGCGCAGGCCCTCGTGCAGCAGACGGTCCCGAACATACGCATACTCGACCCCCGAACATGCGCATACTCAGCCCCCGAACATGCGCAACCTTTGGGGTAGGTGCTGCGCACCCTCGCATCCATGCCGTCCTTGCCGCCGTTCCTTTTCGACTGCGCCAACGCCGCGTTTTTGGCACGTGATACTATTGCTCCGGCAATGATTTATTGTGAGTCGGCGGCATAGGCCACATGCTTGT
>JBJEWD010000015.1:0-67879 GCA_051884875.1 Kiritimatiellia bacterium
GCGGCCTTCGGCTGTCTCGCTCCGCTCGGCTGTCCCGCTCCGCAGCTTCGCACAGGTCAACCGCTTACCTTCGTAGCCGACCCGCCTTTCTTTGCATTTTTCGCATCCTTTGCGTTCTTTGCGTTCTTTGCGGCTAAAATATATCTCTTTTTTATGGCTAGAACGTAGTTTGCCCCATCATGCCATGCCCCCTGATTTGTGCCCTTTGCAGCTTCCCATTTCAGCCGGGTGTTTTTGGCCGCAAAGAACGCAAAGATCGCAAAGAGGTGGTGTGGCAAGCGAATGCAAATGTCATCACGGAAGTGAAATTGCGTCCTTCACATTCTTTGCATCCTCCGCGTTCTTTGCATCCTTTGCATCTTTGCGTTTTCGAATCCTTTGCGTTCTTTGCGTTCTTTGCGGCTAAAACATACTTCTTGTGGCCAATCTGCCGCGCTCTGCCGTTCCTGGGCCAAAGGGCGATTTCTGCCGCCTTCAGCCAGGGAGGAGGAACGAATCATCACACCTTGGGGCAGACATCAGTGAACTTTGGGGCAAACATCAGTGAACCTTGCCCCAACTGAACGAATACCGCGCAAAAGCGGAAAAATCAGCGACTATCGCCTCTAATCCGCCTCCGCCGCGCGTGAGCCGTTCCTCGATCGGTGCGCAGGGTCTGGGCAAAGGGTGCGCAGGGTTTGGGGTAAAGGGTGCGCAGGGTTCACCCCAAAGGGTGCGCATGCCCGAAGCCGTCTGCTGCACGAGGGCCTGCGCCTCCTACGGGAAGGGCGCGGCCGTGAACTATATCGTGTCGTTCACATCCGCACCAATGGCATGTTCCTTCCCCTGGCGCAACTCAGAAAGAGTCCGTCATGTTCCATTGAAAGTGGAAACAACGTATATATTGCCATGCATTAGTCAAGAATACGTATTATGACGGAAAGAAGCTATTTGGAGACAATAACACCATTTGCTCATTTATTTTGAAATATTTGTAGATAACTATTTGATAATTGTTTACATCCGTTCATAACAAATCCCTTGACAGAATAGATAAAATCCATTTTTTATGGAAATTAGTTTATTTTTCGTAAATTTTATATTTAAAAAGTCGCATAATATGATTTTAAAGGATGTTAACAAAACCGTAGATAATTTTGCTATAATTAACTTATGAAGACTAAATTCAATGCCGATATCATCGTCGTCGGTGGAGGACATGCCGGCGCAGAGGCGGCGCTCATTTCAGCTCGTATGGGTGTGAAGACGTTGCTGATTACCACTCAGAAATCAGCTATTGCCCGTATGCCCTGCAATCCGTCCATCGGTGGCCTTGCCAAGAGCCAACTTGTCTATGAACTTGATGCCCTAGGCGGGGAAATGGGACGAAATACCGACCATACGGCCATTCAAGTCAAGACACTTAACCGTAGTCGCGGCCCCGCCGTTCAAGCCACGCGTGCACAATGTGCCAAGCGAGAATATGCTGAACGTATGCAATCGGTCATTGCAAACCAATCTAATCTAGATGTTTTGGAAGATGCTGTCATTGAAATTAAAATTGATAATAATACTACTACTCCGTCAACAACAGTCTCAACATCAGAAATCATTAAGTTTCCGTCTTCTTCAAATGTAGCAATTCCTACGCAATTTGTTACGGGTGTGATAACGGAGTCTCATGGATTCATTTCTGCAAAGGCCGTAGTTGTCACTTCAGGTACGACCCTCAGAGGACGTATTTGGATTGGAAAACAATGTACGAAAAGTGGTGGCGACAATCGCCCTGCCGTTGACCGGCTTTCCATATCATTGGAAAATCTCGGTTTCAAACTCATCCGTCTTAAAACAGGAACACCCCCACGTTTAAAAGCATCTTCATGTGATTTTTCAAAGTGCCAACGTCAAGATGGCGAGAATCCACGACCTATGTTCCACGTGGAACAGTCAAATAATCTATCTAAAGAAATGTTCCACGTGGAACAACCGTTTGAAAAACCATCAGTTTTACCTGAATATCCCTGTTGGCTAACACATACTACACCTGAAACACATAACATCATAAGAGAAAAGTTGAATCAATCAGCACTCTACGGTGGTGAAATACAGGGTACAGGTGTAAGATACTGTCCGTCAATTGAAGATAAAATCGTTCGCTTTAAGAATGTATCACAACATCATGTTATGCTGGAGCCTGAAGATTCTGATGCTACAATCATTTATCCAAACGGACTAAGTTGCTGTTTGCCGCGTGATGTACAGGAACAAATGGTTCACTCGGTGCCAGGACTTGAAAACGCCGAATTTCTAGCTTATGCATATGCCATTGAATACGATGGAATTGATTCGCGTGAACTCAAACATACATTAGAATCAAAACGAATAAATGGGCTTTTTTTCGCTGGTCAAATAAACGGAACTACGGGCTATGAAGAAGCGGCCGCTCAAGGCATTATGGCTGGAATAAATGCCGCCTTCAAAATTCTTGAAAAAAATCCATTGGTATTAAGCAGACAAGAGGCTTATATAGGAGTGATGATTGATGATCTGGTCACTAAAGGAACTGATGAACCGTATCGCATGTTTACGAGTCGCGCCGAACGACGATTGTTGCTGCGACAGGATAATTGTCACTTTAGGCTGGCGGATGCAGCGGAACGTGTCGGCGTCGTCGAGTCATCTTTCTTAAAGGCTACACGACATGTGCAGAAATATCTGAATAATCCTGTCCAGAATATTGATCAATTTCTCCAAACACCAATAGATAATGTAACATCAGATACTATTTCTTCTTGGTATACTAAGGATGATATTTTTCATAAATTAGATATTATGCGACAATATGAACCTTATATCGTGCAGGAGGAAAAACTGGCGGCGCGAGCAAAGGAGGACGAAAAACTGATTATTCCGAAGTGGTTGGACTACGATCAGTGTCCAGCCGTGCGATATGAAAGTCGTGAGAAACTCAAACGGTTCCGTCCCGAAACACTTGCACAGGCATCGCGTATCCCAGGAGTCAATCCAGCCGATGTTTCAGTATTGGGAGTCATCATTAAACGTGGTCATCACTGATTTCACAAGTTATCAACAAAAAATGTTCATAACCTGAATACAGTAGTTCATTTATTCTTGATGATTTTTACCATCTGAATATGGTATAGTGGATTCCGTTCGAAAGAATTGGATACATTCATGAGCACTGACACGATAGATATGGCCTCCAAAGAACTATGGGAAAGGGCTAAAACCATTTTTCTTTCCTCTCTTCGGAGTGATGACGAAAGAAGCCAGGCCAACCGCTATTTCTCCATGATTACTTCGGTCAGCAACGAAGACAATGTATTTCGTATTCGAACATCAAATTCTTTTGCCGCTGATCTCCTGCGAAATGAATATACGGAAAAACTGAAAGGCTGCCTTGATCTTGCGGATGGAAAGAAGGAACGCGAACTTGATTTTTGCTGCGATGAAAATTCAAGGCCGGCCATTGTCGTTCCCGTTCAACCTGCTGCTTCACTCGTTGAAAACCAGACTCCATTTGCCGCGAACCGCATCAATAATTTTATCTCGACGATGCCGCTCAATGAAGACTATACCTTTGAAGAATTCGTCGAAGGTCAGTCCAACAGCTGGGCGCTCGCAGCGGCCAAAGGCGTCGTGGAACATCCGGGGAAAATAGGCTACAATCCGCTGTTTATCCATGGTGGAACGGGTTTAGGCAAAACGCATCTGATGCAAGCCATCGGTACGGAACTGCGTAAACGCAATTCCATGCTTGCCGTCTGCTATCTGACCGCCGAGACATTTTTGAACGAATACGTCAATGCGTTGCAGAACGGTATCATAAGTTCGTTCCGCGACCGCTATCGAAACATCGATGTCCTTCTGGTGGATGACGTACAGTTCCTTCAAAAAGGCAAGCAGTTTCAGGATGAATTCTTCAATACCTTCAATGCACTAACCGGTGCCCAAAAACAGATTGTCATGACCTCAGATGTCGCGCCAAAAAACCTGCCGGCATTGGAGTCACGGCTCATTTCGCGCTTTGAAGGCGGCATGGTACAGGAAATCGAATCGCCTAAATATGAAACGCGGCTTGCCATTCTCCGCAAGAAGGCGGAAGGAATGATGCCTCCGATTCCCGAAGCATGCATAAAATTCATCGCCGACCGAATCAAAAGCCATGTTCGTGCAATGGAAGGAGCTTTAGCCAAGGTAAAGGTCTCCCTCTCGATTAATCCCGCGAGTTCACTTTCGGACGAGGTGTTGGAACGGCTGCTCAAGGACTTCATAGACAAAGAACACACGATGCGGCGGTTGAGCGTGAAGGAAATCCAAGAGGCCGTAGCCAACAAGTATTCCGTCTCCGTGGAACACATCCTTTCGTCGGATCGCACGGCCTCAATCGTCACCCCGCGCCAGTTGGCCATGTACATTGCGCGAAAATATACGCCGAAGAGCCTGCAGGAGATTGCTGAAGTCTTCAAACGCAAACATGCGACCATTCTCCACGGTGTGAAGGCGATTTCCGCGCGCTTGGATGTTGAAGAGGATCTTCAGCAGACGCTTGAAGAGATCATCTCGGAATTCGGTCTGAAAGCCGCCGATAAGTTGGATTGACAAGTATTCAAAGAATGGTAGATAACTTCTCAATAAACATTCGACTTGTAATCAAGTGTCTACACGAAAAAAAGAAACCAACATTCGCCTAAAGGAATCTGCACAAGTTTTGAACATCGAAAAAAGAATTTAAGCCAATAAAATCAAGGGTCAAAATGAATTATTTAAGTTATTTACAATCCTAATAATAATATAATAATAGATACGCTTTAATTTAACACCACTATTTGGTACAATGGGCCGCAAGTCAAAGGAAAGTGAAACCAAATGAAATTCAAGATCATCCGTTCAAAATTCATAGAGGGATTGAAATCCGTTCAGAACATCGTCTCCGGCAAGGGTTCACTGCCGATTCTTCAGAACGTGCTGTTGGAAGGCAAGCTCAATAAGCTCACGATGACGACCACCGATCTTGATATATCGATCAAAAGCGAAGTCGCGTGCGAAGTGCTGGAGGAGGGAATGTCCACGCTCCCCGTCAAACTGCTCTTCAATTCCATCTCAAAGGTCGCCGAAGGTGAAATCGAGGTGGAAATCGATGCGATGGAGCACGCGACGATCATCGCCGGTTCCGCCAAATTCAAGCTCGTCGGCCTTCCGGAAAATGAATTTCCGCGCCTACCCAAGGATGATGAGGCCTTCAGTTACACCCTCAATCAGCAGGCGTTGCGTGAAATGTTCCGCAAGACGTCGTATGCGGCTTCTCAAGACGATACGCGCCGCACGCTGAAGGGCGTTCTGATGAGTTTTAAGGACGAGAAACTCACGATGGTGGCGACAGACGGGCGTCGTCTCGCGCTTGTCGAGAATGAAGTGGAATTTCCAAAGAGCGCTGAAAAGGACATCGTGCTGCCATTCAAGGCCGTTCAGGAACTCCAGCGGTCGTTGTCGGGCGAGGATGAAGTGAACATCATGGTTCAGAATTCGCAGATCAGTTTCAAGCTCGGCAACGTGATGATCTATTCAAAACTCATCGAAGAGACGTATCCGAACTATAAGCAGGTCATTCCGAAGGAATGTGCCGTTCAGATTACGGTCGATCGCCAGTTGCTGCTTGATGCGCTTGATCGTGCGAGCGTAATGACCATGGATGAAGCGCATTCGACTAAGCTCATCTTTGAAGGCAATCGGCTTGTCGTCACGTCAGCCGCCAGCGACGTTGGTGAAGCGAAGGATGAAGTCAACATCAAGTATGCGGGCGAAAAACTTGAGATTATGTTCAATCCGAGTTACGTAATGGATCCGCTGAAGGCTATTGACGATGATGAAGTGACCATCAATCTTGACAATGGTCATTCACCGGCGGTCATCAAGTGCTCGATTCCGTTCCTGTATGTGCTGATGCCGCTCCGGATTAATTAAGAGCGTGTTGCGTCGAGGATAAAAAGTCAAAAGGTGGGCTAGAAATGAAGTTATGGACTGATAAGAACTATCCGATCATAATTTCCTGTGCGAAGGAACTTTCGCGGTGGACGGAGATTGAAGTCAGGAATTTGGGCTATTCGCCGATTGAAGTGACCGAGAATACGGTCGTCGTGCGCGGCTGCATGCGCGATGTCATGAAGCTCAATCTTAGACTTCGCACGGCGCATCGCGTGCTGGTACCACTTCTGCGCGCCGAATGTCGCAACATTCGCGATCTGTATCATCTCGCGCATTCCATTGATTGGGAAAATCTTATTGAAGCGGACGGATATTTCTCCGTTTCATCGATTGTCCATAATTATACGATTAGGGATACGCGTCTTCCATCCCTGTACACGAAGGATGCCATTGCGGATCGTATGCGCGAGAAATGCCAGCGGCGTCCCGATTCGGGTGGTGCCAACATTGGTTCGGCCGTTTTCGTGTATTGGGAGCGCAACGAAGTAATCATTTACCTTGATACGACGGGTGAACCGCTTTCCAAGCGCGGTTATCGTAAGATTCCAGGTTCAGCACCTATGCAGGAAACGCTGGCGGCTGCCTGCATTATGGCCATGCAGTGGAATCCCAAGACGCCGTTTCTCTCGCCGATGTGCGGTAGTGGCACGCCGGCTATTGAAGCGGCGATGATTGCGATGAACAAGGCGCCTGGTGCGTTGAAGGGACATTTTGCCTTTCAGTCCGTCAAAGGCTACAATCGTATGATTCCAGGCGAATCCGCGCCTCGTGTAGCGCCGCGACAGAGAGCGGGTGCAACACCGGAACAGATCTGGAAGGAAATGGTACTTGCCGCCAAGGATGAAGAGTTGACCGCGAACATTTCAAGGATTATTGCAACGGATATTTCGCCGGAAGCCGTTGAAAATGCGCATACGAATGCCATTGCCGCCGGTGTGGCTCCCTATATTGAGTTCAAGGCATGCGATTTTGCTGATTCACCGATTCCCGAAACACCTGGTTGCGTGTTCTTCAATCCTGAATACGGCATTCGCTTGGGTACCCCAGAAGAACTTGCACCGATTTACGAACGCATTGGTTCTTTTATGAATGAAAAGTGCAGAGGATGGACTGGTGGACTCATTACCGGCAATCCAGATTTGGCGAAATTGGTCAATCTCTACTACAAGACGCGCGTACCTTTTTTCAACGGACCTATCGATTGTCGACTCTTTATTTATCCTAATTGCGAGATGAAAGGGCAGAATCAGCAATGAGCCAACAGTCTTTTAACTTCGACGAATTCATTCAGAAGAAGGGCGATGCTGCGGAAGAAAGTTCCATAGAAACCGCAGATATTGCAGAAGTTCAGATGGAAGCTGAAGCGAATGAACTTGATGTTCATAAGGTCGTAGTGGAAGAATTAGCAGCCGAAAAAGCTGAACTCCGCGAAAAGATGGCGGGACAAGAAGCGGATATGTTGGCGCTGAAGACGAAGTACGAAAATGTCGCTCGTGAGCTTGAAGTCAAGAAAGCTGAAGTATTTAGCCTAAAGTCGGAGACGGAAGCCCTTAAAGGAATGGTTAATTCACTGGAAGCCAAACTGTCGGCCCAGATGGTGAAAGATGTTGATATGCAGGAACGCAATCCTAATGCGCTCGCACTTATTGATCGCGATGTAGACCTTCCGGATCGCTTTCCCGGTGAAACCCGCGATCATGTTCTTGAAGTGATTAGGGATGCCCGTGACCGCGCCGAAACTGAAGGTCGCCTTCGTCGTGCCCAAGTATTGGAGGGTGTATTGCTCGTTAATGAACCTAATGGAACTCTCGGCCAACGCCGTGAAGCACTTGAGAAACTTTTTGCGAAAAACAATAATTTGATTACAGGCGAGGTTCTGGAAGAACTCAATTGTCTGGGGATTTCACATAAGAATGGTGAAGAATATCTACTTCCAAGCGAGATTCTTAAACGAACCTATTGATTCACCATTATCAAAAGGTAAAGAAGCGAAGTATAAAAACTTCGCTTCTTTCTTTTTCTACATTAAGGACAAGAACCTGTAATCAATACTTAAAAGATTTCTGCCTAAAATTTTGATGAAAGCGTGTGTTGAAAAGAACTATCGTGTATAAATACTGTGATTATTAAATTCCCTATACAAACACCAATTAAAAGGTTATAAGCCTTAAGTCATCAGTTATTTATCAACTTATATATAGATTTATTAACATATTAACAATGAATAATATATACATATCAACATATTTATAAACAATTGGTTAATATGTTGATAATTTAGTTGATAATTGTTGATAAGATGCCCCTTGTCCATGCAGTGAATAAAGTCCATAATATGCGCCGTGATCAATTTAAGTTCAGAGATTTGCAAACGCATGAGAGAGGCGCGCATTGCTGCGGGAATCTCCCAGAGCCGTCTTGCTGCCGAAATTGGCTGCAAGCAGAATGCAATATCCATGGTTGAACAGGGCGATGGCACAAAACTGAACGAGGAAGCCATCAGGAGGATATGCGAAAAGTTTCAGATTGATCTGACTCCGCCTAAAGACGAATTTACGAAACCTTCCATCCATTTTCCCGTTGTGCGTGAAATCAAGCCGCACACGGCCTATTGCCCTAATGCTTTCTGTCCGTCGCATGCGGCGTATTGTGTCGATGGTCGTCGTCTGCTGCGTCCCGATCGTGGTCAGCAAGATCCCGTTGGTGGAAAATATTGCGCAATTTGCGGTGAAATACTTGAGCGCTGTTGTCCGAACTGCGGTGCACCGATTCACGAAGGTGCAATTTGTTCGTTCTGCGGCACACCATACGTTACGGTTATTTGAGTAAGATATAGTAACCGAAGTTGTCGGCATGGATTCTTCCGATTCGCCCGGAGATCGTAAGGCATTCAATTAGCCGATCATAATTTTATTGGTGCTACCAGAACCGCTATTTTTGCTATAATAGCGGCATGAAAAAAATCATCATCACTGTTGTTGGCAAGGATACCGTCGGCATCATCGCCAAGACATCCGCCTATCTCGCCAAGGCAAATATCAACATTCTCGACATTTCTCAGACCGTCGTGCAGAATTATTTTAACATGATGATGATTGCTGACGGCTCGAAGTGCAGGAAGACCTTTGAAAAGGTCGGCGCCGAAATGGCGAAACTGGGCATGGATATGGGATTGAAGATTCGCTGTCAGAAAAGCGAGATTTTCGAGAAGATGCATCGCATCTGAGAATTGGCAATCCGTCAATAGTCAAAACTGCTATGATCAATCTATCTGAAGTCCTTGAGACGAACAAGATGGTATTGGAGCAGACGCTTGACGTCCGCACGATTACCATCGGCATTTCGCTGCTTGATTGCGCCGATTCGTCCCTCAAGAAGACATGCGACAACATCTATGCCAAGCTTACGCGCATCGCGAAAGATCTCGTGAAGACGGGCGATGATATCGGTCGTGAGTTCGGTGTTCCCGTCGTGAACAAGCGTATTTCGATTACGCCTGTCGCGATTGTCGGTGGCGCGTGCTGTAGAAAGCCGGCGGATTTCGTGAGGATTGCGAAGACGCTCGACAAGGCGGCTAAGAAACTTGGCGTCAATTTCATCGGCGGCTACTCGGCCATCGTATCGAAAAACATGACACCGGCGGATGAAATGCTCATCCGCTCCATTCCGCAGGCGATGAAGGAAACGGAGCGAATCTGTTCGTCCGTCAACGTCGGCGCAACGAAGACAGGCATCAACATGGATGCCGTCAGGCTCATGGGCGAGATTATTCGCGAAGCGGCGGAGCTCACTCGGAAGAACGATTCACTTGGATGTGCGAAAATTGTCGTCCTTTGCAATGCGCCGGACGATAATCCGTTCATGGCGGGTGCGTTCCATGGTGTCAGCGAAGGCGATGCCGTCATCAATGTCGGTGTCTCGGGTCCTGGCGTTGTCAATGCCGTGCTCAAGAACTGCAAAGGCATGGATTTTGGCAATCTCTGCGAGACGATCAAGAAAACCGCCTTCAAGATCACGCGCGTCGGACAACTTGTCGCCCAAGAGGCCTCCAGACGTCTCGGCATTCCCTTCGGCATCATCGATCTTTCGCTGGCGCCGACGCCGGCCATCGGTGATTCTGTCGCGGATATTCTCAAGGATATCGGTCTTGAGCATCCAGGCGCGCCAGGCACGACAGCCGCGCTTGCGCTTCTGAATGACAACGTCAAGAAGGGCGGTGTCATGGCGAGTTCCTATGTCGGCGGACTCTCCGGCGCTTTCATTCCCGTCTCGGAAGACCAGGGCATGATCGATGCCGTTGAAGCGGGCGCCCTTACTCTCGAAAAACTTGAGGCGATGACCTGCGTGTGCTCGGTCGGTCTCGACATGATTGTCATTCCCGGTGATACGCCGGCGACTTCTATTTCGGGAATCATTGCGGACGAGGCGGCCATCGGCATGGTCAATCAGAAGACGACGGCCGTGCGCATTATTCCCGCGATTGGCAAGAAGGTCGGTGACACCGTCGAGTTCGGCGGACTTCTCGGCTACGGTCCCGTCATGTCCGTGAACAGGTTCTCCTGTGCGGAGATGATCAACCGCGGTGGACGTATCCCTGCGCCGATTCATTCCTTCAAGAACTGATTGGGGAATATCATTCGGACGTCCGTCGTCCCTGCAGGGGCAGAGGGGCGATGTGACAAGAGATTCGATGGACAAGTTCACTCCCGAGCAACGTTCGAAAGTGATGCGCGCGATCAAGGGACGCGATACGCTCCCTGAAATCATCGTTCGCAGATGGCTCTTTGCGCATGGCTGGCGATTCCGCTGCCAGTACAAGAAGCTACCGGGACATCCCGACATCGCGATTCCAAAAATTCGCACGCTGATTGAAGTTCGTGGCTGCTTCTGGCATCATCACGGTTGGGAATATCGCGACGGCGAATGGGTGCAGCGCGCGGAGTGCCCCGATGCCACGATGCCGAAATCGAATCTTGATTTCTGGAACGCGAAATTCACCGCCAACGTGATGCGCGATTGCCGTCACGAACGCGAGTGGGCTGAATGCGGTTGGAATCTGATCGTCGTCTGGGCGTGCGGACTCAAAACCATTGCCGACCGTGAAAAGACCTTTCGCCAATTGGAAAAGCATCTTTTACGTTTTCTGCCCTAACATGAACAGTTAAAGCCAAATAACATGAACACGTTCAAGCCAAACGTTGCCGTTTTCATCGATGCCGATAACATAAGTGCTGCGTCTGCGCGCAACATCTTCGATGTCGTGTGCAAAATCGGCAGTCCGATTATTCGTCGCGCCTACGGAACGCCGCAGTGCTTCCAGAGCGAAAACGGTTGGCAACTCGCCCAGCGTGAGTGGGGCATCAGTTCATGCCCGCAGATCAGCAATCTGAAAGGGAAGAATGCGGCGGATATCGCTTTGGTGATCGATGCGGTGGAATGCCTCTATCGTTATCCATGTGAAGCGATCTTCATCGTGTCGAACGACAGCGATTATACGGCCTTGGCGAAGAAGATTCGCGAGAACGGGAAAGCCGTTTACGGACTCGGCGGCGATAAGGCACCGATCAGCTTCCGATCGGCGTGCACGCAGTACGTCGTCCTTCCCAAACCGCCCAAGGCGAAATCTGAACAGAAGCCCGCGCCCCTCTGTCCGCGCTGCGGTGCCGTACTACAGGTAGCCTGGACGAAATCGCATCAGCGCTGCCAGTCGTGTCCGACCTGCGGCGGCATGTCGGGGAAATTGTCGTTGCTGAGAAGCGCTGTCGCGGAGGAGAGCCTGAAGGCGATTATCGATCAGGCCGCTATGCATGAACAGCCAGGTTGCGTATGCCCCGACTGCAATTCCCAGATGAGTATCATCCGCGTCTCATCTGGGAAACGGGCGATAGAGATTGACGTCTGTTCGGAATGCCGCACGGTGTGGTACGACCAGAATGAATTCGCATTACTCGCACCTACGGATGGTCTTCTCTCGGCCACCGTTTCAGCGGGCAAGGCCTTTCGCCGCGAGGTCCTCACGCAACTTGCGGCGGATCTGCGGGCACATCGCATTCAGCCGAAGACGATAGGGGCGCTTAAGTCACTCCTCAAACGTATCTATCACGTTCCTACCCCGGATATTCAGGCGGTTGTCGGTACTCTCTGCTGTCAGAAGGTAATGACGATTTCAAAAACAGGCGATCTGTCCCTGTGCACTGGGTGACATGAGAGTTGGCTCATGAACAAGTTGATTCGGAATGGAACGATTGTCGACGGCACGGGTGCGCCGTCTTTTGTTGGCGATGTGCTCGTTGAGAACGACCGGATTCTTGATGTCATTCCACGCGCGGCAGTTGATCCTGATGCTCGAACCTACGGGCAGGATGAGACGATCTGCGCCGAGGGATTGATCGTTTCGCCGGGTTTCATCGATGCCCACGCCCATTCCGATGCCTATCTGGTTATCGAACCCGATGCGCCGTCAAAGATTTCCCAGGGCATTACGACGGAGATCAACGGGCAGTGCGGCGGCTCGGCCGCGCCGCGCTATGGCCAGGCGCGGCTTTCGTCTGATTGGGCGTCGATTCTCGGCGATAGACTCGTCTGGCGTTCGCTGGCCGAATACCGCGCGGCCGTCGAGGCGGCGCGACCCGCCGTCAACACCGTGCAGTTCATCGGCCACAATACGTTGCGCGCGTCGGTGGTCGGCTACGCCGGACGCGCCGCGACGGCCGACGAGTTATCGCGGATGGAAAGGCTTTTGGCGCAGGCGCTGGACGAGGGCGGCTGGGGGCTGACGACGGGGCTGATCTACCAGCCGGGCAAGTATGCCGCGCCGTCGGAAGTCGAGGCGCTCGCACGAATCGCCGTTGCTAAAGGTGGCCTTTACGCGACGCACATGCGCTCGGAAGGAGATCGGATTCTTGAAGCCCTTGATGAGGTGATTGCGTTGGCGCGGGTGACCGGCATTCGCTGTGAGATTTCGCACCTTAAGACGAGCGGGCCCAAGAACTGGAGAAAACTCGACGACGTTTTCGCCAAAATCGAGGGTGCGATGTCCGAGGGGCTTTTTCTGGGCAGCGATCGCTATCCGTTCTGCGGCGCCGGCACCGATCTCGATGTGGTATTCCCGGACTGGGCGGGCGAGGGCGCGGCGAAGGCCGAATGCGAACGCCTTGCCGATCCGACGCTGCGGCAACGCATCATCGACGAGATCGATGCACAGGATCGCGATTGGTCCACGGTGATGATCGGCGGCACATGGCATTCCGAGAATAAAAAGCATTCGGGCAAGACGATTGCGGAAATTCTATCTTCATTCCAATCTCCCGACGTTCCGACGCCGGGTACGCTCATCTGTGATATTCTCGCGAAGGATCTCTGTCGCACGGGCGCTTTCTTCTTCGGCATGTCCGAGGACAATCTCGATCGTATTCTGGCGAAGCCATGGATCGTTCCGGGTTCGGACGCGAGTCTGCGCGCACCGTGGGGGCCGCTGGGCGCGGATCATCCGCATCCGCGCGCCTACGCGACGATGCCGGAATTCTATCGCCGCGTGCGTGCGCTGGGCGTGTCGCGCGAGGCGGCGATTGCGCGGATGACGTCCGTTGTCGCCAACCGTTTCGGCATCCGCGAACGCGGCATTCTAAAGAAGGGCGCCTACGCCGATCTCATCGTCTGGGATGAGGCGAAGTTCCAGGCGAAGGCGACGTACCTTCAACCCCACCAGTTCACGCCCGGTGTGAAGCTGGCGATGATCAACGGGATCATACCCTATTTTGACGGCCGGTTCACCGGCAATCGGTCCGGACGTTTTCTGGAGAAATGAAATGAAGACAAAAATACTGCTGTCGATGGGTTGCCTACTCGTTCACTTCGCGCTGCGGGCGAAACCCGAGGATTATCGGGCGAGCTTCAATACGCCGGCTGAAGCCGAGGCGCTCATCGCCCGACTTTGGCATCCTGCCGATTCCGACATCACGCAACTCTGGCCGGAAGGGAAGATTCCGCTCAAGGCGAATGACCGCCCGCTAAAATATCTGCATCACGAACTCAATCAGAGCAATGTGGTCGTGACCGATGTGAGCGATCCGTTCTTCGTCTTCTACCGGGCGAAGGAATCCGGTCCGCGTCCCGTGGTCGTGGTGCTGCCCGGCGGCGGCTACACCATGCTCGGGCTCAACAAGGAAGGTACCGAAATCGCCGAATGGCTCAATACTCTGGGTTTTTCCGCCGCCGTGCTTGTCTACCGCGCGCCCGATCAGCGCGAGGCCGCGCTCTGCGATCTGCAGCGCACCATCGGCCTTCTCCGTCGGGACGCGGAAAAATACGGCATCGATTCGGGACGCGTCGGCGTAATCGGCTTCTCGGCGGGCGCAAATCTCGCGGTGGCGGCCGCCACCAACTGGCGCACGCGCGCCTATGCCCGCGTGGACGCGGCGGACGATCTGTCGTGCCGCCCCGATTTCCAGATGCCGATCTATCCGTGGGATCTGCTGACGCGCAACGACCCGTCCACGCCAAGGAAAGGCTGGACGGACATGAAGATCCGCCGCGAGTATCCGGTCGATGCCGAGACGCCGCCCGCCTTCATCGTGCAGGCGCTCGATGATTTCTGCAGGATCGAGACGGCGGTTGCCTACGATTTCGCCTTGCGGCAGGCGGGCGTGGACTCGACGGCGAAAATCTATCCCAACGGCGGCCACGGCTATGGGCGGCGCCGGCTCGGAAGTGCCGCCGATGTCTGGAGCTACGAAGCCGCCGCTTGGCTGGAACGCTTTGCGCGTCCGTCCAGAAAGGTGCTGTTTCTGGGCGATTCCATTACCGACCCCAGCCATGTCGGCTGCACCAAGAATTACTGGGGCTATCTCGGCGACCGCTTCGGATTCAATCCCTTCGTCTACGGCATCAGCGGGCATCAGATCAGCCACATTCCCGGGCAGGCCGATTCATTTGCCGCTGAACATCCGGGCATCCAGCCGGATGTCGTCTTCGTGTTTGCGGGCACCAACGATTTCAATAGCAATACCCCGCTGGGCGAATGGTTCGATTACGCGGTGCGGAAGGTCAGCCGCAACGGACAGGAGATGGCGTTGAAGCAACGCCGGCACAAGGTCGATTCCGCAACGGTGCGCGGGCGCATCAATGCCGCGATTCTCCATTTGCGCGGGAAATTCCCGCTCGCCCGCATCGTGCTGCTTACGCCAATCCATCGCGGATATGCGAAGTTCTGCGATTACAACGAGCAACCGGATGAAACATTTGCCAATCAGATCGGCCTGTTCATCGATGATTATGCGGACGCGATCAAGGAGGCGGGAAACATCTGGTCGGTGAAGGTGGTCGATCTCAACGCCGTGGCCGACATCTATCCCAACGCCCGCGCCCACGATGCGTTCGTCAGCCGCATCGACACCGACCGCCTTCACCCCTCGACCGAAGGGCATCGTCGTCTGGCCGAGGCCATCGCCCGGGAAATCGGCGACCTGCTCAAGTGAAAATGGTAGAATATACGGGTGATGAAAATTGAGATTCTGCCTTCCTTGCTGGCGGCCGACTATGCAAAGCTCGGCGAGGAGATTCTGCGTGCGCAGGCATCAGGTGCGGAGGCACTGCACATCGACATCATGGATCCGACGTTCGTGCCGAACCTCTCGTTCGGTCCGGACATCGTCGCGCTCTGCCGCCGTGTGGCGCCGGATTTCTACCGCAACGTGCATCTCATGATGAATCGCCCCGATCTCTACCTCGCGGCGTTTGCGCAAGCGGGCGCGCAGACGATTCAGGTGCACATCGAGGCCGACTGCGATCTTCATACCGAACTCAAGCGCATCCGTGCGCTCGGCTGCAAGGCGGCGCTCGTGCTCAACCCCGAAACGCCGGTCGAAACGTTTACGCCGTATCTCCGAGAAATCGATGAAGCGCTCGTGATGACGGTGCATCCCGGTTACGGCGGGCAGAAGTTCATATCCGATTGCCTTGCGAAGATTACGTGGCTGCGCACGCGGCAGCCGGATCTCGACATCATGATCGATGGCGGCGCGAATGCCGAGACGATTCCGCAGGCGTTCCGCGCGGGCGCGAATCAATTCGTCGCGGGCAGCTATCTCTACAGGCAGGCGGACATGAAGTCCGCCGTCACGGCACTGAAGGAAAGTCTGAAATGAGAAGAATCGTGCTTGGCGTCACGGGATCGATTGCAGCCTACAAGGCGGCGGAACTTGTGCGCCTGTTCATCCGAAACGGTGATGACGTGCAGGTCATCATGACGCCCGCCGCGTGTGAATTCGTGAAACCCCTCACTTTCCAGACGCTCGCGCGCAATCCCGTGATGGTCGACCAGTTCGCGCCGCCCGTCTCGTGGAAGCCCGAACACATTTCCCTCGCCGAGAGCGCCGATCTCGTCGTCGTCGCGCCCGCAACGGCGAATACGATCGCCAAGATGCGCTACGGACTGGCGGATAATCTTCTCACCGCGACGCTGCTGGCGACGAAAGCGCCGATCGTGGTTGCACCGGCGATGAATACGGGCATGTGGGATTCGCCCGTGACGCAGGAGAATCTTGCGGTGCTCAAGGCGCGCGGCGTGAAAGTCGTCGAACCGGGCGACGGCGAACTGGCCTGCGGCGTTAAGGGCAAGGGCCGCATGATGGATCCCGAGGAGATCTTCAGCTGCTGCCCATGAAGGCCGTCGTCGTCATACCGACCTACAACGAGAAGGAGAACGTGGAGAGGATGGCGCGCGCCGTCCTGGATGTTGACGCCGCGATCGAGCTTCTCTTCGTCGACGACAATTCCCCCGATGGCACGGGCGCGATTATCGATGAGCTGATGAAGACCGAGCCGCGCATTTGCTGCCTCCATCGCCCGCGGAAGGAAGGACTCGGCCGCGCGTATGTCGCGGGTTTCAGGAAAGCGCTGGAACGGGGCGCGGACGTCGTCATCCAGATGGACTGCGATTTCTCCCACGATCCCAAGGATCTGCCGCGGATGATTGATGCGGCGAAGGATGCCGATCTCGTGATTGGTTCGCGGTACGTTTGCGGCGGAAGTACGCCAGGCTGGCCGTTTAAGCGCCGGCTCATTTCCCGCGCGGGCGGTTTTTTCATTCGCACGGTGACGGGCATGCCCGTCAGGGATCCGACGGGAGGCTTCCGCTGCTGGCGCCGCGCGACGCTGGAAGGACTCGATCTCGACACCGTCCAATCCGCCGGCTATTCCTTTCAGCTGGAAATGAACCATCGCACCTGGAGGCGTGGTTTCAGAATCAAGGAGATCCCCATCATCTTCACCGACCGCGTCGCCGGTTGTTCCAAGATAACGGCAGGCATCGCCCTTGAATCCCTCAAAGTCGCTCTCCGTCTCCGTTTCTGCCCGGCGGGTAAATAACCGCCGCGCTGATTTTGATATAATTTCGCTCCATGAAAACCAAGCCGCTTTTTATCGTTCTGTCCGCACCTTCGGGTTGCGGGAAGTCCACGCTTATCGATATGCTGCTGCAGGAGTATCCGGACATCTGCTACTCCATCAGCTGCACCACGCGCGCACCGCGTGGCGAGGAGGAGGATGGGCTTGACTACCATTTCAAGACTAAGGAACGCTTTGAGGAGCTGATCAGGGAAGATGCGTTCATCGAATATGCGAAGGTGCATGACAACTACTACGGAACTCTGAAAGCACCGATTCAGGAAGTGCTGGCGGAGGGTAATTCGATGCTCCTCGATATCGATGTGCAGGGCGCGGCGAAGGTACGCGAGTATGTGCGCAACCTCCCGAACACGGATCCGATGAAGATCGGCTACATGGACGTTTTCATCAATCCGCCGAGCTTGGAGGAGCTTCGCCGCCGGCTCGAAGGGCGCGGCACCGATGCGCCCGTCGTGATTGAGAGGCGCCTCGCCAATGCCGAGGGCGAAATGGCCCGCGCCAACGAATACATGTATCGCGTCACGAACGACGATCTCGGCATCGCCTACAAACGCCTCTGCGATCTCATCGACGCGCTCAGCGGACGGATGTGAGGATGCTGCGGCGTTGGGATATCTTTAGCCGGAGGGATTTTTGTAGGGAAATAAGCCATGAGAAATAATCCTACTCGTTCCAATTCTCGACAGCCAGACGCCTCAACGCCCCAATGCCTCAACGCCCCAACCTCTCAACGCCCCAACCGCTTGACCTACGCGATGGTGGGCGGCGGGAAGGGATCGTTCATCGGGCCCATTCACCGAATGGCGATCCGGATGGACGATCTCGCCGATCTGGTGGATGGCTGCTATTCCCATACGGACAGCTGGCGCGATCTCATCGCCCGCGTGAAAGGCAGGGTCGACTTCCTCGTCATCTGTACGCCCAATTACGCGCACTACGAGATTGCGAAAGCCGCATTGGAGGCGGGACTCGATGTGATGTGCGAGAAGCCGCTCGCAATGTCGCTGGCCGAGGCGGCGGAACTGGAGAAACTTGCGCGTCGCAAACGCCGCGTGCTGGCGATCCCCTTCACCTATTCGGGTTTTCCGATGGTCAAGGCGGCGCGCGATCTCGTCGCGGCGGGCGAACTCGGCGAAATCTGCAAGATCGTGCTGGAGTATCAGCAGGGCAGCTTCCGCAAAATCGACTTCACCCGTCCGCTGGACAAACGCAATGCGTGGAAGATGAATCCGAAGCTGGCGGGGCCGAGTTGCGTTGTCGCCGACATCGGCGTGCACGCCTTCCATCTGATCGAATACGTGACGGGGCTGGAGGTGAAGACGCTGCTTGCCGATCTCTCGTCCTTTGCGCCCGGCAATCGTCTGGATGACGACGCCTCGTTCCTGATGCGTCTCGGGAAGAAGGCGAAGGCGTCGGTGGTCGTCTCAAAGGTGGCGACGGGCGAGGAGAATGGCGTCAGGCTGCGTGTCTATGGCGACAGGGCTTCGCTTTTCTGGAATCAGGAATCGCCGAACTATCTGAGTGTAAAGTATCCGTTCGGCCCTGAGAGGATCTATAAGCGCAAGGCGCCGTATATGGGAGAAATCTCCGCCGCATCCGTTCGCGGCGCGCGGATTCCGGCGGGACACCACGAAGGTTTCATCGAGGCGTTCGCCAACATCTACGACGAGTTCTGCGCGGCGGTTCGCGACCGTCAGGCGCATGATTTCCCGTCCGCCCGCGAGGGTGTGCGCACGATGCGTTTCGTTGATGCGGCGCTTAAGTCGAATGCCGCGAAGAACACGTGGGTAAGGGTTTGAGAAGTTGGAATCCCGGGAGGTGGCGGGTGAAAGTTCTGCATAAGGTGGAGTGGAGGGCCACGGCGGAATCGCCCCGGCCGGATGTTTCGTTCATGCCGCCGTTGGCGCAGCGTCGGCTCTCGGATGTCGAACGCGCCGCACTTTCGGTCGCCTGGCAGGCGCTTGAACGATACGAAGCTGCGGACGATTCGGTCCGACGGATGATTCCCGTGGTTTTTGCGAGCCGCTGGGGCGAGATCGGCACGACGGTCAGACTGATGCAGCAAATGTATGCGGATGGCGAGATGAGTCCGGCGGGATTCTCGAATTCGGTGCACAACGCCGCGCCGGGCCACCTCTCGTTGCTGCTGAAAAACACAGCGCCCTATACCGCGATTGCGGCTGGTCCTGATTCATATGAAATGGGACTCTTGGAGGCGTCGACCTATCCCGGGAAGGTGCTTTTCATCTACGCCGAGGAAGATACGCCCGCGTTCTACAAACCCGACTTCGAGGACGTTCAATCCGCCCATGCCGTGGCGATGGTCATCGACAACGAGGGCTGAGACGTGTCGGGACCTCTTTCCGAGAAAGGCAGACGCCCACCGGTATGTCGGGATTCGCGTTCGGCGGAATGCGCCATGACGACGGGCGACCTGAAGGCGACGAACGCGGCGTCTGGGTAGCTTTCCCATCGCCGCGCCGCCGCATGGGCGACCAAATCCTCCTTACTGAAGGGTATATGGTCTTGGTCGCCGCGAGGATTTAGAAACTGACGGTGACATTGATGCCGCCCCAGCAGAGCTGATCCTTTCCTTCGCCCATGTAGTCGCCCTTGCGGAGCGTATGGGAGGGAATCCAGGTGTAGTTGATCTGTGCGCCGAGGCTGACGTTATCGCAGAGCTCATAGCTGGCGGAAAGACCGACGGTCTGGTCGGTCAGTTCGTTGCCGCAGTCGGTCCAGGCGTTGCCGCCGAAGCTCAACGAGGCGCTGGGCGTAAGCGAGAGGGCATCGGTAATCGTGAAGTCGTGGCTCAGTCCGAACGTGTAGTAGAGGCACGACACGTCGTTGCCGCACGAATCGGAATAGTTCCAGTAGACGCTTGCGCTCGGCGTGACGAAGGGGTTTTCGTACGACACCGTTGCGTAGAGGTCCTGATCACTGCTGCCGTTGTTGTTCGGATAGGTATACCAGATATGCCCGACCTCAAAACCGATGCCGGCAAGCTCTATGGCGTAGGAAATCGTGTAGTCGATCTCCTGCAATCCGGCCGAACGGCGGCTGTTGTTGAAAGTGCCGCGCTTGTGCGTGAGGTCGAAGGTAGACCAGATATTGGCGGAGAGGGCGCCGTAGTCGCCGGTGTCGTAACCGAGCGTCACGGAGGGCTGCCAGACGGGATTGTCGTTGCAGATCATGCCGCGCCACACGTAGTCGCTGAGGATATCCATTGAGAATTCAACGGAGAAGGGCGAACCTTCTTCGGAAACCATCTCCTTCTCGGCTTCGGTGGTCGTCGGCTGCTTGGCGACTTCAGTATCCGCGTAGGCCATGGGAATGGCGGTTGTCGTAAAGGCAAGGGCCGCAAGCCCGCCGAGTGATCTGATTGCGTTCATCTGTTTGTTCCTTATTGTTGTCGTTTCGTCCGTTCGACCACGGACAACAAACAGTAAGCAACAATCATGCCAAGTGGCTTTGACGGCGCAACAGGCGCCATTTGTTGCAAAAAATGTAAGAACGGTACAATGGCCTTAACATGGACGACGACAATTTTGTCTTTGCCTTGCCTCTATGGGTTTTATTTTGCTATAATCGCGTCAAGTTGAAGATACTTTTCCTATTCATTGATGGGGTCGGGCTCCGGCCTGCGGCGACGGATAATCCGGTCAACCGCGAGGTCTGTCCGGCGCTCTGTCATCTGATCCAAGGCCATGCGAAACCGATTGACGCATGTCTCGGGGTCGATGGTCTGCCGCAATCGGCAACGGGGCAGGCGACGATGTTCACGGGGGTCAATTGTCCGATGGCGATGGGCAAGCACTGCGAAGGGTTCCCCGGTCCCGCGCTGCGGAAGATCATCGAAGAGAACAATCTTTTCCTGCAGCTCAGGAAAAGGGGGAAGAAGGTCAAGTTCGCCGACGCCTATCTCGTGGACTCGGCGGATGAACTTGCGGCGCATCGTTTCAAGTCGGTGACGACGGTGATGGCGCTGACGACGCCTGAGGTGATCATGACGGCGGACGATCTGATGGCGGATCAGGCGCTGATGCAGGATCTGACGCGGGAGACGATCCAGGACCGCTATCCGGAGATCGCCGTCATTCCGCCGCAGCGGGCGGCCGAGCATCTGTTCGCCATTGCGCGCGAACAGGATTTCACGCTGTATGAATTCTTCCAGACGGATGTGTCGGGACACTCCATGGATTACGCGCGCGCGTGCGCGGTGCTGCGTACCTACGACCGGTTCCTTTCCGCACTGGTGCGCTATACCGAGGCGGCGGGCATCACGCTGGTGATGACGGCCGATCACGGCAATATCGAGGACATGTCCGAACGCGGGCATACGCGGAATCCCGTGCCGTTCATCGCCTTTGGCCCGAAGGAGACCGCCATTCGCGAAAGGGTTGGATCGCTGCAGGATGTGACGCCGTCTCTGCTTGCGGCCTTCGATGGTTTGTGATACAATTTGTGCAATTTGTTAACAATGAGGTTAATGATTACCAATCATAGAAAGGGAGGATAAGGTTATGGCGTGTTCCTGTGGCAAGAAGTGCTCGTGCGATACCGAGTTCATGGCTCCGATGCAGGCCCTGTGGCGGATCTACGACGGCATTGACGGCAAGTCGGATGTCGTGGCGGTGGCCTGGGAGCGCGAGGACGGAAAGGTGTTCCGCTACGATCTCCCGATTCCGCAGCGGCTCGATTCGAAGGCGACGAAGTACGTCTCCTACGTCGTCGAGCGCATTGCGAAGTTCATCGTCTGGTCCGCCGGCGGCTGGAAGCTCTATCTCGCGGGTCCGGATGCGATCGTCAAGCCGATTGCGAAGGCCTACACGAAGAAGGGCGCGCGCGCGTTCGACTACGACTTCTTCACTTCGATCTACGGCCGTCCCGTCGAAGCGGTCGTCGTCCCGCTCAAGGATATGCCGGAGACGAACGAAACCCCGGCGCTCGTCAAGACGGTGGCCGACGGCTGCCGCATCGGCTTCGATCTTGGTGCGTCCGACTTCAAGATCTCCGCGCTCAACGGGGGCAAGGTCGTCTTCTCGAAGGAGTTCCCGTGGGATCCGCGCAACAACGCCGATCCGGAGTACCACTATTCCAAGCTGACGGCGGGTCTCCGGGAAGCCGCCGCGTCGCTGCCGCGCGTCGATGCGATCGGCGGTTCGACGGCGGGCACGCTGGTCGGCCAGAAGATGGGCATCGCCTCGCTCTTCCGTGCGATCAAGGAGAAGAATCCCGCGAAGTTCGAGACGGCGCAGAACATGTTCTTCCGCCTTGAGAAGGACTGGGGCGTGCCGTTCGCGATCTACAACGACGGCGACGTCACGGCGCTCGCGGGCATGATTACGATGGGCCGGAAGGGTATCCTCGGCGTCGCGATGGGTTCGTCGGAGGCGGTCGGCTACGTCGATATGAAGGGGCGCATGACGGGTCGCATTTCCGAACTCGCCTTCGCGCCGGTTGATTTCAATCCGAACGCGCCGAAGTGCGAATGGTCGGGTGATGCGGGCGTGGGCGCGATGGCCTTCTCGCAGCAGGCCGTCAACTGGCTCGCCCAGAAGTACGGCTTCAAGTTCCCGAAGACGATGGCGCTGCCCGAACGGCTCAAGGTCGTCCAGGCCGCGATGGAGAAGGGCGACGGGAAGGCACTTCGGGTCTACGTCCAGATCGGGCGCTTCCTTGCGCATGCGATTCCGTGGTACAACGAGTTCTACGACTACGAGAACATGATGATTCTCGGTCGCGTGACCTCGGGCCTCGGCGGCGAAATCATCCTCGAGACCGCGAAGGCGATGCTCAAGGACGTCTATCCCGAATGGGCCGAGAAGATCGACATCTTCATGCCGGACGAAAAGGCACGCCGTCTCGGCCAGTCCGTCGCCGCCGCGCAGATCCCCGTCATCAAGGCCGCGAAGCGGTGCTGCCGCAGGAGCTGCAAGAAATGAGCAACCGCAACTACTCGAAGGAAGAGCTGGACGCGGCGCTCGCGTCGATGGGGCTGACCGACCAGACGGACGTGAGCCGCTACGGATCCGGGCACATCAACGACACCTTCAAGGTCGAGACGAAGCGCGGCGTGCGGTTCATCCTCCAGCGCATCAACACCGACATCTTCCCGCCGGAGCCGTTGAAGGAGACGATCCTGCGCGTGACCCGCCACCTGACGGCGAAGGGCATCCCGTCGCTCGAGGTGGTCGGCTACGAGAATCCATGGCGGCTCTACAAGTTCCTCGAAGGCTACACCTCGCGCGACGTCGTCGAGGAGCCGCGCCAGGCGTATGACGTGGCGCGTGCATTTGCGAAGTTCCAGAACGACTGCGCCGACATGCCCGCGCCGCGGCTGGCGGACATCATTCCGAAGTTCCATGACACGCCCGATCGCATGCGTCAGCTTGATGAGGCCGTGAAGGTGAATTACAGGGGAAGGCTCGCGAACGTCGGCCCCGAAATGGCCTTCGTCGAGTCCTGGCGCACGAACACGTCGAAGATCGTCGATCTGATGGCGGCGGGCGAGATCCCCGAGCGCATCACGCACAACGACACGAAGATCAACAACGTGCTTGTCGCGGCCGATGGCACGGCGGTCGTGATCGACCTCGATACGACGATGCCGGGGAGCGCGCTCTACGACTTCGGCGACATGGTCCGCACCTCGTCCGCCGCGGCGGCGGAGGATGAGAAGGATCTCTCCAAGGTCTATTCCAAGAAGGAATATTTCGAGCAGCTTGTGAAGGGCTATCTCGAAGGCGCCAAATTCCTTAACGACGCCGAGAAGGCGCACCTCGCGTTCGCGGGGCGCCTCTCCACCTTCGAGGTCGGCATCCGCTTCCTGGCGGACTACCTCAAGGGCGACGTCTACTTCCACACCGCGTATGAGGATCACAACCTCATCCGCGCCCGCACCCAGTTCAAGATGGTGCAGTCGATGGAAGAGCAGGCCGGGGAATACGAGGCGATCGTAAGGAAGTACCTCTGAAAAGCATCCGGGACATCCCGCCTCGGGCAGCGTGCGTCGGCGGTCGCTTCGCGGCCGCCGATTGTTCGTCACGCCCAGGCACTAGGCACTGGACGACGGGTTTTGCTATAATAAAACACATTGTGCAGTGATCGGATTATCATAGATTATGAAAAACAGGAAGCTCTGGCTGATGCTCGCGACGGTGCTCGTTGCGGCGGGTGTGTTCGCCTCGGGACATGATGGCGTTCCGGCGTATCCGAATTTCGGTCTGCCGCGTGTCGAGGAGATGATGTTCCTCGTTCTGCAGATCGGTATCATCCTCTTTGCGGCCAAGGTCGGCGGAGCGCTTGCCACGATGCTGAAGCTGCCGTCGATTCTCGGCGAACTGGCGGCGGGCATCGTGATCGGCCCGTGGGCGCTCGGCGGCATCGGGTTCGGCGACGGAATTTTCCAGAACGGCCTTTTCAACGGCATGGCGTTGAAGAAGATGAATGACCTCGCCTTCAATGCGGACGGCACGAAGGCGGTCGCGACGCAGCTGTTCGGTACGATCGCCGGCAATGGTACGGTGTTCGATGCGACTTCTCCCGCCCTCTACGGCATCGCGACGCTGGCGTCGATCATCCTCCTCTTCCTGTCGGGTCTGGAGACGAACCTCAAAATGTTCCTCCGCTACTCCTTCGTCGGCTCGATGGTCGGCATGGGCGGCGTCATCGTCTCGTTCCTCTTCGGCGACCTCTGCGCGGTATGGCTGCTGCCGCAGTATTTTGACGCCTTTGCGGTGCTGAAGACGATGCCGCTGGCACAGGCGATGACCCAGGCGGCGCCCCTTTACATGGGCATCATGTCGACGGCGACGTCGGTCGGCATCACCGCGCGCATTCTCTCCGAGAAGAAGAAGATGGATTCCGAGGAGGGCACGACCATCATGGCCGGCGCGGTGATCGATGACGTCCTCGGCCTCATCGTCCTCGCCATCGGCAACAACATCATCGCCGCCAATGTCGTGGCGTCGAAAACGGGTGCCGCCGCCGGCATGGACTGGAGCAACATCGGCCTTGTCGCCCTCAAGGCGTTCGGCGTCTGGCTGGGGGCGACGGCAATCGGCGTTCTCGCGGCGCGCTGGATTGCGAAGTTCCTCAAAATCTGCTTCAAGTCGCCTGTCGTCATCGCGACGATGGCGTTCGGCCTTGCGCTCATCCTCGCCGGCTTCTTCGAGTTCATGGGGCTGGCGATGATCATCGGCGCCTATGTGATGGGCCTTGCCCTGTCGCGCACCGACCTCAAGCATCCGATCGCCGAAATGCTCACGCCCGTCTACACGTTCCTCGTGCCGATCTTCTTCTGCGTGATGGGTATGATGGTCGACGTGTCGGCGCTCTGCTCGAAGCCCGTCCTCGTCTTCGGCGCGATCTACACCGTGCTGGCCGTCTTGGCGAAGGTGCTCGGCTGCATGATCCCGTCCATGTGCTGCGGGTTCAATCTGCTGGGTGGGCTTCGTATCGGTGCGGGTATGGTGCCGCGCGGCGAAGTCGCGCTCATTATCGCGGGTCTCGGCCTTTCTGCCGGCTATCTCAGCCAGGAGATCTTCGGCATCGGCATTCTGATGACGCTCACGACGACCGTCATCGCGCCGCCGGCGCTGGTCGGGCTGTTCCTACCGAAGGCGAAAGGCGTTCGCCATTCGGGTGCCGCGACGGACGATTCGCGCGAGGTGATGTTCGAGCTGTCGGGGGAGGATGTCGCCGAACTCATGATGGCGAAGCTCGTCCTCGAATTCCGCAACGAAGGCTTCTTCGTGACCCGCCTTTCGCAGGAGGACCACATCTGGGAAGTCGCGATGGACGACATCGAACTTTCGATCCGGCGTCACGGCAAGAAAATCTGCTTCAGCTGCACGCCGGCCGAAGAGGCGATCGTGATGACCGCCTGGATGGAGGTTGCCAGCAAGATGAATGACCTCGCGCGCGCCATCGCCAAGCCCATTCGCAAGGAGGATGTCAGTCGGCTGATTTCATCCGCCGCCGCCGTTGCGCGCGGACACGAGGGCGTAGGCCGCTACATGCGCGGCTTTGTCATGCTGCCGGGCTTCCGGGCTTCCTCGAAGCAGGATGCCATCGAGAAGATGGTGGCGGAAATCGCACGGGAGAATCCGAACCACGTCACCAATGTGAAATCCGCGATTGAGGCCGTCCTGCGCCGCGAAGCCTCGATGCCGACGGGGCTGGATCACGGCATCGCCGTGCCGCACGGCCGCGATGCCACCGTGAACGGCATCGCCGGCGCGGTCGCGATCGTCGATAACTCGGGCACGGCCGCAGGTTGCCTCCCGGACTACGAGACGATCGACAACAGCCCCGTTCAGATCATCGTCCTTACGCTCGCCAATGATCAGGAGCAGACGCCGTATCTGAAGCTCATGAGCTTTATCTCACGCGCCCTGCGGGCGGACAACGGCGCGCACCGTCTTGCCGCCTGCAGGACGGCGGATGAAATGCGCAAGTTCTTCCGCCGCGCGAAATAGTCGGCGGCTGATGGAGCGGGGAGATACCATCGCGGCGATTGCCACTGCGCCCGGACGCGGTGGCGTCGCCGTCATCCGGGTGTCCGGTCCCGAGGCGTTTGCGGTGGCGACGCGAATCTGCCGCAAGACGCCCCGCCCCGGCCGCATCCAGTTCACCCGCTTCTTTGCCATCGATCAGTCGATTGATGAAGGACTGCTTCTCTCCTTCCAATCACCGCACAGCTACACGGGCGAGGACGTCGTCGAGTTCCAGTGCCATGGCGGGTGCGTCACCCCACGGCGGATCCTCGAAGCGTGTTTTGCGGCGGGCGCACGCCTTGCGCGGCGCGGTGAATTCACCGAACGCGCGTTCTTGAACGGTCGGCTCGCGCTTGATCAGGCCGAGGCCGTCCTGGATCTCATCGACGCGAAGACGGATCGTGCGGCGGACCTCGCGTTCCAGCGGCTGGCGCAGCGCGAAGGGCCAGCAACGGAGGGGGATCTGCAGCAGATCTATGATCGGGCGCTGGAACTCTCCTCGACGATCGAGCACGCGCTTGATGTTGACGAAGGGGAACTGCCCGCCTCCTTTTCCGCGGACGTTTTAGCAGCCATCGACCGGCTGCGTATGGCGCTGAACGGTGCATGGACGCGGGCGCGCGAACGCGCGCTTCTGCGACAGGGCGTGCTCGTCGTCCTGGCGGGTCCGCCCAACGCCGGCAAGAGTTCGCTTCTGAACGCCCTTGCCGGCACGGATCGCGCGATCGTTTCGGATGTACCCGGCACGACGCGTGATGCGGTGGAGGTCTGGCTCGATCTGGAAGGCTGGCCGGTGCGGCTCGTCGATACCGCCGGTCTGCGCGCCACGGCGGATGCAATCGAGGCGGAAGGCGTACGGCGAAGCGAGGCGCTGATTGCCGCAGCGGCGGTGGTGCTCGATCTCGGCGTCGGAAACCTGCCGGCCGGCAAGACGATTCGACTGCATGCGAAATGCGATCTCGCGCGCGGCGAAGGGCTGAATGTTTCGTCCGTGACCGGTGAGGGGCTGGATGAACTGCGCCGCGCACTCGTCGCGAAACTGGCCGCGCAGGCGGCGTCGTTTTCCGAGGATGTCGGGGATGCACGGGCGGCCGTCTGTCACGAAACCCTCGCGCTCCTTGATGCGTTGCCGTCTCCACCCCGGTCGTCCACGCTTGATCTGGTTCTCGCCGGCAATATTCTGCAGCGCGTGTGCGCGAAGCTCGGCGCCGAACTGGGGGCCACCTATTCCGAAGATCTCCTCGACCGCCTTTTCTCCCGCTTCTGTGTCGGCAAATGATGCCCTTTTGACTTCCACTGCGGGTGTCGAAAAGAACCTCTTTCCCCGCAGGAAGGGAGATTTGCTATAATACCGCCCATGAGAATCCTGTTCCTGAGTGACATCCACGGCGTACCGTCGGCGCTGGAGGCGGCGTTGGCGGCGGGTGGGGCGTTGGGCTATGACAAGATCGTGACGCTGGGGGATCTTCTCTACCATGGCCCCCGCAACGGCGTGCCGAACTTCTACGATCCCGTGAAGGTGGTCAAGCTCCTGAACGGTCTCAAGGATCGCATCCTCGCCGTGCGCGGCAACTGTGACGCGGAAGTTGATCAGATGATGTTCGAGTTCCCGATGATGAGCGACTATGCGCTCCTGGAGGCGGGTGCCGAAACTTTCTTCCTGACGCATGGCCACCTGTGGAACGAGTATCGCCTGCCGCCCCTGGGGATGGGCACCGTGCTCGTCCACGGCCATACGCACATCCCCGAACTGAAGCGGCTGGAATGCGGACTCAGGATTTTCAACCCCGGGTCCGTCGCTCTGCCCAAGGGCGGATCGAACCGGTCGTTCGGATATTATGACGGGCGTGAACTGAAGCACTATACGATTTAGGAGCGGGCGATGACGGACGAAGAAAAGATCGCGGAAATCAAGCGGCTGGCGGCTGCGCGTCATGCGGTTGTCCTCGCGCACAACTACCAGCGCGGCGAGGTGCAGGCGGCGGCGGACATCACGGGCGATTCGCTGGAGCTTGCGCGCAGGGCGGCGGAGGCTGCGGCGGACGTGATCGTATTCTGCGGCGTCTACTTCATGGCCGAGACGGCGGCGATCCTGAACCCGACGAAGACGGTGCTCATCCCCGACCCGACCGCCGGCTGTCCGATGGCGGATATGATTACGGCCGCGCAGTTGCGCGAACTCAAGGCGCGGCATCCGGGCGCGAAGGCGGTCTGCTATGTGAATTCGACCGCTGAGGTGAAGGCCGAGTGCGACATGTGCGTGACGAGCGGCAACGCCGAGCGCGTGATGGCGACGTTCGGTCCCGACGAGGAGATCATCTTCGTGCCTGACCGGCATCTGGGTTCGCATGTCATGGGGCGCCTCGGCCGCAAGTACATCCTGTGGCCGGGCTACTGTCCGAGCCATGCTGCGCTGACGGCGAAGATGATTGCGGAGGCGCGTCGGGCGCATCCGGGCGCGCCCGTGCTGGTCCATCCCGAGTGCGCGCAGGACGTCCGTGCCGCCGCTGACGAAAATCTCTCCACCGGCGGCATGTGCCGCTTCGCCCGCGAATCGGCGGCGCAGGAGATCCTGGTCGGCACCGAAGTCGGCATCCTCCATCGTCTGCAGACGGAGAATCCGCACAAGAAGTTCTATCCCGTGAACGAGCGGCTGGTCTGCCCGAATATGAAGAAGACGACGCTCGACAATCTGCTGGAATGTCTGCGTGAGATGAAGACGCGCGTGCTGGTTCCCGAAGAGATTGCCGTCAAGGCGAAGCGGGCGATTGACGCGATGCTGGCGATCCCATAGGAAGGACGGCGGATGATGCAGCGGACATGCTGGGAGATTCGCCGCGAGGCGTGGTCGATTCTGTGGAAGGGACGCTGGTTCTGGCGCCTCGTCGGCGTCAGTCTGCTGCTGGGGCTGGTGGGCACGATGGCGAATCTGGCGCTGTCCGCCGCCTACGAACGGCTTCAAATCGTCCACTGGGGCGAGTATTTGACGGGCTACCTCACCGCCCGCTTCGGCACGGAGCTCCTGGCCGTTCCGTCACGCGAGACGGCGATCAGGATGTCGATTGCGACGGGCGCGGCGATTTTCCTCGGCTGGGTCTTCGACGGATGCGCGCGGTTTGGCGGAACCGTCGTTCTACTGCGCGCGGCGCGGGGGGCGCAGGAGAAATGGATGGAAGGGATCTGGCGCGGTTTCCGCACGCCGTTCACACATCTGGCGCTCATGCTGATTCCAATACTGGCGATGGTCGCCGTCTGCGCGGCGGTCGTGTTCGTGCTGGTGCTGGCGATGGGCGGGCGCGGCCTGCACGACCTGCGGACGCTGGCGATGATGCTGGTGCTCCTGCAGATCCCGGCATGCATCACCTGGCACTACTTCCTGCCGCTGTGGCTGGTGCGGGCGGAGCATCTGGATTGGAGCGCGTGGGCGTGCTTGAGGGAATCGCGCCGCCTGATGAAGGGCCACCGTTACGCGCTGCTGCGCCTTCTGCAGTCCTACTGGGCGCTGCCGTCGGCGACGCTGGTCGTGCTGCTGGCAATCCGGTTCCCGACGCTGTTCAGCTACGTCCTGCCGATTCTGGTGCAGGGGGCGTTGCCGTTCTATATCATCGTCCTCTGGCACATGCGCATGGGCGTGGCGGTGTTTTGGCGCGATCGTCTGAAGGCCGATGCCTAGTGCGTGGCGCGGTATGCTATAATACTGGCCATGAAGAACGATTGCATTTTCTGTGCCATTGCCGCAGGCGAGATTCCGAGTTTCAAGGTCTACGAAGACGACATCGTCGTCGCGTATCTCGACATCAATCCCTTTGCCGAAGGGCATACGCTGGTTATCCCGAAGGAACACCACGAGGGACTGCTCGACACCTCCGAGGAGACGTTGGCGGCAGTTCTTGCCCGCGTGAAGAAGGTCGCGGCGCATCTCAAGGCGGCGCTGCCGTGCGACGGATTCAACATTCTGCAGAACAACGGCGAGGCCGCCGGTCAAACCGTGAAGCATCTCCATTTCCACATCGTGCCGCGCTATGGACACGAGGCGATTGCCTTTGAGAGCCATGCGGGCGATATGGCGCATCTGAAAGCGCTCGCCGCGCGCGTGCGCATGGCCTGATGCAGCCGGCCGCCTTCATCGACGATCCCAACTGGGCGGATTTCCTCCCGGAGATGCGCGAGCCTCCCCGTCGACGCCATCTGCCGACGCATGAAGACTGTTCGCGCATCGACCCCGAGGCGGCGGCCGCGCATCTGAAGGCGGGCGGGACGCTTGGGCGGATGCCCAATTATGAGGAACGCCCCGGTCAACTTGAAATGCTGGCATCCGTCGTGCGTGCCTACAATGCACGCGAGCATCTGATGGTCGAGGCGGGGACCGGCATCGGCAAATCGCTTGCCTACCTCATCCCCTCGATCCTCTGGGCCTGGACCAACGATACGCCGGTCATTGTCTCGACGGCGACCCGCAATCTGCAGAGCCAGCTCATCGCCTCCGACATTCCCAAGGCCGTGCAGGCGCTCGGCGCGGATGCCGCGCACTTCAAAGTTGCGTTGCTGAAGGGACGCGCCAACTATCTCTGTCTGCGGGCCGTCTCCGAATTCTTCGCCGCCGGCTACTGGACGATGTCCGCCGAGGAACAGGCGGAGATGCCGCATTTCATCGATTGGCTGAAGACGACGCCCGACGGCGACCTCGACGGTTATGACGGTCTGCCGCGACAGCTCCTGTCCTGTCCCGGCGAAGAGTGCAGCGGTCGGCGCTGTCCGTTCTACTCGCGCTGTTTCGTCTACTGGGCGCGTAAGCGCGCGGCCGAGGCTCATCTCGTGGTGGCGAACCACGCGCTCGTCCTTGCCGAGTCCGCGAATGGCGGCGGTACGATCCTGCCGCCGTATGGGCGCCTTATGCTGGACGAAGCGCACAACCTGGAGACGATCGCGACCGACTACCTGAGCTACGAGTTTTCCCTGTCGGCGTTGACGCGGCTTCTTGATCGGCTGATGCGGAGGGGGCGCGGCAGGCGCGGGGCGTCCGTAGGCATCCTCGCCTCGGTGCAGCGTCAGCTTCAGAAGGGCATTCTCTCGGGGAGCGGAATAGGCGAACGCGTGCGTCGGCTGCTGGCGGACGCGACGGGCCTTTCCGTGCGCATCCTCGCCGCCGCGGAAGACGTGCTTGATCTTGCCGCACGGCTGCTGAAACCGATTCGTGGCGGCGATTTCGTTCGCTATCGGGTAAGCGCGGGACGGCGGTATTTCTCCGTGCGCGGACTTTTTCAGGAATATCCCGCTGACATCTGGAGCGAGGACGACCTCTTCGCCGCGCAGACGCGTCTGGAGAACGAACTTGCCGCCATGGTCAACCTTCTGCACGATCTGCGTGATGCGCTGGCGGCGCCGGACGAGGCCGGTTCCTGTGCCGATCTCGCCGTGCAGCTCGATGGTATGGCGATGTGTTTCGTCGCCTTTGCGAACGAGGCGAATTTCGTTCTGAAAGGCGAACGGGACACGCATGCGTATTGGATTGAGAAGGTGCGGCAGGAGAAGCGCCGCACGCAGCTTCGGCTTGTCGCTGCGCCGCTTTCGGTGGCGGACGATCTCAATCGCATTCTCTATGAGGTGAAGGACGCGGTGGTGCTGTCGTCGGCGACGCTCCGCGTCGGCAATGATTTCACGTACATGGCGCGTCGGCTCGGCTTCTTTGCGCGTTCGGGTGACGCGGATCGTTTCAGATCCTTCACGGTGACCTCGCCGTTCAATTACCTGATGCAGTCCCTCGTGCTGGCACCGGACTGTCTTCCCGATCCGTCCGTCAATCCCGCCGGCTACGCCGAGAGTCTGGCGGCGCTCCTGAAGGATCTCTTCGCCGCGACGCACGGTCGCGCGCTCGTGCTCTTCACGAGCCATGAGATGATGAAGTCCGTGGCGGAGTCCGCGCATGCGTCTTTGGTCGAGGCCGGCATCCGGCTGCTCGTCCAAGGGGAGGGACTTTCGCGCGAAGCCATGACCCACGCCCTGCGCGAATCGCACGCCTCGACGGTGCTCTTCGGCGCACAGTCCTTCTGGGAGGGTGTTGACGTGGCGGGCGCGGCGTTGAGCTGCGTGGTCATTGCGCGCCTGCCGTTTCAGATGGTCGGCGATCCGGTTGTCGAAGCGCGTTCGGAGAAGATCGACCGTGATGGCGGCAGTTCTTTCCGCGACTACGCGCTGCCTGAGGCCGTCATCAGGTTCCGCCAGGGCTTCGGTCGGCTCATTCGGTCGAAGCGCGATCGCGGCGTGGTGATCGTCACCGATCCGCGTCTCGTGACGAAGAATTACGGCAGTTCGTTCCGTCGGTCGATTCCGACTTCCGTCCACACCGTCACGGAACTGTCCGATCTCCTCGCCCGCGTCTCCGACTTCTTCGCGTAATCGCGGTTCGCGTCGCCCGCGCACCGCGCGGGCGGGCCTCCTAAACCTCCTCCTCCGTATTTGGTATAATACCCGGAAAAGCTACCACAAGGGAGAAATGTCAAATGTTATTTGCCATCGTCGATGCCGTTTCCGCCACCAACACCGTAGATTCGGTAAGCCATCCGAGCGAGGTGCTGGCCGCGTGCGTGGGTGCGCCGCTTGAGCAGGGGCGCGCGCTGATGGATCGCACGCTCGACTGGCTTTCTCGGCAGGGTGTGGACTTTGCCCTCAATGCTGCGATTGCCTTGGTGATTCTGCTGATCGGCGGACTGGCCCTTCGTTTCATCAGTGCGGCGGTGTGCCGTGCGCTTACCTGCGGCGGCAAGCGGCGCACGCTCTTTACGAATTTCATCTCCTCCGTCATCATCAAGGTCGGCTGGGCAATGCTGATCATCATGGCCCTCGGTCGGCTCGGCGTGGATGTCGCGCCGCTGATCGCAGGTCTTGGCGTGACGGGCTTCATCGTCGGCTTCGCGTGCCAGGAATCGCTCGGCAACCTCGCGTCGGGCATGATGATTGCCATCAACGAGCCGTTCAAAGTGGGCGATTTCATCAGTGCGGGCGGCTTCGAAGGCACGGTTCTCGAAGTGAATATGATGGCGACGGTGCTGGCGACCTCCGACAACAAGCGCATTACGATCCCGAACAAGAATGCATGGGGCTCGCCGATTACGAATTATGCGGCCTTGGGCCGGCGGCGTGTCGATATGCAGGTCGGCATTGCCTATGGTGCGGACGTCGCGCGCGCGCTGGAGATCATCCGCGAGACGGTCGCCCAGATTCCCGGCGTGTTGCCCGAACCCGCGCCGGCCATTGCCGTCGCCGGGCTTGATGCGAGCGCCGTCACGATCAACATCCGGCCGTGGGCCGCTTCGGGCGACTATTGGCGCGTGTATTCTGCGACGCTGCAGGCCGTCAAGACGGCGCTTGATGCGCACGGCATCGAAATTCCGTTCCCGCAGGTGGTCGTCCACACCGCGCCGTAAGCCGTGGCGACGCTTCCCGAGGTCCTGTTCGAAGATGCTGACATTCTCGTCGTCGACAAGCCGGCGGGAATGTTCGTGCATCCGTCGCCGGGCCATGAAAAGGGAACGCTGACGGAAGCCCTGCTTCGTCATTGTCCGTCGCTGGCGGGGGTCGGCAGCCGTGCGCGACCCGGCATCGTGCATCGGCTGGACGCCGAGACGAGCGGGGTGATGGTGCTGGCGAAATCCCAACGCGCCTACTTGAATCTGCGGGCGATGTTCGCCGCGCATACCGACGTTCGCAAGACGTATCTCGCCGTGCTGCACGGCGCCCCTTCGGCGAAGACGGGCACGGTCGATGCGCCCATCGGCAGGAAACCGTGGGATCCGCATCGCATGGCCATCGTCGCGGACGGCAAGCGGGCGGTGACGCACTGGACCGTGCTGGGGAAGCGCGGCGGACTCGCCCTCGTCGAATTCGTGATTGAGACGGGCCGCACGCATCAGATTCGCGTCCACGCCGCGCGCCTCGGGCATCCGATTGTGGGCGATGCGCTCTACGGCGATTGCGCGAAAGATGCCCGTCTTCGTCCGCGACCGATGCGTCAGCTCCTTCATGCCGTCACGCTCGCCTTTCCGCATCCCGTCACGGGTCGCCCGCAGACCTTCTCCGCCGCGCCGCCCGCCGACATCGTCTATGCAATCTGATATAATCTACACGCCATGGCAGAAGAACGGCTTCAGAACATCCTTTCACACGCGGGCGTCGCCTCACGCCGCAAGGCGGCGGAGATCATCGCGGCGGGACGCGTGACGGTCGATGGGCTCATCGTAAACCGTCCGTATGAACGCTTCGATCCGGCGCAGGTGCAGATCTGTGTTGACGGCGATCCCGTCGCCGCCGGCGAGACGAAGCGGACGATCATGCTCTACAAGCCCGTGGGCGTGCTCTCGTCCATGGCCGATCCGTTCGGCGGGCGCACGGTCGCCGATCTCATCCGTGGTAGGATTCCCGAGCGTCTGGTGCCGGTCGGTCGGCTTGACAAGGATTCCGAGGGTCTTCTGCTCATGAGCAACGACGGCGAGCTGACGCAGAAGCTCACGCACCCGCGCTACGCGCATGAAAAGACGTATGTCGTGACGGTCGCGGGACACTGGAGCGCGGAAAAGCTGCGGATTCTGCGCGGGGTCGTCAGCATGCCGGACGGCTACGAGATTCGTCCCGTGCCGGTGACCGTTCTGCGGCAGAACAAGGACAACACGACGCTACTCGAGTTCCGTCTCCACGAAGGGCGCAAACGCCAGATCCGCTATATGTGTTCGGCGGCGCATCTGGTGGTCGTCTCGCTCGTGCGCGTGGCGGTGGGCGGACTGCGGCTTCCCCGCGATCTGCAGCCCGGCGAATGGCGCGATCTCTCGGCGGAGGACCTCCGTCGGATTGGAGAACTGTAATGGCGGCGCCCTACTGCATCGAAACGCCCGACGGCGTCATCCTCAGCGTCCGGGCCCAGCCGCGTTCATCGAAGGCGGGCATCGACGGACTCCTCGGCGAGGCCGTCAAGGTGAAGATTCGCTGCGCGCCGGTGGAGGGAAAGGCGAACAAGGAACTGGTCGAGACACTGGCGGATGCCTTCGGCCTCGCTAAGTCGTCCGTCGTCTTCAAGTCCGGCGAAACGTCCAAGACGAAGCGTATCCTATTGCGCGGCGTGACGGCGGCGCGGGTGGAATCGATCGTGGGAGGAAAATAGATTTGCCAGAATCTCGCGCCATCCGGGGGCGTCTGAAAGGAGTGAAACGGTAAGTGGGCTGGAAAGGTGGAATTATCGGAGCCGTTCTGGGCATGCGGGGAGGTTTCTGGGGATCTCTTCTCGGTTCGCTTATCGGAAATTATATCGAGAACTCCTTCGGCAATCCGGTCGATAAGCGCTTTGGTGGCGGGAGGAAGGACGCGTCCGGAAAGAAGAATTCGGCACGGGGGGCGCATGGTTCGAGTTTGCGCACGGCGCGGCAGCATGCGTTCTGCCAGGCGGTTGGCGCGCTCCTCGCCAAGATGGCGAAGGCGGATGGCCGCGTGACCCGCGACGAGATCGCCTCCGTGGAGAATGCCTTCGTACGGTTGGGCTTTTCGCCGGCGGATCGCGCCGTGGCCGTGGCGGCCTTTCGCAAGGCCAAGGATAACACCCGATCGATCTACGCCTACGCCACGCGTTTCGCGTCCATCGTCACCCATCTGGAGGTGCGGGAGCTGTTCTACGAGATTCTTTGGGACATCGCCTGTGCCGATGGTCTGATCTCGCCGCGCGAGGATGCGATTCTGCGGACGATCACCGCGTATCTCGGCATTCCCACCGAGTGGTATGTCGTCTATGCCCGCGAGCGGTTCGCGAACCGCACCGAACGGGACTATTACGGGCGGCAGGATTCGTCAGGAGCGGCTTCGGCTGCGCGCGATTCCCGGGCGGAGGCCTATTCGATTCTGGGCATTTCGGTCAATGCGTCGGATGACGAGGTGAAGAAAGCCTATCGTCAGAAGGCCAAGAAATACCATCCCGATACGTTGCGCGCGCAGGGCTTGCCCGATGAAATGGTCGGCAAGGCCACCGAGCAGATGGTGCGCATCAACGCCGCCTGGAGTGAAATCAAGGCCGCAAGGGGAATTTGATCGCCAGGGCGCCAGCAGTCTGCGATCGGCGCAGGGCATCTGGCAGATGAAAAACGGATGTCTCACGGCTGCCGTCAAATGATATAATGTCCGCATGCTACACGTCATCGCCACACCGATTGGGAATCTGGGAGATCTTTCGCCTCGGGCGTGCGAGGCCTTCAGGGCTGCGACGCTCATCGCCTGCGAGGATACGCGCCGCACCTGGCAGCTGCTGACGCACTTCGAGATTCCGCGCCCGGAGATGGTTTCCTATCGTCAGGGGAACGAAGAGCGCGTCACCGCGCGCATCATCGCCGCCGTGAAGGCGGGCGCGGAGGTGGCGCTCTGCTCCGACGGCGGTTATCCCGGCATCTCCGATCCCGGCTATCGGCTGATCCGCACCTGTGCGCAGGAGGGCGTGCCCTACGACGTCATCCCCGGCGCAAGCGCGGTCAACGTGGCGCTTCTGATGAGCGGACTTTCCACGAGTTCGTTCACTTTTCGCGGCTTTCCGCCGCGCGGACCCGGTGCGCTCCGCAACTGGTTCGCCGAGGACAAGGAGAAGGAGCATACGCTCGTCTGCTTCGAGTCGCCGTTCCGCATCGCCGCCACCCTCGAGGCCGCGTTCGACGCGCTCGGCGACCGCGAGGCGGCCGTCTGCATCGAGCTGACGAAACTCCACGAACGCGTCTCGCGCGGCTATCTTTCCGATCTCGTGAAGGAATACAAGGGTGCGAAGGTGAAGGGCGAGGTCGCGCTCGTGATCGCCGGCGGCAATCCCAAGTTCCGCCGCGCCGCGATGGAGGCGGGCGCGTGAAACGACGGTTGCTGCTGGCGGCGCTGGTGGCGTCGGGTTGCGTTTGGGCGGATTGTCTCGACGAGCTCCTGCCGCGCCCCCGGACGGTGGTGCGCGGCCGCAGCGCGGCGATGAAGCGAAGCGATCTTCCCGGCGCGTATCGGCTGGTGGTGCGGGATGGCCGACCGTCCATTTCCGGCGATGAGGAGGGACGGCGCTATGCGCAGGTGACGTTCGGCCAGCTGAAGAAACTCGCCGGCAGGGATCCGATTCCCGATTGCACAATCCAGGACTGGCCCGAGTACAAGTATCGCGGGCTGATGCTCGATTGCGGGCGCAACTACCAGTCGGTGGAATCGATCCTCGATCTCCTCGATCATCTCGCCAAATACAAGATGAACGTCTTCCACTGGCACCTCACCGACAACTACGGCTGGCGGCTGGAATCGCGGGCGCATCCCGAACTGCAGAAGCCGCAGGCGTTCTCGCGCGACGTGGGCAAGTACTACACCCAGGCGGAATTCCGCCGGGTGCTGGCGCACGCGAAGAAGTGCGGCATAACCGTCATCCCCGAACTCGACATGCCCGGCCACACGCTCGCCTTCCGCAAGGCAACGGGTTTCGCGTCGCTGGCGACCGAAGAGGCGAAGACGGTTCTGGGGGAGCTGATCGACGAGCTTTGCGCGCTCGCCCCGGCCGACGAGATGCCGATCGTCCACCTCGGCACCGACGAGGCGCGCGCGCCGGGCGAGAAGGTTCCGCAGGCTCATCTCGACTACTGGGCGAAGAAGGTAACGGACAACGGGCGCACGCTGATGGGCTGGTCGCCGGGGCTGAAGCTGCCCGGGCAGGGCATCAAGCACCTGTGGATGGGCGCGAAAGACCCCCGGGGCGACGCCTGCCCCTACATCGATTCGCAGAACAGCTTCTACATCAACCACGTCGATCCCGAAGAGCTCCTGTCGGTGGCGGCCTATCAGCAGCCGTGCCGGTGGGGCGGAAAGGACGAACACCTCGGTGCAATCATCGGCGTGTGGCACGACGATGCCATCGCCGACACCGAGGACGTGGCGCGGATGAATGCCGTCTATCCGGCGGTGGTGCTGCTCTCGGACAGCTTTTGGCGCGGACGCGAGAAAGATGAGCCGGGGCTGTACGGGCGTCTGCCGTCTCCCGACGATTCGCGCTTTGCGCTTGCCGCCGACCTCGAACGGCGCACGCTCGCCCAGCGCGACAAGGTGCTGAAAAACCTGCGGCATCCCTTCCCCTACGTCGCCCAGACCCGGATGCGTTGGAAGATGACGGACGCGGCGAGTGGTCGGGTGCTGGCGACGGACATTCCGCAGGCGACGGTCTATCCGCGGCACTTCTGGTTCCCGGCGGGGGCCTATGCGTCCGGGGACAACGGCACCGTCGTCCTTGAGACGTGGATCGTCGCGCCGAAGGACATCGATTGCGGCGCGTGGATCGGCATGACGGGATTCTCGCGGTCCGACGGACGTTCGCGCGACGGGCCGACGCCGCAGCTCGGACAGTGGAACAAGCATGGCGCGACGATCGAGCTGAACGGTTGGCCGATCGCGCCGCCGGCGTGGAAGGCGCCGGGACAGGGCGGCAACCCGAAGGAGATCCCGCTCGTCGATCAGGACTACTGGTATCGCGAGCCGACCCGCATCCGTCTGAAGAAGGGCGTCAACCGCGTGAAGCTCACGCTGCCTAAGAAAGGCGGCTGGAAGTGGATCGGCACGTTTACGCCGATGACGGGCACGAGCGACCATCCGCAGGAGGTAAAGGGCCTCAAGTACGCGAGCGAACAGCCGTGAGGGATGATTTCTGCGAGTTGTGTCCGCGCCGATGCAAGGCGGCGCGCTTCGGGACGGCGCCGGAGGCGGGGTACTGCGGTGCGCTGAATGTGCCGCGCGTGTTTCGCTGGGGGCCGCACTTCGGTGAGGAACCGCCGATCGCCGGCACGCGCGGGTCGGGTTGCGTCTTCTTTTCGCGCTGCACGATGAAATGCCTCTACTGCCAGAACTCCCCTTGGAGCTGGAAGGGCGCGGGCGTTGACAAGACGATTCCCGAACTGACGCAGATCTTCCGCGATCTGGCATGTGCGGATCGGGTCGAGAACTGGAACCTCGTTTCGCCCACGCCTTATCTCCCCCATATCCGCGCGGCCGTTCAGCCGCTCATCAAGGAGGGGATTCGCCTTCCCTTCGTCTGGAATTCCTCGGGCTACGAGCGCGTCGAGACGCTGGAGGCGTATGCTGACCTCTGCGATTGGGCGCTCTTCGATCTGCGCTATGCGCACGCGGCGACGGCCCGCGCCGCGTCGCAGGCGCCCGACTACGTCGCCGTCTCCCGTGCCGCCGTCAAATGGGCGTATGAACATACCGCCTCCCGCGCGGGAGGGCTGATCGTGCGGCTGCTGGTGCTGCCCGGTCATGCCGACGAGGCGATCGAGAACCTGGCATGGCTCGCGACCGAAGTGTCGAACAAGGTGGCGGTTTCGGTCATGGCGCAGTATACGCCGGCCTACAGGGCGCTGGAGGCGCCGCCGTTCGACCGCCGTGTCACGGAAGAGGAATACGAAAGCGTGACGGAAGCGGCGGCGGATTTCGGCTTTGAGAACGGCTGGATCCAGGGCCATGAGGCAAGCGATCCGAAGCTGGCACTCCTGGGCGAGAACATGAGTGCCGATCATGGAGTCGTGAAATGACGGATGCGCATTGCCATGTCGTCCGCAGCGACACGCGGCATCTTCTGTGCGAACCGTGCGCGGGCACGGCGGACTTCTACGGTTGCCATCCCTGGCATCTGGAGGATTTCGATGCGGACGACCTCCGCGCGCGCCTCATCGCGAATCCGAGGGCCGGGGTCGGCGAGATCGGACTCGACCGCCTGAAAGACCGCCACATTTCGCCGCGTATGCGCGCCGTCTTCGCAGAGCAACTGCGCCTTGCCGCCGAACTCCACCGCCCCGTCGTCCTTCACGGCGCCAAATGCTGGGGGGAGGTCGTAAAGACAATTAGGAACACGGAGGGTGGAATGGCGAATGAAGGCGGGGGAATCCCTTCGTTCCTTTTTCACGGCTTCTCGCGTTCGGGCGGTCTCATCCCCGACATCATCCGGCTCAACGGGTTCATTTCCGTCGGCCCGGCGCTCATGAACGACCATGCGGTCAATTACCGGAATCTGATAAAGGCGATTCCGCTCGAACGGCTGCTGGTGGAGAGCGACGCGACGGCGGAGAATGCGGCAGAAGTGCCGTCCGTAGAGGAGATTGCCGCGAAGCTGGCGGAATTGCGCGGATTGACGTATGAGGAATTGGAGCAGATCCTGGAGCGCAATCTGGAAGATTTCCTCGGGCGTGCGGCGGATGCGCTGTAACCGTCGTCCTTGCGTTCCCCCGGGTGCGACAGATTGTGATTGAGAATGTTCGCTAGATTTGAGATAATGCCCCTGGTGACATCAATCAGGGAGGAATGAAATGTTCAAACACGGAATGAAAAGTCTCGCCGTCTGGGTCGTCTTGTCGGCGGCACCTGGAGTTTTCGCGGTAAGCGAAAAGGTCGTACTCTGGAAGTCAGGCGAAAACGACATCGGGAGCTATCGCATACCTGCGCTCGCAACGGCGCCGAACGGCGATCTGGTCGCGGCGTGCGACGCGCGCAAGAACCACGGCGGCGATCTCAACTCCAGCCAGCCGATCAACATTTCCGTGCGCCGTTCCGTCGACGGCGGAAAAACGTGGACGCCGGCGGTCTATTCCCACCAGTGGCCGTTCAACGAGAAGGAAAAATGGGCGGGGTCCGACCCTTCGATGATCGTCGACAGCCAGGCGAAGAAGATTTTCCTGCTGTACAACGTCTGGAACATCGGCGCGGGCGACCGGGTTTTCCGCTTCTACGTGCAGGAATCGCGCGACAACGGCAAAACCTGGTCGAAGCCGCGCGACATTTCCCGCGACATCGCCTTCGAAGGCTGGCCGTTCGGCAAGAGCGACCGCGCGGGCGGCTTCATCTTCATTTCCTCGGGCTCGGGCATCCAGACGAAGGACGGGACGCTGCTGCACACGCTCGTGCACGTGGGCGACGGCAATGCGCTGTTCGGCTCGCCCGACCACGGAAAAACCTGGAAAAGCTACGGCCGCCCCGCGACGCCGGGCGACGAGTGCAAGGTGGTCGAGCTGTCCGACGGCAGCTGGATGATCAACTCGCGCTGGCGCGGCGGCGGCCGGCAGATCCACGTTTCGCGCGACCGCGGCCAGACGTGGGAGTCGCGCTACGACCAGACCCTCAAGGATCCCCAGTGCAACGCCCAACTGATGACGTTCGGGCCCAAGGGGAAAGTGCTGCTGTTTTCCAACTGCAATTCGAACGGACGCAACAACCTGTTTTTGCGCGCGTCGATCGACAACGGCCAAACCTGGAGCGAAGGCATCCGCATCGAGCCGGGCGGGGCGGCCTATTCCGACATCACGGTGCTGAAGGACGGCAAGACGATCGGCTGCCTCTACGAGGGCGCGGGCTATTCGACGATCGATTTCGTCGCCATTCCCGTTGCCGACGTCAAATCGCAGTTCGCGAAATAGGCTCGCGGGGAGAGGTCGCGCAATGCGGGGATTGGCTTGGGCAGGGGCGGTTCTGGCGACGGCGGCGCTGAACGCGGCGCCGGTGGGGTTCGACTGGAAGACGCCCGAGACGATGCCGGTGAAGGTGGCGCGTCCGTTCGCGGGCTTTCTTCCGGACGGACGCTTCGTCGTCGCCGGCGGCAGCGACTTTGTCGACGGCCGGAAGGTCTACCGCGCGGACATCGCGCTGCGCTCGGCGGAGGGCGAATGGATGCGGTGCGGCGAGCTGTCCGCGCCGCTGGCCGAAGGCGTTTCGTGCGAAACGCCCGCGGGCGTCTTCTGCGCGGGCGGCACCGATGGCGCGAGCGTTTCGTCCGCGGCATTTCTCGTCGGCGAGACGCTCGCCGCGACGGCGCTTCCCGATCTTCCCGAGCCGGTCGCGATGGGCGCGGCGGCCTGCGACGGCGAGGCGATCTACGTCGTCGCCGAGCGGAACATCTACCGCCTGGCGCCGGGCGCCGCGCGCTGGCTGAAGGTTGCGGAATTGCCGTCCGCGCGCGCCCAGCACGTGGCCGCCGTCCAGAACGGCGACCAGAAGGAGAAGGTGCTGGTCGTCTACGGCGGCTATGACCCGGCCTCCAAGGCGCCGCTTGCCGACGGCTTTGCGCTTCGGCTTTCCGCGATCGATCCGAAAGGCGAGGTGTTGGCGGAGCTTGCGCCGCTCGCGCCGCTTCCCGGGAAGACGACGACCATCGGCGCCGCGTTTCTGGCGTCGGGCAATCAGCACATTCTGCTTATCGGCGGTTTTGGCTGGGACGGATGGATCGCGCGGGCGATGAACGGTTCGACGGAGGAAGATCCCGTGAAGCTCGGCTGGCAGCGGAAGATCTTCGCCTACAACGCGGTGACGGGCGCCTGGTGCGAATACGGCGAACTGTCCGCGGAGGACGCTCCCCGCTGCGGCGCGGCGGCGGCGCTTCGTCCGGGCAAGACCCCGGGGCAGTACGCGATTCTGCTCGCGGGCGGCGAGACGCGGCCGAAGGTGCGCACCGACCGGGTGACGGTCGCCGCGTTCCGCAAGGAGGCGAAGTTCGGCGCGAAGGCGTGGATTGTCGTCGGCGTGTACGCGCTGCTGATGATCGGCATGGCCGCCTACTTCATCCTCAAGCCGAAGGACGAGAACGACTATTTCCGCGGCGGCAACAAGATTCCGTGGTACGTCGCGGGAATGTCGATCTTCGCGACGATGCTCTCGTCGATCACTTTCATCGCGATTCCCACGCAGGCGTATCTGTCGGACTGGCGCTACTTTCCGATGGCGATCTGCATTCTCGCGATCGCGCCGGTCGCCATCTTCTACTACCTGCCGTTTTTCTGCCGCCTCGGCATCACCTCGGCGTACGAATACCTGGAGAAGCGCTTCAATCTGGGCGTGCGGCTCTTCGGGTCGGCGGCGTTCGTCGTCTTCATGGTCTGCCGCGTGGCGGTCGTCACGCTGCTGCCCGCGATCGCGCTCAATGCGGTTACGGGCATTTCGATCGACGCGTGCATCCTCATCTGCGGGGTGCTTACGATGGTCTATTGCTCGCTGGGGGGACTCGAAGCCGTCATCTGGAGCGACTTCATCCAGGGCATCGTGCTTTTGGGCGGCGCGCTGGCGGTGTTGATCATCCTCATTCTCCGCACGGGCCCCGAGGGGGCGCACATGGCGAGCTTCGTCGACGTCGCCACCACGCACGGCAAGACCACGATGTGGGATTTTCGCTGGATCCTGAGCCAGCCGGTCCTCTGGGTAGTGCTCGTGCAGGGCGTCGTCTCGAACCTCGCCTCGTACACGAGCGACCAGTGCGTAATCCAGCGCTACATCGCCACGCCCGACGAGAATGCGACGAAGCGGTCGATCTGGTTCAACGGCGTGATGAGCATTTTCGCGTCCGTCATTTTCTACGGCATCGGCACGGCGCTCTTCACGCACTACCGGACGAATCCGGCGCTGATGGACGTGACGATGCCGAAGTCGGATTCGGTTTTCCCGACTTTCATGGCCGCGGAGCTTCCCTGGTGGCTGGCGGGGCTGGTGATCGCCGCGATTTTCGCCGCGACGATCTCGACGCTGTCGGCGAACCTCAGTTCGGCGTCGACGGCGGTGGTGAGCGATTTCATCAAGCGCTTTAGGCCGAATATCGGCGGCCGGGCGCAGATCCGCTGCGGCCAGGCGTGCACCTACGCGGTGGGCGTCGTCGGCATTCTGGCGGCGCTGGGGCTGGCGCGATTGGAGTCGCGGGCGCTCTTCGACAACTTCCAGGAGTTCATCGCCATGCTGACGGCGGGGCTGACGGGACTTTTCTTCATGGGCGTGTTCATGCCGCGCGTGAAGGGGCTCGCGGCGGTCGTCGGACTTGTCGCCAACTACGCCGTCTGCTTTGGCCTGAAGGCGGCGGGCTGCACGCTTTTCGGCTGGACGTTCCACCCGTTCCTGCTGGGCGGCATGGGGCTGGCGGTCTGCGTGCTCACGGCCTGGCTCTGCTCGTTCGTCCTCCGGGAAACCGGCAAAGACCTCCGGAATCTCACCCTCAGGACATTGAAAGACTAGACCATGGACAGTTCGATCGCCATCGTCGGAATCAGTTGCCGTTTCGCCGGATGCGCGACGCCGGCGGCGCTTTGGAACGCCATCATGGCGCGCCGAAGCCTGCTGACGCTGCCGGGCGCCGATGCCGAGATTCCGATCGGCCAGCGGAACGTCTTCGACCGTCCGTATCCGACGCGGCTCGGTCAGCTGGGCGATCTCTATTCCTGCGTTTCGTTCGGTCCCCAGGCGCAGAACTTCCCGCGGCAGATCAACGCCGGCGAGAACCAGGATCTCTACTTCGCCACCCAGCTGGCGTTCGACGCGCTCGCCGACGCCTCGATGCGTCCGCACGCGCGGGAGATGGTGCGAGGCACGGTGCGGCTCGGGTATGCGCCGCCGTTCAACGCGGCGACGGTCAACTGGCTGCAGCATACGGCGTTCCTCGATCAGACGATGGAGATCATTCGCCGCTTCATGCCCAAGGCGCGCGAGGAGTCCCTGGAGGAGGTGCGGGCGAAGCTCGTCGAGTCGCTGCCGGCGCCGAACGCGGCGTCGTTCCTGCTCGGTTCGGGCTATCGCTTCGCCTCGTGGATCGCGCGCGAATGTTCGTTCGGCGGTGCGGCGACCATCATGGACGCAGGGAATCTGAGCGGTGCGGCGGCGATTATGGCGGCGGTCGACGACCTGCGCAGCGCCCGCGCCGACGTAGCGCTCGCGGGGGCGTTCGGCCCGCCGTTGAGTCGCGCGTATCTCGAAGGACTCTCGGGCGAGATCGATTTCTCCACGAACACCGAACTGCATCCGTTTTCGCAGCTCGACCCGCAGGCGAAGCCCGGGCAGTCGGGGACGATTCCCGGCGAAGGCGGCGCCTTCTTCATCCTGAAACGTCGTGAGGACGCGCTCCGCGATCACGACCGCATCTATGCGCTCATCCGCGACGTGGCCATCGGCCACAACCCTGCGGACGATCCCTCGGCGATTCTGCGCGGGGCGATGGAGCGGTCGGGCGTCCCGGTGAAGACAATCGGTTTCATCGAGGCGGACGGTTCGGGCATCGGGACGATGGAGGCGCGCGAGATCGAGGCGATCCAGCGGATCTGGGGCGAACACGTGCCGGGAGGGGCGCTCGTAGGCGTTGGCTCGGTGAAGGGCAACATCGGCCATACGCTGCGCGCGGCGATGGTGGCCGGGCTGGTGAAGGCCGCGCTCGCCCTCCGATACCGCGTGCTGCCGCCGCAGGTACCGCCGGAGCATCCGCTCGACGTCATCTCGCAGGTGGGGTCGAGCGCCTATCTTCTGATCGAGGCGCGGCCTTGGATCACGGGCGACAGCGCGAATCCCCGCCGCGCCGTCGTGATGGGCTGCAACTTCGATCCATGCAACCCGATCGGCGTCACCGCGAAGGGTGGGCGCACGGCGGCGATGATCCTGGAGGAGGAACCGGAGGACCGCACATGACCCCTGCATTTTCCGGAACGGCGGGAACTGAAATCGTCATCGTCTCGGCGGCGGACGATGCCGCGCTGGTGGCGGAGATGGAGCGTGTCGTGCGCTTCATCGACCGCGTCCCCGACGTGCCGCTGATCGACGTCGCCTACACCTGCAGTCTCAACCGTGGCCCGTCGATCGTGGCGCTCATCGCCGCAACGCCGGCGGATCTGCGCGCGCGTCTCGTCTCGGCGGCCGCACGGCTGAAGGCGGGGAACGTGGCGCGTCTCCGCGACCGCAGCGGAACCTACTATTTCCGCGAGCACCTGCTGGGCGCGGGGAAGGGGAGGCTCGCCTTCGTCTATCCGGGCGTGATGTCGTTCTATCCCGATATGATGCGCGATCTCGTCATCCTGCACCCCGAATGCCGTGCGGCGTTCGACGAATTGGAGGAGGCGCTGTCGGGCAATGCGGAGTTCACACCGTCCGATTTCATCTTCCCGCCCGCGTCGCACTACCGTCGCGATGCGGACATCTTCAGTTCGGGTGCCTACGCCCAGGCGCTTGTCGCGACGTTTGCGGGCAGCGCGGCCATGACGCGTCTCCTGTGCGGCCTTGGGCTCGAGCCGGCGGGCGTCGTCGGCTGTGCGGGCGGCGACCTTGCGGCCATCATGTGCTCGGGCGCCGTCGGCGCGCGCCCGAAGCGTCCCGCCCGCGTCAAGGCCATCCGTGACATCTACAAGATCGTGGACAACGCCGTGGATCACGGTGGTCTTCCGCCGACGGCGATGATCTCCGTCATCATGCGCCATGCGGGGCAGGCCGCCGCCGCACTTGCCTCCTTCCCGAAGGATAAGGTGATGGCGGCCTTGGACTTCTCGCCCCGTCAGCGCATTTATGCGGTGGCGCCCGATTTCGCCGAGACGGCGATGGCGGCGCTGGCGAACTGTGGCGTACGTGCGACGAAGATTGCTCTGGACCGTCCGTTCAACACGCCCCTCTGCCGGAAGATCGTTCCGGTGATCAGGAAGTTCGCCGGCGATTGGATTCGCCACGAGCCCGTCTGCGACGTCTATTCCTGCGGTCTTGCGGCGCGGCTTTCGGGCAATCCCCGGCAACTGCGCAACGATGCGGCGGAGCGCTGGGCGCAGCCCGTCAGGTTCACCGAAACGATCGCCCGGATGTACGCCGACGGCTACCGCGTCTTCCTTGAAGTCGGTCCGCGCGAACTCATGTCCGCCGCCATCGAAGACATCCTCAGCGGTCAGGAGCATGCGGCGATCGCCACGAATTCGATCCACCGGCGCGGTCTCCTGCAGGCGCAGCACGCCATCGCCCAGCTGATGGCGCTGGGCGCGGAGATGTGCGTGTCGCCTGACTTCGAGCGACGGGGCGGCAAGAAGATCGATTTCGACGCAACGATTTCGCTCGAGGTGCGCGCCGCCTCGGAAATGCGGCTTTCGCGTCTTTTTCCGCGGCTGACGCTCCTGGGGGACGAGACGAAGATGCCGGGTGCGGAGTTTCTCGCCGAGCCCAAGGGTCGCGGCGCGAAGGCGGCGCAGCGCGCGGCGGTGGCGAAGGAGCAGAAGCGGCGGCAGCAGCAGTTCGACTTCGGCGCGGCCTATCCGCTCATCTCCGATGCAGACGAGCTGGCCTCCAGCCCCGGCGTCTCGTGCGAACTCACCAAGACGTTCACGCTGAATGCCGCGCCCTTCATCGGCGACTCCGCCTACGGATCGAGCCAGCTGAGCTATTCCGATCCGAACCTGCGCGGTCTGGTCATGCTCACGATTCCAACGGCGGCCGAGATCGCCGCCGAAGCGGCGATGCGCGTGATGCCGAACCGCACGCTGGTCGCCATCGAGGACTTCACCTGCCGGCGGCGCGTGCAGTTCGTGAAGGGACGGCTTACGCTCTACATCCGCGCCGAGCGCATGGCGTCGGCGAATCCGAAGGAAGCCGCGATCAAGGTTCAGATCCGCGACGATTCGGAGAATGCGGCCTACACGTGGCCGGTGATGGAGGCGACGTGCATCCTCTCGACGGACTTCCCGCAGCCCGTCCCCGCGCAGCCCGAGCCGCTCTTCAAGCCGCGCCCCGTCCACTGGTCGGGCCGTGAGATCTACCCGGCGATGCTGGGCTACGGCAAGCGTCTGCGGGGCGTCACCTTCGCCGAGACCTGGGGCGAGGGCGGTCTCGACTACGAGGTCGAGGTGCCCCCCCTGGCGGACAACGTCAACTTCACGCGTTTCCCGATCTGGGTCGTCAATCCGCTCCTGCTGCAGATCGTCTCCAGCGGCTTTCTCCTCTGGCGCAGCCACGAGCGGTTCCCGGGCGCGTTCTCGTTTCCCTGCCGGATGCGGCGGCTCGATCTGCGCGGGCCGCTCCCGAAGGAAGGCGCGCGGCTCAACTGCTATCTGCGTCTGACGGGGGTGACGCCGAAATCCCACATCTGCGATATCATCGTCACGGGCGGCGACGGTAACGAAGTGATGGAGATCAGCGGCTGGGAGGAGATCACCGAGCGCGTGCCGCAGGCACTGTGCGAGATGGTGCTGCAGCCGGCGACGAGCTTCCTCACCGAAAGCATCTCGCCCGAGGCGCTCGGCAGCCCCAGGACCAACGTCGCCTCGGCCTTCATCACGGACGTCCCCTATGCGCTCTTCGAACGCCATGAGGAGCTCTGGCTCAAGATCGTGAGCCACGTCGTCCTCGATTCGCTCGAGCGCAAGCAGTTCCTCGAAATGACGGGGTCGGCCTCGCGGCGCACGGAATGGCTTTACGGACGCCTCGCGGCGAAGGAGGCGATCCGCCGCTATCTGAAGGATTTCCATCAGGCGCGCTGGAGCTATGCCGACGTCGAGATCTGGCCGAACGCGGCGGGCAAGCCCAATGCCATCGGCGCCTGGCGGCAGTACCTCGCTTCGCAGCTCGACATCGCCATCGCCCACACCTCGCAGTTCGTCGTGGCCGTTGCGGCCGCGAACTACCGCGTGGGCGTCGACGTCGAATCGATTGCGCGCGACCTTTCCGAGGAATTCACCAACGGCGTCTTCGCGCGTGACGAACTGGATCTCGCGACATGCGCTTCGTCGCCGGCGCAGGCCATCATCCGCTTCTGGTGCGCGAAGGAAGCCGTGTCCAAGACGCTGGGTACGGGGATCCGCTTCTCGCCGCGCGAAATGATCATCTCTGCCTACGATGCCGAGACGGGCAGGATCACGGTGCGGCTGGAGGGCGGCTGGGTCGAGGCGTTCAAGAAGTTCCGGGGCTACGACATCCCCGTCGCCACGCGCGTGATGCGCGATCACGCCCTCGCCTTCTGCTTCCTGCCGGTGAAGCTCTTCGCGGAAGAGGACGACCATGCCTGAGTTTCCCGAATACGCCTGCCCCTACGCACAGCGGCTCGCGGCCGTATCGCGGCGCTTCGCCCGTCAGGTCTACGACGGGCCGGCGCGCGGCCGGCCGTCATCCGACCGCTATCCCGCCGATCCCTTCGGCGAACTGGCGCACGTCTCGAAGTGCGGCGGACTCAAGCAGCGTTTCCCCGACCGCGTGCTCATCATGACGAGCGACCGCTGTTTCATGAACTGCCGCCATTGCACGCGTCGGGGGATCCTCGGCCAGGCGCAGGTCGTGCGGACGGAGGAAGAGCTGGAGAGGTGCGTCGATTACGTCAGGGCGCACCCGAAGGTTCGCGACGTTTTGCTCTCGGGTGGTGACGTCCTGACGCTCCCCGACCGCGCGGTGCTCCGCTTCGTGGAGGCATTTGCCGCGCTCCGGCAGGTCGAGATCGTGCGCGTCTGCACGCGCGCGCCTTCGGCCAATCCCGGGCGCATCACCGCGAAGCTCGCGAAGGCACTGGGGAAAACGAAGAAGGTCTGGGTCAACACGCAGTTCAACTGCGCCGACGAACTCACGCCCGAAGCGCGTGCCGCCGCCGCGCGGCTCGTCGAGGCGGGTATCCCCGTCAGCTGCCAGACGGTGCTTCTGAAGGGCGTCAACGATTCGACGGCGGAGATGCTGAAGCTTCTGCGCGCCCTCAGCGCCGCGCGGATTCGTCCCTACTACGTCTTCACCTGCGACCCCATCGCCGGAATCGACCATTTCCGCGTGCCGATCGAAAAGGCGCGCCTTATCGAGCGCCAGTGCGCCGAATCGATCGGCGGGCTGTCCCTCCCCCGCTTCGTCTGCGACATTCCCGGTGCCGCGCGCAAGGTTCCCGTCGGCGATGTTAGCCTAGACTATCCCTCCCGGCTTATGCTATAATCGTGGGGTTTTCGGGGGATCGAAAACAAACCCAACATTAAGGAGAAACGAAATGGCTCACAAGATTGATGCTGAGAAGTGCGTCGGCTGCGGCGCCTGCAAGGATGCGTGCCCGGCCGAGGCGATTACCGAGGGTGCGCCCTACGTCATCGATGCCGACAAGTGCGTCGACTGCGGCGCCTGCGCGGCGACCTGCCCGAATGAAGCTATCGCTCCGGCGTGATAGAATTCGTCCAGGAGACGCTGCTCCTTCTGCCGTTCCTCTTCGTGACGTATCTTGTCCTTGAGGCGGTGGAGGCGCATGCCGGCGGTGCGCTCGAGGGTTTTCTCGAGCGCGCTCGTTCTGTCGGCCCGCTCGCGGGCGCCCTTGCCGGCGCGGTGCCGCAGTGCGGCGTCTCGGCGGCGGCGGCCTCGTTCTATGCGGGCGGCGTCGTGTCCGTCGGCACGCTGATCGCCGTTTTTCTTTCCACCTCGGATGAACTGATTCCCGTTCTGATCTCCAAGCAGGTGCCGGTCGGGCTGATGGTGCGGATCGTCCTCCTGAAGATTGCCGCCGGCATCATCGTCGGCTTTTCGGTCGACGCGATTCTCCGTTTCGTCCGCCATCTGCGCCGCAAGGTCTCGGTGCACGAGCTCTGCGCCCACAGTCATTGCCATTGCATGCACCATAAGGGCATCTTCGTTCCGGCGCTGATCCATACGGCGGAGATTTTTCTCTTCATCGTCCTCGTTTCGGGCGCGATTGAGCTCTGCATGCACTGCTTCGGCGAGGATTCGCTCAATGCGCTGCAGCTGAATCGTCCGTTCCTCGGCGAACTTGCCGCAGGTCTGGTGGGGCTGATTCCGAACTGCGCCGTGTCGGTCGCGGGGGCCGAGCTTTACTGCAAGGGTGCGATGAGCGCCGGAGCGCTGATGGCGAGTTCGTTCACGGGTTCGGGACTGGGGCTGCTCGTTCTTTTCCGCACCAACCGCAACTGGCGGGAGAATCTGACGATTCTGCTGACCGTCTACCTGACGGGTGTCGTCCTCGGCTGGCTCACGGGCCATCTGCTCTGAAGAGCCCCGAGTGTTCTGTGCGCCCCGTTGTGCGCCGCGAGGCGGTTATTGGGGCAAACCCTGTGCATTGATCGGGCCGGACTTTTCCCGAAATTCCCCGTTGACATACATACTCGTAGGTATGTATAATATGGCCGTTTTTGGCTGAACAGCAAAGAGGAGGATTGTCTGTGCCACGTAGGGTCAAAGCGGAAGCGGAGCGGACGCGCGCCAGGATTCTGGCGAGCGCCTTGACGCTGTTTGCCAAAAAAGGGTATGAGAGGACCACCTTCACCGATATTGCCGCGCGGTTGAAGATGACGAAGGGGGCGGTCTACTGGCACTTCGAGACGAAGGGAGCATTGCTTTTGGCGCTTGTCGCCGAGATGCAGGCGCAGCTCCACCGCCGGCTGGACGCGCTCGAACCCGGCAAGGGGCTCACGTTCCTCGCAGTGGCGGAAGCGATGGTCGACAACGCCGCACAGATCGTGCAGGATCCGAAGGCTTCCGCATTCTTCCTGCTGATGCAGACGCAGGTGCGCTGGGGGGCCGATTCGATGGCGAAGATCCGCGAAGACCTTCTTCACAACAACGCGAGCGGGCCCTACAGTTCCCTCGTCCGGGCGCTGCAGAACGATATAGCCGGCGGACGCGTGCGCGCGGAAGTGAATCCCGTCGCCGTGGCGTCGGTCAGCATCTCGATCTGGAGCGGGCTGGTGCATCAGAAGATCGAGAAGTGCCTGCAGTGCGATTTGGCGGCGACGATGCGCCGCGCCTACGAGGCGATGTGGCGCGCGATGGCCGTGGAAACGAAAGAAGTTTGAAAGGTAGAAGAAAATGGCAGAGAAAATTGGACAAGAAGAAACTAAATCGGTGATTGGCTCCATTGTTGCGACAATCGTCCTGGCGGCGGTCTGCGTAACCGGCGGTTGGATTGCATGCGAGATGTGGCCGAGGCAGGCCGCCGACGCGGGTGCGCTGTCGCAGCAGGCGCCGCAGACGGTGGCGGTGCGTGCGGTGGAAGAGCGGGAGTACAATCTGCCCGAGAGGTACGTGGCGCATGCGGAGCCGGAGCAGGAGGTCGATCTTCTGCCGCAGATCGACGGCTATGTGAAGGAGCTGCGGTTCAAGGAAGGCGATGTCGTGAAGGCGGGCGAGACGCTCTACGTGATTGACGACGAGCGCTATCGTGCCGTCGTGAACCAGCGCAAGGCCGACCTGGAGGCCGCCGAAGCGGAAGCGCGGCGCGCCGACCGCTACTACGAACGCATGCGCAAGGCGGACGCACGCGGCATTACGCAGCTCGAGCGCGACAACGCCGAGGCGGACGCCGAGTCCTCGCGCGCCAAGGTGCTGCAGGCGAAGGCGAATCTCGTGGTGGCCGAATACGACCTCAAGAAGACGCGGGTCGTTGCGCCGATTTCCGGGCAGATCGGCAAGTCCTCCGCCTACGTGGGCGACTATGTGGCGCCGTCGAAGGGCGCGCTTGCGCGCATCGTGCAGATCGATCCCATCCGCGTCTCGTTCCCGCTCACCGACCGTGCCTACGTGGCGTGGCGCAACGCGCAGCTTGCGGGCAAGCCGATCGAGTTCCGCCAGCGCGTCGTGCTGCCGGACGGCACGCTCTACGACCGCGAGGGTGCGTGGGCCTACGACGACAACACGATGAGCAAGGAGACGGCGACGATCACGATGCGCCTCTCCTTTCCGAATCCCGACCGTCTCCTCGTGCCTAACACCTACGTCACGCTGCTCGTTGATCGCAAGATGCCGCAGAAGCTCCTCTGTGTGCCGCAGCAGGCGGTGGTGGATTTTGCGGGTGGCAATCCGGGCGTGTGGGTGCTGAAGGAAGACGGCACGGTGGAGCAGCGTCTCACGAAGACGCTGGAGGCGGACAAGGGCTGGACGCCGGTGACGGAAGGCCTTGCGGCGGGCGAGAAGGTCGTGGTGGCGGGCACGGCGAAACTGCGCACGGGCATGAAGGTGACGGTGGCGGAGGCGACGGACAACGCCGACCTCAATGCGGATTACAAGGCACCGATTACGGAGTGAGGGCACCATGAAACTCTCGATTCGGGAAAGCATCGACCAAATCAAGACGTTTTCGCGCACGTTTATCGAGCGTCCGCGCTTCGCGATGGTCATCGCCATCGTGCTGACGATCGCCGGCGTGATGGCGATCACGAGTCTGCCGATCTCGCAGTATCCGCAGCTGACGCCGCCGGAGATCAGCGTCACCTACAACTATCCGGGCGCGAACGCGCGCGAGGTGCTGAATACGGTGGCGATGCCGATTGAAGACGGCGTCAACGGTGTCGACGACATGCTCTACATGGAGGGCCGCTGCTCGGACGACGGCAGCTATCAGCTGAAGGTGTCGTTCGAGGTGGAGTCCGACCGCGACATGGACATGGTCAAGGTCCAGAACCGCGTTACGCAGGCGGAGGCGAAACTGCCGCAGGAGGTGAAGCAGCTGGGCGGCAAGATCCGTGCGCAGTCGACGGACATGCTCGGCTTCATGTGCCTGCAGTCGCCGAAGGGAACGATGTCGCGCCTGCAGATATCCGACTACATCTATGCGAACATCCAGCCGACGCTGCTGCGCGTGCCGGGCGTGGGCGAGGCGACGGTGTACGGCCCGAAGCTTTCCATGCGCGTGTGGCTCAATGCGGATCGGCTGGCCGCGCAGGGGCTCAATACCGAGGAGGTGATCACCGCCATTACGAAACAGAACGTGCAGGCGTCGATCGGCCAGGTGGGCGCCTCGCCGATTGCGGAACACGGCGCGAAGGTCTACACGCTCAAGGCGCAGGGGCGGCTGATGACGCCGAAGGAATTCGACGAGATCGTCATCCGGCGAGATGCGAACGGCGGTCTCGTGCGCCTCAAGGACGTCGCGCGTACGGAGATCGGCGAAGAGAACTACACGTTCACGGGCCAGTTCAACGGCGGCAACGCCGTGTCGGTCGCGCTGCAGCAGAAGCCGGGCGCGAACGCGATCGAGACGATGGATCAGATCTACGCCGAGATGAAGAAGCTGGCGAAAGCGTTTCCGGAGGACCTCGAATGGAGCGTGCCGTACGACGCGACGGAATACGTGCGCATGTGCATCCGCGAGATCGTGGTGACGCTGCTCATCACCTTCGTCCTGGTCGTGCTCGTATGCTATCTCTTCCTGCAGGACTGGCGCGCGACGCTCATTCCGTGCCTGACGATTCCGGTGTCGCTCTGCTCGACGTTCATCCTGATGGCGTTTCTCGGCTACTCGATCAACACACTCACGCTCTTCGGCCTCGTGCTCGCGATCGGCGTGGTGGTCGACGACTGCATCGTCGTCGTCGAGCGCGTGCAGTTCCTCATCGAGACGCGCGGCCTCAACTCGAAGGAGGCGTCGATCCAGGCGATGAGCGACGTGACGGGCGCGGTGATTGCAACGACGCTCGTCCTTCTGGGCATCTTCGTGCCGGTCGGCTTCATGAGCGGCATCACGGGACGCATCTACCAGCAGTTCTCGGTCACGCTGTCGGCGGCGGTATGCTTCTCCACGGTGTGCGCGCTCACGCTCGCGCCGGCCCTCTGCTCGCTCCTCCTCCACGAGGCGCGGCCGTTCAAGCACGGACCGCTTGCGTGGTTCAACTGGGCGCTCGAACGCTTCAAGGGCTTCTTCGTCGGCTGTGCGAAGTGGCTGGCGCGGCGCATCTTCCTCGTTGCGGCGCTGCTGCTGCTGACGATTCTCCTGACGGCGAGGATGTTCCTTTCGACGGAGACGTCGTTCCTGCCGGATGAGGACCAGAGCGTGATCTTCTGCGCGATGGACATGCCGGAGGGCACCTCGCGCGACCGCACCCGCGACGTCTCGCTGCGCGCGGTGGAGATGCTGCGGCAGATTCCGGAGGTGGAGAGCGTCCTCTCCATCACGGGCTTTGGCATGATCTCCGGCCGCGGCGAGAACCTCGCGATGCTGATCGTCGACCTCAAGCGCTGGAACGAGCGCAAGGATCCTTCGCAGCACCTGAACGCGGTGCTTCCGAGGGTGGCGCAGACGCTCGCCACGATTCCGGAGCCGAAGTGGCAGGTCTTCGCGCCGCCGGCGATTCCGGGTCTCGGCAACTCGAACGGCATCTCCCTCCACATCCAGGATAAGACGGGTACCGATCCCGTGGCGCTCGACAAGGTGAAGAACGACGTCCTGATGAAGCTCAATGCGAATCCGAACGTTCTGGCGGCGTTCTCGGGCTTCAACTCGCAGACGCCCCAGCTGCGCTTCAATCTCGACCGCGTGAAGGCGGAGATGTTCCATGTGCCGGTCTCGACGGTCTACGCGACGCTGCAGAACTATCTCGGTTCGCGCTACGTGAACGACGTCAACCTCGGCACGCAGGTGAACCGCGTGACGGTGGCGGCGGAGGCGGAGTCGCGCGACACGCCGGAGGCGGTGGCGCGGCTCTACGTGCGCTCGGACGCGGGGGCGATGGTGCCCATCGGTTCGCTCGGAACCATCTCGCGCGAGCTCGGGCCGCGCACGGTCTCGACGCGCGACAAGTACATGATGTTCGGCGTCACCATCATGCCGAAACCGGGCGTCGCCTCCGGCATGCTCATGCGCGAGGTGCGCGAACTGCTGGACCGGGAGCTGCCGGACGGCTACGGCTACGACTGGTCGGGGCTTTCCTTCCAGGAGGCGCGCAACGAAGGCAGCACCGCGCCGCTCGTCGCGCTCGCGGTCATCTTCGGCTACCTCTTCCTTGTCGCGCAGTACGAATCGTGGACGATTCCGATGCCGGTGATGCTTTCGATCTTCGTCGCCGTCTTCGGGGCGCTCGTGGGACTTCGGATTTATGGTTTCTCGCTCTCGATCTACGCGCAGCTCGGCCTCGTACTCCTCGTGGGCCTGGCGTCGAAGAACGCAATTCTGATCGTCGAGTTCGCGAAGGACAAACGCGAGAACGAGAACTATTCGATTGTCGACGCGGCGGGTCTTGCCGCCGGCGAACGTCTGCGCGCGCTCCTGATGACGGCCCTGACGACGCTCCTCGGCACGCTCCCGATGATGGTCGCGACGGGCGCGGGCGCGGCGAGCCGCAACCACCTCGGCACGACGGAGTTCTTCGGCATGCTCTTCTCGGTCGCGTTCGGCATCCTGCTGGTGCCGGGCCTCTACGCGCTCTTCCAGACCTGGCGCGAGCGGGTGAAGCGCTTCTTCGCCTACCTTTCCATGCGGCAGTTCCGGGAGCGTCAGCTCAAGGCGCGGGAGCAGGCATAAAAGTCTAATATCCAGGGATAACATCATGAAGATACAGCATACTCTTTCGGGACTGGCGCTGGCGGCCGTGATTGCGGGCTGCTCGGCGTTGCCGTCGGTCGGGCCGGACTACACCGCGCCGCAGTACGATATACCGGTGCTGCCGTTGCCGGATGCCGGCCAGCCGACCACCAATCGGACGGTCGTCGGGGAGTTCGCCGCCGCCACGGGCGCGGAGGACTACCGCGTGAACATCACGACGAACGAGATCCGCCAGTGGTGGACGCGGTTCAACGATCCCGTGCTGACGTCGCTGGTGACGGACGCGGTTTCGAACAACCTCTCGTTCCTGATGGCGCAGGAACGCCTGACCGCCGCGCGGTGGCGTCTCCTGGGGTCGTACGCCGCCTACTTCCCGCACGTGACCGCGTCGCTTTCGGGGCAGCGTACCGAAGCGGGGGCGAACACGCCCTCGATGGTCAGTTCCGGTCGGGCGCTGCACCGCGACGTCTTTGCGGGCGGATTCGACGCCACGTGGGAAATCGACATCTTCGGCGGTTCGCGCCGCCAGACCGAGGCCGCGTGGGCCGAGGCGGAGGCCGCCGGCTGGAACATTGCGGACGCCTGGGTGTCGCTGACCTCCGAGGTCGGCCTTCAGTACATCAATCTGCGCACGACCCAGGCGCGCATCGCCGTGGCGCGCACCAATCTCGTCCTTCAGGGCGAGACCTACGAGATCCTGAAATCGCGTCTCGACTCGGGCATCGGCGACGAACTCGCCGTCAACCAGTCGAAGTACATCGTCGATCAGACGCACGCGGCGATTCCGCCGCTGCTGGCGCAGGAGGAGCAGCTCAAGAATGCGCTGGCGATCCTCACGGGCCAGATGCCGGGCGCCTGCCATGAGAATCTGGGGGAAATCGCCGCCCGCGACTGGCTTCTCCCGCCAGGGAAGCTTGCGGAAGCGCCGCTCGATATGATCCGTGCGCGTCCCGACGTCCGTGTCGCCGAGCGGCAGCTGGCCGCGCAGGTCGCCTACGTGGGCGTGGCCGAATCCCAGTGGTATCCGAAGCTCTACATCAACGGGTCGCTCGGTCTGCAGTCGGTTCATCCGCAGCAACTCTTCAAGCGCGATTCGCTGACGGGCGCGATCGGGCCTTCCATCTCCTGGCCGCTTTTCCAGGGCGGTAACGTCTACGCGAACATCAAGGCCGAGGAGGCGAAGATGAACGAATGCTTCCTCGCCTACGAATTGGCGCTTCAGAAGGCGTACGGCGAAGTGCGCGACGCCTATGCCGCCTACACGCAGGAGTACCACCGCTATCAGGCCCTCCAGGGCGCGGTCAAGGCCGCGCAGGACGCCGTGGCGATTTCGAAGGATCTCTACAAGAACGGTCTCCGGGACTTCACCGCCGTCATCGATGCGCAGCGTTCGCTCCTCTCGCTGGAGGAGTCCCTCGTCGTTTCGCGCGGCCAGATCACCCAGAACGCCATCACCCTCTACAAGTCCCTGGGTGGCGGCCTGGTGATCAGGTAAGAGTGGGAAAAGGTGAAAAGCAGGTCGTCTCGGGCTTCCGAGGCGACCTGCTTTTTGTGGCAGCGGCAGATCTATCCGATCTGGATGCGCTTGGCCTGCGTTTCAGGACGTTTGCGGATCGTGACCGTCAGCACGCCGTTCGCGAGCTTGGCCTGCAGGGTCTTCGCGTCGGCCATCTCGGGCAACTCCGCGCTCATCGCGTAGTTCGGACGGTCGAATTCGTGCATCACCTGCTTGAATCCGGCGGGATTCTGGTACTTCGCGTGGGTCTTCAGCGTGAGCGTCCGGTTCTCGATGTGCAGTTCGGCATCGGTTTTCGCGACGCCCGGCAGGGTGACCTTGAGCTCGTAGTCCTCGGGCCTTTCGGTGAAGGTGGCGTTCGGCACGATATAGTTGTCGGTATTCATTGTCAGATCTCCTTTCCTTTGTTTAGCCGGCGATGGCGATGCGGCGCACCCCCGTGGCTTCGGCCCGGGGCAGTTTGATGCGCAGGATGCCTTCGTCGAATTTTGCATTGGCCTTGTCCGCATTGACGCGGAAGGGGAGCTCCAGACGGCGGCTCCAGGCCGGTGCCTTCGGTTCGGTCTTGCCCTCTTCGGGAACCGGCTTGTCGGCGATGATGACCGCCTGCGGTTCGAGCGTGAGCTCGATGTCGCTCGCGGTTTTGCCGGGAAGCTCCAGGTCGATGATTGCCGCGTCTTCGTCAAGGAACACGTTTACGGGAGGGAAACGCCCCGCCGCACGCGCCCGCATGCCGCGGAAGGCTTCGCCCGTCAGCATATCATCCAGAAGGCTCCACGGATTCATGTTCATTATCGTATTCATGTTTGGGTTTCCTTTCCTTTTTGTGTTAAATCAACACCCTTCTTACAGCAACCGCATGCCAACGCAGCCGAAGGGATCGGTTTGGGAAAATTTGGCGCGTCGCGGGACAGTTTGTCCGGCGGAATGTGATATAATGGCATCCATCTATGGAAATTCTTCAGATTGATTCTGCCAGGTGCACGGGCTGCGGCGCGTGCGCGCGCGACTGCGCCTTCGGGGCGCTCAAACGCGGCGAGGACGGGCGGCCCGTTATGGCGCACCCCGAGCGCTGCATGCGCTGCCAGCATTGTTTTGCCATCTGTCCGACGGGCGCCTTGGCGTTTGACGGGCGTGATGCCAAGGACGCGCTTCCGACGCGCGGCCTGGCGTTGCCGACGGCCGAGGAGGTGCTGAACTGGATGCACGTACGGCGTTCGACGCGCCGGTTCAGGGACGAGGATGTCGACCGGGCGGCCCTGGCGCGCGTGCTGACGGCGCTCGGATCGACACCGACCGGCTGCAACGCGCGGTCGCTGACTTTCACCTGCTACCCCGACCGCGCGTCGATGGCGCGCTTCCGTCAGGCGTTCATCTCCTGCATCGAACACCACCGCGATGGCGCGAAGCTGCTGCCGCGCTGGCTGGCGGTGCCGGCGATCAAACTCCGTCGCGGCGGGGAGGATGTCTTTTTCCGCGGCGCTTCGGGGATGCTGATCGTCTCGTCGGACGAAACGGCGCCGGGGGTCACGACGCCGCACGAGGACGTCATCGCGGCACTTACCTACTTCGAGATGCTCGCCCACGCCCATGGCATCGCCACTTGTTGGTGCGGCTTCCTCCGGCTGGTGCAGCAGGAGGTCCCCGAACTCCTGGAAGCGACGGTCGGCATCCGCCGCACGACGCCGTTCTACGCGATGCTCTTCGGCCGTTCGGCCCTGAACTATCCGCGCGGCGTCCTGCGCGACGACTACGCGCGAATCGTCTACAAATGAACACGGGCGCCTTTGCCGCCTCGCCATTGGCGCCTTTTCATTTCAACCGCGTAAGTCACGACTTTTTCCCATAAACGGTGAGATTAGATAAACTTGTAGCAATTCACAGATTGGCGGCGGTTATGCTATAATGTCGCTATTAGTTCACGGTGTGCTTAAGCCTGAGGATTCGAAACGATGACAATTCGCGGTTTGCTTGAAAGTTGCGCCATGCGCATTCCGAACAACGTCGCTATGCGCTGGTGCGAGGACAAGGCCTGGCGGTCGAAGACCTGGGCGCAGTTCCATCAGGAGGTACGGGAGACGGCCGAAGGGTATGCCACGCGTTTTGGCCTGAAGCCGCGCGAGGAGAATGTGGCGATCGTTCTGCCGAACCATCCCCAGTGGATGATCTCGTATCTGGCGCAGGCGGGCGCGGGGCTTTCCGTTGTGCCGATTGATCCGAAACTCCACAACGAAGAGGTCTGGTACATCCTCCATGATGCCGAGGTCGCGGTCGTCACGACCGACAAGGCGCATTTACGAATGCTCATCGACATCGCGCCGCGTCTGCCGAAGCTCCGGGGCATCGTCATCACCGATGGCGTCATCTTCAACGGGCAGAAGATCGCGGGAGCTGACGTAGTGGGGCTGAAGTCGCTCCTCATCCGCAACGGCGGCGAGTGGTACGACGCCAACGAGGCCCAGCCCGCCGACGTGGCCTCGATCATCTACACTTCGGGCACGACGGGCAAGCCGAAGGGCGCGATGCTGACGCATTCGAACTTCCTGCACGACATCGTCGGCTCCCTCCAGTGCTTTGGGGCGAAGGTGACGGAGAGGGACTCGTTCTTCGTCGTGCTGCCGCTTTTCCATGCGTTCTCGTTCACGGCGAACTTCGTCTGCCCGATGGTGGTGGGTGCGCAGATTTGCTTCATGCAGTCGCTTAGGACGGTGGTGCAGGACATCAAGACGCTCAAGCCGTCGGTCCTGATGGCGGTGCCGCTTCTTGCGGAAAAGATCTACGAGAAGATTGAAGAGGCGCTGACGCGATCGAAGGCTGCGCAGTTCCTCTTCAAGATCGGTCTTCGCGGGCCGATCATGCATATGGTGAAGCTCCGCCTCGGCGGACGCATGCGCTTCATCATTACGGGCGGCGCACCATGTCCGCACCATGTCCTCAAGGGCTTCAATCGCATGCACATCCGCTTTCTCGAAGGCTACGGCCTTACCGAATGTTCGCCGGTCGTCTCGGTCTGCGGGCCGGAGATCGATGCCGTCGGGTCGATCGGCAAGGCGATTGCCGGCATCGAGGTGCGGATCGCCAACGCCAACGAGGCGGGGGTCGGCGAACTCCAGGTGCGCGGCAAGATCGTGATGAAGGGCTACTATCACAACGAAGCCGCGACACGGGAGGCCTTTACCGAAGACGGCTGGCTCCGGACGGGCGACCTCGCCTCGATTGACGAGCAGGGCATCATCTCCATTCGCGGGCGCGCGAAGGCGCTCATCGTCAACCGCGAGGGCAAGAACATCTATCCCGAGGAGGTCGAGAACTGCATCGCCAAGGAGCCGTGCGTGGCGGATATCCTCGTCATCGGCTACACCGAGGGGGGCATTCCCGGCGAGCGTGTGGGCGCCATCTGCCATCCGGACGAGGAATGGTTCAAGGCCCGCAACGGCGGCACGCTGCCGGCTTGGGAAGAGGTGGAGAAGCAGACGATCAAGTCCGTTCAGACGCGGTGTGCGGAACTGGCGGATTACAAGCGCGTGCGCAAGATCGTCGTCTACCGCGATCCGCTTGAACGCACCTCGGTCGGCAAGATTCGCCGTGTGGCCTATAAGGGCAAACTTGACGAATAACCTCTATCTCGTGTGGCTGGAGTGGCCGGAGGATTGTTTTCGCGCAACCCCCGGCGATATCCGCCATCTGAAGACCCTCGTGCCGTCGGGTGCGAGGGTTTGCGTCGCGCATTCGGAATCGTCGTTTCGGCGAATGCTGCCGTGCGCAACCCACGTCCTTGTCTGGAACTTCAAACCCGAATGGTTCGCGCGCGCCCCGCGTCTGAAGGTGCTGGCGACACCGGCGGCGGGCCGCGAACTCGTGCCGACGGCGGGTCCTCCGGGTGTCACCATCCACTTCGGCGGCTTCCACGGGAAGATCATCTCCGAAACGGTGATGGCGTTCGTCCTCGCCTGGTCGCACGGGTTCTTCGCGCGTTTCCCCAGGTCGCGTATCCCGAACTGGCCGCGCGTGGAGATGAGTGCGGTCTGCGGCCGCGTGGCGGGAACGAAGGCCGTTATCGTGGGATACGGACGCATCGGCCGCGCCATCGGTTCGCGCCTGTCGTCGCTGGGTATCGCGGTCGCGGGGTTCGGCCGGCGGAACATTCGGGAACTGCCGCGCGCGGCGGCGACGGCGGACTGGTTCATCATGGCGCTTCCCGGCGATACGGGTACGACGGACTTCCTGGATGCCAAACTGATTGCCAGACTGCCGCGGCGGTGCGTGGTCGTCAACATCGGGCGTGGCAATGCGGTGGATGAACCGGCGCTTTTTGCCGCCCTGTCGGCAGGGCGGCTCGCGGGTGCCTATCTTGATGTCCGCAAGGTCGAGCCGAATTTCGGCAATCAGGGGGGCGCACGGGCCGTTCTGGCGGCGGGGTCTGTTCCCAATCTCATCCTAATGCCGCATTCCAGTGCCTTCTATCGAGATTATATCCACGATTTTTTTGAGGAATTGAAGGATGAAGGGCTCATTTGAGGTTCACTCGGTCGAAGAGACCTGGAAACTCGCCGCCGCACTTGCGGCTGAACTCAAGCCGGGCGACATCGTCTGCCTGGAGGGCGACTTGGGGGCGGGCAAGACTACGTTTACGCAGGGTCTCGCCCACGCGCTGGGCGTTCCCGGTCGGGTCACGTCCCCGACGTTCTGCATCGTGCAGGAGCATGCCGGGGCGCAGACGCTGCTCGTTCACATGGATCTCTACCGTCTGCAGGGCGAGGAGGATGTCCTGGCCATCGGGTGGGAGGACTATCTTGCGCGCGGCGCCATTCTGGTCGTCGAATGGCCTGAACGCGCGGGAGCGCTGATTCCGCCCACGGCGCATCATCTCGTCTTCCGCCATACGGGCGAACTCGCGCGACGAATCACCATCGCCTAGCATAGCTTCGGCTTGCTCCTGTCGGATTCGTTCGGCTGTTGCCGCGTCTCCACTGCGAATTCTCCCATGAGCGGGCGTCTGTGGATTGAATTGACGATGGACACCTCGACGAGGACTTCCTCGCGCGAGGCAGTCGGGGAGTCGACCCTGCGCACCCTTTGGGGCGGACCCTGCGCAGTCTTTCCCCAAACCCTGCGCAGCCTTTCCCCAAACCCTGCACCTCCCCGCATCCATGCCGGTCTTGCCGCCGTTCCTCTTTTGCACTTGCGTCATTAGATATTACAATTTTGCAATTTTCCACGACCGTGAAAAAAATCCAGAAACTTATTGCGCATTTCGGTTTGTTTTGCTACAATGGGGGTGTTCCTCGACAAGAGGATGTTAGATGATAAGAAAACTTATGCTCGCATTGGCGTCATCCCTCGCGTGTGGGCTCTTGCCGCCGTGTTTATGAACCTGACCGTGGATCCGCCGGAAGTGGTTTCCGAATGGCCGTGCGTCTCGGACTGCCAGCGCGATGCGTCGGGCGTGTCCTTCGCTCTGGACGACACGTCCTGCGACCTTGACTTCAGCTTCATCGGACTTCCCGAGGAGGCCTCCGTCTCCTACGTGCTGCTGGCCGGAGGGGCGGTCGTGGAGGTCGGCGACGGCACGAGGCTTCCGCTATCGTCGTTCCCTGATGCGGATGCCGTGCGCTTCCTCTCGGCGGACGCCTCGGTCGACTGGGGTGCGGTGACGTCCGTCAGGGCGCGGGTGGCGGCGCGACCGATGGTCATGCAGCGAACGGGCAACTGGAACCTGTTCTATACGCACGACATGCGCCCGCGCCGGAGGCGTCGGGTTGCCCGAGGGAGCGTGGCGACCGAGCCGCGAAGCGGTCGCAAGAGGCCGCGAAACAAGAACGTCTCCGAGCTCGTCTACTACCAGCGCGCCCGTGGCGTGGCGGCGCACTACGAGTACGCGCCGTTCGGCGCGGTGACCGTGCAGACGCGCGGCGACGGATGGGGAACTTTAGATTTCTCGTCTCTTAACCCCTTCCGCTTCTCCAGCGAGTTTGCCGACGATGCGCTCGGCCTCGTCTACTACAACTACCGTCATTACGACCCGCTGACGGGGAGGTGGCTGAGCAGGGATTCGTCAGGAGAACATTGGTCGCGCGGTTTGTGTTCGTTCCTTTCGAACAACTGCAGAAATTATGTTGATGTGCTTGGCTTGTGTTGCTGCGGAGACTGTCAGGTTAAGGATTTTAAGTATTTGGGGTCTATGATAATTGGTTTCCGTTTGATAAGTGCGGCTGGTAAAGATTTTGCAACGATTTCATTGGAGAAGGCGCTTGAAGGCATGAAGGGTCTTGCGCTTGAAGAATTTGTCAAAAGCCATGGCGATGATTTGATGAAATCGATCTTCGCGGCGAGGAAAAGTGCCCTTGGTCAAATGTCCTTTTGGGAATCCATTGCCAACTTCAGCGTATCGACGGGTTTTGTGCTGAAGCCGCAGTTGCAGATCGCGAAGGTCATGAATTATCAGCGGCGAGATTGCACGAAACGCTGGTGGAGTTTCCTTTTCGTTGGTCGTTGCACATGGAGTAGTTGGGAGAATCGTCATGTCGTCATGCAGCCAGAATGGAGATCTCCTCCGGCATCCTACGATATCGAATCAATGTTCGATGTAGCTGGAGTAGTACGCAACCCTAAGGAAGTGCTTGAGAAGATTATTGAGGGTTTGCGCAGTATAGTGGAGTCCCGGGAGGCAGATGGCTTTGACGAGGAGAATTACAAGTCGGGTCTTGGTTGTGAGTTGATGGAAGACACGGGGGAGGATTCATGAGGCAACTACCACACATTGCCGCACTTGTGGTGTGCACGTTGTTCGTCGGCGCCTGCTCTATTCCTGAAGCGCGGGTTTGGGGCTGGCATATGGTGACGAGAGCGGACATGATGGCAACCTGCCTAACTCGTGACGACTCACGTAAGCTCAGGGAGCTGATAGACAATGGGCTGCCGATAGATAATTATTATAACTGGACGGGCAATTCAGATCGCCTCACCACGGTAGATGATGAATGGAACAACAGCTCTCGTACGCTGTTGCTACAATCCCTTTGCTCAGGGGCTGCAGAATGCGCCGGTCTACTGTTGGACTACAAAGCTGATGTCTCAAAGGTAGACGGTGTTGGGAATAACGCGCTGATGCTGTCGGCATGCCTGCCAGAGGACGTGACGGTGAAAATGATGGACAGGATCGTCGGATTGTCGACGTTTGACGTGAATGCAACGAACCGTTTGAATGTTACGGCTCTTGGCATTGCCATTGCGGAGAACAACGGGAAGTGTGTCGACTGGTTGCTTCGGAATGGCGCTGACTATGGCGCAACCTCCCACGGGGTGTATGTGCATACTTCCGACGGGGGGTATCATCAGGATGCGCGGCCGATCTGGTTTGATGCCATGAGTGCCCGGCAGGATATATTTGAGACGTTCATGGAATTACCGGGGATTGATTTCCGCACGAAGGACGGCAGGGGCATGGGAATCCTTTACTGGCTGAAAGTCAGATTAAAAGACTATGACGAACGATTTAAGCGTTTGATTGGCCGCGGCGCAGGTTTGTGCGGAAGAGAGGGCGAGAGAGTCATCATCAACAATATGAGTTTTCTTGGTGATTGTGAAGACCGGGTGGCGATGATCTGCTCATATATTGATGCACGGGAACCCCTGGAGGCTGCCTTGCGGCGTGCGGTATCGATGAGGCGCCTGGGTTGCATCCGTGTTATCAAGGATAGGCTTAGTCGGATGACTCGGACATCTTCCAAGTAGGAGGTGGGGTGTATGGACCAGCGAGATCGAACCGAGCAGTCCGTGCAGATAGTGCTCGGATGTCGTGTTTCCAGGTGGTTACAGCCGATTCTCGGATCCTTGGGCTTTGCGTGGAGGCCCCTACTCGTGATATCCAACCAGCATACGTCGGTCTCCAACTCCGCGTCCTCCGTGCCTCCGTGTGAGGCCTTCAGCCCCGTCTTTGATGCGGACGGGAACCGGATCCTGGTCAAGACGGCAACCAGAGTATGGTCCGTCTCCTACAAGACTCTCATGGAAGGAATACAAAAGGGTATAGGCAGGATTGCAGGAAGAATATCCGACATGGAGTACGAGTTTTTCTTGAATACGGACTGCTGTGATTTTGGCAAGGTCGCCCGCAGTGCAGGTTTTCTGAAGCCAGTTAAGGAAGCCTTGAATAGGTCTAAGGAACACGATAATCCCACCAAGGGGGTGAAGTGATGGTTAGGTTTCTAGGATGTTGTTTTGCCGTATTGCTTGGTACGCGGGCTTATTCTTCGGCGTCAGGGAGGCAACTTTTACGATTTTGCAATAACGAGGGTCGTGTGGGTTATGGCAACGAGGAGGGCGACTTGGTTGTCCCTTTCTTATATCAGGGTGCAAGCGCGTTTAAGTTTGAGAATGGGGTGGCTCGCGTCTATGATGAGGAGTTTAGGAGATTTTATGTCGATTGGATGGGAAACAGGGCGGTGCGAAGAGAAGATCTGCCTGGCTATGATCCCCCGGCGCTGGAGAGCGTGAAGTCAAACGGTATGTTTTTGCTATCCCACAGGGATGGAGGCGTTCGGGAGTTCCATGATCTCCGCTACTTGGATGTGTATGAAGATGGTTGTGCGACATGCGTGACGAAGGATTGCCGGGGCGGTTTCTCCCAGGATCCTCTGCGCGAGGATTCATGGGTGTACTTCCCCGTGTCAGAACGCGCATTGGTTTATTATGACACCTACTCCAAGATAATATCCTGCCTCGATTTCATCGCGAAGAAGGAATATTACCTGACTACCGATGGCTCCATGGCCGAATTGCTAGAGACTGCGGCGAGAAGGTATTACGTTAGCCAGGATTGCGAGCACGGCCGAGTCCGGGTTGTTACGGGAGTTAAGAAGACGCCCGAAGGCCAAGAAGACAGTTCTGAAGCGCGATGGGGCGCACTGTCCAGCACCGGAAAGGAGATCGTGTCATGTGCATATGACGATGTCGAGATCGACGCCGATTATATTCGGGCTTGGAAGTATGATGAGGAACACGAGACATCGGATGTGTCGTTCTTCTCTGATACGGGTGCACTGGAGTTGAGGCTGACGGTGGACGGCCATAGACATGGCGATGGGGTTCCGTTTTCTTACTGGTATCCGTTCAAGATTGGCGGGACGAATTATTGGATCAATGTCAAGGACAAAAAGGCGCTGTATGTTGAGAATGACAGGATTGTCTCGAAGCCTCTCCGTCCTCATCTGGTGAAATGACGGACGCAAGAGGCAATGCCCATATGATCAAGTGTATGACATTGACGGGTAAGGACGCGGAATCTATTGGGTCGGTTTCCCCGCACCTCTCACCTGGGGAGAGTCCCTCGCATGGGCGGACGGTTCGCACCCCTCCCGTCAGACCACTTATTATAAGATCTGGTCTGACGGTCGAGGTCGGCGGGGCACCGCGTCTCACGCCTCTCAGACCAATCCGTCAATCGGTCAACTCGTCAATCTGTCAATTCTT
>JBJEWD010000016.1:0-14824 GCA_051884875.1 Kiritimatiellia bacterium
CGACCTTGTCCATGGCCGCCTCCATCCCCTTTGCAAAAATCCGGGATAAGGGTGAGCGGAGAAGATTTTCAACGCGGCATTTCAGCGCGTTGCGATTATTTGGTATAATTCACCCGGCTCCGGGGCAGGCGATCGGGGGATTCCGGAGTTTCTTTTGAAGAGAGGGAAAGGGGAAAGCATGCAAATTGCCCACGTGTTCCACTGTAGGGTACAATCGGCGGGAGTGCGAATCGCGGCGGTGCTCGCGCTGGGATTCGCTTCCGCTCTGGCCGCACCGGCGGGATATGCCGCGGATGCCGATTCGCTCGTGCGCACGGCCGAGCAGGCGCGCGGCGCCGAGGAGGCGGTCGTTTTCGCCGTTCCCGACGGCTACACCTTTGCCGGCGCGGCGGCGGTGGACGGCGAAAACGGCGCAAGCGCCGAAGCGGTGGCGGGCGCCTCGTTCACCATGAACCACGTCGCGCTCGTGCCCGTCAAGGTGGCGGACACCAATCGCGCCTACCGTATTACGGCGACGTTCAATCCGGGCGGCCATGTCTTCACCGGCAATCCCGCGAAAGTAATCCGCCGGCAGATCCGCGCCATCGTCGCCAATCCCGACGATGTCCCGCTCACGCGCCAAAGTACCGCGTCGGCTGCCGTGTCCGCGCGCGCCAGCGTGCTGGCCGCCGTCGTGGAAGAAGAAGCCGCCGACGTGCTCATCCTGACCCCGGTTGTCCACACCAACCTCTGGCAGCAATACGTCGCCGTGCGCGCCGCCGCCCATCCGGAGCTCACCTTCAAGATCAAGGACACGTCCTCCATCTATGCCGAATATCCCTACGATGCAGCGGCGACGGACGGCACGCCGCGCAACCCGGCCGAATCGATCCACAAATATCTGCGCGAGAACCGCGATACGCTGGGGCTTTCCTATCTCATTCTCGGCGGCAGCTGGATCGACCCGATGAAGCTCGACGAAGAGAACTGCTGGATCAATTCGAACGGCGAGCGCATCTACTACCAGACCGGCGAGACGGTCAATCTCACCAACGCCATCCCGTCGGTCCGCGGGCAGCCCCGCACCGACGTGCACCTGCCGGCGGACAGCTACTATTCCTGCCTCGATCTGATGACGGTAGGCGGCGAGACCCAGCTCTACCCCTGGTGCACCAACAATGCCGAATACACCTACACCTGCTATCTGCAGGATTTCGCCGGCAGCACCCGCCTCTGGTACGACTGCGGCGCCGATCTCGTCGTCGCGCGCATCCCGCTCAAACCGCTGGAAGCGAACGGCCGGCTCTATACGCCGGCCGAACTGATGGCGAGTCTGCTCGGGAAAATCGCACGCGGCGAAGCGGATGATTTCGACGGCACCGGCGACATCGGCCTGATGTGGGCGCGCTTCGGCTGGAAAAGCGATGTCGACGGAACGCTGTGCGACGAATACGAATTCTTCGACGATGCGCCCAATATGTTCGCGACCTACCGCCCCACGCGCACCTTTGAGGATACCGAACTCAACCAGCGCCGCATTACGCGCAATGAAATCTCCAAGGACTATCCGGTGGTCTCGGTCGATGCCGTCAACAGCTACGCCTGGACGCTCGGCCAGCCGACCGCAGCGGACGCGACGGACAAGTTCTTCGCTTCCGACCACGACTACATGGTGGCCGACGCCCACGGCTGGGCTCTTGGCGCGGAATGCCAGCTCTCCGCCCAGCGCGTCCGCGAGGCCACCGGGCTGACCCTGTTCTACGACGTATCCGTGCCGTGCGAAACGGGCTACCAGGACTATGTCACGCGCGGTACGGACGAGATGGCCGACAGAATCGTCACCGTCGCCTGCCTGGGCGAATCGGCCGTCGGTGCCCCGCTGGGCGGCGCCGTCGCCAGCGTCAACAATACGCGCTACGGCTGGTCGGGCGGCGTCTCCCGCGACGACAATCCCGCCTATGAACTGCTTTCCTACAAACTCGGGCGAAACCTCATGCGCGCGTTCGTCCGCCAGGGCCGCGATGCCGGTGAAGCGTGGCTCTATTCCCACCTCAAGTTCATCGGTGCAGATTTGAGTTCCATCGGCCAGGGCGGCCTTTCGTCCACCGCCATCGGCAACACCGGCGCGTGGGTGCTCTTCGAACACACCCTCTTCGGCGATCCGTTCATCCGCCAACGGGCGCAGCCAAGTCTGGAAGCGTGTGAATTGGAGACGTTCCCGCACGTGGCCTCGAACGTCGTCTTCGCCGCCGCCGTCGCCAACACCGGCACCAACGCGGTCGTCGATGCCGCGACCGCCGGCGACATCGCCTTCTCCGGCTCCGGCAGGTTCAAGATCATGAACGAACTCAAGGTCGGCGGCACCGTCGCCACGTTCAACGACGGACTTGAAGGCGGCATCGGTCGGCAGCTCGTCTTCACCAATCTCGCCGGCACCGTCAAACTCCACACCACCCGGCGGTTCTATCTGGGCGGACTCAAAAACGCCGAGGCCCTGAACGTCTACGGCTCGAATGCAATCATCGACTTCGATCGCATCGACGGCAGCACGCTCAAGATGGTGCTGATCGACAGCCCCGTTGGCGCGACCAACGTTTTGCGCAGCACCCTGTCGGGCGCGGCCGCCGGCATCGCCATCGCCATGCGCGGGGGAACCGTCGAGGTCGAATCGCCCGACCTTTTCGGCAACACGTCCGTACAGATGCAGGCCGCCACGCTGCGCATCGGCGTCAACCCCAAGGCGGGGCCGCTCGTCACCTCGTCCGAGCCGCTTTCGGCGACCTTCTCCGGTTCGGGCACGATCGTCGTGCCGAAAGGCACCTCCACGCTCAAGAACTTCATCATTGCCGACGGCAGCGCGATCGACGTCGTGGAAGAAGGCGAAATCGCCCTGGCCTTCCGTTATTCCGGCCAGCTGGGCGCCAGCCCGACGGGATGGTTCTCGAATTGGACGGGCGAGAACTTCACCGGCGACGGCGTGCAGACGGGCGTGCTCGGACCCGACGGCTTCGTCCGCGTCATTTCCGCAGACGCGCATCCCTACTACGGCCTTCCCGGAAAGCGCGGCTTCAGCGTGGCGCTCTACGCCGACCTTTCGCGCGTCACCAACAACAATGCCGTCATGCTCGGCTTCGGCAACTACGCCTCTAGCCAGCTGCTGCTCGTGCGCGGGCAGCACGGCAAGATCCGGTTGGAGGCGACGAACGCCTACAACGCCAGCATCATCGACTACACCGACTACATCCCCTACCCCGGCGACGGCTACCACCTCTACATCGTCAGCCGCGGCCCCGACGCGATCGGGTTCTACGTCGACGGACGTCTCGTCGGCACGCTGGCGGGCGATTTGAATCTCAAGGACGGTTTCGGCCTCGGCTCCGTGGGCTCCACCGACAGCCGCGAGATGGCGCTGCGCGGACGCACCGTTGCCGAAGGCATGGCCATCGGCGAAGTGCGCGGCTTCGATGCCGTGCTGGGCGCCGACGATGCCGCCGCGCTTGCCGCGGAACTGCCCGTCGTGTCCATGCCCTACCGCGACCTCGAGACGATCGATCTCAACACCGAGAAGATCAACGGCGTTCTCTCGGACGCGACTTTCGCCGACGGCGCCTATCTGGGCGGCTCGAAAGGCACGATCACGATTCCCTCGAATACGCTTGTCAATGTCGACGCCGTCCAGTTGCTCAACACGTCCGACGGCAGCAGCGACTTCGCGCTCGACATCGCCGGCACGCTCAACGTGCGCGGGGAGACGTCGGACAAAGGCGTCTACTACGACTTCAAGAACGGCAATATCGCCGGCATCATGATGGGTCACTGGGCCGGATCGAGCCGCATTCTGGTGGGGCCGGGCGGCGAGCTGATTGCGCCGAAATCGCTTTTGCTGATCAACTACGATGCGAAAGGCGAGCAGCTCCTCGCCATTGACGGCGGCTATGTGCGCGTCAAAGGCGTCACTAACGACGCGCTCAACCAGGGCGGCTGGGTGCGCGACAAGACGGGCGACTTCGGCACGGTGCGCATCGGCGGCGGCGGAAAGCTCGAAGTCGATTCCTGGCCGGTTCATGCCGGCGGCAACATCGGCACGATGCCCATCATTCTCGAGGGCGGCGCGATCGCCGCCGCGGCGGATTGGACGTGCCCCTGGCCGCTCACCGTCGAGGCGGAGACGAACACCGTCGATTGCGCCGGGCACGATATCGTGCTGACGGGCGATCTCGAAGGTTCGGGCACGCTGGTGCTGGCCGACTCCTCTGCCGGCAAAACCGGCTCGATCCTTTTCCTCGGGTCGCTCGACAAGTTCGGCGGCAAGCTGCTGGTCGATTCGTCGCTCGCCGCCTTCGGAGTCCCCGCCGGGATGGAGGCGTGCGAACAACTCGTTTTCGACGAGGAGGGACTGCCGGCCCGGCGCATCGTCCGCCTCGGCGAGGCGCAGATTCTCGCCGGCTATACCTCGCCCTACCCGGTCGTCGGCGGCTCGCAGATCGTCTTCACCGACGAAGCCGGCCACGTCTATCAGGAAAGCGACGAAACGAACGTCTTCACGCCCCGTCGGCTCGCCGAACTGGTCCTGACGGGAGAACACCTCAATCTCGATCTGACCGTCTACACCTCCACCGTCCAGAGGGTTGTCCTCAACGGCGTTACCGGCTACTTCGACCCCAACAACACGGTCTACGACAATTGCGAAATCGAATTCCGCGAACCCGCCTCCGGCGCGGCCTTCACCCGCACGAACGGCTACTCCAACAAGAAGAACTACTTCCCGAACGTCTTCGGCGAAGGCACGATAACCGCCTCGGGCACGATCGCGCCCTCGCAGATGATGGTGTTCACCGACCCGGACTGCCAGTTCGCCGGTTCGATTCTGCTACCGGTTTCCACTTGCCGCATGCAGCTGGTCTTCGGCGCGGACAAGGGCACCGCAGGCGAATCGCGCATCGACGTCCTGAGCGGCTATACCGCCCGGCTGAAGGACGGCGGCGAATGGCAGGCGAACACGATCTTCGTTTCTGGAACCTTGAACTGCCGCGGCCGCGCCCATCTGGCCGCCAACTCGATCGACGGCGGCGCCAACATCGTCTGTCCCGAAGGCTACCGCGCCGTTGACTACACCGCCGGCGGCAGCGTGCGCGAAATCTGGATTCTGCCCGAAGGCGAAAAGCCCGCGGTCGATTCCTTCACGGTGTCCAATACGCCCGCGACGATCCCCGGCATGGACATCGCCGGGGTCTGGACGATCGCCGAGGGCGTGAGCGCGACGCTCGCCCCTGGCGCGGTCGTGACCTGCGGCGGATTCGTCAACGGCGGCACGCTCAATGCCGCCGCGAAGATCGGCAACGCCTTCTACGCCGATTTCGCCGACGCCGCCGCGGCGGCGGGGGGAACCGAAACGATCGAGCTCTTGGCCGACACGACCTGGGCGCTCGCGCTCGGCGAAAAAGCGGTCGTCCTCGCCGGCGAACACGTCTTCACTCCGTCCGTCCCCGACGGCGCCGTGCTCTACACCGAAGCGCGCGGCGAAGCGAAACTCTACGCGGCGGTTTCGTCCGTAGCGGCGATCGCATACGTCGTCGACGGCCAAGCCGCCGACGATCTCGCCCCGTTGCGCTATGCCCCCGAACTCCTGCCGCTCGACTTGCCTGTGCCGGCGACCGCGACGAATCAGGTGTTTCGCGGCTGGTACAAAACCGCCGATTTCAGTGGTGCGGAATTTTCCGCGCTGGCCGAGGGCAAAGGCGATCTCACGCTCTACGGACGCTTCACCGAGGCGGTCGCCCGCGTCGACGGCGTCAATTACGATTCGTTCGAAAGCGCCCTCGCCGCCCAGGTGCAGACCGCATCGCCCGTGCAGGTAATCGGCGAGCAAACCGCGCCCGACGGCTATTTCATCCGCGATTCGATTCTCCATCCGATTGCCGCCACGGTGACGGTGACCGATGCCGAGGGCGCCGAGGACATCACCGTCTACGAGTCGTTCGCGGCCGCGCGCACGGCGGCGAAGGACGTCGCCGGGGCGATCATCGAGCTTCGGCGCGACACGTCCGATTCCTTCCTCGTCGCCACCGGCGAGACGGTGGTCGTGCGCATGAACGGTTTCGCGTTCCTCGAACCGCCCGTGGCGGAATCCTCCTTCTACCGGGTCGTCCAGACGACCGATGCGGATACGGGAATCACCATTTTCGAGACGGAACATCGAGGCTATGTCTTCCTTTCCTTCCCGAATCTCCCCGACGGCATCCGCGTAACGCGCGTCATCGCCATCGTCGGTGACGAGGAACGCGAAATCGACCCCGGTGGCGACGGCACCTACCAGATCCCCTATCCCGGCGAGGTCCGCATCAGCTACACGCAGGAAGGCGCGTGGATTATTGCCGACCAGACGCTTGACGCGACCGAAACCGACCTGGCCGTCGAGATAATCCCCGATAGTCAGCCGGCCATCGCCCGGCGCGGCGAAAAATACTACCTTTCGGCTGCTGACGCGTTGGCGGACGCGGGAAACGCCGACCCCACCGTCACGCTGATCGCCGACCCGACCTATGCGGGCATCACCCTGCCCGCCGGCATCACGTTCGATCTGAACGGCGTGGTTCCCTCGATGTATATCGACATCACTTCCGAGGGTGGCACCATCCGCAACTCCGGCGCGGCGTACGCGAAAAGCCAGACCTGCATCCGCAAGCTGACGCTCAAAGCCGACACGCGGATTGAAGGCAATCAGCTGGGCGTGATGTACGGCGGCACCAAAACGACGCTCACGCTTAATGGGCATACCCTGACGATTGCACTTGATGACGATAATTTCTTCTATTTCTACTATACCGTCGTGAGTGACGACGGCGAAATCGTCCTTGAAAGCGGCATCCTGACCGCAGCCTCCTCTTTCGCCTCCAATCAGACCACCACCATCCCCTACGCCACGCTCAAGGTCGGCGTGAACGGCACCCTGCGCGCGGACAACATGCTTCAGGGCAGTGTCGTGGAATTTGCCGACAATGCGACGATCGACTGCGCGGCGGGAGCACCGACTTTCAGCAGCACCGTCACCTTCGGCAGCACCTTGCGCGTCCTCGGTTCGAACGGCTATACGGTAATCAAAGGCGGTACCATCGGTACGCTGCCGGAAGTGGTCAACCGCCAGGCCGAACTGCAGCTCTCCGACAAGACCGTCAAACTCGTCAGCACCGTACCCGCGCTGCTCGACGACTGGACCTTCAAAGGCGCTTCGCTTACCAGCACGGGCACGAACGCCAAGTCGCTGACCTCCGAAGGCAGCAGCGCCGTCTACCTCTATTCCTCCGCCTATACCTATTCAAGCGCGCTCAACCTTGCCGTAACCCCCTATTGCAGCTACAGCTATCCGGAGGAGTGGACCGTGCTCGCGGCGGGCATCATGCCGGCGGGCGACCACGTGCCGCTCTTCACGCTCGGGACGCTCGCGGCCGGCGGTTTCAGTCTTCTCTCCACCAACAATACGAGCGTCCTGCTCACGCGCCACGTCAACGGTTCGACCCATTACGAAGTGTGGGCGGAAATCCCGCTCCACTATCCGCGCGAGCTCCGCCACACCTACGCGCTGACGCGCACGGCCGGCATGTTGCGGCTCCTGATCGATGGCCAGGAAGTCTGGGGACGCGAAGCGTCGATTCCCTCCCCCGGCGGCGGCCTCCAGATCGGCTCCATCCACGGCGGGGTCGGCGGCACGGGACTAATCAAGGCCACCGGCGCGAACGTCGGCGACGGGTGCCTGGAGGCCCTGCGCATCTACGGCGGCGCCTCGACCGACAAGCTCGCCGTCGAATTCGCCGCCGAATTCCCGAACGACACCACGCTTTGCACGCTTGCGTATGTGATCGACGGCGAAGAGCGCACCGACCTCGGGGCCAATTTCTACCGCACGACCGCGCTTCCGTTCCGGTTGCCCTTGCCGACGATCGAAGACGGCAAGATCTTCTGCGGCTGGTATCTTACGGAGGATATGAGCGGGCCGGGCTTGCGCACGATTGCCGAACCATCGGGCGACTTGCGGCTCTATGGCGGCATCATCGATGCGACGATTACGATAGAGGACGTCGTAATCCCGATGGAGCTCTTCATCGACGACGCGACGAATGAAAGGCGCGATCCATTCGCCGCTGCCGCCAACGGGCTCTTCCGCTGGCAGAATACGGCCCTTGGCATCGACGAGAATGTCGCCTTGAAAATCGTCACGTTCGAGAATGCGCGCGGACAGCTGCGCTTGGGCGACAATCTCACGCTCAATCCTCCCGAGGGCATCACGGCCGTCCGCCAGCTCGAAACGAGCGAAGATCTCGCGACGTGGCAGACCGCCGAGGGCGTTACCGACGGTGACGGCAACTACCTGATTCCCGTGGGCGATGGCAACACGAGACGCTTCTACCGCATCCGCTACCGCATCGGCAATTAAGCCGGGGTGTGCGGATTGCAGACCGCAGGTCAAACTCCGCATGTTCTCCAGGCGGGGTGTGATATAATATGCGGTGCAATGAAACGAAAGGATAGTGATATGTGTTCTTGTTCAGATCGGGGATGGAAGGTAGTTTTTGTGGTGCTGCTGGCGCTGTCGGCATTGCCTTTCGTGTCGCCGCCCGTCGCCCTCGCCATGGGGATCGCCTTCGCCCTGTGCGGTCGGCCCGTCTTCCCGAAGTTTACGAAGATGACGCAGAAATACCTCCTGCAGGGCTGCGTCGTCGGTCTCGGGTTTGGCATGAATCTGGAGAAGGCGCTTGCATCGGGCAGGGACGGCATGCTGATGACGGTCGTCTCGGTCGTCGTGGTGATGGTGCTCGGTTGGGTTCTCGGGCGGTTTCTCAAAGTCGAGAAGCGCACGAGCTACCTCGTCTCGGCCGGCACGGCAATCTGCGGCGGCAGCGCCATCGCCGCCGTGGGACCGCTCGTGGACGCCAAGGAGGATGAGATGAGCGTATCGCTCGGGACGATCTTCGTCCTCAATGCCGTGGCGCTCTTCGTCTTTCCGCCGATCGGGCACGCGCTGGGGATGGAGCAGATCCAGTTCGGCGAGTGGGCCGCGATCGCCATTCACGACACGAGTTCGGTCGTCGGCGCGGGCACGGCCTACGGCGAGTCGGCGCTTGAAGTCGCGGCGCTCGTGAAGTGCACGCGGGCCTTGTGGATTCTTCCGCTGGCGGTTGTGACGATGCTCCTCTGGCGGAAGAAGGGCTCGCGCGTCGCCGTGCCGTGGTTTATCTTCCTCTTCGCCCTCGCGATGGTGATCAACACCTATCTGCCGCTTCCCGAGGGCCTGACGAAGGGTATCGTCTGTGTGGCCAAGCGCGGGTTTGCCGTGACGCTTTTCCTGATCGGTACGGGCCTGACGCTCAAGACGCTCAAGTCCTGCGGCATCCGTCCGTTCATCCAGGGCGTTTCGCTCTGGCTGATCATCAGTGTGCTCGGCGTGCTGACGGTTACGTGCTGCAAGTAGCCGCTTTGCCATGTGCCGCAACGGAACATGAGGTGAAACGAATGGCCCGTTTGCGCACGGCGCATCCGTATGCCGCCGCGGCAGACGCATCCGGGACGTGCGGACGTTGAACGAAAGGAAAAAGGATGGATATGAGAAATCTGACGGTTGTGCTGGTGGCATTGGGCGCGTGGGCGGCCTCCGCAAAGACGGATGCCGAACTGACGGCGCTGCTGGATGAGATGACGCTGGAGGAGAAGGTCGGACAGCTCGTGCAGCTGAGTTCCGCGCCAGGTGGCGAAAACGGCGCGGCGGAATCGGTTGACGCGGGCAAGGCCGGGCTTTCGCCGAAGGTCGTCGGCTGGATTCGCAGCGGGAGGGTCGGTTCGCTCATCGGCGCCTGCGGCATCGAGAAGTACAATGCCTACCAGAAGGTCGCGATGACGGAGGCTAGGCACCCGATTCCGCTGCTGGTCGGACACGACATGATCCACGGCGTCAAGACGCAGTTTCCGGTGCCGGTTGCGCTATCCTGTGCCTGGGATGAGGATCTCTGGCGGCGCTGCGGAGAGTTGATCGGCCGCGAAACGCCGCTCAAGGGCTGCAACTGGACGTTTGCGCCGATGTGCGATATCGCCCGCGATCCGCGCTGGGGGCGCATTGCCGAAGGTGCGGGACAGGATCCACTGCTGGCCGGGCGCATGACGGCCGCGCAGGTGCGGGGCATCCAGGCGCCGGGCGCGGCGACGCCCGTGGCCGCTTGTCTCAAGCACTACGTGGCCTACGGTGCGGGCGAGGGCGGGCGCGACTACAACACGGTCGAAATGGGCGAATCGACCCTCCGCAATGTCTATCTGCCGCCGTTCAAAGCCGGCATTGACGCGGGCGTACGGACGGTGATGCCGTCCTTCAATACGCTCAACGGCGAGCCCGTGAGTCTCAGCCGGCGGCTGCTGACGGACGTCCTGCGCGGCGATCTGGGCTTTGCGGGCATGACCATCTCCGACTGGGAGGCGATCTACGAAAGCGGCCATGCGGGCCATGCCGTGGCGGGGACGGACGGCGATCTTGCGCGCAAGGCGCTGACGGCTGGCGTGGATATGGACATGATGGACGGCATCTACGACCGCGCGCTCGCGGACGAGGTGCGTGCGGGCAGGGTGAAGCTGGCGGATCTCGATGCCGCCGTCAAACGTGTCCTGCGGACGAAGAATGCGCTCGGGCTTTTCGAACATCCCTACATCGACGCGGCGGCGGTATCGGCCCAGGCCGATCTGGCGCGGCACGCCGCGCTCGCCCGCGAGGCGGCGGTGAAGAGCTGCGTCCTGCTGAAGAATGAAGGGAACGTGCTGCCGCTCAAACCGGGGTTGAAGGTGGCGCTGGTGGGGCCGTGCCTCGACGATCGGGCTCATATGGCGGGCGCGTGGACGAGCTACATCGAGAACACGGCGGACATGACGCTCGTCGAAGGCTTCAGGGCCGCCGGTCTCAATTTCACGGCGACCGAGGCATACGACTTCAGCCGGCCTACGCTCGACGCCGCCGCGCTCAGGAAGGCCGCCGCCGAAGCGGATGTCATCGTCGCGCAGTTTGGCGAAAGGGGAACCGAGTCGGGCGAAGGGTGGAGCCTCCGTGCGCTGGAGCTGCCGCAGGTTCAGCGCGAGGCCCTCAAGGTGCTGAAGGAGACGGGCAAGCCGCTTGTCGTGCTGTTCGCGGGCGGTCGTCCGCGGGCGATTCCCGAACTCGCGGCGGAAGCGGACGCGATTCTCGCCATCTGGTCGCCCGGCACGAGCGGAGGCGCGGCGGTGGCCGATCTCCTGACGGGCAGGGCTGGCCCGTCGGGACGGTTGACGGTGGAGTTCCCCGAGGCGACGGGCCAGCTGCCGCTCTACTACAACCGCCTTCCGTCGAGCCGTCCCACGGAAAAGAACGGCCCGTACAGCTCGTGCTATCGTGATGGCCGCTATCAAGCCCTGTATCCGTTCGGCTACGGTCTGACCTATACGACCTTCGCCTATGCGAACGAGAAGGTGTCCGTTGCATCGGGCGTCGTGACCTTCGAGGCCGATGTGACGAACACGGGCGCGCGGGCCGGCGTGGAGACGGTGCAGGTCTACACCCGCCAGCGCGTGGGCGAGATTTCGCGTCCTATCCGCGAACTGCGCGGCTGGAAGCAGGTGGCGCTCGCGCCGGGCGAATCGGCGCATGTCGTCCTGACTGTCCCGGTGGCGGATCTCGGCTACTTCGCCGGCACGACGCGCGTGGCGGCGGAAGGCCCGTTCAACGGCTGGATCGCGCCGGATTCCGTGCGCGGGAAGAAACTGGATTTCAGCCTGTGAGGCGGCTCTTCTGCCGTAGGTTCGGCTTTGGGGTGCCGCCCGACTATCGCCGCGTCACCGTTCCCGACCGACGTGATTTCATCTGGACCCGGTTGTCCAAGGGCTGAATGAAGGACGGATCGATCATGAAACCTATATCCTCTCTCTCTGTCGTTGGTGGAATCCTGATTGCGTCTTTGGCGATGGCGGCGCCGTTGCCGCATGCAACGCCCGAATCGCAGGGGGTCGATTCGGCGGCAATCCTCAGATGGGTTGAGGCGGCGAGCGCGATGGAGGCGGTCCACTCCTTCGTCCTTGTCCGTCATGGCAAGGTCATTGCCGAGGGGGCGTGGGCGCCGTATGCACTGGATCGTCCGCACCAGCTCTATTCCCATTCCAAGAGCTTTACCGCGACGGCCGTCGGCTTTCTGGTCGACGACGGCAAGCTCGATCTCGACGAACTCGTCTGCGAGATCTTCCCGGAGAAGTTCCCCGCTGACGCGGATGCCAGAATGCGGATGCTGCGCGTGCGCGACCTGCTGACAATGAACACGGGCTGCCGCGACAGCGACTATCCGCGGCGTCAGCCGAACGAGTCGGATTGGGTGAAATCCTTTTTCCGGACGCCGACGGGGGTCAATCCCGGCACACGCTACCGCTACGACAGCTGTGCTACGCATGTGCTCGCGGCGATCGTGGAGAAACGCACGGGGCGGAAGCTGATGGATTTCCTGGACGAGCGGCTGTTCCGTCCGCTCGACTTCGGCACGATTTACAGCCACACCTCGCCGACGGGCGTCGCCTGCGGCGGCTGGGGGATGTATGCGCGCACGCCCGATCTCGCCAAGTTCGGGCTTCTGTACCTGAACGAGGGGGCGTGGAACGGACGGCAGATCCTTTCGCGCGACTGGGTGCGCCTCGCCTCTGCCAAACAGACGATGAGCGGCTTCCCGCCGGCGCGCACACCGATTACGGACTGGACGAGCGGCTATGGCTTTCAGTTCTGGCGGTGCCGTCACAACGCCTACCGCGCAGACGGCTCGCACGGACAGTTCACCGTCATCATGCCGGATCAGGATGCCGTCCTCTCGACCACCAGCTGTATCGTGGACATGGGGAGGCTGCTGCAGATCACCTGGGACATCCTACTGCCCGCGATGACGGCGGAACCGCGTGCGGAAAATCCCGCCGCACAGGCGGCGCTCGCGGCGACGGCCCGCGCGCTGACGCTGCCGGTCGTTGCCGGTGCGCCGCTGGCGGCCCATGCGTTGCCGACGGAGACGTTCGCGTTCGCGGATAACCGCCGCGGCTACGAGACGATACGGCTGGTGAGATCGGCACAAGGACTCGTGGGGCATCTGACCGTGAAGGGCATCGGTGAAGAGACGTTCCCGATCGGCGATGGGGTTTGGGCGGCGGGCGCCATCCACGTCTGCGAGAAGGGAAGGACGTTCGAGAATCTGGGCGACCTTCTGGACGAGCAGCCCGTCAGCGCGTCAGGTGCCTGGACGGCGCCGAACCGCTATTCGCTGAAACTGCTCTTCACCGATCAGGCCCATCGCCTCGTCCTCGATTTCGTCTGTAAAGACGGGGCTTGGACCCTCGTCGGTGAGCATGTCGGCCTCGGTGGCTGCAGGCTGTCAGCCCTGTCAGAATTTTCCGCATGTAATTCTTATTTGTGATATACTGCCTCCCGTCATGGGCAGAAGACCCTGCCGTCATTCGGCCTGCGGGTAGACGACGGCGTCGATGCCCATGCCGAAGGGGTGTCGGCGGCGCATGGATGCACGGCGGCCGAGATAGGACCCGAGGGTCTGAACAGGGTAGGTGCTGCGGAGGAAAACACGATGAAATGCTGTCTTACTCTTGCCGGCTCGGATTCGGGCGGCAATGCCGGCGTAGAAGCCGATTTGCGCACGTTCCATTATTACGGTTGCCATGGCTGCACGGTCTATGCCGCGCTGACGGCGCAGAATCCCTTCGGGATTGCGGCGGTTCACGGCGTACCGGCGGATTTCGTGGCGGCGCAGCTGGATGCCGTTCTGGGCGTCTACGACATCGGGGCTCTGAAGACGGGGATGCTGTCCGATCCTGCGGCAATCGAGGTGATAGCCGATCGCCTCGGCCGGCATCCCGCGATCGCCAAGGTGATGGATCCCGTAATGGTCGCGTCAAGCGGTGCGCGGCTCGTCCCCGAGGCGACCGTCGCGGCCATCACGCGGCAGCTGCTTCCCCTGGCGACGTTGATTACGCCGAATCTTCCCGAGGCGGAGGTGCTGCTCGGGCGCACGATCGGCGATCCGAACGCCGAACGGCTGGCGAGCGCGGCGCATGCGGCGGAGCTGGCGCGTGAGCTCTACGCCCGTTATGGCTGTGCGGTACTGGTGAAGGGCGGACATGGTGACAACGCCTCCGCCGTCGACGTGCTTTTCGACGGCGTCTCCATTCGCGAATACGCGCTCCCCTGGGTGGCGCATCCGGTCTCCACGCATGGCACCGGTTGTTCGCTCAGCGCGGCGCTGGCCGCCGAACTGACGGCGGGCAAGCCGCTCGACGCGGCGGTGGCGGGCGCGAAGGCGTACGTACACGGGGCGATTGCGAACGCCTGCTGGGTGGGTAAAGGCTGTGGTGTGCTGGGACTTCCGGCCTAGTATTTCCGGAGTTCATCCGCTTTTTGACGGAAGGATGGGACTTCGCCCGAGCGTTTCGTCCGCAATGTTCGGGCGTCCGCACATCCCGTGCGCGTTTCTGCGCATCCGGCGATAGGGCTGGCCGTCAGCCGGATGGTGACGAGGATAGAGGATACCGGAGCGGCCTAGGGCCGGTCCCAGGCGTCCCGTCGGCGCGCCGCGAGGCAGCCCCGGGCTCAACCCTGCGCAGCCTTTACCCCAGATCCTGCGCAGCCTTCACCCCAGATCCTGCGCAGCCTTCACCCCAGACCTGCGCACCGATTGCGGTGAATGGCAAGCCAGATAGATTGAAGAAGGCTTGCTTTTCCGATTTGACTCATTGTATAACTGCTTCCAATCACCCTTATCCCGGATTTTTGCAAAGGGGATGGAGGCGGCCATGGACAAGGTCG
>JBJEWD010000017.1:0-64079 GCA_051884875.1 Kiritimatiellia bacterium
AACAGGTCTGACCTGATTTCCCAGAGTGCCAGTAACAACCGGACCACGAAATCGGACTGAGGGTCGGCAGAGGCGGGTTAAATCCGATAGTTGCTGATTTCTGCCGCTTTGGCGCGATATTCGTTTAGTTGGGGCAAGTTCACTGATGTTTGCCCCAAGGTGCGATGATTCGTTCCTCCTCCCTGGCTGAAGGCGGCAGAAACCGCCCCTTACCCTTGGCCCAGGAACGGCAGAATCGGCTCAAGACCGCGCGCGGCTTCGCGAGGGCTCGGTAGCCGTTTTCAGAACCGGGGATAATCCAGTACCCCCCCCCCCTTTTTTTTTTGAGGACATGCTTCTCCCTTCTTTGAAACTGCGTCACGAGATATTACAAGTTCCGGAAGGCGCCGGAAACCGACCCGCAATTGACCTGAGGCATCTATAGATGATATAATCCCCGCCGTCTACGGGCAGGTTCAGCCCGTGTATGGACCTGTAGCTCATCTGGACAGAGCAGCTGCCTTCTAAGCAGCGGGTAGTGGGTTCGAGTCCCGCCAGGTCCGCCATCTAGCCTTCGGTTGCCTCCAGCCATTTGATCTCGAGACGCTTGGGGCTGACGGGTATCGCGGTCTTCACCTCCTGGGCGAAGAGCGAAACGCGGTATTCCTCCAGCAGCCAGCGGTATTCCGTCAGGGCGGCGCGACGGACTATCTGCGTGTCCTTTTTCACGACCGCGTCGTAATACTGGTCCCAGAATGGCGCGAATCGGGCCTCCTTCGCACGATCCGAGGCGGGGTTCACCCGGGCGCGGTCGATGCGCAGGGCCAGCGCCCTGAGGTAACGTGGATACTGTTTGAGCTGCGCATACGGCGCCGTACGCACGAAGCCGGGATAGAAGAGCCAGGCGAGCTGGGTTTCGATGGCATCGAGGGTCTCGGGCACGAGCCCCGCATTCTCCGCCTTGTCCGCGCATTGGCCGGCGGCGTCGAGGATCTGCATGAGCAGGGCGGTGAGTTCGCTTTGGCAGACGGCAATCGCGCTGCGGCTTTCCGCCAGGCGCCGTTCGAAAGTCGCGGCATCGCGGACCGGCGCATGGGGGCGCACCCCCGCCTCGCGGATGGCCGTCAGCAGCAGATCGTCCGCCAGGCGCGACGTTGCATAATCGAGCGTCTTGAAGTAGCGCGCGGCGGCGAGGGGCATCCGCCTGGTGCTGAAGGAAGGACGCGCGTATTCGGTGAGCCTCAGGTAGATAAGGCGAGTGACGCCGGCTTCGTGGGCGGCGGCGGCCGATTCGGAATCCCTGAAGAGGCGCACGGTAATGCCATCGCCTTCGTCGAAAAGGGCGCGGTAGTGCTTGAGCTGCCAGCCGGCGGCGTGGGCGGTGGCGGATTCGTCAAGCGTGCCGAAATCCCAGCGCACGTGTTTTCTGCCGTCGCCGCGTTCGGTCGTGGAGCCGCCGTGCCGGTCGGCGACGCCCGCCGCGCGGAGCGCCGTCTCGAGGTCTCGCGAGCAGGCGAGCACCGTCGCATCTTCGTCCTTACGGATGCAGTATCGGACGCGCAGATGGGGTGGCAGTCGGAGGCGATCCCAGGCGTCAGCGGGGAGGCGGATGCCATTGTGCTCGAACAGCGTCCGGCGGATGGCGTCCTGCAGGGTTTCCTCTCCGGGCCGGAGGAGCGGCATCAGAATTGCCACGGTGTCGGCGAGGGGCGCGAGGACGCGGCGGAGCGCGGTGGGAAGCGAACTGAGAAGGAAGTTGACCTTTTCGGGCAGCGCCCCTGGCACGAGCCAGTCGGCACGCCAGAGCCGCAGGACGTTCGCGTCGGACTTGCACACCGTGCAGGTGATTCCGTCGGTCTCCGGGTCGTTCGGCGTGTGGCGGTAGGAAAGGGCGAGCCGGGCGTTGCCGAGGCGGATCGTCTCGGGGAACGCCGCCGTGGAGGCACCGGCATTCGCAAGCCACTCCTCCCGCCTGAGGCGGAAGCGCGCGCGCTCTTCGGGCGCGGCGGCATGGAGCCATTTCCTGAGTTCGCCGGCGCTGACGATATCGGGCGGCACGGCGCGGTCGAAGAAGGCGGTGAGGCGGTCGATGTCGAAAAGGTCGGGCCGCCGGTTGCGCACCGCGCGTTTCTGGAGTTCGTCGAGAATCCGCATGTTTTCGGCGACGGGCGCGGGGGGCTTTGGAAATTCGCCGAGGACGAGCCCGTGCAGAAGGAAGAGTCGTCGTGCGACGACGGGTTCGATGCGGCTGTAGTCGCGGCGTCGCGCCGGCACGATGACGAGGCCGTAGAGCGTGACCTGCTCGGTCGCCCGCACGAAGCCATTTTCGGCATCCCACGTCGGATCGCGGTAGCTGTGCCGACAGAGGGGACCGGCGATTGCCTCGATCCAGCGCGGATCGACGACCGCGTTGGTGCGCGCGAAGAGACGCGTCGTATCGACGAGCTCGCCTGCCATGACCCACTCGGGCGCGACGGGGAGGCGCGTGTGAGACGTCGCGGCGGGGCGATGCGGCGGCGGGGCATGCGCGGCGCGGCGATTGACCGTCTTCGTCAGGATGGAACTGGGATGGAGCGCGAAGCGGATGCCGTGGGCGCCGCGGTAGTCGAGCGTTTCGGAATCGAGACGCCCGAGGCGCGAGAGGAGGCCGTGCATCAGGGCGCGGTGGAGCGCGTCGGGCCCGCCGTTATCGTTCACGATGTCGAGCCCGAGGCGGCGGGAGAGGTCGGTTAGCTGGCGGACGAGGTCGCGCCACTCGCGCATCTTCGGGAAGGAGAGGTAGGTCCGGGCGGCGAGTGTGCGGAGCTGGGAGTGCGAGCGCGTCGCGCTTTCGGCCTCCCACCAGCGCCAGAGCTTGAGCGTGCCGAGGAAGTCCGAGCCGGGGACGCGGAAGGGTGCGTGCGCCTGGTCCGCCTTCTCCTTCTCGTCGATAGGCCGTCGCCGCGGGTCGTCGCCGCTCATGGCCGCGACGAGCGGGAGGACCGAGGGCAGGGTCGCGTACTGCGACGCCGCGAGCAGCATCCGGGCGAGTCGTGGTTCCACGGGGATGCGCGCGAGCTGCCGGCCTGTCTTCGTGAGCATGATTTCGCGGGACTCCGCGCGGTTACGGGCGATGGCGCCGAGTTCGAGGAGTTCGCGCAGCCCTTCGCGAATCATCGCGGGACGCGGCGGATCGATGAAGGGGAAGTTCTCGATATCGCCGAGCCGCAGGTCGAGCATGGTGAGGATGACCCCGGCGAGCGAGGCGCGCAGCACCTCGGGCGGCGTATAGGCGTCGCGGCGAAGGAAGTCCTCTTCGGAGTAGAGGCGGATGCAGATGCCGGGGCCGAGCCGTCCGCAGCGCCCCATGCGTTGCCGCGCGGATGCCTGGGAGATCGGTTCAATCTGCAGCCGCTGGACCTGAGTGCGGTGGATGTAGCGGGAGATGCGCGCGAGTCCCGAATCGATGACGGCGCGGATGCCCGGGATCGTCACCGAGGTTTCGGCCACGTTGGTCGCGAGGATGATGCGCCGCCGCGACGAGGTACGGAAGGCGCGCTGTTGTTCGGATGCAGGCAGCGCGGCGAGCAGCGGGATGATGTCGTCCCCCCGGAAGAAAGGGCTGTGTGCGAGATGGTCGGCGGTCTCGCGGATGTCGCGTTCGCCGGGGAGGAAGACGAGTATGTCGTCGTGTGCGGGGAGTTCGCGCGCGGCGGCGGCGACATCGCGCGGCAGATCCTCGCCCGTCCCGTCGGACGGCCGGTAGCGCGTCTCGATCGGGAAGAGCCGTCCCGGCACGACAAGGGCGGGCGCGTCATCGAAGAACTTCGCGAACTTCTCGGTGTCGAGCGTCGCGGAGGAGACGATCACCTTGAGATCGCGACGGCGCGCGAGGATGCGTTTGAGGATGCCGAGGAGGAAATCGACGTTGAGCGAGCGCTCGTGCGCCTCGTCAATGATGATGGTGTCGTAGGCGCTGAGGAGCGGATCGGCGCGCGTCTCGGCCAGCAGCACGCCGTCCGTCATGAACTTGACGCGCGTTTCGTCCGAGATCTGGCGGCCGAAACGGTGCTGAAAGCCGACGAGACCGCCGAGGGGTGCCTTGAGTTCGTGGGCGACGCGCGCGGCCACGGTCACGGCGGCGAGGCGGCGAGGCTGGGTGCAGGCAATGCGACGTCCGTTCGCGCCGCGTCCGAGCTCCATCGCCATCTTGGGCAGCTGGGTCGTCTTGCCCGAGCCGGTGTCGCCGCAGACGATGATCACGGGATGCGCCTTCAGAAGCGTGAGGATTTCCGCCCGGTGTGCGCAGATCGGAAGTTCGTCCGGATAGTTTAGGGGGAGGGGTTCGGTCATTGGTGCGGCGATGGGTTGAACGGCTTTCCGGGACATTATACCAAAATGTGGTATACTACCTTCCCATGTTGACATCGCTTTTAGGCGCACTTGTCGTGGGTGGGCTGCTGGCCGTCTCGGGTGCCGTGCTGCAGGGCGTTTTCCGCAATGCCCTGGCGGATCCCTATATCCTCGGGATGGTGGGCGGCGCGGCGCTTTTCTCGGCGCTGGCGGTGACGACGGGGCTGACCGCGCTGGGGTTTCTCGTGCTCCCGGCGGCGAGTCTGCTCGGCTCCTGTTTCGCGCTGGCGCTTGTCGCGGGAGTAGCGTACGCGGTGGTGCGATGCCGGCGGCGGCAGGGGGCGGATGGTTTCATCCGCTCCTCCTATTCGACGGTCGTCCTCGCGGGTTTCGTCGTCACGGGGTTCACGGGGTCGCTGGAGATGCTGGTCGTCTCCTACGCCGAGCCGGCGGCCGTGAAGACGATCACGACCTGGATCTTCGGTTCGGTGAACGGCATTGCGCCGCCTTCCGTCGCCCTGGGCGCGGCGGTGTTCGCCGTCGTCGCGGTCATCCTCTATGCGTTCCGTCGCGAGCTCAACGTCATGGAACTCGGGCACGACGAGGCGGCGTGCCTCGGCGTCAACACGGGGCGGACGATCCGCGTGGTGCTGGGTACGGTGGCGCTCGCGACCTCGGTCTCCGTGGCGCTGGCGGGCATGATCGGCTTCGTGGGACTCGTGATGCCGCATTTCGCGCGCCGTCTGGTGGGGCCGCGGATGCAGCTCCTGCTGCCGGTCTCCGCCGCGTTCGGCGGCGTGTTTCTGGCGTTGGCGCAGTTCGTGAGCCGGGTGCTGCCGACCGGCGGCGACGGCCGCGCCATCGGCGTCGGCGTCGTCTGCGCCATCATCAGCGCGCCGTTCATGCTGCTCTTGCTCCTCTCGCGCCGTAACGGGGAGGGGTGGGACGTCTGATTCGGCCGGTGCGCGCGCGGGATGCCAGGTGCGGGCGGGGCAGATGAAATAGTTTCGTTTTTTTGGTATAATCTGCCCGCAAAAGGGGCGTGATGCCCCAAGGGAGATTTATGAACAGATACATGGATGGTTTTATGAAGGCCTTCCCGTATGAGGGTCTTACCTATGATGACGTCACCCTGGTCACGCAGTATGCTGACTTTTTGCCGGACGAGACCTCGCTCGAGACTCGTCTGACGGGGCGCACGACGATGAAGATCCCGTTCATGTCCGCCGCAATGGATACGGTGACGGAGGCGCCGATGGCGATTGCGATGGCGCTGGCGGGCGGCATCGGCTGCATCCACAAGAACCTGGAGGAGGACGACCAGGCCAAGGAAGTCGCGAAGGTCAAGACCTTCCTCAACGGTCTGATCGCCAATCCGATCTGCTTCCACGAGAACGACGACATCAGCTTCCTGCGCGCCGAGAAGCGGCGGATGGGGCTTAAGTTCAACGGTTTCCCGGTGCTCGACGCCGAGGATCGTCTCGTCGGCATGATCACGACCTCCGACATGCGTTTCGCCCCGCTGGAGGCGAAGAAGCTCAAGGACGTCATGCAGCCCGCGCCGATCACCGCGAAGCCGGGCACCACGCTCAAGAAGGCGTACGACCTCATGCGTGCGGCGAAGATCGGCAAGCTGCCGCTCGTCGACAAGAACGGCCGGGTCGTCGGCCTCTACAGCTTCACCGACGTGCAGCGCCTGGTGGAGAACCAGAACCCGACGTACAACTGCGACGACAAGTTCCGTCTGCGCGTCGCCGCGTCCGTCTCGGGCGGCAAGGGCGATCTTGCGCGTGTGGCGAAGCTGGCGGAGGCCGGCGTCGATGCGGTGGTCGTCGACTCCGCCCACGGTCACTCCAAGGGCATCATGGAGATGACGAAGTACATCGTCAGGCATTTCCCGAAGGTGGACGTCATCGCCGGCAACATCGCAACGGGCGAGGCCGCCGTGGCGCTTGCGAAGTGCGGTGCGCACGCGGTCAAGGTCGGCATCGGCCCCGGGTCGATTTGCACGACGCGTGTCGTCTGCGGTGTAGGCATCCCCCAGCTCACGGCCGTATACGACGCCGCGAAGGCGCTTCGCGGCAGTGGCGTCGCGGTCATCGCCGACGGCGGCATCAAGCTTTCGGGCGACGTCCCGAAGGCTCTCGCGGCGGGCGCCGACAGCGTGATGCTCGGGTCGGTTCTCGCGGGCACTGAGGAGTCTCCGGGCGAGAAGATCTACTCCAACGGCCGCCAGTACGTCGTCTACCGCGGCATGGGTTCGATGGCCGCGCTGAAGAACGGCAAGGGTTCGCGGGCGCGCTACTTCCAGGACAACGAGAGCGAGGATGAGCTCGTGCCGCAGGGCATCGAAGGGATGGTTCCGTATTCGGGGCACGTGCGCTCGATCATGACGCAATTCTGCGGCGGTCTCAGGGCCTCGCTCGGTTACTGCGGCGCGCGCACGATCGCCGAGCTCCAGGAGAAGGGCAAGTTCTACCGCATCACGGCGAATGGGCTCCGGGAGGCGCGTCCGCACGACATCACGATTACCAAGGAAGCCCCGAACTACCGCGCATGAGCGAGATTACCGAGGGCTTCAGGGTGCCGGAAGAACCGACGGCGGCGGAAAGACCCCGGCGGTCCTGGCAGGACTATGGCCGCGAATGGCTGGACACCCTCGTCGTCGCGATTTCGGTCGCGATGTGCTTCCGGGCGTACTTCTACGAGCCGTTCAACATCCCGACCGGCTCGATGCGCCCGACCCTGTACGGCAATCATTACCGCGCGTGTCCCCAGCCCGGCTTCTGGGACACGACGCCGGTGCTGAAGTGGGGGCGATGGCTCGTGACGGGGTACGACTACAAGGAACTCACGGCACCGTGCGACGGCACGCTCGTCGTCACGCCGCGCATGGACGGGCGCATGAACCTGACGGTCTACGACCGCCGGCGGCGGCCGGCGGCGAACATCTGCGTGCCGACTGATGCACCGCTCGCGCTCGTGGACGGGCTGCAGTTCGAGACCGACCAGCAGGCGAACCAGCAGGCGTTGCGCGCGCGGGTCCGGCGCGGACAGCTGATCTTCCGCGGCTACGACGTCACGGGCGATTTCATCTTCGTGAACCGCTGGCTCTGGAACTTCCGCCAACCGGCGCGCGGGGATGTGATGGTCTTCTCGACGACAGGCATCGACCGCCTCACGCAGGGGACGCACTACATCAAGCGCATGGCGGGCGTGCCGGGCGAGACGATCGACCTCTGGCCGTCCGATACGCTGCGCCAGCCCGACGGGACGCCGGGCTACGACCTGGTGGTCAACGGGAACCGGACCGCCTACGAAAAGCCGACCGGGGCGCGCGGCGAACCCGCTCTGGCGCCATGTCCCATCCGGGGCAGCCATCCCGACAAGACGTGGGATCCGCCCTATGTCCTGCGGAACGCGCCCGGCGCCCGCGACTATCTCGCCTTCGGCGACAACTCGTATCCGGTTTCCAACAGCCTCGACAGCCGCTATTTCGGGCCGGTTCCCGAGGCGAATCTGCGCGGCTGCGCATCGATTGTCTTCTGGCCTTTCAATCCAAGATGGGGAGCGATAAAATGAGCGAAGAACAGCTGATTCCCACGCCGAGCGTATTCGGCGAAAACGGCAATTTCCTGCTTGAACGCGAACTGGGCCGGGGGGGTATGGGCGGCGTCTACCTCGGGCGCGATAAGATGCTCGACCGTCCCGTTGCCGTGAAGGTCATGCTCAAGGAGTACGGCAGCGACGCCTCCTTCGTCGAGAAGTTCAAGAAGGAGGCCCAGGCCGCAGCCCGGCTCATCCATCCGAACATTGCGCAGGTCTATTCCTATGGCATCGCCGACGGCATGCCGTACATTGCGATGGAGCTTGTGGCGGGCGGCAGTCTCGACGGGATCATGCGCAACCAAGGCGCGGCGATCGACATCCCGCGCGTCATGAAGATCGGCGAGCAGGTTGCGCAGGCGCTCCGGTGCGCGGCGGATCAGGGGCTTGTGCATGGCGACGTCAAGCCTGAGAACATCCTGCTGGATGCCAACGGCAACGCCAAGCTCGTCGACTTCGGCCTCGCGGCGATGCAGCGGGATACGGACGAAATCTGGGGCACGCCCTACTACATTGCGCCGGAGAAGGTCAAGAAGGAGGCGGTCGACTACCGCGCCGATATGTATTCCCTCGGCGGCACGATCTACCATGCGCTCACGGGCGTCGCCCCGTTTGAAGGCGACGACGCGACGGCCGTCGTCCGCCGGCGCTTCGAGGCCCCGCCGGCGAAGCCGAGCGAGATCCGTCCCGGCATTTCGCCGCAAATCGATTATCTCGTGATGAAGATGCTTGCGCTCAATCCGGCGGATCGCTATCCGAGTTTCGAGGCGCTGCTCGCCGATTTCAAGACGGTCATGGCGACGGGGCTGAGCGTGACCGGCCGGCAGGATTCCGTCGTGCCTCTGGCGACGCCGACGGCAGGTGGCCGCAAGGTCGTCCTCAAGGCCAAACGCAAGTTGACGGTGCGTTCGACGACCCAGACGGGACAGGAGGTCGGCGAAGCCCCGGCGGCGGCCCCCGTCCCCGAGCCGCCGCCCAAGGACAACCTGGGCGCCAAGATCGCGCTGTTCATTGGCGGCATCATCGGTGCAATCGTGCTGGTTGTCCTTATCCTCTGGGGCGTGACCGTATCGCGCGACAGCAGCAAACGCGCGAAAGCCGCCGCCGGCATCCTCCAGGATGCGGAGCGGATCCGCTCCTCGCTCCAGAAGACGCATGATGCGGCGGAGGCGCTCGTCCGAGATGTCGCCGAGAAGGCGGATGCCGCCGAGGCGGCGTGCCGCGCGCCGACGGAGGAGATTCGCGCCCTGATCGCCGACAAGTATACGGATGGCGTGCTGGCGCTGCTGAACCCGCCGCGCACAAAGGAGCTGGAGGAGGCGATCGCCTCGACCAATCAGGTCGCGGAGGCCACGGCCGAGGCGAAACCGACGGCGGCTGCGCCCGACGGGGCGGGAACGTCCGCTCCGGCGCCGAAGGCCGTCGCGCGCCCGACGGTGGCGCAGCCGAGGTTCCCCGACCCGGTAGATGACGAGGCCGATCCCAATTCGCCCGAGGGGCAGAAGTACCTTGAGAGGAAGAGAAAATGGGAGGAGGAACAGAAGAACAAGCCGGTTGAACCGGTTGCGTCGGCCGCCGCCGAACCGGCGGATTCGTCCGCCGCGCCCACGCGCAGCGATACGCCGCCGCCGGTCGTCAAGAAGATCGGCGACATGTGGGAACGCGCCTACGGTTGCCGTGCGGCGGAGATTCGCCTGCACAAGCGCCTGACCGAACTCCTCCAGAAGGTCGAGAAAGCCTTGTCCAGCGAGGCTCTCGCCCAACCGACGGAGGACTCCACCGCGCGGATGGGCGAACTCGCGAACAGCTGTAAGGACGATTTCGACGGCATCCGCGGTTCGCATGACGTCGAGGTCGTCGCCAAGGCCCGGAGTTTTATCGCCAACACGGCGGCGAAGTCGCTCGAGCAGCTCAAGAACCAGCTGCGCGAGGAGGAACTCAAGCGCCAGCGGGATGAGCTGGCGAGAGTTGCCGCCGAACAGGAACAGGCGCGTCAGACCGCCCTTGCGGCCGCCAAGGCCAAGAAGATCGAGGAGGAGGTCGCCGCCGCCAAGGCGAAGTTCCAGGCGGTCGTCGACAGCGGACACATCCGACAGCTCAACTGGAAAAGCGCCCGCCGTACGCTCGACAACCTGAAGGCCGAAATGGAGACGGCGGAAGGCCAGATCCAGATCGACAAGGAGCTGAAGAAGGTCGAGTGCATGGAGCTTATGCAGAACACCTTCATCCGGAATCTGAAGGACTACACCTTCAAGCGCGGGGCATCCGCCGGCAGGAAGCACCTGAGGGGCTGCACGGTGACGCAGGTCGACGCCGACCACATCTCCTATCTCAAGAAGGGCGGCAAGAAGGAGATCACGTTGCCGTGGCAGACGTTCATCCGCGACTACCACAACAACTTCAACGAAATCATCATCGCGTTCATCGTCAAGAACGGCGCCATCGGTGGCGAGACGAAGAGCCGCCTTTCCAGCAAGGACCGGTTCAATGCGCTAACCGGCGTGGCGCTCATGCTCCGCACCGTCTGCGCCGACGAGCCGTCGTCCGCCGATTATGCGCGGAAGCTCATGCTGAATGCCGTCAAGGACTTCCCGGCGCTCAGCAATCAGGCGAAGGAGTTCTTCCCGGACTTTGATTTCAGCGAGGCCCTGTCGGCGGCGGAGGCGGAGCAACTGTAAGAAGATGAAGAACTATCTAAGCAAGATTCTGAATGCGACGGTCTACGACGTCGCGGTGAAGACGCCGCTGGATGAGGCGACGGCCCTCTCGCGGAAGTTCGGCTGCCGCTTCCTCCTCAAGCGCGAAGATCTCCAGCCCGTTCACAGCTACAAGATCCGCGGGGCCTACAACAAGATGAGCCAGCTCCCGCCGCGCGAACTCGAGAAGGGTGTCATCTGCGCCTCGGCCGGCAACCACGCCCAGGGCGTGGCGCTTTCGGCGAAGAAGCTGGGCGTCAAGGCGACGATTGTGATGCCCGTGACGACCCCCGAGATCAAGACTTCGGCGGTCAGGGCCTATGGCGCGACGATCGTCCTCTACGGCGAAAGCTATTCTGACACGTACGAGGAGCTGCACCGTCAGATTGCGGCGCACGGCTACACCTACATCGCGCCGTTTGACGATCCGGACGTGATTGCGGGCCAGGGGACGGTCGGCAAGGAGATCCTCGAACAGGCGGGACGCGACCTGTCGGCCGTGTTCGTGCCGATCGGGGGCGGTGGACTTGCGGCGGGCGTCTCCACCTACGTGAAGGCCGTCCGTCCGTGGGTCAGGGTCTACGGAGTCGAGCCGGAGGATTCCGACTGCATGGCGCGGTCGATCAAGGCGGGCCGGCGCGTGACCCTCGACAATCCCGGTCTTTTTGCGGACGGCGTCTGCGTCAAGGAGCCCGGCAAGGAGACGTTCAGGCTCTGCCGCGAGAACCTTGACGGCATCGTGCGCGTCTCCACGGCCGAGACGTGCGCGGCGATCAAGGATATCTTCGAGACGACCCGCGCGATCTGCGAGCCGGCGGGTGCGCTTGCGCTCGCCGCCGCGAAGAAGACGGCGAAGAAGGGCGAGACGTACGCGTGCGTCATCTCCGGTGCCAACATGAACTTCGACCGGCTGCGTTTCGTGAGCGAACTCACCGAACTCGGCGAAGGCCGCGAGGCGATCTTCGATTGCGTCATCCCCGAGCAGCCGGGCAGCTTCAAGAAGTTCATCGCGCGCATGGGCAAGCGCAGCGTGACGGAATTCAACTACCGGATGGCGGAAGGCCTGCTCGCGCACGTCTTCGTGGGCGTTTCGGTGAAGAGCGTCGAGGAACGCAAGACGCTCCAGAAGAACTTCCGGGCGGCGGGCTTCCACTGCCTCGACCTTTCCGACAACGTGCTCGCCAAGGAGCACGTGCGCCACATGGTCGGCGGACGCGCCGCGCACATCACGGACGAGGTGGTCTATTCCTTCGAATTCCCGGAGCGTCCGGGGGCGCTGATGAACTTCCTGCAGGTGCTCGCGGACCGCTGGAACGTCTCGCTTTTCCACTACCGCAACCATGGCGCCGACAACGGCAAGGTGCTCGCGGGCTTCCAGGTGCCGAAGGCCGAGCGTCCCGCGTTCGTCAGAGTCCTGGAGGAAATCGGCTATCCATTCACCGACGAGACCGACAATCCCGCCTATAAGTACTTCCTGAAGGCCAGATAGGAATCGGCGGCGTTCACCGTTCACCATTTCATTATTCACCACACACTACTACTAATCATGAGACCTGTCGTATTCATTATCCGTGATGGCTGGGGCATCAATCCGCGCAAGGACGGCAATTCCGTCTATGACGCCAAGACGCCGGTCATCGACCAGATTCGCGCCCGCTATCCCCATTGTCTTCTGGACTGCTGCGGCGAGGCCGTGGGCCTTCCCGACGGCTATCAGGGATCTTCCGAAGTCGGCCACCTCAACATGGGCGCCGGTCGCATCGTCGTGCAGGAACTCAAGCGCATTGACGACGGTCTCGCGTCGGGCGATCTCTTCACGAGCGGGAAGTGGCAGAACCTCATTGCGAACTGGAAGAAGAACAATTCGCAGTTCCATTTCTTCGGCCTCCTGCAGGACGAAGGCGTGCACGCCCATCAGGAGCATCTTTTCAAACTGATGAAGCGCGCCCGCGCCGAGTTCCCGGAGGGCCGTATCGTCGTCCATCCGTTCCTGGACGGACGCGACACGCCGCCGCGCTCCACGCTCGAATACCTCGCGCGTCTGAAACAGGAGCTCGCGGCGGTCGGAAATGCGACGATCGGCACGGCGATGGGCCGCTACTACGGAATGGATCGTGCGAAGAAGTACGCGCTCACCGACACCGCCTTCGCGTGCATCGTCGACGGCGCGGGTGCGCGGGCGGCTACGGTCGAGGAGGCCGTCCGGCGCGAGTATGAGACGGGCAAGACCCCGGACAACACCCCGATGACCGACGAGTACATACCGTGTTACGTCATCGGCGACTACGCCGGCATGAAGGACGGCGATGTCGTCATGCACACCAACTACCGCCAGGACCGGGCGATTCAGCTCACGCAGGCGTTCGTCTGCGACGACTATCCGGGCGTGCGCGCGCGTCGTCCGAAAGTGACGTACCTCGGCTTCTCGCGCTATTGGGACGAGTTCGAGGATTATCTCCTCACCGCCGGCGGCGCGGGCGGCAGCATGGACAACCTCCTCGGCGAAGTGATTTCCAAGGCGGGGCTCAAGCAGCTGCGCATCGCGGAGACGCAGAAGTTCCGCCACGTGACGAGCTTCTTCAACGGCAAGTCCACGACGCCGTCCCCGGGTGAGGATCAGGTCGATGTGCCCAGCCGCTTCGATCCCGCGACGTTCGCCTCCCATCCGGAGATGGATGCCTACACGGTGACCGATGAGCTCCTCAAGCGTCTGGAGGACAATCCGTACGGTTTCATCGCCGTCAACTACGCGAACTGCGACATGGTCGGCCATACGGGCGACCCTGCCGCCGCGACGAAGGCCGTCGAGGTCACCGATGAATGCATCGGTCGTCTGCTGCCGCGTCTCATGGAGCTCGACGCCCATGTCCTTATCTTCGCGGATCACGGCAACGCCGAGCAGATGATCGACTACAAGTCGGGCCTCACCAAGACCTCGCACACGCTCAATCTCGTCGAATGCTTCTATGTTGCGAACGATGCCGCCGGCGTGCACCTCACCCCGCTTGCGAAGCTTTCGGCCGTGGCGCCGACCGCTCTGCAGATGCTCGGCATTCCGGTTCCGCCGGAGATGACGACGCCGTCCCTGCTCGCGACGAAGGAGCCTTGGTCCAAGACGGCTCTCAACATCTGACCGCCTTGCTGTGCATCCGTCAGGGAAAGCGGATCCGGCCGATGCTGGATCCGCTTTTTCAGGTGGATTTCGGGGAAAGGGGATTTCGATGTCCCGATCGCGTTTTTTGGAGTTCGCAAAAAAGAAGGTCGTCGTGCGCCAAAACGAATGCGATACATGGTATTATTGAGGCATGAAACGAAAGTCCGTCGCTAGCCATGTGCTGTCCGCCGCCATTCTTGCGGCGGGAATTGTCTTGTCCCTCCCCTTCGCCGCATGGGCGGAAGACGGCGGTGTCTCGTCGGATGTCCTGTATGTGGACGCCAATTCGGCGAATCCGGAAGAGCCGTATGCGACGGCGGATACGGCCGCCAGGACGCTGACCGACGCCTTGGCGGTGGCGACGTCCGGTCAGACGATTCGCGTGGCGCCGGGCACCTACGCGACCACGTCCGGAACCGATTCGGCGGGAGTCGACCCCAGTGCATACGAGCTGACCTCGGCGATTACGGTTGTCGGCACGGGCGAAACGCCGGACGAAGTCGTCTTCACGCGTTCGGGGACGACGGGTCATCGTATCTTTTATCTGAACAATGCGGGTGCCAGGGTCAGGAACGTGACGATCTGCGGTGGTGGCCATAGCGGATCCAGTACGGGCGTGGGCGGAAACGTGTATATCGGCGACGCGGGCGGCACGCTGGAAGACTGTGTGATCAAAGACGGATCGACGGGTTATTGGGCGGGCGGCGGCGGCAATGTCGGCATGCGGGCCGGTCGCCTCGTGCGATGTGCGCTTTCGTGCGGCAGGATTTCCCCCGATTCGTTGGCTGCGGGACGTAAGGGCGGCAGCTGCATTCACATGACGGGCGGGATCGTAGAAAACTCGCTGATCTGCAACAATACCAATGGCTATGTCGCGGTGATGATGTCGGGCTCCTCGACGCTCGCGAACTGTACGGTTGCCGGGAATACGGGTACGGCTGGTGCGGGCGTGTATGTCGCCGATGCCGCCTGCAAGGTGGTCAACTGCGCAATTGGCGGCAATACGGTGTCGAATGATGCGACCGGGCACGGTCATGTGTGGCTGGGGGCCAAGGATGAGCTGGTCGCCTGTTTCGTCTCCTGCGCGGCGGATGTGGAGTTGGGGGAAGGATCGGTGAAAGCAGCGAGCCTCGGTTTGGTCGGCGGCGGCGACTGCCATCTGGGCGCGGCGTCCGTTTGCCGCGACGCCGCCACGGATTATGCGACAAGTGGCGCGGAATCCGATACGGATCTTGACGGCAATGCGCGCCAATCCGGCACGGCGGTCGACATCGGCTGTTATGAGTTCGATGCCGATGCGCTCTCCATCGATTTCACGGCGAATGCGACGGCAGCTTTTACGGGTGGCGAAATCGAGTTTACGGCCGTGGTGAGCGGTGGTTCGGGAGATTATACGCTGGCGTGGGATTTGGATGGCGACGGCGTAACGGATGTATCGACGCACGATCTCGTCGTTCGCCATGCCTATTCGATGGCGGGATCCTATTCGGTTGTGCTTTCGGTAGAAGGGGTGTCGGTGCGAAAGGAGAATTTCATCTCCGTGGGACCGAAGGATGCCTATGTGGATGCGGCATCGGAGCAGTCGGATGTCTATAAGACGATTCAGGAAGCCTATGCGGCGGCGGTTGACGGGACGACGATTCATGTGGCGCCGGGCGAGTATCTGGTGGCGGGTGCGGATACGCTTAAGCTCACCAAAGGCGTTTCCCTGGTGGGTGAGGGATCATCGCCCGAATCGGTGGTGCTGCGCCAGCAATACGAGTTTAAGGCGTGGTACGCCTACAAGACGCTGCTTGTTGCCCACGCCAATGCCTTTGTCGCAAATATGACGATTGCGGATGGAAGCGCCGACAATTCCGGTGACGCCGCGTGTCTGCACATCAATGCGACGGGCGGCGTGGTGTCGAACTGCGTCATTCGCGGGGGCGTCGTCGGACGAATGCAGGCGATCCGAGCGTCCGGCGCACTCGTGGAGAATGGTCTGTTGACGCATTCGATCATCGAGGACTGCACCATCAGATCGTTGGATATGTCGAACGGTCCAAAGGCGCAGGGTGTTTACGTCGAGGGTAATGGGCGGCTGGAGAACTGCCTTATTCGCAACATGAAGAGCGGAATCGGCGCGGCCGTCTTTCTCTCGGGGAATGCGACGATGAGGAACTGCACGGTCGTCGCGTGTGAAGCCGGCCCGTATGTCCAGAACTGGGGTACGTGGATGGAGACGAACGTCTGCTATGGCGTTCATTGCGCGGCGGGGAGCGTCGTCAATACGGTGGCTCTGGACATTGCGCGCGTTGCCTTTGACGGTTGCCTGGGCCCCGGCACGAGCACGCCGTTCGATGCAACCGGCTACGCGGCTTTCGGACCTGCCGGGAATGCCGACAGATTCACGACCTGCGCCTGCGACGGCAGTGACTTCGGCGAGGGCAATTTCGTGGCGACGACGGCCGATTTCACGAATTACGGCGGAGGTGATTATCGTCCCAGGGCCGGCGGTGCACTGTCGAACCATGGAACGTCCATTGATGGCTGGGAGTGGCTGGTCGATGTCAGTGGCAGGAAGCGTGTTCAAGGCAAGGCGATCGACATCGGCTGCTATGAAGGCGTGACGGCCGGGCTGACCGTGTTTATCCGTTGACGGGGCGATGCAGGATTTAACGGCGAACTACATTGAAACGAACCAAAGGGAAAGGTTGACAAGGGTTGGCGATGAAAGCGGTTGTACTTTCGGTGATTCTTTGCGCCACGGCGGCATTGTCCGGGGAAGCGGTGAGTTCCTTCTCGATGATCCACGACGGAAAATGCTACCTGCAGAAGGGCACGGCGGTCGAGTGGGTCGCGTTGGACGGCGAGAAGGTGCTGAAGCTGAGCGGCGGCCCGTCGAATACGGGCGGGCGCGTTAACTGGTCGAAGGTGGATCTCGAACAGTTCCGCGGCCGGGAATTCGACTTCGTTTTCATCTACAAGACCGTGAACGGCGCCAAGGGAAAGGCTACATGGGATAAGACGGGCAAGACGCAGGAGCCGTTCCGCCCCGTCTGCCTCAACTGGTGGCGCGCGAATCCCGAATACGCGACCTGGATCTGGCCGCAGTTGGATCTGCCCGCCGACGGTACGACGGACGGCTGGGTCGAGCATCGCGAACGACTGTCCATTGGCCCGGGTGACGATCTTACGAAGGCGGGGGCCTTCCTCAACTCTTCGCTACTTTCAGGCGATCTTTATGTGAAGGACTGGCGGCTGGAGATTCCCAGTCGTCCGTTCATGGACGAAGTGGTGGAGAAGGCCGGCGCCCGGATTCCCAAACGTTTCCGGTGCGCCTATTCGGAGAAGTGGCTTGACGGCCGGAAATACCGGGGCATAGTGGCCATCTGGTCGTTTAAGCCGGAGGATTTCGCCAAGATTGCCGACTGGGGTTGCAACCTCGTGCGCATGTCGCGCTTCCAGCCGCTCAAGGACGACTACGCGCAGCTGGAGGCGAATCTCAAGGTGCTGAAAGAACGTAACGTGCGCGTCATCTTCGCGCCAGCCGCCCCGGGCGGGAGGGGCAACCGCAGAAAATACGCGATTTTCAACGATTCCGCGATGCGCGACGCCTATCTTCAGGGATGGGAGGAACTGGCGCGCCACTTCAAGGGCCGTGATGACGTCTGGGCGTTCGAGCTGCTGAACGAGCCGTTCCAGGGGCTTTTCAGCAATCCGGGCGACATGTACACCTACTGGCAGCTCGAATACGAGGCCATCCTGCGCATCCGTGCCATCGATCCGGATCGTCCGATCATTGCGACGGCGGATGCCGGCGGCAGTCCGGGTGACTATTCGCTCACCGCCATGCGTCCGTTCCCGTTCAAGGACGTCTGGTACGATATCCATTTCTACTCGCCGCTGGCCTACACCCACTATCAGGTGCTGGGCAAGAACCTCAACCTCTCCAAACCCACCCAAACCTATCCCGGCATCTCCGTCTTCAAGGGCGACAGCTGGGACAAGGCGAAGCTGGAGTCCGTTTTCCGCCAGTGTATGCCGTTTGCGGAGAAGTACGGCGCGCGCTATTTCGTCGGCGAATTCTCGGTCATGCGGCGAATGCCCGGCGCGGCACGCTGGCTCGACGACGTGAGCGACCTCTGCGACAAGTACGTCGATTTGTGGACCTATCATTCCTACGGCGAGTTCCACGGCTGGAATCTCGAGTATGACGAGACGTCGCCCTACGAACGGCCGCAGAAGATGAAGCCGGGCGAGGAGTCCGCCCGCCTGAAGGTCATGAAGGCCCGTTGGGCCAGGAATCACTGAGGAAGGAGGACGACGATGATACTGGGAATGCTGCTGGCGGCGGGGCTTTCGGCAACGCGGGCGGAGATCGTCACGGCGGAATTCGCCAGCGCGGACGAGGCCGAGCGGGCGCAGATCGCCATAGCGCCGCTGCCCGAAGGACGCAAGCTGGCGTTCACTTCGCGGTGGGACGATTCGACATGGCCGCACATCCAGCGCGCGGAGATGTTCCAGCGCACGGGCGTGACGCCGATGTTCTTCCTCAACGGCGACCTGAAGTTCTATCGGGAGGCCGTTCCGCAGCTGAAGCGGCTGGGTGCGCGGTTCGGCAATCATACGCTCGACCATCCGTTTCTGATGGAATCGGGCGTGAACCGCATGTTCCGGCAGGTGTTGGAGAACAAGATTCGCCTCGAATGCTTCACGGATATGCCGAACACCTCGTTCGTCATCCCCTTCAACTGGAACTGTTCGCTGGAGCCGACCCGCGCCGCCAAATTGGCGAAGATCCTGGTCGACGCCGGCATTTTCGTGTCGTCCGACTGGCCGTTGGCGGCGACCGAACAGCCGGCGTCGGCATGGATGCCCGGTTTTACCTTCAAAGGCAACGACAACCAGCCGAACGACGGTGAGTTCTACCACAATCTCTCCAACGCCGTGGCGGATGTCGCCCAGAATCCCGATTATCCGAAGATCACCTTCGGCATCCACTCCTGGTGCAAGCCCGAAGGGCTGCTGGTGCAGGAGAAGTGGCTCAGGCAGATCTGCGCGGAGCATGGTGATGACTGGTGGATCACCGATGACGCCCACTATGGCGCCTACCGCTACGAGTTCTGGCACGCGAAGACGCGAAAGCTCGGCGTGAAGGGCAGGACGGCCGTCTTCGAGGTGCAGCGGCACGATCCCGCGTTTCTCGGCGAGGTGCAGCCCCTGACCTATGTCTTCGGCGCGGCGAAAGCCGTGAAGGTGTCGGTGCACGGCGGCTACGCCGCCTCGGCGGCGCTGCCGGCGCGCATCGACCGCATGGAGCGCGGCGCGTCCGCCAAGTTCCCCGATCTGAGGCTGACCGTCGCGGTCGACGAGCGCAAGGGCGAGCTTTCCTATGCCTTCACGGGCGACGCACAGGTCCTGGCCGTGGTCGTCAACCCGGCGCCGATGTGGTCGGAAGGACGCATCCTTGCGGAGGAGGCCGCGAAGACCGTCAGACTCGGCACGGCCAATCCGCAGACCGATTACCATGAGGGAGACCGCCTCTACGTCGTGGGTGTCGATTTCCTGAAGGACGGCGTGCGCGGACGACTCTACGCGACCGAGACGGTGGCGGGCAAGGCGGCGAGTCTGGGCGGTACGCCGCGCGATACGCTGCGGGTGCTCGGGCCGATCGACGTCCGGGATTTCGATGCGGCCAAGGTGTCGGCCCTGGCGGTTCCCGATGTGACGCTGCCGAACTACGGCGAGAGCATCCACCAGTATTGGCGCTCGATGGCGGACCGGAACCGTTGCGGCTTCTCCGCCGCGGCCTATATCCCGTGGGATCCGTCGGTCAGCGCCGAATTCAAGAATGCGCTCGGCAAGGCGCAACCCAAGGACAGGCCGGTGTTCCTGGCGGCGGTGGATTTCATCTGCGCGGCGGACGGCGAAAAGGATCTGCTCGTCAACCGCGCCAAGTGGGAGACGACGGCCTATTGGATCAACGGCAGATACGTCGAGACCAAGGGCGGGCGTCATCGCCTTGCGGTCAAGAAGGGGCTGAACCGCCTCATCTACCGCTGGGAATGGTTCCAGCCGTGGATTCCGCAGGCGTGTCTCCTGTCGGTCTGCGACGATCAGGACGTCAATAAGGCCGTCACCTTCGTCGCGCCGAAGACGGCGGCGCGCGACGGCGTCTTCTCGTCGGACGGCTTTTCGGTCGAGTTCGATCCCAAGGGCGATTTCCGGACGATCGAATATGCGGGCAGGAAGGTTTTCAGTGCGCTTGGCTACGAAAGCGGCAAATCCCTGCCGGTGAAGAAGGGGGTCTCCGCAAAGGTGAGCTGCAAATCGTCTGCGGACAAGATCGTCTGCACGCGGGAATCGCCCTTCGGACTCCGGAGCGACGACTTCGCCGAGAAGATAACCTATACCGTGACCCGAGATACGATTGCCTTCACGGCCGAAATGACCGTCAGGCAAGGCGTGATGTGGAAGGGATTCAACGCCTGTGCGTCGATCCAGACGCCCGTTTCGTCGTTCTACGCGGGGCGCAGGCTCCGGTTCGTTGACGCGAAGGGCGTATCGCACGAGATCGATTATCCCGTCGAATTCGACGCCAAGACCTGCCGTCTCATGCCGTCGTTCGTCGCGTTCGACAACGGCGAGTGGAAGATCGAGCTGGGTGAGGGTACACAGCAGATGGGCTTCGTGGACCGGCGTCAGTGGAACAACGATTCCGCCTGTCTCCAGCTTTGTCCGAGGGGCGGCCTGCAGTGGGCGGGCAAGGTATCGGATGGCACGACCTTCGTCTGGTCGTGGACGATCTCCCGGGTCAACGGACAGGGGAACGGCACATGAAGCGACTTCTTTTTGCCGCCGCTGCACTGATCCTGCTGCGCGCCGCGGCCGAAACCCGCCTCAGGGGCTATCTCGGCGCACGTCTTGACGCGATGATCCAACGGCACGTCATCGGTACGGATGTCGATTATCTCACCGCGCCGTTCCAGGCGGCGACCGAACGGAACGGCGGGTGGTCCACCGAGTTCTGGGGCAAGTACATGCATTCCGCGATGCCGTATCTCGCCTATACGCATTCCGAGAAGCTGCGCGCGAACGTCACGCGCGGGCTCGACAGCATTCTCGCCAGCCAGGAGCCCGGCGGCTATATCGGCAACTATCCCGACGCGCTGCGCTGCGGAGAGGGCTGGGACGTCTGGGGCATAAAATACACCCTGATGGGGCTCCTCCATTTTGCGGATGGCTCCCGGGACGCGGAGGGGAAACTCTCGGAAAGGGGGCGGCGCGCGCTGGCGGCGGCGAAACGGCTGTGCGACTACGTGATGGATGAAATCGGGCCGGACGGCCGGCGCGGACGCGAGCTCTGGCAGACCGGCAACTGGTCGGGCTATGCGAGCTCATCCATTCTCGAGCCGGTCGTCTGGCTCTATCGACGCACCGGAGAGATGAAGTACCTGGACTTCGCAACCTATATTGTCAAGGGCATGACGAACGTCAACCCCAAGGGACCGCGCCTCCTGGATCTGGCGCTCAAGGGCGTGTCCGTCGCCGACCGCAACGAGGCGGGCGCGGCGCTCGTGCCGGAGGATGGCGGCGATTGGACCTATGTCTGCAAGTATGGTCGCGGCAAGGCCTATGAGATGATGAGCTGCTGTCAGGGCATCCTCGACTACGTCGATGCGAAGGGAGAAGGTGGAACGCGCGAAGACGCGGCATTGGCGAACCTCCGCCGGGCGGCCCTGATGACGGGCGAGGACATCGCCCGGGAGGAGGTCAACCTCGCGGGCGGATGTGCATCGTCGGAGGCGTGGTATCATGGTGCACGCAAGCAGCATCTGCCGTATACGCGTCTGCAGGAGACGTGCGTGACCACGACCTGGATGCGTTTCTGCGAGAAGCTGCTGTCCGTTACGGACGACCCCCGGTGGGCCGACCAGATCGAACGCACGTTCTATAACGCCTATCTCGGGGCGCTGAAGGCGGACGGCAGCGAATTCGCGGGCTATACGCCGCTGACGGGCACGCGCTATCACGGGCAGCACCACTGCTTCATGCACACCGACTGCTGCACGGCCAACGGGCCGCGCGGATTCCTCTGCTTCCTGAACGGACTCTTTACGCTCCGGGACGATGTGGCGACTTTCAACTTCTACACGACGGCGCGGGTCGACGGGAAGCTTGCGTCGGGCAAGTCCGTCGCCTTCGAGATGTACACGCTCTATCCGCGCGCCGACAGCGTGCGGCTGGTCAGCCATGCGCAGACGGTCGGTGCGCTGCCGGTGCGCTTCCGCATTCCGGGCTGGGTCCGGCGGGCGACCGTCAAGCTCAACGGCGAGACGCTGCCGGACGTGACTCCGGGCGCGTATTTTACGGTCAGGCGCGCATGGCGGCTCGGGGACGTCGTCGAACTCGCCTTCGAGATGCCCGTTGTCGCGCATCGGCTCGATCACAGCATTGCCTTTACGCGCGGTCCGATTCTGCTGGCCCGCGACAGTCGCTTCGCCGACGGCGATCTCGCCGAGGTGTTTCGACGCGGTATCCGCGACGGTGCGGTGATGACCTCATTCACGCCCGTGCGCACGCCGTCGGACGACATCTGGATGACGTTCTCCGCCACGCTGCCGCTCGGCTCGCACCACGAGAATCCTGAAGGCGACTATCCGACGACGGTGACGTTCTGCGACTATGCGTCCGCCGGCGGCGCCTGGCGGCGCGACAACTACTACCGCACCTGGTTCCCCGTCGAAATCGCGCCCGAGAGCCGGTAGACGGGGCCTTTCGCGCGGTGGGCGGAGACGGCGCCGCTACAGTCGTCGCGTGGCGCGGAACGCGCTCATCGAGAGTCCGTTGAGACGGCGGAAGACGGTACACAGGCAGGAGACGGAGGAGAAACCCAGTTCTTCGGCGATCTGCGCCACGGGTTTCTCCGTCTCCAGCAGTTCGCGCTTCACGTCCTTCATGACGCGGATGTGGATGGCATCGAGGATCGTCCTTCCGGTTTCGGCGCGGAAACGCTGCGCGAGATAGCTTCGCGAGACGCCGCTTGCGGCGATGACGGAGTTGGCGTTCAGCGTCGCCGGGTGCGCCGTGGCGATGAAATCGATGGCCTTCGCGACGTAACGGTTGGTAACCGTCAGATGCCGGGTCGAGGCGCGTTCGATAACGCGGATCGGCGGACAGAGAATGATCTTGTCGCGCGGGGGCTCGCCTTCGAGCTGATGCACGAGCGTCCGGAAGGCGGTGCGCCCGAGGCGCACGTGTTCGACCTTGATGGAGGAGATCTCCGTAGGCGCGCGCGTGCAGATCTCCTCCTCGTTATCCACCCCCAGCACGGCGACGTCCTCGGGAACGTGCAGCCGGGCGGCGGCGCAGAAGTTGATCACGTCGCGCGCCGCGCGGTCGTTGCAGCAGAAAAACGCCACGGGTCTGGCGAGGGGGCGGATGAATTTCAGAAAGGCCTGTTCGTTGACGTCGGGCGCGTCCACCAGCACGGATACGCGCGGCACCTCGTGGCGGTAGCCGTGTTCGGCCAGCGTGTCGCGGTAGGCCTCGTAGCGCGGATTGCTCCACCAGTCCGTGTGTCGGGAGAAACCGATATCCGCAAAGGCGTAAGTGGCGAATCGCCCCTGCTCGAAGAGATAGTCCGCCGCCAGCTGCCCGATGCCGCGGTTGTCGACGGAGCAGACGGTCACGGGGCCGCCGATGGCCTTGCGCCATTCGGCGACGGATTCTTCGCCCAGCAGTACGGCGGGGATGCGGTATTTGCGGATGGCGTTCTGAATGCTGGGCAGACGAACGTGGGAGACGATGCCGACCAAACCCTTCCGAAAGAGCGAGCTGTTCAGATAATGCGCTGCGAGCTCGTCTTCACTGACGAGACGGATGCGCCTGAATCCGAGTTCCTGGGCGAGCTGCATGATGCCGGAACGGACTTCAGAATCGAACACATTGGTCCCGTCGGTGAGCAATATCCAAGCTTTTTTCGCGATTCGGTTTACCTTCATGGTGCGTATTATACGCCATTAGCCCGTTTTCCCGCAAGTTTCATGGATGAATTTTAAATTGTTCGTGGATAAAATTGAAACACCGCGGTGTATTTTTCAATTATAATTCCCGATGTTATGAAAAAATTATTTCTGCTAGCTATCGTTCCGTGCTCCGTGTGGGGCGCCTCCTCCTTTAAATTCGCCAATGTCATTTCCGATGGGATGGTCTTGCAACGTGATGTCGCGGCGCCCGTCTGGGGTTTCGCCGAACCGGGGCAGGTCGTCACCGTCCAGCTCAACGGAAAATCGGTCGGTTCGGCGACGACGGCGGAAGACGGGCGCTGGACCGTCCGGCTGCCCGTCCAGCCGGCGAACAAGAAACCGTCCCGCATTACCGCCGTCTGCGGAGGCGAGCAGATTACGATTGGCAACGTGCTGTTCGGCGACGTCTGGTTCGGCTGCGGGCAGTCCAACATGGCCTATACGTTCGCGGGTTATGGCCGTCTGCCCATCGGCGGCGAGGAGTTTCTGCAGCAGGCGAAGGACAATCCGCACATCCGTACGCTGCTCATGAACGACAAGGGCAACGGGAATTCGCCGTATCCGCGCGAGGACGCCATCGGCGTTTCGTGGGAGACGGCTTCGTACGATTCGATCCGCAAGAACGGCGCCGCGCTCTACTGGATGGGTGCCAAGCTCAATGCCGCGCTTGACGTCCCGATCGGACTCGTCAACGCCTCCTGGGGCGCGACGAAGATCGATGGCTGGGTTGACCAGAAGTGGGGCCGTGAGCATGGCACGGGATACGGCAAGAGCATCGCCGGGTTCTGGGGCGAGCGTTGGGACAGCTTCGTCAAGGCGGGCGGCGCCGAGGCCTACGAAAAGGCGATCGTCGCGTGGAACCGCCGGTTCGATCCCGGCAGTAACTTCGAGAAGACGACGCCGTCGCTGCACGACGCCGCATTCGTCGAGGATGCGAGCTGGAAGGCCGTCACGCTCGACGGGCGCGGTTTCCAGACCGCACCATTCCCGGAAGGCTTTACGGGCGACGTCTGGCTGCGCGCCGAATTCGAGCTGACGGCCGACGATCTGCGCAAGAACTGGGCGATCGGCTACAATGAGTCCTACGGCAATGACATGACGTATCTGAACGGGCACGCCTTCGGAGGCTCGGGCAATCCGCGGCATGGCTACGGCTGTCCGATCAACAAGTTCGGCAAAGTCGGCAAGAATGTCATCGCGATCAAGTACAAGGTCTGGAACGGGAAGGACGGCAAGCCCGGCGGCATCCTCAAGCCGATCGCGCTGTCGATCTGGCCGAAGGGGGACGACCGACGCGAACTGAAGCTCAAGGCCTGCATCGGCGAGGCCGTGCCCAAGGACATCTGGAATCATCCCGAATGCCGCAAGCCGCTTGACGCGCGGGCGATCAACATGTTCTCGGCGACGACGATGGATGCGGGGCTCGTCCATCCGCTCTATCCGATGGCCATCAAGGGTGCGGTGTGGTATCAGGGGTGCAGCGATCTGGGCAACGGGCGCTATCCCGAGCTCTTCAAGACGCTGGTCGAGGGCTGGCGCGCGCAGTTCACCTACAAGGACAGGCTACCCGTGCTGATTACCGAGATCTGCCCCCACCAGCTCGACACCAAACCCAATTCGAAGGGGCGCATCGAAGCGGGCGAGACGAAGGAGCCGACGTGGTCCGTCAACGCCGACATGCGGTGTCAGCTGAACGAGCTGGCGACCTTCCTCCCCGATTGCGATACGATCTCGCTGCTGGATCTCGGCGAGGCCGACATCCACCCGATCCGCAAGGAGGAGGTGGGGCAGCGCTATGCGAACTGGGCGTTGCAGCATGTATACGGCAAGCCGATCGAAGGGTCCTCACCGCAGGTCGCGTCCGTCGATTGGCAAGGGCCCAAGTGCATCATCCACCTCAGGAACGCGAAGGGATTGAAGACTTCCGACGGAAAGGCCGTGAAGGGCTTCGAACTGGCCGGTCCCGTCCAGCCGAGCGCCGTGGAGGTCGACAAGAAGACCGGTAAGCCGAAAGAAGGCGTGAAGCTCTACTACTGCGACGCCCGGATCGTCGGCGAAACCATCGAGCTGACGTGCCCCGAAGTCCAGGAGGCCTTTGCCTTCCGCTACGCCTGGTTCGATCTGAACCTTGGCTGGAACGTGGTCAATGGCGCCGGTCTCCCGCTCGGCACCTGCCGCGCCTTCAAGGACGGCAAGTATCACAGTCAGATAAAGTGAGGTGTATCCGTGAATGGACAGCAGATGATTCTTTCCGCCGGCGTCCTGGCGTTCTCGGCTTTCGCCGCGTCCGCGTCCGCCCTCGATCCGAAGGGGCTTGGCTACGATCCTTTCGTGCCGTTCGACCAGTTGCCGAAAGGCGAATTGTGTCCGCCGTCGGCGGGGCTTTCCGTCGCGCCGGAAGGTCATCTGCTGTGGAACGGCAAGCCGCGCTATTTCACGGCGACCATCTGGTACGGCGCGACGGAATTCGAGTGCCGGGAGGATACGCCTGGCTATGTGGACGAGCTCAAATGGCTCTACCAGAAGATGCCGGATTACGCGGCGATGCAGCGTCTGGGATTGGATGCGGGCGGCGTGGAGGCGCCGTTGGACTGGGCCCTGAAATACGTGCCGTGGGGACGGAAGCCGCGCCGTGACGACGCCCTGCTGGCTCCCTGCATCACCAATGGACTGCCCATCTATGTCGACTATACCGCCAGTGAGTGGAGCCACGGCTGGTTTGGGCGGCCGCAGTTCAACGCACTCGATCCCGACGATCCGGGCAATCCCGAGGACGGTCACGTGACGGGCGAAAAGGGGCGTCTGCCCCAGGCGGCGTTTGCGCCGGCCGGTCACCATTTTATGCCGTACTCGATCCTCAACGAGAAGGGGCGCCGAATCTGGCTCAACATGTGGGTCGAGGGCGCGAAGGAGCTGATGACGCGTTTCCCCGTCAAGCCCTGGTGCTACGAACTCTTCAACGAGCCCGCCTGTTCGGAGGAGCGGCTTGTCGACCCTTCGCTCAGGCCCGTCGATCGCATTAAGGTCATCGAGGAGCGTTTCGCCTCGCTGCTTGCGGAAGGGCAGTCGGCGCTGCGTCAGCTCGATCCCGAGGCGCGGGCCTGCTTCCAGCCGACCACGATGCGCACGCGCGGCATCGACCTCTATCAGGCGAACGCGCCGCTCGCCGTCGTCTGTGCGCCGACGGGCGGACACGGCGGCGCCGTCGAGGCGCATCTCCTGCGGGCGCTGGCGGACGGCAAACCGATCGTTGACAGCGAGATGTACGTTGGCGGTTCGACAAACTCCATTCGCCAGAGCTTCATGGATCAGTACCAGCGCGGCTACAGCGTGAGCTACATGTTCAAATGGTCGCGGCGCCCGTGCGACTGGCGCGTCGTCCATCAGGTCGAGGAAACCGAGGGCAAGTGGAAGGGCGTCAAGTTCTGGCGCATGTGGCCGGAGGAATCCCTGAAGAAGGTCGGCAAGGTCAGCGCCTACAACTTCATGTGTCCCTACAAGGTGGCGACGGACCAGCTGCTGGGCATTCGCCTTGCCAAGCGCGACATTCAGGATGTGGAGGAGTTCTTCACCCCGCGCGACCGCGGCGTGAAGCGGGAGGTGGCGGTGCTCTTCTCCAGCCCGACCGAACGGTTGGCGCAGGTCTCGGGCGGCGGCAACATCCGCCTCTTCGACGCCATCGTCTCGGGCATCGACTACGCGCACCTGAATCCCGATGTCATCTTCGAGCCGCAGCTCACGAATACGCTGACGTGGCTGAACCGCTACAAGGTGCTGGCGATGGCGGGCGTGACGGCCACGTATCCGGGCACGTGGAAGCAGATCCTGAAGTGGGTCGAGGCGGGCGGGCGCCTGTTGGTCTTCACCGACCGCGCCGACCGCGATGAGTACGGCGGGCGGAATCCCGACGCGCCCGAACTCCAGGAAGGAACGAAGATGATCGGCAGGGGCTCGATCACCTATCGCGCGGAGAAGTGCGGCGCGGCGCAGATGGCGGCGGATGTCGCGCGGATCGGGGCACTTTCGGGCGTCACCCCGTGCTGCACGGCGCTGGATGCGCTCTCGGAGGTGGGGGCGCCGGCAGCCAGTCTGGAGATTACGCCGGCGCGTCGCGGCAGCCTTGACGCCTACCTCATCACGTCCCGCGCCCCCACGACGCAGATCGTGAAGTTCCGTCCCGCCGGAATCGCGGGCGCCCGGCGGCCCCTGCTCGTGCGTCTGTGGACGGCACCGGGTGCGGATCCCGTTCCCGGCGCCGATCCGCAGGTGCGTAACCTCGTGTCGTACCGTCAGCCGCTTAAGGCGGACAAGGACGGCTTCTATGTGCTCACGCTGGATAACGCCACCCAGAGCTACGTCTACGGCGACGCGGACGAGATACTGAAGCGGTATCCGCGTACGCCCGAGGTCGTCTGGGAGCGGGGGCAGACCACCGAGCAGGCGTTGGCGGCGGGCAAGGCGCGGCTCGCCCGCGAAAAGGCCGAGCGTCTGGTGCGTCAGCCGCTGTTCGACGTCGATCCCAACCGTCTGGTCTTCGTGCGTCTTCACGATTTCGCCAACGTGCAGAACCCCGGCTACAATATCCCGTGGGGCGAGACGGATTGCCGGGGCATCCGCTTCGACTTCATCCGCTACGACCAGAACAAGTTCAAGGACGTGATTCGTCTCGACAAACCGGTGAAGGGCATCCCCCTCGAATCGCGCGCGGCGGCGCTCTATTTCCTGCATACGGCGGCGCCCGTCTACCGTGTAACCTACGCCGACGGCACGCAGACGACGATCGCGGCGAAGGCATGCCGCGAAGAGATGGGCTGGAAGGATGCGGAAGGCCATGTCCTGAAGCTGATGCGCTGGGAGAATCCCAAGCCGGAGCTGGCGCTGGCGAAACTCGATATCGCCGCCGCACGGGGCGGACCGCAGATCGTGGTGGCCGTCACCCTCGAAAAGCCGGCGCCGAAGACCGTCAAGGTGGAGAAACTCATCTGCAAGGGCGGCGGAAGGGGCGTGCACGCGAACGTCGACTCGAATGGCGTCTGGAACGTCATGCTCGACGAGACGGCCGGCAGCTGGGTCACCGCATCGCTCGATGTGGTGCCGAGCATCCCGTGCGAACCCGGCCGGTTCACCCGCCTCTACTTCGAGATGAACCGTCTGCCCGATGCGTACGGCGACTATCATGACCATGCGACGCCCCAGCTCAAGATCAACGGACGCACGGCGGAAGGGAAGCTGGTCTTCGGCAACTGGCGCGTGCCGATGCACAAGCACGGCGGCTGGGCCTACCGCACCGACAACGATCCCGAGACCTGGGAGACATGTTGGATCGGAACCGATAAGAATTTCCAGCCCGATTACTTCCGCAAGATCATTTCCATTGCGCTGCAATTCCAGATGATGCCGGCGGAGCATTCGGGGCTCGCCTTCCGCAACTTCCGTTTCGAGGAGGCGGAATAGGCTAATTACTGTGGTCAAGTAAGATAGAAAGGGATGAAAATGAAAAGACTGACAATGAGAATGTCAAAACTAATGAACAATGTATTCTGGAACTCCTGTCATACGCCGCTCATGGTTCCAACCGTTTTGCTGTTTGCGTTCTGTACGATGCGGTCTGCAGTGGCGGCGAATGCTTCGCTGGCGAAAAGCGGCTATTGGGATGAGGCGGAAACCTGGACGTCGGGAGCGGTTCCCTCTGAAACGGATACGATTACGGGCGGCGGCACCGTTACCGTGCGCGATACGCGCACAATTGCCGAGGTAGCAATTCAAAACTACACCTTCGGCCTAATCGTCGATGGCTCAGGGGGGGGGGGGCTCACCGTAACCGGAAACTATCGCGGAAATTTTGGTAACTACAGCCCCGGTATTATCGATGTCATCAATGGGGGCGTACTCTCGTTGTCCACACTTGAATTGGTCAATTATGGATCCGGAAACAATAACAACCGGATTGTGGTCACCAACGGGGCATCCTTTAAGGCAAGCGGATTGGTCAAGACAACCTCCGGTACGATGCCAATGACAGTTCTGAATAACTCCACGGTTCGGTTTGACGGCGATTTCCAATTGACGCATGAGTCGATCCGTCCAGGCTGCACGCCAAAGCATGAACTGTGGTGGGACGGAACGGGTTCGTTTTCCGTTGGCGGAACCCTGTATGTCATGGGTCCGAATGCGCTGCAATCGTCTCGGGCGGCCGGATCGGTGGCTCGCATCCATCTGAGCGGGCACCCCTATATGCCGATTGGCGGCGACTTCTATCTGCTGGAAACGAATCGGGTCGATGAGAGCGAAACGCGACAGCACACGTCGGAATTGCATTTCTCGGCGATTGCGCCGGGCAAAGGCGACAAGCCTATGCTCTCCGTCGGAGGGACGGCCTATCTCGACGGCGCGGTGTCCATCGGCAAAGGCGATTGGATCGGCGTTATTGCAACGGATGCAAATCAATCCCCGATCAAGATCATGACCGCCGGAGGATATGATTCAACCTACAGCATGTTCGATCGCTTGGAATTGCACGCGAATTTTACCGATGGCATGGCCTCGCTCGCGAAAAGCGGGAATGACATCCTCCTGGTCCCGGCATTGGATACGGGCGCCTACACGGAGACGCTCATCGCCGGGGAATCGACGCAGACGTACGGCTCGGGTGATGCGGCGGCGAAATTCCTTTTCCGCGTTAAAAAGCAGGATCCGACGGTGGATGATATTGAATTCTACTTCCAGTTCTCCGACAGTGCGTGGAGCGGGTGCGATTTCATGAGCAAAACCTCCGCGACGAAGAACCTGTCGGTCGAGAAGCTTGAAGAGAACCCGGATGGGTGGACGCACAAAGTCACGCTCCATGGCATGAAGAATACGTGCGAGTTCGCGGTGGCGCTTGATTTCTCCAGTTTTAAGTTCGGATCTCAACCGCAGAACCTTGGCTACATGAAGAGGGCCATGTTCGGCAAAAAGGGCACTGTTCAAGGCTTCTGCATCGTCGTCCGTTGATTGCGTGTGAGTAGCGTATGCGCCGTCCGAATCCCCCGGGCGGCGTCTTGTCCGCGCCTGCAAGTCCTCGCGCCTCACGCGCGGTGGCGGTTTCAGACGCTGCATCTGACGTGCGGTTTTGCTATACTACGTGTGTGTCGCTGTTCAACCGTTCGCAGAAGGGGAATGTCGTCGAGACGCTGAAGATCGCCTGGCCACTGATGTTGGCGCAGGTGGCGAATGCGTTCTACGATATCTGCGACGGCTGGTTCCTGGCGCGTTCCAGCGCCGCCGCGTTTGCCGCGTCCCTGCCGTCCAACCAACTGGCTATTTCGCTCACGACGTTTTTCATCTGCTCCATCGGCTACATGATGACTGTCTTCGTGGCGCAGTTGCATGGCGGCGGGCACGAAAAGGAGGCGGTCTCTTCGTTCGCGCAGGGGCTTTGGATGTCGCTTTTCGTCCTGCCGGTCTTTGGGTTGCTCGTTCCCGTCTCCTGGTGGGTCGTGGATTGCGCGGGCCATCCCGTCGCCGTTGCCGCAGCCGAGAAAACCTATCTGTCCATTCGTACGCCCGGCAGTTTCTTTCTCTTGCTCAACATGGTCCTGGGCGGGGTGATCACGGGTCAGGGGCGGACGTTCTACGTCTCGCTCTGCACGCTCGTCGGAGTCCTCGTCAACTGTGGCGGAGACGCCGCGCTCATCAATGGTCTCGGGCCGATTCCCGCGCTGGGCATTCAGGGCGCCGCGCTCGCGACGGTCGGCGGATACGCATCCACTGCGCTGATGCTGGGGTGGGGCGTCGGACGCGATCCGCTCATCGGCAAGTTCAGGGGGACGGATGCCTTTCGCTTCCGCCCCGAGTCGGTGCGCCAGATTCTCCGCTACGGCGCTCCGATGGGCGCGACCGCCTTCATCTCGTCCCTTTCCTTCACCATCTTCATGCTTGTCCTGACGAGCCTTGGCACGGTCGCAAGCAATGCGGCGAACGTGGCCTTCAAAGTGAACAATGTCTTCTATATGGTGCTGTGCGCGACGGCAGACAGCACGTTGATTCTGACGGGCCGCCACCACGGCTCGGGCGATGACGCGGCTGCCCGCCGGTCCTACAAATCGGGTCTGTGTCTCGTCTTCTTCACGCTGGCGGTCTGTTTCCTTCTGATCTTCCTTTTCCTTGACCCGATCATGGACGCCTTCCGCAGCACCGATCTTCCCTGCACGCCCGAGGAATACCACGCGCTGGGCGCGATGCTTTTCCTGATCATGTTCTTCCGTGAGGCCGCCGAAGGCGTCATGTGCCTGACGGTGGGTGCGCTTCGCGGCGTAGGGGACACCGAATTCGTGATGTGGACGCAGATGGCGTGCGATTTTGGTTTCTGGATGCCGCTGGTTCTCCTGATCGGCCGGTTCCATCCGACGTTGCGCGCGCTTTGGCTGACGATGCCCGTATACCTCGCCCTCGTTGCGGCGATCCTCGTCTGGCGTTGGCGGAGCGGCGCCTGGCGTCGGATCAGCCTGCTGCCCGTCCCCTAAAAGTGTGATGTCGGTCCGAGCGGGGAATGCGGTAAAATAAAAACATGGGAAGCTGTCTTCTTTTTTTTGGCTTGTCCCTTCTGACCGTGCGCCTGTGGGGCGGGGATGTGAGCCACGATCATCTCATCATGCTCATTGACGGCAAGATGCTCGGGCAGATGCACCTCGGCGAATATGATATTCTTGACTACGAAAGCTGCTGGCCGCGCGACTTCGCCGACAAGGCGCATGCCGACAGCGAACGTGCCGGCGCGGCGGTGGAAGCGGTGGTCGCGGCGATCGATGCGGCGCCGCATGCGCGGTCCATCCGAAGAAGGTGGTCGTCTTTCGCAGGGTGGGACGACGGGAGGGGGTGAGGTCTCTTTCGCCACCATCCTGGCATGGGGCTTGGAACACCATATTTTGGTAAAATGTCCGTATGCGATTCATCCTCCTAACCCTTGCGCTATTCGCTGCGATGCCGCCGTGCGCCGCAGACGAAGGCGAAATGCAGCGGATTTCAGGCGTAGTCACCCTCGACACGGGGATGGGCTACATCTTCATGCACACCCCGGAAGGCGTGCCATGGCGCATCGATCTGAAGTGCCGTGATCAGGAGATCCGGCGTGGCGATCTCGTCGAAGTGAACGGATGGCTGGAGGATCCACTGGTCCGGCACACGCACCGTCTTTTCCGGTGCGAGGTAACGCGCAAAGGGCATGACGAGGCGCAGCTGCCCGAACCACGGCGCTATACGATCCCGCAGCTGCGCGAACATCCCGCCGACCGCCTGCTGCCCGATCCCGATTGGTACGGGGATCTGGTCGTCATCGCGGGCAGGGTCATCGACGCCTTCCGCCGCGAGGGGCTGATCACCCTCCTGCTGGAGGACGGCGCCGAGACGGTGCAGGTGAAGATCACCGAGGATCTGCGCGTTTCCTATCCCGAACACTTCGGCATCGGCGCCGGCGTCGAGATAACGGGCATCGCCATCTACAGCGCCGTGCGCGATTCGCAGCGCACGCTGCGGGGCTTCGACAACCCGACGATACTGGCGAGTGGTCTGGACTCGCTGAAGGTCCTGTCGCATCCGCCGTTCTGGACGTCGGCGCGTCTTGTCGCGCTGGCGGGAGTGCTGGTCGCGATCCTGCTCGGGTTTGCGCTGTGGACCATCCTGCTGCGCCGCGCGGTGGGCAAGGCGCTCGCGCGACTGGAGGAGACCATGCGCGAGAAGGTGCAGGAGCGCATTGCTGCCGAGGCGGCGCGGCGCGAGCGTCTGCGGATGGCGCATGATCTGCACGATGAGTTCCAGCAGCTCCTCGCCTCGACGTCGTTCCGTCTGCTGGCGGCCAAGAACCTGCTGAAGAACGGCGGCGGCGCGGCGGCGGTGGGCGAACAGCTGGCTCTCGCGGCCGACAGCGTGACGCATACGCAGGCGGGGCTGCGCACGGTCCTCTGGTCGATGACGGAGGAGTCGGAAGGACCGAACAGCCTGGCGGGGCTCGTGCAGTACGCGGCGGCGCGCATGGCGCATTGGGACGGCATCGTGTCGTTTGAATTCCATGGCAGGGAGCGGCCCGTTTCGCGGCAGTTCGCGGGCACGCTCCTGATGATCCTGCAGGAGGCGGTCGGCAACGCCATCAAGCACGGCGGGGCGGACCACGTGCGCGTCACGATGACGTTTACCGACGAAGCGCTGGAGATGGCGGTGGCCGACGACGGCTGCGGCTTTGAGCAGATCAACTTCGGCGCGGGGCATCTGGGCATTTGCAGCATGCGTGCGCGTGCCGTTCGCCTCGGCGGTGAATTCGAGATTACCGGCTCCCTTGGAAAGGGAGCGGTGGTGAAAGTGAGGCTTCCGCTATGATCAGGGTTATAATTATAGACGATCATCCGCTCGTGCGCGACGGAATGTGCGCGATGCTCTCGACAGAACGCGATTTCAAGGTCGTGGGGACGGCGGAGGACGGCAACGCCGCACTGTCCCTGTGCCGTCGCGAAGGGGCCCCCGATCTGGCGATCGTCGATGTCCGGATGCCGGGGATGGACGGCTTTCAGACCCTGCACGCGCTCAAGGCGTACGCGCCGAAGATCAAAGTGCTGATGCTTGCGGGGATGCCGCTCAAAAGCGAACTTGCCCGCGCCGAACAGGCGGGCGCGAGCGGCTATCTCCCGAAATCCGCGCCCAGCGCCGAGATCGTCGCCGCCGCGCGCGCGGCGGTCAGCGGCAGGGGGTTCCTCCGGCGCGGCGAGGCGGTGCTTCCCGATAACGACCTGCTGAGTCGCCGCGAAACGCAGGTTCTGGTCGGCATCAACGACGGTCTCACCCGCGAGCAGATCGCCGAAGCGCTGCACATTTCGGTGGAGACCGTGAAGACGTACGCGAAGAGCATCATGGTCAAACTCGGCGCCCCGAGCTCCGCCGCCGCCGTCGGCAAGGCGCACGAACTCGGCATTCTCGGCAAACGGACGTAGACGGGCGCCCGGCGGTGATCGCGTGCGTGCGGACCGTTTCCGGCAGGAAATGTCCGGATTCGCCAACGGGGGCGGGCTTATGGTATAATACTGCTCCATTTTCCATTAGGAGAGAAGACATGATTCTGCTGATTGGTTCGGACGCGTACTCGCCGTTTCGCATGGAGGCCCTCCAGGAGGCCATCCGAAAACTCGACCCGACGCTCGGGCCCGTGGCGATTGACGCGAAGTGGGTCTATGCCGTACAGGTCGTTTCCGAGGCGTTTGACGTCCGGGAGCTTGAACGGGCGGGCGTCCTGCTGAATGCCGAAGGAGCCTGTGATGCGGCCGATTTCTTCGTAACCCCGCGTAAGGGCACGATCTCGCCGTGGTCGACGAAGGCGACGGATATCTTCCGCAACTGCGGGCTGAAGTCGATCCTCCGCGTCGAGCGCGGCATCCGCTACCGTCTGACGCGTCTCACCCCGAACGGCTTCGTCGACACCGCAAACCCGGAAGTTCCGGTGGGTGCCTGGGTCGGCGCGCTCTACGACAAGATGACCGAGGGCGTCTACGAATCGATCGACGATCTCTTCGATGTCGCCGATCCGAAGCCGGGGCGCACGTATGACGTGCTGGCGAAGGGCGTGGCGGCCATTCAGGAGGCCAATGCGGAGATCGGCCTCGCGATCTCCGCGCCCGAGATGGAATACCTTGCCAGAAGCTTCACGGCGGCCGGGCGCAATCCGACCGACACCGAGCTCGTGATGTTCGGTCAGGTGAACTCCGAGCACTGCCGCCACAAGATCTTCGGGGCCGAGTTCATCATCGACGGCAGAAAGCAGAAGAACTCGCTTTTCGGGATGATCAGGAACACGCACGCGAAGCGTCCGCAGGGTACGCTCTCGGCGTACAAGGACAACTCGGCCGTCGTCACCGGCTTCGCGACCGACGTCTTCGCGATAGACCCCAAGACCAATCGGTACTCCTTCAGGAAGGAGCAGCTCGAACAGCTGATGAAGGTCGAGACCCACAACCACCCGACGGCGATTTCGCCGTTTCCGGGCGCGGCGACGGGCGTCGGCGGCGAAATCCGCGACGAAGCGGCGACGGGCACGGGCTCGCGCACGGTCGCGGGCATCTGCGGCTTCATGGTCTCGAACCTCCGCATTCCCGGCTTCCCCCAGCCCTGGGAACGCATCTATGCCGATTTCCCGACGCGTCTGGCGACCCCGCTGCAGATCATGACCGAAGGTCCCATCGGCGGCGCGGCGTTCGGCAACGAGTTCGGCCGTCCCCAGCTCTGCGGTTTCTTCCGCACCTATGAGGGTGAGATCGCGGGCGAGCTTCGCGGCTACCACAAGCCGATCATGCTCGCGGGCGGCATGGGCGTCATCCGCAGTTCGCAGGTGCAGAAGAAGGACGTGAAGGTCAAGAGCCTCATCGTCCAGATCGGCGGCCCTGCGATGCGCATCGGCCTGGGTGGCGGCGCGGCCTCGTCGATGATGACGGGCACGAACTCCGAGGCTCTGGACTTCAACTCGGTTCAGCGCGGCAACGCCGAGATGCAGCGCCGCTGCCAGGGCGTCATCGACGCGTGCAGCTACCTCGGCAAGGCTAACCCGATCCTCTCCATCCACGATATCGGCGCAGGCGGCCTCTCCAATGGCTGTCCCGAACTCGTCGAGGCCACGGGCGGCACGTTCCGGCTCCGCGCGATCCACAACGAGGAGAAGTCGATGAGTCCGATGGAGATCTGGTGCTGCGAGGCGCAGGAACGCTACGTGCTCGCGCTCAAGCCGGAGGCGAAGGGCTTCTTCGAGAGCCTTTGCGCCCGCGAGCGCTGCCCGGTCGCGTTCATCGGCGTTGCGACGGGCGACGGACGGCTCGTGCTGGAGGACAGCCACTTCGGAGACCGGCCGATCGACATGGACATCAAGGTTCTGCTCGGCAAGCCGCCCCGCATGGTCCGCGACGTCACGCGCGTCGCGAAGAAGCATGCGCCGACCTATTTCGAGGGCGTGACGCCGATCGATGCGCTGACGCGCGTCCTGCACCTCCCGGCGGTCGCCGACAAGACCTTTCTCGTCACCATCACCGACCGCACGGTCACCGGGCGCGTCGCGCGCGACCAGATGGTCGGCCGGTACCAGTTGCCGGCGGCGGACTGCGCGGTGACGACGATGGGCTATAAGACCTTCAACGGGCAGGCCATGGCGACGGGCGAACGCGCGCCGATCGCGATGATGGACGGCCCCGCATCGGGGCGCATGGCGGTCACGGAGGCGATCCTGAACCTCGCGGCGGCGGACGTGGGCGACATCGGACAGATCCGTCTTTCGGCGAATTGGATGGCCCCGTGCGGCGATCCGGGCGAGGATGCGGTGCTTTACGATACCGTCGAGGAGGTCGGCCTCAGGTTCTGCCCGAAGCTGGGCGTGTCGATCCCCGTCGGCAAGGACTCCTGCTCGATGCACACCGTCTGGACGGACGCGAGGGGCGAACGCCACAAGCAGGTCGCGCCCCTGTCGCTCGTCGTCTCGAGTTTCGCACCGGTTGAGGACGTGCGCCTGACGCTGACGCCCGACCTCAAGCCCGATCCGAAAGGGGAGACGACCCGTCTCGTCTACGTCGATCTTTCGGACGGCACCTGTCCGCTCGGCGCCACGGCGCTCGCACAGGTTTACGGCCAGTTCGGCAACACCCATGCGGATGCCGACGCGGCGACGCTCAAGCGCTTCTTCAACGCGATGCAGCAGATCGTGAAGGCGCGTCTCGCGCTTGCCTATCACGACCGTTCCGACGGCGGCCTTGTCGTTACGCTCGCGGAGATGGCCATCACCGGCGGTCGCGGTCTTGTCGCTCGCCTCCCCGACGGCGATGCGCTCGCCCAGCTCTTCAACGAACAGCCCGGCGCGGTGCTGCAGGTCTCCGAGAGGAATCTCGACGCCGTCCTCGCCATCTTCCGCAAGGCGCGCGTCACGGCGTCGGCGATTGGCACGGTCGCGCGTGATGCGCGGGTGTTCGAAGCCTTCGTTGGCTGTCGTCAGGCGCTCAAGACCGATCTCACCTACCTCCGCCGCTGCTGGTCCGAGACGACCTACCGCATGCAGGCGCACCGTGACAATCCCGTCACCGCGAAGGAGGAGTACGACAACGGACTGGACGAGCGCGATCCCGGCCTTACCTTCAGGCTTACCTACGATCCCGATGCAAAGGTCGCCAAGCCGGCGGCGCGCGGCACGGCGAAGGCGTCCGCCCCGCGCATGTGCATCCTGCGCGAGCAGGGCGTGAACGGACACATCGAAATGGCGGCGGCCTTTGCGCTTGCCGGGTTCGATTGCCGGGACGTCCACATGAGCGACCTCATCGCGGGTCGCGTCGACCTCGGGGACTTCCGGGGCCTTGTCGCGTGCGGCGGCTTCTCCTACGGCGATGTCCTCGGCGCGGGTTCGGGATGGGCGCGCTCCATCCTTTTCAACGACCGCCTGCGCGAGATGTTCAAGACGTTCTTCGCGCGGCCCGATACGTTCTCGCTCGGCATCTGCAACGGCTGCCAGATGCTGGCGCAGCTGAAGGACATCATCCCCGGCGCCGAAGGCTGGCCGAAATTCGTCAAGAACATCTCCGAGCAATTCGAGGCGCGCTATGCGACGGTCGAGATCGAGGATTCGCCGTCGATCTTCTTCAAGGGCATGGCGGGTTCGCGTCTGCCGATTGCGGTCGCGCACGGCGAAGGCCGCGTGTGGACGGACGGCTTCGCGCCGTCGATCTGCGCCGCGCACTTCGTGGATAACTACGGCAACGCGACGACGCGCTATCCGTACAATCCGAACGGCTCGATTGGCGGTCAGACGTCCTTCACCACGACCGATGGCCGCGCGACGATCATGATGCCGCACCCCGAGCGCGGCTTCCGGGCGTGCCAGTTGAGCTACAATCCGGGCGTGTTCAAGGAAAACGGACCCTGGATGCGGATGTTCCAGAACGCCTACGCCTTTGCGGTCGCGCAGCGGTGAGGCGGCTTCTTCCCGTGCTCGCGGCGGTGGGACTGGCAGGCGCCACGTGCTCCTGCCGGGTCTTTTCGCCGCTTGAATCGAATATGGCGGAAGAGATTCCGGAGGCGCCTTGCGCGGATATTGAATTGGTGACACCGCAGGAACCGGCGCCGCTGACGATTCTGCCGTATCCGTCGGCCAATCACAATGCGCGCGCGCATGGGGTCGTCGATACGATCGTTTTGCATTATACGGCGATTGCCTCGCTCGACGTTTCGCTGCGCGTGCTGACGGACGTGCGGCCGGTTCACCGCGTCAGTGCGCACTACGTCGTGGGCGTGGACGGTTCGGTCTTCCGGCTCGTCGCGGAAGACCGCCGCGCGTGGCACGCGGGCGAAGGATCCTGGCGTGGCCTTGAGGACGTCAACGATCGGTCAATCGGCATCGAAATCGTGAACGCGGGATTTGCGCGGGACGGTTCGCGTCCGCCCTATTCCGAGGCGCAGATCGAGGCCGTCCTCGCGCTCTGCCAGGAGATTCAGTCACGGCATGCGATCCGCTGGGTCATCGGACACTCCGACCTCGCGCCAACGCGCAAACTCGATCCGGGCGAACACTTCCCGTGGCGGCGTCTCGCCGAGCAGGGCGTCGGTTTCTGGACCGAGGATTTCGCGCCGCCCTATGCCACGCCCCGGCAGATGCTGATCGACCTCGGCTACGACACGACCGATCTACCTTTGGCCCTGCGCGCCTTCGAGCGCCACTGGTATCCCGAGGCCCTGACGGCCGGCGCCACCAACACCCTGGGCCGCCTCTCCGCCGTCGCCCGTGCACTGACGTGACGGTACGTCCGTCCGGACGTTCCGCGCAGCAGTCGGCGGGTTGACTATCGGGAGGCGAGTGGATATACTATTTCCCATGAATACGACACTCGGCACGATGATCTGTGCGCTTGGCGGGCTCGCCGGCGCAGTGTTTGCACTGCCGTTCCGCGGCATCCGGGGCATGAAGTACGAGTCCTACTGGTTCGTCTATGCAATCGCGGGGCTGGTCGTTTTCCCGTTCGTCCTGGCGGCTTCGACGTGCCCGAATCTCCTGGGGCTCATCGGCGCGGCGGACGGCCGGACGCTTGCGTGCTGCATCGGTTTCGGTGCGCTGTGGGGGCTTGGCGGGCTCGCCTGGGGGCTGATGATCCGCTACCTCGGCATCGGTCTCGGCCTGGCGGTCGGCTGCGGTCTCTGCTCGGCGACGGGAACGCTCGTTCCGCCGATCGTGACGGGCCATGCCGCCGACCTCGTGGCGGACAGGGCCGCCGTCCTCACGCTCGTCTCGGTGATCGTCTCGCTGCTCGGCATTGTGCTCGTCGGCCTGGCGGGCAAGCTCAAGGAAGGCGAGCTGGACGATGCGGCCAAACAGAAGGCCGTCGCCGAATTCGATTTCCGGAAGGGGATGCTGGTCGCCATATTCTCCGGCATCGCCTCCGCCGGCATGAACTTCGGGCTCCAGTCGGGGGGCGCCCTGCAGGCGGCGGCGGCCCATGCAGGCGTTGATGCGAAGTGGACCGGCATGCCGGTTCTCGTGGTCGTCCTCTGGGGCGGCTTCCTCGTCAACGCCATCTGGTGCCTGTGGCAGAATGCGAAGAACGGATCGTTCGGCGATTATCTCCCCGCCCGCAGTTTTCCGCGCTGGGTTGGCGACGTTTCGCTCGCGGGAGCGGCGGGCGTCGTCTGGGCGATGCAGTTCGCGTGCCAGAAGATCGGCGAACCGGCGATGGGCGACATGGCCTACATCGCATTCGCCGTCGTGATGGGCAGTTGCGTGTTCTTCAGCTCGCTCATCGGCATCATCCTCGGCGAATGGAGGGGGACGGGCGTAAAGACGAAGCGTGCGTTCGCGGCCGGTCTTCTGGTGCTTGCCGCCTCGATCGTCCTCGCCGTCGTAGCCAAGCTTATCGCGTAAGGCGCGGCGCCCCTCTCAGGCGATGGTCGTTTGCCCCCTTCAAGGTGGAAAGGCAAGCCAGACGGGTCAATTTCACCCTGATGGCAAGTCTTCCCGATTGGACTCATCTGAGCGTACAACTTCCCGGGGCGGAACGGGCTGCCGAACGCTGGTCGTTTTCGCGCCGTTTTGCTATACTATGCCGCGTCGTCATGCGTGACGGCGAATTCCACGATAAACTCTACGGAAGAAAAAAAAAGAAGGTTAAAATGCACTATAGGTACACCTGTCTCAATCCGATTGCGGATTGCGGCCTCCACAACCTCGACGAGAACTATCTGCGCACCGAGAACTTCGGCGAAGCCGATGCCGTGTTCGTGCGCAGCGCGAAGATGGATGAACTGATGCCCGGGGCGAATCTCCTCGCCGTCGCGCGGGCGGGCGCCGGGGTGAACAACATCCCCCATGCGGAATATGCGAAGAAGGGCATCGTCGTCTTCAATACGCCCGGGGCGAATGCGAACGGCGTGAAGGAGCTGGTCATCGCGGCGATGCTGCTCGCGAGCCGCGACATTGTCGGCGGCATCGACTGGGTCAAGGCGAACGCCGCCGATCCGGCCGTCAACAAGGCGGCGGAGAAGGCGAAGAAGGCCTTTGCGGGCACGGAGATCGCGGGGAAGAAACTTGGTGTCATCGGTCTCGGGGCCATCGGTCAGAAGGTCGCCAATGCGGCGATCGATCTCGGGATGGACGTCTACGGCTACGACCCCTACCTCTCGATCGATGCGGCCTGGCAGCTCGACCACGCGGTGCACCACTGCAAGAACGTGGAGACGATCTACCGCGAGTGCGACTTCATTACGATTCACGTGCCGGCGCTCGAGTCCACCAGGGGCATGATCAACGCCGAGACGATTGCGCTCATGAAGACGGGCGTCATCGTCGTCAACTGTGCGCGCGATGCGCTCGTGAACGAGAAGGACATGCTCGATGCGCTCACCTCCGGAAAGGTCCGCAAGTACGTCTCCGACTTCCCCAATGCGACGACGGCCGGGCGGAAAGGCTGCATCGTGATCCCGCATCTCGGCGCCTCGACCGAGGAGGCCGAGGACAACTGCGCGGTGATGGCAGTCAAGGAGATGCGCGACTACCTCGAGAACGGCAACATCGTCAACTCGGTGAACTATCCCGCGTGCTCGCTCGGTCTCGCCAACAAGGCGGGTCGTCTGGCGATCTGCCACAAGAACATCGCGAACATGATCGGCACGTTCACGTCGATTCTCGGCAAGGCCAAGGTCAACATCGACGCGATCGCCAACAAGAGTCGCGGCGATTTCGCCTACACGCTGATCGATACCGATAGCGTGATCCCGGCCGATGTCATTGCCGCCCTGGAGGAAAGCGACGCGGTTATCCGCGTGCGCGTCATCAAGTGAGGCGCGTCGCGACCGATGGGTTACGCCAAGATCAGCACAGGCCAGAAGGCGGCGCGGACGGGGAAAGCGGCCGTGCCGCCGGAACGCGCCGCGACGTCCGCAGGGAAGAAGGGGGCGGCGACCTCCGTCTGGAATGCGTCGATCGGCGGCGGGCGCAGGCAGCGCACCTCGATGAGTCGCCTCGAGGTGCTTCTCTTCACCTCTGAGCTGGCGGACCTCATCGAGGCCGGCATGACGCTCGGTCAGGCGCTGTCGGCGCTCGCCAGTCAGGGCGAAGAGGGCAGCGGCCAGCGCTATGTCTGCAGCGATCTCTGCGACCGCATCGTCCGCGGCGAGAATTTCTCCGATGCCTGCGCGCATCATCCCAAGACCTTCGAGCCGCTCTTTGCCAACATGATTCGCGCGGCGGAGGCCTCGGGCGCGATGGTTGACGTCCTGCGCCGCCTCGGCGACCACTACGAGCGCTACGACAGCATGCGCGCGAAGATCAAGAGCGCGATGAGCTATCCGGTCATCGTCCTCTGCTTCGGCGTTTTCGCCATCGTCGCCGCGCTCATCTGGATCATTCCCCAATTCGAAAAGGTGTTTGCCTCGCTCAATGCGGCGCTGCCGTTGCCGACGCGCATTCTGATCGGTCTCTCGAATTTCCTCGTCGGCTACGGTTGGCTCGTGCTTCTCGCGCTCCTGGCGTTCGGCCTGTGGTTCCGCCATTGGAAGCAGACGACCGCCGGGCGTCTGCGCATCGACGGGTGGAAGCTGAAGGCCCCGCTCGTCAGGGGCATCGTGGCGGCCGGTGCCTACTCGTCGCTCGCCTACACGCTCAAGACGCTTCTGCAGAACGGCGTGAACGTCCTCCAGGCGCTCAAGATCTCGGAGGAGACCTGCGGCAACGCCGTCATCGGGGCCGCTCTCGCGGAGGCGCGCAAGCGCGTCACCGACGGTACCTCCATTTCGGGGCCGCTGGCCTCCAGCGGCGTTTTCCCGCGCATGATGACGGATATGCTCGCCGTCGGCGAACAGGCCGGCGACATGGTCAGTTCGCTCGAGCATATCGGCAAACGCTATCAGAAGGACATGGATCGCAATATCGCGAGCTTCACCAATGCCCTTGAGCCGCTGATGATCGTTGTGATCGCCGGCATCGTCGGTTTCGTGGCGGTCGCCATTCTGATGGCCGTCTTCAAGGTCTCCAGCTCCATCGGGTGACGTATGCTGCGCACGCCGGAAGAGATTGGCCGCAGGATGGACGCCCTCGGGCTGTGGCCCGAGTTCGGCCGCTTTACCTGGGCCGTGCGCCTGAACGGTCTGGCGATTCCCTATTTCTGTACGGTCGCCCGCGGCGACGGGAAACCGGTCGTGACCCGCTTCATGATGCTGGAGGGTTGGCAGACGCTGCACGATTTCGTGCGGACGGGGCACGACCACAACTTCGGCTACTACTCCAATCCGATGGAGCTGCCGCATTTCGAGCTGGTCATTCTCCGAGACGGCACGGCGAAGGTCTTCCGCCACGACCCCGGCTATTTCCCGCGCGAACTCAACGAACGCGAAGGGACCGTCTGCACCCGCATCCTGTGGGAGGCCTACGGACTGCTGCTGCGTTTCGAGTCGGAGCGCGGGCTGCCGCTCATGTTCGCCGACGAGAAGGCCATGTTCGCGCGTGTCGAGGACGCCGCTGGCGTCTGGCACGATCAGCCGCTCCCGATTCCCCCGCCCCCGCCGTATGTCGAACGCATCACCTTCGAGAAGGCCGATTTCGCCCGCGCGAAGGATCTGCCGTTTGCCGCAGAGGAGGTGCTGGACGTCGATTTCCGTCTGCTGCCAACCGTGGCCACCCAGGAGGCGCGTCCGCGCTGCTGCTATCTGCTGGCGGCGGTTGATTCCAAGACGGGCGAGAAAGTCACCTGGAACAGGATGTCCGTCAATGCCGAATGCGGACTCAAGACGCTCTGGGAGATGATGGCGCCACGGCTTTTGAAACATCTCATCGCGCGCGGACGCATCCCCGGCGAACTTCGGCTCGTCTCCGGGCGCGTGTTCCGCATGTTGCGGCCTTTGGCCGAGGGCCTTTCGTTCAAGCTTTCCCTGCACGATCATCTCCCGCAGCTCGAAGCGGTTCTCCGTCTTGAGATGGAGACGAAAAATTGATATAATGTGCGCCGTTTCGGGTTGCCAGGGTAGCACAATGGCAGTGCATCTCATTTGTAATGAGACGGTTGCGGGTTCGACTCCTGTTCCTGGCTCCATCTACCGGCTCGTTTGGCATTTCAACGCATGGCCGACGCGGCGATATGGTATGGCGTGCGCGGGATCTGCATGGCGGCAGAGGCGTTAAGTTCGGCCCCGGAGAGGTCGCCGGGACTGGCCGTTGGCGGGGGAACCGGCGAATGATGATGCGGTTGGCGTTCCCGACCGCGACTTTCCCGTAAGAGGCGCGGATCCTCGTGTAACAGACGGGGCATTCGAGTATGCGCAACCTCGACCCCCGAACATACGCATACATGACCCCCCGAATATGCGCATACTCGATCCCCGAACATGCGCAACCTCGACCCCTAAGGATGCGCAACTTCGTGCCCATTCCGTCCTTTCCACCGTTCCCTTTCGACTGCGCCGGAGCCGCGGAATGCTCTGGGTGGTGCTATCAGCCGTCCGCCCGCTCCGCGCGCACGTAGGCGTTCCAGGTCTGCTCCCGCATCCGGCACCTAGTGAGGCCTTTTGCCAGCAGGCCATTTGATAGTCGCTAAGTTTCGCCCGTCGGAATCCGTCTCGGTGGGCTTCCTGTCGTCAACATGTCCAAAACGTCGGTCTTTTTGGGAAGAATGCGTCGTTTTGGCCGATTCTGACCGTTTGCGGTAAGATTCAGTAGAATCTGGCAAAGCGATTCCCGTGCCAAGCGGGAATCGCCGTGCCATTTATGGGAATCTGCTTTTGTTAAGCATCCGTACTTCAGACTTTTTACGGGGAATCTGGTAATAATCACATTATTCTGAAAGTTTGAACACGTCCCGAAGCCGTCCATTCCGGATTGGCGGGAGACATGTCCAGGGGATTGGCTATGTCCAAATACGAAGATGAACACGACGGAGCGAGTAGGTAAATTGGAAAAGCCCAGACTGTGAATGGACTAGCCTATATTTTATGGGGTGTGGTCGGCGTCTAGGCCGTTCTAACGCTTGGAATGGATTTTGGGAAAAACGGCGCGCCTCAACGGCGGATTAAAATATAGTTGGGAAAAATAATTTGCACTCATAAAGCGTCTTTAAAGACGTCTTGAATGGAGCCGCAACAGTGCTTAAAACGACTGCCGACGTCGAGAATGGGTTATCTGGCGAGGATCCTCCGCACGGCCGCCCTTACTGCCGAGGTGGCGGCCTCAATCTGGACGCGATGATCAGGCATGGCATTCGGATCGTGGCGCGTCCGGACCTTGTGAACGAGCCAATAGACGATGTCGTTCTCGCCGGCATTGCCGTTTCTGCTGACGCGATTACTTTCACTGCCGTCCTTTTTGCGCCGCTTGTAATTGCGTGCAGCAATCAGCGACGGCAACCAATGCCCGTCCGGCGTCTTCGAGAACGCCAATCTAAGGCCGCCGGGGAAGTCCCGCGGCATGCCATCCCACTGTGCTGAAATTGGATTTGCAGGGATTGCCAAGTACTTCTTCCCGCCCTTCGGTTTGATGGGTGGAGGATTGTCAGAAATCTTGTGCTTGAGCGCTGGTGAATCAATCGTCACCTGTCCTTGTAACTGCTCCGGAGAGGACTGCGTGACGCGGATCTTCTCGGACACCGAATTACCTCTTGTCCCTCGCCAGAAATATCTCTTCGGATAGGACCGCCCGAACCACGGGAAGCCGGTTGATTTCGGCATCTCCTTCTCGCGCATCGCGAAGTGGCGGCGGAGCGCATCGACGAGGCCCTCGTTCGCCGCCTCGATGATGGTCTTCCGTGCGGGCGTCTCGCCGAGTTTCTGAAACACCTTCTCGGCTTCCTTCTTCGTGTCCTCGAAGGCCTGGATGTCGAACTCGACGGAGTTGATCATCTTCTGGTCCCCATATCTTCGTTAGGGCATCGTCCGCGATGTTCTCCCCGCTCATTAAGGCTGCGGACGATCTCACGCTCCCGCTCCGAGAGCTCCCAGACCTTCGCCGCCGCGCGTTCCGCCGCCGCACGGTCTGAAAGCAGATACCCCGCGCCGTACATTCCTTTCCCGTGCTCCCGCTGCGCGTCCAGCGCGCGGACGAAGTGGCAGTCCTCGCGCCTGACGGCGAAGCGCACGCCGTGCCGCGCCATATAGCCGACGTCGCTTGCCATGAGCACGTGGCCGGGGTAGGCGTATTTAGGCAGTTGCTTCTTGCTGGCCTTCTGCGTCGCCTCGTCCGCCGCCTTGATGCGCCGGTAGAGCTCCGGCTCGCCCGCGATGAAGTCGTCGCCGAGGTTGGTCAGAAAGCTCGTGTCGACCTTCGCGCCGTTCGCGTAGGTGACGACGCTCGGCGAGATGACATGGTTGCATTCGCGGTAGTTCAAGTTGACCAGGTGCGGCGCGAAGAGGAAGAAGCGGATGCCGCGATCGATGTAGAAGCGCAAGATCTGCGCGAGAAACGAGAAGGGCGGGTTGTCGATCACGTAGCAGCCCTGCGGGTAGTCGAAGCGCTCGTAGTCGCCGCCGGGGTAGAAGGGGCGCACGATGGGCGCGTCGGCGGGGATGGCGTACTTTTCGCGGCACCAGCCGAGCACGGCTTCGTAGACGAGCGGCGGCGTGTTGCAGTCGTCGGTCGTCAGCTTGGGCTTGAACTTCTCGATGAACTCCGCGTAGGTCTTCGACTTTTTTCTGGGTTGTGCCATGGTGTTTTATGCTATTGATTTCGGATCCTGGGAAATGGTATAATCGCGCTCGTCTTGAGCTTGTCCATTGTGTCTCGATAGCCGAGAGGCCTCCCGATGCCATAATGGAGGAGTTCAAGGCTTTTTCGTCTTATAGAAGGTTACGACGCTCGGGTTGTTTTTTATATTCACGACGAGCTTGTAAACACCTCCATCAAGAGCCTTTCTTATACACATTATGTTCCACTTGTTAGAGGTCTTGTCAGATACGGAATCGGGCTCGCGCCAAATGGAAGGAAGAAGCTCGAGGTCTTCGATTGTGAGCGGTATGTTTGTATCTCGGTATTCAAGCGGATAGAAGTGGTCTCTGTGGTTGCTGCCATCTTTTCGCTTCCTGTCGAGCCATGTGTGGTCGACCGTTAGGGATTTCCCGGAGCATGATTGCGCCGGCACGGAGCGTGGCAGTTTGGACAGGAGATCGGGCGTTGCCTCGCCAAGACGTATGGCGAACGGTTTATTCGAGTTGAATGCTTCCCGGATGAGATCCTGCCGCCATCTGATGACCCCGTTGTCGTTTCTGATCTGGTCGCCGAAGGCCTCGCGAAGCTTCCCAAGGAGGGTGCCGTTGCCGACCTTCATCTCGGCTTCGAGACCTTCGTTGAACGCCTTGAGCGGAGACTTCTCGGGCGGTTGGTAATCGGCCCTGATGACGCCGAGTTCGACGGCTTCGTCGTAGGAGACGTCGTCGACGCCCATGCCCGAGTTGAAGTCGAACGGCGGATACGGCTGACCGAAGCGCGAGATAGCCGTCCAGATCGGATCGCCCTTCAGGGCAATCATGCGCCCCTGGTAGAGCATTCCGCCTTTCGACACCCATTTCCCGCGCCAATCCCTCGGAACCTCCCGCTGCTCGATCCTGACGAGCTCCTGCGCGTCATCCGTGTCCGGCAATGCGGCGGATCTGTTGCCCAACAGAATCGTTCGCAGCATATGTTCGTTCGGACTCGGTTCGCCCATATAGTTCACTAAAAGTGATATGACGTTCATTTTATTGTTGACGGTGAAGCGGACGAAATGGTTTAATATGATTGTAAGTTGAGGAGAATAAGTCGCAATGGCTACGAATTACAATCGCCTTTGGAAGAAACTGATAGATAAAGGTATGTCGAAGACCGATCTGCGCATTGCGGCAGGGATGTCGCCCGGCACTTTGGCACGCTTATCCAAGTGCGAGCCGGTTGAAACGACCACCCTGGAGAAAATATGCCGGGTCCTGCAGTGCAACATCGGCGATATCGTGGACTATGTGCCGGACGAGGAGACCAAGGATGAGCCGAAAGAAGATTCAATAAGTCATGCATAGCAATCGCAGGTATAGAGTATTTCGCGTAGCTTCTTATGCGGAAAGACGCACAACAATCAGAAGAGGTTGCCAGAGACGAATACGGCGCATGGACGAGGAAGCACAGCTTTTATTTCAAGGAAACCTCAATCGAAAGATTGGGATTGCAGCGTCATACACCTGTGCCGGGGACGCCCCACGTGATGTGATTGGATGCCGCGAAGAGGCAGATTCCTGCATTGATTTCAACAAAGAACCCCTCATTAAAGAAACGGAAAGTGTATAGCAATGGTAAAATGGCACCAAGCGGTAACCGCAATGATGAAAAATGTCGTTAGAGTTTCTACTCTTGGCGATGGGTACGGAAGTGGGGTTATTGTTCCACCTCCGAAGCATACTTCTGGAAATTGTTGCGTTCTGACTGCGTATCATGTGATACAGAGAGCCCAAGAAACAGGGGCAACTATAGAAATAGAACTTGCCAAATCAGGCGAGAAAATCTCATTACCCTCTTTAGTTCGCACGATTTTTCCTGCACGAGATCGCGATCAGGCAATAATACTTTTTAATGGTCCGCCGCAATTTGGCACACCTACTGGATACAAATTTCTTTCGGTTAATAGGCATTATGTCCCCGGCGTTGAATTTGGATGGTTAGGGTATCCAGCTCTTGAAATAGCAAAAGACACGGTTTGTTTTCTACATGGAAAGATAAGCGCATATCTGGAAAACATCGAGGCATATCTTGTTGATGGTTCGTCTATACACGGAGTAAGCGGCGGACCTGTATTTTGCTGCGAGGAAGACGAAGTTGTCCTTGCGGGGATTGTCACAAACTATTTTCCGAATCAGATTGCAATCCAAAGTTCTGGGACGCAAATATGGCCTGGACTGGCTATGTTTAGGACGATAAATCCCCTTATGAAACTGTATGCGCAGGAAAACAAGAAGAATCCGGACCCATTACCTCAAATTGCAGCGACATCAGGAAAATGAATGTCATGAGTAAGACGAAGAGTCGGGTGACAAGAATGCAAGGCGGCGCGCATGGAAAACTTGAGGATATTGCGCGCATTGTCCTAGTCGGAACCTACAAGGGCGACCAGTTGTCCGCGTGGCGCGGCTGGTACAACTACCCCATCACGGACGACGACAAGATTGGCGCGGATGAGGCGGCGAAGATTGCGGAACTTTGGCTTTTCAAAGGCGTGAAGGACGAACGCCGGTACAAGGCGGAATTTGTCGGCGTCAAGACGCGCCGGGAGTTGATTTGTGATTACGCCTATCCCGCCGACGGCAAGGCGCATGGAGAGAAGTATCTCCTCTTCAAGACGGACTTCAAGTACCGGCACAAGGGCGACATCCCTGAAGATGCCGCGCGCGTCATCGTCCGCACGGCAGACTTCGCGGCGAATCGTCCAGATACGAATGTCATCAACGACGATAATACTTTGGAGACGGTATGAACATGACGGGTTTTTCTGAGTTGGCTGATTCCAAAATCGCCGCGACTGACGACTTTATCAAGTCGCGCATCTTTACAGTTCGCGGCACTCAGGTTGTGATCGATCGGGATCTTGCCGAGCTTTACGGAGTTCAGACAAAGGTTCTCAATCAAGCCGTAAAGCGTAATGCAAACAGGTTCCCTCCTGAGTTCATGTTCATCCTTGCTAAGGACGAAATGGAGGAACTGGTCACAAATTGTGACCGGTTCGCAAGTATGAAGCATTCTACAGTTCCCATGCGAGCGTTTAGAGAACATGGCGTGATAATGGTCGCAAGCGTGTTGAAGAGCGAGATTGCGGCACAAATCGGCGTGAGGATTACCCGCGTGTTCGTTACCATGCGAAAGGCGCTGGCCTCCATTGCGCCCATACTGACACGTATCGACAATGTTGAAAGAAGGCAAATAGCAGACCAAACACGCAACGACGAGAATCAGCGGCGTAACGAGGAGCGGTTTGATACGATTTTCAAGGCGATGGACGGCGGAGACTTCCCGCCGCAGAAGGTGTTCTTTGAGGGGAGACACTATGACGCGCACTCGTTCGCCAAGAAGCTCGTGCGCAAGGCGGCGAAGAAGATTGTCCTTGTCGATGGCTATTGTGACGAGGTGACGCTTGACATCCTCGCACAGAAGAAAGGCGGCGTGGAAGTTCTTGTGGCAACGGCGCAGAAGATGATCGACAAGCATTTGACGCCTGTCGCGGTCGAGAAGTTCAACAAGCAGAATCCGACGCTCGCAGTCAAGGTTGTCGGCGCATTCCATGACCGATTTCTGATCCTTGACGACAAGGAACTCTACCACTTCGGTGCATCGCTCAAGGATCTTGGCCGCCAGTACTGCGCCGTTACGAAGATGGATGCGATGTTCATCCAGTCGATAATGCAGAGAATCTAGGAATGGCGATTTTTTGATACAATGTATTCCCAATTTTTAGCAGATTTATACGAAGGATTTCAATGGCAGTGAAGACAGCAAGAACCGGGCGGCGCGGCATTTCGCATGGCAATGAAGCGGCGGGACGCATCGTCCTCGTTGGCACTTACAAGGGCGACCAGTTGTCTGCGTGGCGCGGCTGGTACAACTATCCCATCACTGACGACGACAAGATTGGCGCGGACGACGCGGCGAAGATCACGGAGCTGTGGCTCTTCAAGGGCGTGAAGGACGAGCGCCGGTACAAGGCGGAGTTCGTCGGCGTCAAGACGCGCCAGGAGTTGGTCCGCGATTACGCCTATCCCGCCCAGGGCAAGGCGCATGGAGAGAAGTATCTGCTTTTCAAGACGGAATTCAAGTACCTCCATCAGGGCGAAGTCCTCGGAGACGCCGAGCGCGTCATCGTCCGCACGGCGGATTTTGCGACTTCGCCCAAGGTGCGCAAGCAGCTCAAGGCATACCTTGAATCGCCCGACCGCAACGACCCCGACCTCGCCAAGCGCGTGCCAGAAATCATCACCCGCCTCCGTCCCGAACAACTGCGCGTGTGCGAAGCGATGGTGCAGATGAAATTCTTTAACATATTGTATCCCGTTTCTATGCCAGCACCTTTAGTTGATGCATCTAGCAAACGAAATGTTATTTCAATGTTCTCTGGTGCCATGGGCTTGGATAATGGAATTGAACAAGCGGGTCTAAACATTCGGCTTTGTGTTGAGATCCAACATGCTATGGCAGAAACAATTCGTGCAAACAGACCGGATATTCCATTAATCGAAGATGATGTGCGCAATTATACTGGTGATGAGATGAGGACAATTGCCGGTTTAAAGAAGGACGAAGAGGTGTTCCTGGTTTGCGGAGGGCCACCATGTCAGGCATTTAGCACCGCAGGCAAGCGTCTTGGTTTTGATGATGATCGCGGCAACGTGTTCTTGAAATTCATCGACCTGATTGGAGAAATCCGGCCTAAGTATTTTCTCTTGGAGAATGTAAGAGGGTTGCTGTCTGCCACTTATACATCCCCTTTGTCGGAATGTAATAGTCATGATAGCACGAGAGTGAATTCAGTAAGAGGCAGTGCATTGCTGTATGCTTTGGAACGAATTAAGGGGATAGGGTATGGTGCGACATTTACTTTGTATGACACTGCAAATTATGGAGTTCCTCAACGGCGAGAACGTGTAATCATTCTTGGGTGTCGCGAAGGATACATGATACCCTTGATACCGCCGACACATTCGGCAACAGGAAAGAATGGCTTGAAAAAATGGCTGACATTTAGAAACGCGGTTAAGGGCTTGACAAAATGTACTGCTACGCCAATACCCGCAAAAAGGTTGAAGTATTTCAAAATGCTCGGCCCCGGTGAATACTGGCGTAATCTGCCAGATGATATTCAAAGAGAGGCAATGGGGAAGTCATATGATCTTCCTGGAGGCAAGACAGGCTTCTACCGTCGCTTGGCATGGGATGAGCCTTCGCCGACACTTGTCACATGCCCTACTATGCCAGCCACGGATCTGATGCATCCTGTTGAGAATCGTGCTTTGTCAATTGAAGAATATGCCAGAATTCAGATGTTCCCTGATAAGTGGCAGTTCAAGGGGTCGACGACTGATGTGTACAAGCAAATCGGGAACGCCGTGCCAGTAGGCATGGGATATGCGGCCGCAAGGCACTTGCTGTGGTTTGACGCTTTGCCTGATTCGCAGAAAAAGAATTTGCAGCTTGTAGACCCATCAGTAGAATATTCTAGGTACAAGAATACAAGTTTTGTGTATTTCAACAGGTTACATGACTTAGTCAATACAAACACAAAAGACGGCGAAAAGGAGTGAATATGGAACGCACAGAGCTGTTCGATAAAATCAGAAAATATGTAATTGGGCATATTAGCGATTTCCACGAAGCTCGGTTAGCAAGCTTGGGTAATCTCAAGCTGAAAAAGGTTCTTGAAAGGAAGAATCTTTACTTGTTTAGGGCCAAGAATCAAATATTGGCAAACGACATAGTTAAGGGAATACTGGATTCGTATTTGTCGTCGTCGGAAGAGACTGTTTTTGGTGACTGGCTGGAAGGACTTGCCATATTTGTTGCAGGGGAAGTATTTGGCGGAAAGAAATCAAGTGCTCTAGGCGTAGATCTTGAGTTTGACAGGGATGGGATTCATTATCTTGTCTCAATCAAGTCTGGACCTAATTGGGGAAACAGCAGTCAGTTCCGCAAGATGGAAAACGACTTCAGAACCGCAATTCGAATTCTTCATACAAGCAAAAGTAAATTGCATGTGGAGGCCGTCAATGGGTGTTGTTATGGTAGAGACAGCCATCCAGACAAGGGAACGTATCAAAAACTTTGCGGACAGGAGTTCTGGGAGTTTATCTCTGGAGATCCTGATTTGTACCTAAAGATTATAGAGCCTTTGTCTAATAAGGCAAAGGAGAAGAATGAGGAGTTTACAAAACAGTATAATTGCAAGCTGAACTTGTTTGTGAAAGAATTCCTAAATGAATATTCTATGGATGGCGGAAATGTTAATTGGGAGAAATTGCTCAAAATGAATTCTGGGAAGAAATCGTGATTTTGAATACATAATCATGTCGACAAATCAGCTTAGAGATGTTGAAACTACCTCCCAGGCGGCGGCGATAATTCGCGCCGCCTTGCCGAAGGAACAAAAGGAAGAGCGCGTGTTCGTGCTGCCGCTCGATGCGAACGGCAAGGTGCTCGCCAAGCCGATTCTCGTTGCCGTTGGACATGAGGACGGCACGGCGGCAATCGATCCGGGAACGATCTTCCGCGAGGCGCTGAAAGCCGGTGCGGAGGAAATCATCGTCGCGCACAGCCATCCGTCCGGCGACCCGACGCCGAGCCAGGCCGATATCGCCGCCACGCGCGAACTGAAGGACCTCGCAAGCCGGCTGGGCGTCGCTTTCCTCGATCACCTTGTGATTGGTTCCGGGGAGGACGACGGGTTCGTTTCTCTTGCCGAACGCGGCGACTGAACCCGACCTTGAAAGGATGCCGCGTTTGTGGACAAAATCAGCCCAGAGCAACGCAGACGTGTGAGGGTTTGGAGCAAGCCGCGAACTACACAAGAAACTACACAAGAACCGGCGATTTCGCCAGAAACTACATAAGAAGCTACACAAGAAAACGTGATTGAGCAAGGCGAAGAGAAGGCGATAGAGATTAAAACAAAAAATGCCCGGAGAGGAGATTGAAAAAGATGATAATTCCAATCATCAACGCCTTTACCTACACCGGGGCATACGCCGTCCTGATCATGTCGGGGCTGAAGCGGGTGGAGAACCGCAGCATGATGCCGGTTCCGGCGAGGGGGCGGTGCGCGATGAGCGTTTCCAGGAAGTTCTGCCGGAAGGAATACGAGCGTCTTGTCGTTTGGCTGGCGGAACATTGCGATCCATCCGCATTCACACAACTTCTCAAATGGGACGAGGTTCAATCGTGGCCGGGCTGCATCGTCGGCACGATGGATTACGATGTGATGGATCGCGTCCCGTGGAACACCGCCCTCGCCGCCGAATGCCGCTTCTGGAACGAGGGCTACCCAAACTGGTGGATTCTCTCCAACATCCGCCGCCTGCCCACGCCAATCCCCTGTCGCGGCAACGTCGGAATGTGGCGGCTGTCGAAAAGGCTTTCTGCCGAAATCGAGAAGCAATCTACTGAAGGAATCGAATGAAAGTCACCATTCTCTCGTTCTCTTTCAAGCTTGGAATCCCGGAAGATCCAAACGGGAACGGAGGGGGCTTTGTGTTCGATTGCCGGGCGATGCCCAATCCGTTCTGGGACGGGACTTTGCGTGGCTACACGGGGCGGGACAAGCCCGTTGCAGACTTCTTCACCCGATTCCCGGAGACGGTCGAGCCGTTCCTTGAAGCGGCCGAGACGCTTGTTCGCCAGTCTATCACGCAATATAAGCGCGATGGCCGCGACCATCTCCAGATTGCCTTTGGCTGCACCGGAGGACAGCACCGCTCCGTGTACTTCGCCGAACGCATGGCAGAGCGATTGTCGGGCATTGATGGGGTTGAAATTGAAATCACCCACACGGCGAAACAATACTGGAAGACCAGCTAGACAAAGGAAAATCGTGGTATGATCCTTCAAGAGGAGTTGAGATGAAGAGCGAAGATATCAAGAAACTTGTGGCAAAGAGTGAGAATGCCGCCGTCGAGTTCAAGCGGGCGAAAGGCGGCGTTCCCGCCGACTTCTGGCCGTCGTACAGCGCGTTCGCCAACACGGACGGCGGAACAATCATCCTTGGCATCCGCGAAGAGGACGGCAAGCGCGAGATTGAGGGATTGCAGGACGCGGATAAAACCGTGGCCGACATTTGGAATGCGGTCAACAATGCCGAGAAGATTAGCGCGAATGTTTTGTTCAACGAGTCTGTCTATCCCGTCGAGGTTGACGGCAAGCAGCTCGTTGTCGTCGAGGTTCCGCGCGCGGAGCGCACTGTCCGCCCGGTTTACGTCGGCACGGACGTGTTCAAGGGCTCCTACCGCAGAAACGGCGAGGGTGACTACCATTGTTCATGTGAGACGGTCGAGGGCATGATCCGCGACAAGTGCGCCGAGACGGCTGACAACTGCGTCATCGACGAAATGACGGTTGCCGACCTCGACGCGGACACCATCCGGCGGTACCGGATGTATTTCAGCCAGCTTCGCCCCGGTCATGTGTGGAGCGGACTTTCCGACGAGGGTTTCCTGATGAAGATAGGCGCGGCGGTGCGCGGTCGCGACGGCGTCGTGCATCCCACGATGGCGGGGCTTGTCTGTTTCGGCGACTTCAACGAGATCACAAACGTCCTGCCGTACTTCTTCCTCGACTACCGCGAGCACCTCTCGCCGGATGTCCGCTGGACGGATCGCGTGTGTTCGGGCGACGCCAACTGGAGCGGAAACGTCTTCGACTTCTTCTTCCGCATCAACCAGTCGATCACGGCGGGGGTGAAGGTGCCGTTCAAGATCGCATCCGACAATGTGACGCGGGTTGACGACACGCCGGTACACAAGGCGCTCCGCGAGGTTCTGGCGAACGCGCTCATCCACGCGGACTACCACGGGCGGCGAGGCATTGTGATCGACAAATATCCCAAGAGGCTGGAGGTCTCGAATCCGGGGACGCTGCGCATAAGTAAGTCCGTGGCCATCGCTGGCGGCACGAGCGATGCGCGAAACGGAAAGATATTCAACATCTTCTCGCTGGTGCGCATCGGCGAGCGTTCAGGCATGGGGCTGTCGAGCCTGTATGGTGTCTGGGAGAAAGAGAAGTTCGCCGCCCCGTCCATTGTCGAGTCCTACGAACCCGACCGAACCAAGGTCATGGTCGAATTTGAGGCAGACGAGTCGGAACTGGGGGTGAAAGCACCAGAAGTGGGGGTAAAAGACCAAGAAGTGGGGGTAATCCCATCGGAAGTGGGGGTAAAAGAGCCGGAAGTGATGGATAAAGCTCCCGAAGTGGGGGTAAATCCTGACTTTGAGGTTCTAATGGGAGCCTACAGAAATGATTTTCGTGCCAATGCTCGTCGAGTACTTGCCGCCTTTTCCGAAAACCCAGAACAGGATACTGCACAGATTGCCTGTACTTTGAACATCTCCGAAAACAGCGTGTGGCGAGCTGTCCGCGCTTTGAAAGATGTCGGACTTCTTGTTCGTGAGGGGGCGACCAGAGGTAGCAAGTGGATCGTGAAGAAGTGATATGATGCGGCAAAAGGCGAAGGAGGAATCCAAGACACTATGAAATCTAAAGAAAAGTACATTCCCCCGTACAAGGTGAGCGGCAAGGCGATGAATCTGATTGCCGAAATCGCCGCCGCAATTGAACGGTACAGGATTCTCCTTGAAGGCCCGGACGGTGACCGCCTTCGCAAGATCAATCACATCCGCACGATTCGCGGCACTACGGCCATCGAGGGCAACACGCTGACCGAGGAGCAGATAACGGACATCCTCGCCGGCAAGCGCGTGTCGGGACCGCAGCGCGAGATTGACGAGGTCAAGGGCACACACGCGGCCTACGAGGCGATAGAGTCATTCGACCCGTATTCCATCGACGACCTCTTGAAGGCGCACGGTTTGATGACGAAAGGACTGGTCGACCGCCCCGGCAAGTTTCGGAACTGCAATGTCGGCGTAATGGACGGTGCCGGAAACGTCGTCCACATGGCTCCGCCTTTTGCCAACGTACCCTCGCTCGTGAAAGACCTCTTCGCATGGCTTGCCGACAGCGAAGACCCGGTGCTGATCAAGAGTTGCGTGTTCCACTACGAGTTCGAGTTCATCCATCCATTCCCGGACGGCAATGGACGCACCGGGCGGCTCTGGCAGACCGCGCTGCTCGGCACCTGGCGCAGCGAGTTCTACGGCGCGCCGGTCGAGAACATCGTCTGGGCGCACCAGCAGGAATACTATCAGGCCATTCGCGCCTCAACCGCCGCCGGCGCGTGCGGGCCGTTCATCGATTTCATGCTCGACAAGATTCTGCGAACGCTCAAGGCCAAAGGCGAGGCGTATGAGGCTACTATCGAGAAAAGTAACCAGAAAAGTAGCCAGAAAAGTGACCAGAAAATCCTTTCGATCATGAAATCGATGCCAGACATTACAATGACGGAGATTGCCAATGCCACAGGGCTTTCCATTGCCGGTGTGAAGAAGAACATCCGCAAGTTGAAGGACGCCAACCTCATTCGCCGTGTCGGCCCGGACAAAGGCGGGCATTGGGAGGTTGTCTGACAATCCGTGTAGGGGGCGTTGGCAATGGGCGTTTCCGGGAAGATCCGTCGAAGAAATACCGGAATTTTGGCGATCGGTTGCCGGAATATGGCGATCCATCCGTATTCACACAACTTCTCAAATGGGACGAGGTTCAATCGTGGCCGGGCTGCATCGTCGGCACGATGGATTACGATGTGATGGATCGCGTCCCGTGGAACACCGCCCTCGCCGCCGAATGCCGCTTCTGGAACGAGGGCTACCCTAACTGGTGGATTCTCTCCAACATCCGCCGCCTGCCCACACCCATCCCCTGCCGCGGCAACGTCGGAATGTGGCGTCTGCCGGAAGAACTCCCCGTCGATATTGAAAGGCACTTTACACAGACGGAATCGGATGAAACTCTCCATCCTCTCGTTCTCGTTCAAGCGCGGAATTCCGGGCGATCTGATCGGGAATGGGAATGCGCCTATCGTCGGAGACAATCCGGTTGACCGAATGCGTGAAGCGAATGAGCCGCGAAGCGATCGCAAGAATCCGAGTTCTTCCTCGGTCGGGACTGTGGTGCAGAGCGGATGGATGGCGGAAATAGCGGATCGTGCTGGGTGATCCCGAAAGTGAACCGACAGGAGGGTTATGGGAGGGACCTGCCGGTCATCGAACCCGACCAATGTTACGGGTGCTCAATGGCATTTGTCCGTTTACTTCTGGAAGCCACAGCATTTCTTTAGTTCTGGAAGTGGCAGCCATTTTTTTACCCATTAGGGGGATTGTTTATGCTATACTATACGCAATCGAATGAGGTATGAGAGGTTGTCCTCGGGGACGATTACTTAAGGAGGTTACATTCGTGAAGGTGTTTGGTGTCGCTGTGGCCATTGCATTTCCGATGGTGGTGTTTGCAGGTCTTTACGGTGATACGCCCGACGAGAAGCACGCCTGGGCGGTGCATGACTGGAATCGGCCGAAGCCGGCCAAGGTGTCGGTCGATGCGGTGACGGGAATCCCGTCCGATGCGAAGGTCCTCTTTGATGGCACGAAGGCGAGCTTTGAGCAGAACTGGTGCGACGAGAAGGGCAATCCGTCGAAGTGGCGGTTTTCGGAAGAAGGGTATTTCTATACGCTCCCCGACTGGAAGAATGGTGGCGGCATCTTTACGCGCGACGAGTTCGGCGACTGCCAGCTGCATATCGAGTTCCGCCATGACCCCGAGGCGCTGTTCAAGGACAAGGGCCCGCAGATGCGCGGCAATTCCGGCGTCTTCCTCATGGGGCCGCGCTATGGTTACGAGATTCAGATTCTGGAAAGTTTCCATACTTCGAAGGAGGCGGCGGGTACGCCGGAGTATGTCGATAACTATGCCGATGGTCAGGCGGGTGCCGTCTATGCGGAGAATCCGCCGATGGTCAATCCGGCGAATGCGCCGGGTGAATGGCAGAAGTACGACATCGTTTTTCATCAGCCGCGCTGGCGGGAGGGCAAGATGGTTCATCCCGGCAGCGTGACGGTCTTTTTCAACGGCGTTTTGGTGCAGGATCACTGGGAGATGGAGGGGCAGACGACGCATTGTCGCCGCCGCCCGTGCGCGGAGCATCCGGAGAAGGGTCCGTTGCATCTGCAGGATCATGGATGCGTCGTCCAGTTCCGCAACATCTGGTACCGTCCGCTGCCGTCGCGCTGGGACAACCTCACGCACGCCGTGATGTCGGCGTGTCCGGAGAGGGTGATGGAGCTCCGTCGTCAGACGGCGGCCGAACTCTACTCGAAGATTGCCGACCCCAAGGCGGCGACGGCGGAGAACGTCAAGGCGCTCGCGGAGGTTATCTCCTACGCGAACGAAGGTGTCTATGCAGCGGCGTTCCAGACGGCGCTTGCGGCCTACAAGGCCAAGCCGGGCGATGCGCGTGAGGTGAAGAGCGTCAATAGCGCGCTTGACGTGCTCATTCGCAACAAGGTCATTCCCGAAGCGGCGAAGATCAAGTGATCGATTTACCACTAGGTATACTAACGAAACATCAAATGAAGGAGTAATAACGAAATGTTGAGTTCCAGCAGAAGAGGTTTTCTCCGTGGTCTTGCGGGCATTGGCGCCGCCTCGGCGTTTGGCGGCTGCTGCTCGATCGGCCGTTCCGGCAGCGGCAAGATCCGTCTTGCGGTCGTCGGCATCGGCGGCAAGGGTTACAGCGATTGGACGCCAATGCTCAAGACGGGGCTTGCCGAGGTCGTCGCGTTCTGTGATGCCGATGCCAACACCTATCTCAAGTGCCTTGCGCGCGCCAAGAAAGAAGGTTACGGCGATCTTTCGGGAATCCCGTTCTTCTCCGATTACCGCAAGCTGCTCGATGCGTGCGGGCTTCTCGGGGTAGAGGCGATGACGATCTCCACGCCGGACCACGTCCATGCGCCCGTCGCCGTCCAGGCGATGAAGATGGGCATTCATGTCTATGTCCAGAAACCGCTCGTGCGTACGCTTTGGGAACTCGATTACTTCAACCGGACGGCGAAGAAGAACCGTGTCATCGTCCAGATGGGCAACCAGGGTTCCGCGCTCAACTCCATGCGCCGCTGCACGGAAGTCCTGCAGAGCGGCATCCTCGGCGATGTCACCGAAGTCCATGTGTGGACGAACCGTCCCGTGTGGCCTCAGGGCAAGACGCTTTCCGACTACATCAAGAGCCGTGGCGCCAAGGGCGACGAGGTGCCGGCCGGGCTCAACTGGGACGCTTTCCTCGCGACCGCCAAGGATCGTCCGTACCTTGGCGAGTTCCCGAAGTCGCTCGGGCCGTTCCACAACGACTGGAAGATCGCCCCGAACGTCTATCATGCATTCAATTGGCGTGGTTCGATCGACTTCGGTGCGGGTGCCTTCGGCGATATGGCCTGCCATACGATGAACCTGCCGTTCCGCGGTCTTGAGCTCGGCGCCGTGACGGATGCCGAATGCACCCAGATCGAAAGCGCGAGCGACCTCATCTATCCCGCCAACTCGACGGTCAAGCTCACCTATGCGGCGCGCACGGCGCGTTTCGGCGGCAACCGTGGCAAGCAGCTGCCGGCGGTGACGCTCTTCTGGTATGACGGCGACGTCAAGCCGGCGGCGGCGATCATGCCCAAGTGGGCCGCTACGCATGGGGGCAAGGTCCCGAACACAGGCTGCTACATCATCGGCACGAAGGGTGCGGTGCTCATGCAGGACGACTACGGCGCCAAGTGCGCGATTGCGCTTGATGACGACAAGGGGTTCGTCGATGTCTTCGAGCACGAGGCCGCGAGGGCCGTGGCGCGCGACATCCCGTTCTGCGGCGAGGCGGATGTTGCCGTCGGTGGTTCGTCCGTCGAAATGCAGGGTCTCGGCGAAGGCCACTACGGCGAGTTCCTCCGTGCGATCAAGGGCGTGGGTTCCGTCTACGAGCAGACGAATTCGCGCTGCTTCTCCGATATCGAGTATTGCATTCCGCAGATGGAGGGCATTCTCGTCGGTACGATTGCGCAGCAGGTGCCGGGCAAGCATTTCTGGAATTCCGCCGCGCAGCAGTTCGGCGATAGTGCCGCGAACGCGCTCGTCAAACCGTTCATCCGCGACGGCTGGGCGTTCTAAGGGCGGGAGACAACCTCCTATGAATCGTAGGGAATTCTTCAAAGGGGCGGCGGCGCTGGCCGCCGCCGCCCCCTGGGCCGCCTCTCCGGCTTTCGCCCACGCGGCGAAACCGAAGGCGGGCAACAATCCGATCTGGCTGATGACTTCGGCGTTTGCGTCCGATCCGGATTTCGAGTCGGTCGTCCGGCGCGCGAAGTCGGTCGGGGCGCAGGGCCTCGAACTCTGCGTGTTCCGCCGCGATACCGATCGTACGGATCATATCGCGACCCATCTTGATTACGACAACTTCACCGCCGCGCGGGCGAAACGCGTCATTGAGATCTGCAACAACGAGAATCTTCGCATTTCGGTCGGTGCCTACGACAACCTCATCGGCGCGAAGACCGCCGAGATGCAGCTGGCGAACCAGAACCACATTCTCAAGCTCATCCGCATGGCGGCTATGCTGGGCGGCGATGCGAACGACGTCGTGTGCGGTACGTTTGTGGGCTATGACCACGATCTCGGCCGTACGGATGGCGGCTTCGAGAAGAACCTCTTCAAGTTCAAACAGGTCTTCCAGCCGATTCTCAATTATGCGAAGTCGCTCGGTGTCACCGTCTGCGTCGAGAATTGCCCGATGGAAGGGTGGTTGCCCGTCACGGCGCCCGACGCCTACAACAACCTGCCGGGCTGCCTCGCGGCCCGCAAACTGATGTACGCCGTTCTTGACGATGACTCGAAGCTGCAGGAGACGTACGACCCGTCGCACGACATCTGGCAGCATATTGACCCGTCCGACGTCATCAATGCCATGGACTTCAGGAAGCTCCGCCGCGTTCACATCAAAGGTACGCGCAACTTCACCAACGATGCGGAGGCCGTCCATTGGGGGCGTCTCTATCCGCAACAGTCCGTCAACAAGTCGCTGGCGAAGAAGGCGGGCGTGCCGCTGCCGGGCAACGAATGGGATCGTCTCAGCTACGAGCCGCGCCTGCCCGGTTTCGGCGGCAGCGATTCCTGTGACTGGACGAAGTTCCTCGAAACGCTGATGGCCAAGGGCTACAAGAACCCCTTTGTCATCGAGAACGAAGGCTGCAACAGTTCGCACACCGGCAATATGGGTGCAACGATGCAAGGCTTCAAGGCGACGATTCTCAACACGGCACCCGTCGTCTGGCCGCTGGGGCCGAACGGCTATGAATTTGACGTCACGGCACTCAGGCCGATGACCGATGCGATGGCCCGCGACCTTCCCGTCGTGACGATGGATAAACTCACCTGACTCCAAAAAGAAGAAACATGAGGAATGACATGAATCTCTCCAGAAGAAACTTCCTGGGCGGCATGGCCGCCGGCGCGGCGCTTGCCGTCGCTCCCGGTTGCGTAACCCGCTGCTGCAAGGCATCGCGTCCCGGCAAGGTCGCGCTGCAGCTCTATTCGCTCAACCGGTGGATTCCGGCGCAGGACCAGGACCAGAAGGTCGCGCTTGCCAAGGCTCTGGCGAAGATCCGCGAAGTCGGGTTCGAGGGCGTCGAATTCGCCGGTTACTACGGCTGCAGCCCCGCCGAGCTCAAAAAGGCGCTCGCCGACGCGGGGCTTGCGGTTTGCGGCACCCACGTCAGCAACGACCGCTATGGCTTCAACATGAAGGAATTCACCTTCGATCCGGAAGTGCTCAAGCGTACGGCCGAGTTCGAGCTCGGCTACGGCAACACGCTCGTCATCTGCCCCGGCGGCGGCAACTTCCCGCCCGGCTGCAGCTGGTCGACCGGTCAGGGCGGTGAGCCCTGCAAGCCGTCGCAGGCGATCGACGATTTCACGAAGAAACTGGTCGATCTCTACAACCAGGCCGCAAAGGTCGCCGCAGCGGTCGGCATCAAAATCGGCTTGCATAACCACACCTGGGAGCACGCCATCACGATGCAGAACGGCGTTTCGTTCTGGGACTACTTCTTCGGTAACACCGACAAGGCCGTCTGCATGGAGCAGGACGTCGGCTGGTCGACCTGCGCGGGCGTCGATCCCAAGGAGCAGTACCGCAAGTATCCCCATCGCTCCCCCACGCTCCACGCCAAGGAGAACGGCATGGGCAAGGAAGTGAAGGTGTTCGACGCCATTCTCGGCCAGCCCGGCTGTGACGCCGAGGGTAAACGCTGCGCTGTGCCGGTGGACTGGGATGGTCTTTTCCCAGTCACCGATGCCGACGGCGTGCAGTGGTACGTCGTCGAGTGCGAGCGCCATTTCGACGATATCAACGGCGCGGTTATCCCGTCCTACAACTTCCTTAAGGCGAAGGGCCGCGTCTGACAGTTCCTCGGATCTGACTGATGGAGTTGCCGAAGGGCGCGGATCGTATCCGCGCCCTTTCCATATCCGAGGTGGCGCACGGCATCCCGTCTTCCGACGGGCCATGGAGTTTTGGGCAAAGGACTGCGGTGTACGGCTCGTGTCACCCCGATATTCCAGAAATCATTGCCCAGATATCCCCGGTTTTTGACCTTTAGAATCGACCGCACCCAGTAGAATCAGGGGTGCGGTCGTTGCCTTCTGTCCCGGAAAGTGAGGAGTTGGCTTCACGTCTGTCGCCGTGCTGCAATACGCGGGTGTCAGATAGCGGAAGGAAACCATCCGGGTAATGATGGCATAACGGCATTCGGAACGCGGGTGCAGCTGCGCAAATTCCTGGGATATTTTCTTCCCGATTTCCAAAACCGAAGCTCGAGTCCTTTGGGCGCATGCCCTTCGGCAACCGGGCTGCACTGGTTGTTCGTCAGGCATGGTAAGTGGCGGGGGTTTGACCGCGTTCGAGAGGATTGCGGCGAGCTGCAGATGGAGCTTGAATGCCCGAGCGGATGGCGACAGGCGGAACCGACGGCCCAGAACTGGCAGAATCGGCTCAAGACCACGCGAGGCTTCGCGAGGGCTCGGCAGCCATTTTCAAAACTGGGGATAATCCAGTTTCCCCACCCTTTGTCTATCCCGGATTTTTGCAAAGGGAATGGAGGCGGCCATGGACGAGGTCGCCGTGGGAGTGTCGTTGGAGCTGGGAGTCAGGCCGG
>JBJEWD010000018.1:0-14291 GCA_051884875.1 Kiritimatiellia bacterium
ATTTCTGCGCGAGAACGTGTCTTCTTCGATGGTTTGTTTTGCATGGATATATCATGGTATATGCGGATTGGAAAGGCAACTGGAAAACTGAGGGTATCTGCATAAATGTCTCGGTGCACCCGAATGAAGCCATGGGGCGGGTGGGGCTGGAACTTATGGAACTGCTTTTGCTATAATACCCACCATGTTTCACAAGGGTTTCTTTCTGCTTCTGTCCTTCCTTCCAACGGTCGCTCTATCGGCTGGGGAGACTGCGCCGCTCACCGATGGCGAGGTCTGGAATCAAGGCGTTGATTACTATCGTGCGGGGGATCTGACGAACGCCGTCCGCGTGCTCCGCCCGCTGATCCTGACCAGGGATTTCGGCCCCCGTGCGGCGGAGATCGTCGCCAAGATCGCCTACGACGCCGCGCATGCGGCGGAGGCGAAGGAACCGCTGAAAGACCTTGAAGAGGCCGCCGCCGCCGCACAGATCGCGCTGCGCGCAAGGGCCGGCGATCCGCGCGCCAACCGCAACTTCACCCGCGCGACGGACGGACTGCCCGCCCTGCGCGAGGCGGCGCACGTCAACGCGGTGCTGCAGGCGCACGCAGGCAAGGATCCGTCGTCGCTTCTCCAGTCGGCGACGGCGGACATCCGCAGCCTCATGAAGGAGTCGGCTACTTTTCTCGAATTGCCCGCGCCCGATGCCGTGGCGAAGTCGGATCAACTTTCCAAGCGCGCGGCGGATCTCGCCGATGTGTGGATTTCCGTGCGCCAGTCGGTCGCCGAGGCCGTTACCAATGCCGAACAGGCCGCCACGATCGTCGATCAGACCGACCGCGCACGGGCCGCGACGCGCCTGGCGGCGAAGCAGCTTGGCGATATGGAATCCGCCGCCTATACGACGCTGGCCGACGTCGAGAATGACTATACGCGTTTTCTCAAGATGGTGATCCTGCCGCCCGCCGCCATCCGCGCGGATCTCGTGGCGCAGTCTAACGCCTGGCAGGATGTCGAGGCGTTTAACCGTCGTCCGTGGCAACCCGAGGCGTTGGATTACACGCGCGCGTTCCGCCAGAAGTTCCCTGCCTGGGCGCAGTCCTACGAGCAGCAGGCGCAGGCCGATACGAACAAGCCGCCGTTCACCGCCGAGGCGCAGGCCAGGATTTCGGCGCTGTCGACTGAACTGGAGAAGATGCAGATGGAGTGCGTGCGGACGCCCGATCCGACCCTTCAGGAAAAGTCGATGGAGGTCATCCGCGAGATCATCGATCTTCTGCCGAACGACGGCGGCGGGAACGGTGGGCAGCCACCGAATCCGTCGCCGCAGAACCAAAACCAGGACAAGAACAACGACAACAGGCAGAATTCCGATGGCCGGCAGGATGCCGGTGCGCCTCCGAATCCGCCGGAAGAATCCCCGGACGAACAGGAACAAAATGGGGACGATTCGGACGGGCCGGAGGATCAGGAAGACGATGGCGAAGACCCTGAGGTCCAGGAGATCGAAGCCCGTCTGAAGAAAGCGCAGGAGCGCAGTGATGAACATGAGGCGGATAAGAAGGCGCGCATGCGTCGGATTCCGTTGCCGCCGAACGAAAGGGATTGGTAGTCGTGAAGATCGTAGTGGCGTGCGGGGGCACGGGCGGGCATGCGTTCCCGGGATTGGCGGTGGCGGAGGAGCTTCGCTGTCGTGGACATGAGGTGATGGTGTGGGATTCGGGGCGTGATGTCGAGTCGAGCGTGATGCGCAGCTGGAACGGTCCGATTTTCTCGACGGGGGCGAAACAGCTGTCGCTGAAGAATGCGTTTGCCATTCTCTCCTCTATTTTCCGTTGCCGACGGCAGATGCGCAAGGCGCGGCCGGACGTCCTTCTGGCGATGGGCAGCTATTCGTCGCTCCCGCCGGTGCTGGCGGCGCGTCGCTGCAATGTGCCGGTCGTTCTGCATGAGGCGAACACCATCCCCGGGCGCGCGGTCGAATTCCTTTCGCGCTACGCGAAGACGGTCGCCATCAGCTTTGAGCTGACGGCGAAACATCTGCTGCGCGTCCAAACCGTCCGAACAGGACTTCCCGTGCGCGCGCAGATTGCGAAAGGGCGGCGTTTCACATCCATTCCCAGGGAATCCTTCGTCGTTTTCGTCACCGGCGGCAGCCAGGGTGCGCACATGGTGAACTGTCTGGTGAGTGAAGCCCTCGTCCTCATGGCGGCGGAGCTCAAGCGTCGCGATCCCTCCGCCGTGCGTCCGCTCTACGTCATCCATCAGACGGGCGAGCGCGACGAAGGCCCCGTGATGGCGACCTACGCGCAGGCGGGCATTCCGTCGCGTGTGCAGGCCTTCGAGCGGGAAATGCCTGACGCCTTTGCGTCCGCCGATCTCGTCATCGCCCGTGCGGGCGCCTCGACCTGTTTCGAGCTGGCGGTCTGCGGCAAGCCCGCGCTGCTGATTCCGCTGCCGACGGCGCTGCGCAACCACCAGCATTTCAATGCGGATGCGTTTGCCGCTTCCGGCGCCGCTGACGAGGGCATCCAATCCAAGCTTTCCGCCCGTTCGCTCTGCCGCTATCTGATCGGCAAATACGATCATCCCGAACAGCTTGCGAAGATGCGCGAGAAGATGAAGAAACTGGCGGTATACGATGCCGCTTCCCGCGTCGCCGATCTCGTCGAACGGGCGACCGGAAGGGTTGGCTGATGCGTTTGTTATGCTCCATTCGGAACGAATGAAGTTTACGTGTAGTGTAAAGATAAAGTTTTATATTTTACATACTATGAAAATACGATGAATGGACGGACGGCGGAAGTGTGGCAACACTATTATATTCCGTCCCTAGCCGAAGATGGCATGGTGTGTGCTTTAAGTCGCAAAAATAAACTAATCGTGAGGAAAAGAAATGAGCAAATACGTTGACACCGTTTTGAATGATCTCAAAGCGAAGAATGCAAACGAGCCTGAGTTCATTCAGGCTGCCGAGGAGGTTCTTCTGACCCTTGATCCGGTTTTGGCAGCCAATCCGCAGTACGAGCAGAACGCGATTCTCGAGCGTATGGTCGAACCGGAGCGTACGATTAGCTTCCGCGTCCCATGGGTGGATGACAAGGGCATCGTTCGTGTCAACCGTGGTTACCGCATTCAGCAGAACAGCGCAATCGGCCCGTACAAGGGCGGTCTTCGCTTCGATCCTTCGGTCAACCTTTCCGTCCTTAAGTTTCTTGCGTTCGAGCAGGTCTTCAAGAACTCCCTCACCACGCTTCCAATGGGCGGCGGCAAGGGCGGCGCCGACTTCAATCCGAAGCAGAGTCCCCATACCCCTGGCCAGCGCTGCTCCGATGCGGAGGTCATGCGCTTCTGCCAGAGCTTCATGACGGAGCTTTTCCGCCATATCGGCCCTGATACGGACGTTCCGGCGGGTGACATGAACGTCGGCGGTCGTGAAATCGGCTACCTCTTCGGTCAGTACAAGCGTCTGGCCAATGAGTGGACGGGTGTCCTTACGGGTAAGCATCTCAGCTATGGTGGCTCACTGATTCGTCCTGAGGCGACGGGTTATGGCGATGTCTACTTCGCCGAGAACATGCTCGCCAAGCGTGGTGAGACGTTCGAGGGCAAGCGCTGTGTCATCTCCGGTTCGGGCAACGTCGCCTCGTATGCGGCGGAGAAGCTCATGCAGCTTGGCGCGAAGGTGCTGACGCTTTCCGACCGTTCTGGTGCCATCGTCGTCAAGGACGGCATTACGCCCGAACTCCTCGCCGAGGTAATGGAGCTCAAGAACGTCAAGCGCGGTGAACTCTCCGAAATCAAGGCGGCGGGTGTCGAGTTTGTCGCCGGGAAGAACAGCTGGCAGCTCGTCGACAAGGTCGATTGCGCTTTCCCGTGCGCCCGCCAGAATGAGCTTGACGGCGCGGATGCGGAATACCTCCTCAAGCATGGCTGCACGCTCGTCGGCGAAGGCGCCAATATGCCGTCCACCCCGGAGGCGATCGAGAAGTTCCTCGGCGCGAAGATCATGTACTCGCCCGGCAAGGCCTCGAACGCCGGCGGTGTCGCCACGTCGGGTCTCGAGATGTCGCAGAACTCCGGGCGTATCTCCTGGACGCGCGAGGAAGTCGATGCGAAGCTCAAGGGCATCATGAAGGCGATCCATGACAACGCGTGGGAAGCTGCGGCGAAATACGGTCATGAGGGCAATTACGTGGTCGGCGCCAACATCGCCGGCTTCACGAAGGTCGCCGATGCAATGGTGGCGCAGGGCATCTGCTAAACGCGCAGTCATTTCCGGTCAGGAAGGGCGCGGTCCGTCGGGGCCGCGCCTTTCCATTGATGACCTTTGCGCAAGAATCTCGCCATCTCCCGTGTACCCCTATAAGGTGATTGCCTTTTTTACGTTTTGTGATACAATTGATACAATCGAAACATGAACGTGAAAGACCTGACAATCTCCTCGTTAGCGGTGGCCGCCTTGATGGTCACCCTTTCCGCCCGCGCGCTGACGCCGGCCGAGACGCGCGCCGAATGGGTAAGGTTTGCCGAAAAACTCGCCCGGCCTGTTCTCGAACCTATGTCGGAAGGGCGGCTTTCACAAGTCTACAATTACGAGAACAAGACGTTGGAGATCTCGCCCTCGTGGGATGGACGCAACAAGCGCGTAGCCTACATGGAACTTTTCGCGCGTTTGATGGCGGGGCTTTCGCCGTGGCTCGCCTTGCCGGATGACGTGACGGATGAGGGACGGTTGCGGGCTGAATTGCGGGCGATGGCGTTGAAAGCGTATGCGAACGCCGTTGACCCGCAATCTCCTGACTACCTCGGATGGGCGAGCGGAGGACAGACGCTGGTCGATGCGGCGTATCTGGCCGAGAGTTTCCTGCGCGCGTGGGATGCACTGTGGGTGCCGCTCGATGCGGTGACGAAGGAGCGGTACAAGAAGGAATTTGCCGATCTCCGCCGCTATTCGCCGCCGTACCAGAATTGGGTTCTTTTCTGCGCTCTGGAGGAATGCTTCCTGCTGAAGGCGGGCGGCACGGTCGACGCCTACCGCCTGCGTTCGGGCCTTTACAAGACCGAGGAGTGGTATGTCGGCGACGGATGGTATGCCGACGGGCCGTCGTTTGCCTTCGATTACTACAATTCCTATGTCATCCATCCGATGTATCTCGAAGCGATGGAGACACTCGTCGCGAAGGGACGCGCCGGCGTTTTTCATCACGTCGACGCGCAAGGTAGGCGTTTGTCGGCCCGGGATAAGCTGCCGGTCGTCCTGGAACGCATGCAGAAGTACGCTGTGATTCTCGAGCGACTTGTCTCGCCGGAAGGAACCTACCCTGTCTTCGGACGTTCGATACCCTATCGGATGGCTGTTTTCCAGCCGCTGGCACTTCTGGCGTGGCGGAAGCAACTGCCGAAAGAGCTCTCCGAGGGGCAAGTGCGCGCTGCCCTTGAGGCCGTTCGTTCACGTATGTTTGCGGATGATCGCAACTTCAATGCGGCCGGTTTCCTGACGCTTGGCTTCAACGGGTCGTATCCCGGAGTGAGCGACCGGTATACGAATAATGGTTCGCTTTATATGACGTCGCTTTTCCTGATGCCGCTCGGTTTGCCGGCGACCGACACGTTCTGGACGTGTCCTGACGAGCCGTGGACGACGAAAAAGGCCTGGAACGGCGAGGCGTTTCCGAAAGACCATAAGTGGTCCGTCAACCGCACGCTCCTCTTTTGGGAGTAGACCTTCGACGGGCGTTTTCTCTGGCGGCTGCCGGCAGTTTGCGATATCCCATCCGTCGGGAGAGGATTATTTTCACTATTTTCGTATTTCCCCCTCATCCGTCTTGCGGGCGGGGGGCAGTTTATTCTATAATATCCGCTTATGAGTATTAGGGCATCTTCGGAAATTGAAGTCCTTCAAGAAATTACGTCCGCCGTCGTACGCGAGCGCAATGTGCATCGCCTTTTGGAGCAGGTTCTGGAAATCCTCGAGTGCAGCATGGGCATGTTGCGTGGCACGTTCACGCTTCTTGAAGGTGATGAACTCCGGATTGAGGCGACGACCAAGGGCCTCAACGCGGAGGAGCGGGCGAACGGGCATTATCAGCTGGGCGAGGGCGTTACGGGGCTGGTGGCGAAGACGGGGCGGCCGGAGATCATCCCCGACGTCCGCAAAGACAGGCGCTTCCTGAACCGGACGGGCGCACGTGACGAGAACGAGGCGCTGTCGTTCGTCTGCGTGCCGCTCATCCATCTTGGGCAGGTCATCGGGACTCTGTCCGTCGACCGCGAGATGCGCGGAGATACGACCTCGCTTGTGCGGGACGTGCAGTTGCTGGGCATCATCGCCAACATTACGGCCGATGCGGCGGCCGTCTGCCGCGAGGAGTGCGCCGAGCACGAGGCCCTCGTCGAGGAGAACCGTCAGCTGCGCGACATGCTTTCCAACAACCCGGGGCAGCTCATCGGAAACTGCCGCGAGATGCGCGCGGTCTACGAGCAGATCCGCCAGGTGGCGCCAAGCGAGGCGACGGTGCTGGTGCGCGGCGCGAGCGGCACCGGCAAGGAACTCGTGGCGCGTGCGATTCAGGGGCTTTCCCTGCGCAAGGACAAGCCGTTCGTCGTTCTCAACTGCGCGGCGCTGCCCGAGGCGCTGATCGAGTCCGAGCTGTTCGGGCATGAGAAGGGCGCGTTTACAGACGCGCGCGAACGGCGCATCGGGCGTGCGGAGGCGGCCGATGGCGGCACGCTGTTCTTGGACGAGATAGGCGATCTCTCGGTGCCGGTGCAGGTAAAGCTGCTGCGCTTCCTGCAGGAGCGCACGTTCTCGCGTGTCGGCTCGAACGAGGAGCTGCACAGCGACGTCCGGTTCATCGCCGCGACGAGCCGCAATCTTGAGGACCTGATGGAGAAGAAGCTGTTCCGCGAAGACCTCTACTACCGACTGTCCGTCTTCCCCATCACGATGCCCGCGCTCGCGCAGCGGACGGGTGACATCGTGCTCCTGGCGGAGCATTTCCTTTCGAAGATGAACGTCAAGTACGGGAAGAACGTCACGCGTATCTCGCCGCCCGCGACGAATATGCTGCAGGCGTATTCCTGGCCGGGCAACGTCCGCGAGCTCGAGAATGCGATCGAGCGCGCCGTGCTGACGGCCAAGGACGATTGCATCCACAGCTACAATCTGCCGCCGAGCCTCCAGGCGCCCGAGTTCGCGGAGGATCCGTTCCGTCCCGATGAGACGCTGACGCTCGACGAACAGCTGGCGGCGGTCGAACGGCGCATCCTCGAGAACGCGCTCAAACGCCACAACGGCAACCGCAGTTCCGCCGGACGCGAACTCGGCGTTTCGCCGCGTATGATGAACTACCGTCTGAACAAGGCGGGGCTGCAGTAATTGGGAATTCGGCGGGGATAGCATCCGGAAAGGAGAAAGGAAATGTGTGGTATCGTTGGCTTCGCGTCTCTCACGACCCCTGCAGTGGGGCCGCTCGTGAATGGTCTCCGCCGCCTTGAGTACCGCGGCTATGATTCCGCCGGCGTTGCGTTGGAATCCCCGGCGGGCATCCGGGTCTACAAGCAGACCGGCAAGGTGGCGGAACTTGAGAAGCTGCTGCGGGGTGCGTTGACGGATGAGGTGCGCGCGGCCCATACGATCGGCATCGCGCATACGCGGTGGGCGACGCACGGGCTCCCGACGCGCGCCAATGCGCATCCGCACGTTGCGGACGACGGCAACCTTGCGCTCGTGCACAACGGCATCATCGAGAACTATGCGGCGCTGCGGGTGGGGCTTGAAAAGCGGGGGTGCCAATTCCTTTCCCAGACCGACACCGAGGTTCTGGCGCATCTCGTCGCGACCTTTGACAGGGGCGATTTCCTTTCGGCCGTCTCGCAGGCACTGAAGCAGGTCGAGGGCACCTACGGCATCGCCGCCATTTCCGCGCGGCATCCGGGCGAGATGATCGTCGCGCGCAAGGGTTCGCCGCTCGTCATCGGCATTGGCGACGGCGAGACGATCGTCGCGAGCGACGTCTCGGCGATCGTCGCCTACACGCGGCAGGTCATCTACCTCAAGGACGGCGACATCGCGCGCGTGACTCCCGGGGGCGTGAACGTCTATTCGCTCGACAATGCGCCGGTCTCGCGCGACGTGCAGGAGGTCGATTGGGAACTCGGCGCCATTGAGAAGGGCGGCTTCGATCACTTCATGCTCAAGGAGATCTACGAGCAGCCCGACGCCCTGCGCAATACGATCCGCGGCCGTCTGGACCGGCAGGGCGCGACGGCGGTGCTCGCCGGCCTCAACCTGCCGCCGCGCGAACTCGCGGCCATCCGTCGGCTTGTGATCATCGGCTGCGGCACGTCGCTCCACGCCGGCATGGTCGGCAAGTACCTTTTCGAGAATCTGGCGGATCTGCCGACGTCGCCCGAACAGGCGGCGGAGTTCCGCTATTCCAATCCGATCGTCGGACCCGACGACTGGGTCGTCGCGCTCTCGCAGTCCGGTGAAACCGCCGATACGCTCGCGGCGGTTCGCGAGTCGATCCGCAAGGGTGCGCTCGTTTCGGGTCTCTGCAACGTCGTCGGTTCGACGATCGCGCGGGAGGCGGGACGCGGCGTCTATCTCCATGCGGGGCCCGAGATCTCCGTTGCGTCGACGAAAGCCTTCACCGCGCAGGTAACGGCGCTTCTGATGATGGCGCTCAGGATGGGGCGTACGCGCCGGCTTTCCTATGAGGAGGGCACGCGCCTTGTCGCGGCGATTGAACGCATTCCCGAGCTTGTCTCCCGGGTCGTACAGCAGAACGAGGCGATCGCCGCAGTCGCCGAAAAGTACGCCAGGGCGGACGACATGTTCTTCATCGGGCGCGGTATCCTCTATCCGACCGCGCTCGAGGGCGCGCTCAAGATCAAGGAGGTCGCCTACGTGCACGCCGAGGGCTACCAGGCCGCCGAACTCAAGCACGGACCGATTGCGCTCCTTTCCGAACGGACGCCGGTCGTCGCGCTGCTGGCGGACATCCCCGGAAAGGAGAAGACGATCGGCAACGTGCAGGAATGCCGCGCACGGCAGGCACCGGTTCTGGGAATCGTCACGGAGGGCGATGCGGATGCCGCTGCGCACGTGAATGATGCGATTTTCATCCCGCCGACGGGACCCGAGATCGCGCCAATCGTCACCGTCGTCGCGCTTCAGCTTTTTGCCTATCACGTGGCGCGCCTGCGCGGCTGTGAAATCGACCAGCCCCGCAACCTTGCCAAGTCGGTGACGGTCGAGTGATTTCGTCCGTTGGACGAAATCGCAACCGGCGGTATGCTATAATCGGAGCCGTCTTGACCATCAACGGGAGAAATCATGAAACTGAGCCTTGATTCGATTACCCGCGAAGCGGCGGCTTGGACGGACGCCGGTGTCGCGTTGCCGGAATTCGATGTCGCCGCCATGCGTGCGCAGACCGCTGCCACGCCCGAATGGGTGCATTTCGGCGCGGGCAACATCTTCCGCGGTTTCATCGGTTCGCTCAACCAGCGGCTCCTTAACGCGGGGCTGGCGAAGACGGGTATCATTGCCTGTGATACGTTCGATTACGAGATCATCGATCGCATCTACACCGCATTCGACCAACTTACCCTGAACGTTCTCCTGAATCCCGACGGCACGACCGCGAAGGAAGTCCTCGCGGGAGTGGCCGAGGGCGTGAAGGCGGATTTTGCGGATGATGCCGCGCGGGAAAAACTCAAGGCGCTCTTTCGCGCGCCGTCCCTTCGGATGATTTCCTTCACGGTGACCGAAAAGGGGTATGCGCTGAAGCGTCCCGACGGCAGTTATCTGCCGGTCGTCGAGGCCGACATGCAGGAAGGTCCCACAACGAGCCGCCATGCGATGGCAATTGTCTGCGCACTTCTCCTGGAACGCTTCAAGGCGGGTGCGTTGCCGCTGGCGGTCGTCTCGATGGACAATTGTTCGCACAACGGCGAGAAACTGATGAACGCCGTTCTGACCATGGCCGAGGTCTGGCAGGCGAAAGGGTTTGTGGGGGCGGATTTCGTCGCCTATCTCAGGGACGAGAAGAAGATCGCCTTTCCGTGGTCGATGATTGACAAGATCACGCCGCGTCCCCATCCGATGGTTGTGGAGCAACTGGAGGCCGCCGGCATCGAGGGTATGGCGCCGATCGTCACCGCGCGGAAGACCTTCATTGCGCCGTTCGTCAATGCGGAGAAGCCGCAGTATCTCGTCATTGAGGACAGGTTCCCGAACGGACGTCCCGCGCTCGAACGGGTTGGCGTCTACTTCACCGACCGCACGACCGTCAACAAGGTCGAGACGATGAAGGTGACGACCTGCCTCAATCCGCTCCACACCGCAATGTCGATGTACGGCTGCCTCCTCGGCTATACGCTCATCTGCAAGGAGATGGAAGACCCGGATATCGTCAAGCTCGTCACGCGCCTCGGCTACGCCGAAGGTCTGCCGGTCGTCGTGAATCCGGGCATCATTTCGCCGAAGGCGTTCATCGATGAGGTTGTCAGGGAGCGTCTGCCCAATCCGTTCATGCCGGACGATCCCCGCCGCATCGCAACCGACACGTCGCAGAAGGTCGGCATCCGCTTCGGCGAGACGATCAAGAGCTATATCGCCGCCGGGCGCGATCTCGATACGCTCGTGGCGATTCCGCTGGCGCTCGCGGGCTGGTTGCGCTATCTCCTGGCGGTCAATGACGCGGGCGAGGCGATGGAGGTCTCTCCCGATCCGCTCAAGGATGAACTCCAGGCGAAGCTCAAGGGCATCGTCTGGAACGACCCCGCCTCGTATACGGGAGAACTGAAGGAAATCCTTGCAAACGCGTCCATTTTCGGTTGCGACCTCACGCAGACGACGCTCGCGGAACGGATCGAGGGCTACTTCCTCCGTCTTCTCGCTGGGCCGGGAAGCGCGCGGCGGATTCTGCGGGAATGTCTCCGCTGAGGCAGGGATGGTCGGCCGGGCGCATCGCTTCGCGCCAGCTGCCGTTCCCAGCTGCCGTTCCCGCATCAGGCATCAGGCACCATTCGCGGGGTTGTGCTATAATCTTCGCATGAATCTGTCCTTTCATTTGCGTCTTGCCCTGTTGGCGATGCCATCGCTTTTCGGCGGCTGCATCTATACCTGTCATCGCACCTATCCCGTGAAGGCGGCGGAGACGTCCGGTCGTCCCATGGCGTGGAATGCGGCGGATAAGGCGTTCGCCTTCCATCACGTCACCGAGACGCATTATCGGCGTACGGCGGTTTATCCCGTCGGCTTCCGGTTCTTCCACGGCTGGATGGCGCCGCTGGAGTTCATCCCCCGTCTGCCGACCCTCCTTCTTGAACTGCCGTTCAGCTGGGAAGCACGCACGCGGTATGACGTCACGGTAATGGATCATACGCCGCAGACCGAGGCCGTGCTGCTGCGGCCCATGCCGTATTATGCGCAGCCGATTGCCGCGCGGCATGGCGAGGGTATCGCGCGGTCGTTTGCCCATTCGATGTTCGGCGCCTACCGTCGCATCTTCGAAAAGGAGATCGATTTCGAGAAGGGCGATATGGCGTTGGCGGCCGGGGCGGACGACTCGTTGGCGACGGGACTCTATCGGCGCACCTACGAACGCTGGCTGGCCGAACACGTTCCCGTTCTCGCCTGGCAAGATCGGCAGGGCGGCGAGAACCTGTTGTTGCGTCGTCCCGAGGGGCTGGACCATTACCGCGATCTCCGGCTCGTGCGGACGATTAAGATGGATCTGCCGTACGACGCGCTTTTCGATACGATCGACGGCGAAAACGTCTATATCCTTTTTCGCGGGTGGGCCGAGAACCGCTACTTCGATGCCATCTCGACCATACGGAAGGGCTCGTGTATCGTTCAGCTTCTTGACCTTGCAACGGGGACGTGTCGCGCGTACGGAGAATTCGGCGACGTGCCCGAGGCGGGCGAGTTGCCGCAGGGGTTGTCCATTCGCATCGAATCGCAGACGCGGCGCTAAAGCGTCGCGGCGCGGCGCCAGGCAACGGGCGTCATCCCCGTGGCCTTCTTGAAGGTTCGTATCAGGAAGGATGCATGGCAGTAGCCGCAGTGGCCGGCGATTTCCGCAAGCCCGAGGTCGGTCGTGCGCAGGAGGCGTTTGGCTTCGGCAATCCGCCGGCGCGCGATTTCCGTTCCGGGACTGTGTCCGAGTTTGGCGGCGAAGAGTCGATCGAGGCGAATGCGCGGAATTCTGAGCGCATCGGCGATCTGGGCGGCGCCGAAGGGTCGTCCGAGGTTGCGCTCGATGAAGTCGATGGCAGGCTTGAGAGCGGGATCGTTGACGGCGAAGGTGTCCGTCGAGGCGCGCGTGACGATGCCGCGCGGGCGGATGCGCACGAGTTCGCGCGCGACGGTGCCGCCGGACATCAGGCGTTCGAGCGTGGCCGCGGCCATGTAGCCGATGCGCTCATGGTCGTGGGCGATGGACGAGAGGTTGACGCGTTGGTGCTCGCAGATGACCTTGTTGTCGTCGACGCCAAGAATGGCGACTTCCTCGGGAATTCTGAGACCCGCGCGTCGACAGGCGCTGAGCACGTGCGTGGCGTCGTAATCGTTCCAGGCGAAGATGGCGAGGGGCTTTGGTGCCTGGCGCAGGAGGTTCGTCAGCCACGCGCCCATGCGTTGCCAGTCCTCGGGATGGCCGCCGGCGGCATCAGGCCAGAGCCAGACCGCCGGCGCATCGCCGCGCCAGACGGCGCGGAAGCCTTCGAGGCGCAGGTCATGGGTGTGGTTGTGGCGCAAGGAGAAAAAGGCGGCGTGACGGAAATCGTGCGCGTGGAAATGTTCGGCCGCGAGACGGCCGATTGCGGGGTTGTCGCCCGTCACGCGCACGAGCGGCACCTCGGGACGGTCTTCCAGCAGGTCGACGACGGGGATGCCGCGCCGACGAATGCGGCGGACGAAGGCCGTCAGCGGCGGAATGTCCTCTAGCATCACCAGCACGCCGTCGCCCGTCCAGTCCTTCGGCGGTTCGCGCCGACGTTCCACGCGAATGTGCCAACCCTGTTCGCCCGCAAGGCGGGCGACGCCCTGAAAGCGTTGCGGAGGGTCGCTGCTCAAGAGAACGAGGACTTCGTGGTTGGTCATGATGAAAAGAAGTTTAGCATATCGGGGCGTGGATTGGAATGAGCGAATGGAGGATTTGATCGGAGTACGTCGGCACTGTCCGCTTGAACAGAGCGGCCATCGCATATCGTTCTCGCCTGAGCGATCCTGCCGGATCATTGCCACATCTTCATCCATGTTCCCGAACCCGAGGAAAAGGCGCAGCACGCGGCGAACTTGCCGCAACAGGAATACAAGCTGGTATGAATTGCTGTATCGGAACTACTGTATCAATAAGCTCAGACCCTTATTGCGCTTCTCCCAGCGTCGTCGCTAGCCGACCCGCTCGCAATCGCGGCCGGACGGCTTGATTGCCATCAGCGCGACGGTCGCCAGCAAAAGCGCAATCGGCACCGCGACGGCCTTTGCGCCGCAGGCCGAGACAACGGGCAGGGCGATTGCCGCGCCGGCGAGGAATGCGCCGATGACGCCGGCAAGGTGGAGGGCGCGCGCGCCGGCGCCTCGTTCCTTCGTTCGCCGCCAGGCGATCAGCGTCAGCGTCAGCGAGCGCAGGTTCCCCGTGCACATGGTCGAGGCGAAAGGCGCGTCGTGCACTTTGCGGAAAGTTTGCACCTGCAGGGCGCACGCGATCGAGACGACGAGGTTCGCCGCCATGTCGGCGCTTCCGCCTGCGCCGGGCAGGAAAAAGCAGATTGTCAGGAGCGCAACCTCCGTCAGCACCATCAGCTGCCGCCAGTGTAGCCGCGAGAGCGCACGCGCGCGCAGGCGGACGATTTCGACCAAGCCGACGCCGGCGGCGAAGGAAAGCACCGGCGTCAGGTACTTGACGGCCTCTGCGACGTCGCCTCGGGCGATTGCCATGCCGCACAGGGCGATGTTGCCCGTCTGGGCGTTGGCGAAGACGTGTCCGTGCAGCAGGAAGGTATAGGTTTCGAGGAAACCGCCGGCCGCGGCGAGAATCGCCGCAGTCCTGAACGCATCTGACATCTGCTTTTCGCCGTTCATCGGTTGCGCGGTATTATACTATAACCTCCCCCAGCCGAGCAATCCGACGCTCGCCCTTATCGGGGGGGGATATGCAGATTGGAAAAGCAACTGGAAAATTGAGGGTGTCTGCATAAATTTCTCGGTGCACCCTTCATTTTATTGTGGCACACACCCTTATCCCGGATTTTTGCAAAGGGGATGGAGGCGGCCATGGACAAGGTCG